>NZ_JALU01000030.1 GCF_000525775.1 Mogibacterium timidum ATCC 33093 | reverse complement strand
TTCTTACTGGGATTAGCAAAACACGTTTTTTGTCCTATAAGCCAACAAGCAGGCTGCAGCAGGGGAACGCATGTAATAAATAAAATATTTAAATAAGTTGAATTTATTAAATTATTTTATGATGCATGTACATATTGTTTGCTTATACGTACATGCGTATAATGATGTTGTATGCTTGTGGTACATAGTTTTTTGTGGAGGATATCATGAAGACAGATGTTCAAATTGCTCAGGAAGCGCATATGCTTCCAATCACTGAAGTTGCTAAAGCTCTCGATATACCGGGCGATGAGCTGGAGCAATATGGAAAATACAAGGCTAAGCTATCTTACTCCTACATAAAGGAGAATATGAATAGAGAGAACGGCAAGCTTGTGCTCGTTACCGCTATTAACCCAACCCCTGCCGGAGAAGGTAAAACGACAACTAATGTTGGATTATCGATGGCACTCAGCAAGCTGGGCAAGAAGACAATCACGACTCTTCGTGAACCGTCACTAGGTCCTTGCTTCGGTATCAAGGGCGGCGCTGCAGGCGGCGGTTACTCACAGGTAGTTCCAATGGACGATATCAACCTTCATTTCACAGGTGATTTTCACGCTATAACCTCAGCTCACAATCTGCTGGCAGCACTGCTTGATAACCATATTCATCAGGGTAACAAGCTTGGAATCGTAACTAAGAAGATTGTATGGAAGCGCGTTGTAGATATGAATGACCGTGCACTTCGTAACATCGTAATCGGTCTTGGCGGCAAGGCTGATGGCGTGACTCGTGAGGACGGATTTGATATTACAGTTGCTTCTGAAATTATGGCGATCCTATGCCTTGCAACTGACCTGGAGGATCTCAAGGAGAGACTGTCCAAGATGGTAGTTGCCTATAACTACGATGGCGAGGCCGTAACTGCCGGTGATCTGGAGGCAACCGGAGCAATGGCTCTGCTGCTCAAGGATGCGATCAAGCCTAATCTGGTGCAGACGCTCGACAACACACCGGCATTCATCCATGGCGGGCCGTTTGCTAACATAGCTCATGGCTGCAACTCCGTAGTTGCGACGCAGACAGCGCTCAAGCTGGGTGACTACGTAATAACTGAGGCAGGCTTTGGGGCGGACCTTGGTGCTGAAAAATTCTTTGACATAAAGTGCAGATATGCCGGCTTAAAACCGGATTGTGTCGTAATAGTGGCTACAGTTCGTGCACTTAAAATGAATGGCGGAGTGTCTAAGGATAATCTCTCGGAGGAAAATCAGGAGGCTCTCAAGGCCGGTTCATCTAACCTGATCAGACATATAGAAAATGTCGTAAAATTTGGTGTACCATCGGTGGTAGCCATCAACAGATTTCCTACAGACACCGAGGCTGAGTTGGAGCTGCTGGATAAGATCTGCGAGGAATACGGCGTGAAAGTGGTCCTTTCAGAGGTGTTCGCAAAGGGCTCTGCCGGCGGTATGGAGCTTGCCGAGGAAGTCATTAGGATTTGCGAGGAAGGAACAGCAGATTTTAAGCCTCTATATGACCTCGACATGACTATTGAGGAGAAGATGGAAAAAATCGCCAAGGAAATCTACAGAGCTGATGGCGTCGACTTTACAGCAGCAGCTCAGAAGCAGATTAATGAGCTTAACAAGCTTGGATACGACAAGTTCCCAATCTGTGTTGCCAAGACTCAGTATTCCTTTTCTGACGATGCCAAGCTGCTGGGTGCTCCCACCGGATTCAGGATCACAGTTAGAGAGCTCCGAGTATCCGCCGGAGCGGGCTTTATCGTGGCTCTGACAGGTTCAATTATGACTATGCCGGGACTTCCTAAGGTGCCTGCTGCTAACGGCATGGATATCAAGTCAGACGGTACTATCATCGGATTGTCTTAAGGTCTCAGGATGCTATATCGGCAGATAGGTGTTAGAGACCCGGAACGGCCGGTCAAATGAGAGCTGTATAAATTAGAATATTTAAACTGAAGCTCTCTGATGATATAATCAAGTGTAGACGTTTATAACCATTATTTATATATTACTTATATTTGAAAGGAGACTTTAAATGAATGTAATTCAGGAGAGGCTTGCTGCACTTCGCGCCAAGATGCAGGAGAACGGAATCAATTACTATGTAGTTCCAACTGCTGATTTCCACCAGAGTGAGTATGTCGGTGAGCATTTTAAGGCTAGAAAGTTTATTACAGGATTCTCCGGATCTGCCGGAACTGCAGTAATCGGTCTGGACGGAGCATGGCTGTGGGTAGACGGCAGATACTTCCTGCAGGCGGGTGCGCAGCTGGAGGGAACAACCGTTGAGCTGATGAAGATGGGAGAACCTGGAGTTCCTACTCTGGATGCATTCCTGGACAGCAAGCTCGTTAAGGGAGATAAGCTCGGCTTTGACGGCAGAGTTGTATCGATGGACGAAGGTTCTCTTTATGAAGGTATAGCTCTTAAACACGGCGGCTGCATCGAGTACAGCCTTGACCTTATTGATGAGATTTGGACTGACAGGCCACCGTTATCCGAGAAGCCTGCATTTGAGCTTGACGTTAAATACGCAGGTAAGACCGTGGCTGATAAGCTTTCCGATATCCGTGAAAAGATGGCAGCTGCAGAAGCTGATATGCACGTAGTAACTACGATTGATGACATCTGCTGGACTCTTAATATCCGTGGAGATGATATTGATTTCTTCCCGCTCATTCTGTCCTATGCTCTGATGGACGACAAGGCATATCACCTGTACATAGACGAACGTAAGCTGAGCGACGAGATTAAGGCACACCTCACGGCTGACGGAGTAGTGCTGCATCCATATAACGATATTTATGAGGACATCAAGCATATTCCTGCAGATGCTAAGCTGATGCTGGATGCTTCTAAGGTTAATTATGCAATGTTCTGCAACATTCCTGATTCAGTTAAGAAGATTGATGTGATGAATCCTGAGATGATATTCAAGAACGTCAAGAATCCTGTTGAGCTCGAGAACATCCGAAAGGCCCAGATCAAGGATAGCATTGCGCATCTGCGCTTCATGAAGTGGCTCAAGGAAAATGTGGGTAAGATTGAGATGACCGAAATCAGCGTTTCCGACAAGCTTGACGAGTTCCGCAAGGAGATGGGCAACTTTATTCGTCCAAGCTTTGAGCCTATTTCTTCATATGGTGCTCATGCTGCAATTGTACACTATGCGCCAACTCCGGAGTCGGATATTCCGGTGCTGCCAAAGGGAATGCACCTCACAGATACCGGTGCCGGCTTCTACGAGGGGTCGACTGACATCACCAGGACATATGTACTGGGGGAGGTTACAGATCAGATGAAGAAGGACTTTACTCTAGTTGCTATCAGTAACCTGTCGCTGGCAAATGCCAGGTTTCTCTACGGCTGCAACGGCGTAATCCTCGATGCTTACGCAAGAAAGCCTTTCTGGGATCGTCATCTCAACTTCAATCACGGAACCGGTCATGGAGTAGGATATCTGCTAAACATCCACGAAGGTCCTGCAAGCTTCCGTTGGGTATACAGAAAGGGTAACCAGTGCGTAATCGATGAAGGCATGGTCATCACAGATGAGCCCGGTATCTACATCACTGATTCGCACGGAATACGTCTGGAGAACGAACTTCTCTGCGTACTGGATGAAGTAAATGAGTACGGCAAATTCCTCAAATTTGAGCCAATCACACTAGTTCCATTCGACCTGGATGCTATCGATCCGGAATACATGACAGCAGAAGAGCGTAAGCAGCTCAACGATTACCACAAGCATGTATACGAGGTCATCGCGCCATACCTGGAAGAGGACGAGAAAGAATACCTTGCTAAATACACAAGAGAGATTTAATTGACATATCATAGATCAGTAAAATCGACACCTGTGCAGATAAAGCCTAAGTTCAATCGAGCTTGGGCTTTTCTTATACGGTGTTCATACGATATGACTAAACGAAGAGTGAGCTAAGGTCTGAATCCCAGCAAATCACCGGTCTTGAAGGTGTACTGATATAGGATCCCGGCAAGCAGAGGTCCGAAGAATGCTCCGATATTTACAAGGGAATAGCGAATTGAGTATGCGGAGTTAAGCTGCTCAGGCTTTACTACTCTTCCGATCAGAGGTCCGGTTTTAAATAACCCGAGGCCAAACGCTACGCAGAATATCATGACGTACACAAGCTTGGCGTCGTGCGCCATAGAGCCGGCAAAGTAGCCAAATGAAATGATGAGTGCTCCTACAGGTGTAGTATATCTCGCGCCGACAAATCTATCTGTTATAAATGCGCCGATGAAACCTGCTAGATATGAATATGCCGTAATGTCTGCCTGCATCTTGGCTGCGGTTGTATCAGCGAGGCCGAGTCCGCCGGATGCAACTGCCGTCGAAACAAATACCAGAATTAGAGAACGACCTAAATAGAAGGAGAGGCGTTCAAAGATCTCCGTACATCCACAAATCCAAAAGGCTATCGGATATTTGTGCTTTCTTTCAATTTCTGTCATTGGTTAACCTCCTTGATAAGGTGTGAAAGCAATAACGTACGCTTCATATTTTGGCTCATATTCCGCTGACGAGATTGCTAAAATAATGGGTTAAAACAATGAAGAAAACACACTAACGTATGGCAGAAGTGACGAAGTATCACAAGGAAATTTTGCCATATATTTTTTGGCAAGTAAACCTTATTTAAAGAATATAAATAATTTTAAACACTTTGAAGGTTGAGATTGTATGGACACACATAAAGTATTGCTGTTAGGTGTGGCAAATTACAAATGTGAAATCTGCTGTGTAAAAAATATTAAAGCAAAAAATACCACCCGCGAGGGTGGTAAAAGCGCTTACATAATCTGCAGCGGATAACTGCAGAGACTATGCTGTCGGTTCATGGTCATGATTCATAGCCGGGCACTCGGCAAGGAAGTTGTTAACGTGATTACATATTGCTTCGTAAGTAGCCTGACTTATGTCATGCTCAATCTTACAAGCGTCTTCGTCCGCAGTATCCTTGTCAATACCGAGCAGAAGCAAGAAACGCGAGAGCATCTTGTGCCTGTCGTAAATCTTTGTTGCGATTGCAAGGCCGGATTCGGTTAGATGAATCAGCCCGTCATCATCCATAGTTATGTAACCGTTTTCTCTTAATCTTTTAGTAGCATACGAAACGCTGGGCTTAGTTACGTCGAGGTGTCTTGCGATATCGATAGACTTGACATAACCTCTCTGCTCACTCAGCATCAGCATTGTCTCTAAATAATCTTCTGAAGACTTCTGAATTTTCATGGAATACGCCTCCTTCACTATAGTTAGAGTAGCATAACACGCTGATAATATCAATATAGAAGACAGATTAATTGATTAACTTTAATTTTTTTCAATTTAATTGTTGACAAGATATTTTATACGAGTATAATAATGATAACGATAATGATTATTAAAATTAAAGGAGACTAATTATTAACTAATGATTAAGTATAGCAAACAGCGTGAAGCGATCAAGAACCAATTATCTGACAGGAAAGACCACCCGACCGCTGAAACTCTGTATACAGAGCTTAAGAGCAGCATGCCTAATCTTAGTATTGCGACTGTATATAGGAATCTCAAGCAGCTCGAAGATATGGGAGAGGTTTCTGCAATCATTACGGATGGAGCTACAAGGTATGATTATAATGTCAAGCCTCATGCGCATTTCTTCTGTAACAGATGTGGCGCAGTCTTAGACCTTGATGCGGATAATAATCGGATCGTTGAGATCGGCCGGAAGAATTTTGGCGGTACGATAGAGGGGTGTGAAGTCAATTTCTATGGCATCTGCCCGGAGTGCATGTCTAACAAGCGTGCATAGATGATTAACAAGACGACTTTATAATTTTATTTCAGCACAGCTGAGGAAGGGAGTATGAAATGGCTAAGTTTGTATGTCAGGTATGTGGTTATGTTCATGAGGGAGATCAGGCACCGGAGAAGTGCCCGGTATGTGGAGTTCCTGCAGAGAAGTTCACTAAACAGGAAGGCGAGATGGAATGGGCAGCTGAGCATGTTGTAGGTGTTGCTCAGGGTGCTGACGAAGATATTATAGCTGATCTAAAAGCTAACTTTGAGGGAGAGTGCAGCGAGGTAGGTATGTACCTGGCTATGGCAAGAGTTGCTCACAGAGAGGGATATCCAGAGGTTGGTCTATATTATGAGAAGGCAGCTTGGGAAGAGGCAGAGCACGCTTCCAAGTTTGCAGAGCTTCTCGGAGATGTTATCACAGACAGCACCAAGAAGAACCTTCAGATGAGAGTTGATGCTGAGAACGGTGCAACGGCCGGTAAGTTCGACCTTGCCAAGAGAGCTAAGGCAGCTAACCTTGATGCTATCCACGACACAGTTCACGAGATGGCAAGGGACGAGGCTAGACACGGAAAGGCGTTCAAGGGTCTACTTGAGAGATACTTCGGCTAGAGCTCTTCCCCGGTGCAGCTACTATTACGATATTAAGCGGGGCTTCGGCCCCTTTTTTAATGCGATAATTCGACAATATTAATTCTTATTTAATATAGCGTCACCAAATATTCAAATACCCTGTGCTATAATACGTTGTAATCGATTAGGAAAACAGAAACTAACTTAGTATATATAGGTGTTTATATAATTAGGAGGACGAAATGTATTATCGTGATGGAGGCGGCCTTGGCTGCGTGATAGGAATATTCATATTTTTGTTGCTTGCATCGGTGGTGATAGCTATTCTGCTTAATCCATTATTCTGGATTGTTGTAGGTCTTCTCGTGTTATTTCAAGCTGTAGCTAGATGGTGGAGAGATAAATCAGGTGAAGCCGGGAGTGCTCGTCGCTATCGCAGTGGTGATAGTGGTGATAGTGGTGATAACAGATCTTCCTATGACAGGAGAGCCAGTGCAGGCGACCTCGAAGATGACTTCACAAAGGATGCGGTCGATGTGGATGTCGAGGTAATTTCGGACGATAAATAGAATTTCTGAGGAGGATTGTCATGCAGCAGATTAAGTGCCCTAAGTGCGGCGAAGTGTTCCGGATAGATGAGGCTGGGTACGCGGCAATTGTCAAACAGGTCAGAGACAAGGAATTTAACAATGAGATAAAACGTGCCGAAGAGCAGTATGAGAGCGACAAGACAGCTGCAGTCAATCTGGCGAAGGCAGAGACAGCTAATCGGCTTCATGATGCGCTGGCCGGTAAGGAACAGGAAATCGTTAGACTGCGTGCCACCATAGCTGCAAATGATAAAGATAAGGCATTGGCTGTAAATGAAGCCGTTCAAGCGAAAGTAAATGAATATCGAAAGCTTGCTGACACCAAGGAGGCTGAATACAGAAAACTCGCTGCGTTTAAGGATGAGGAACTTAATCAGCAGCGGGAGGAGCTTCAAAAGCTATCCGGCGATTTCAAGGTAAGTGAGAAGGAGGCGGAGCTTAATCTTCAGGTGCTTCGCGATGAATATGAAGCCAAGCTCAAGATGAAGGACGAGCAGATAGATTACTATAAGGACCTCAAGGCACGTCAATCGACCAAAATGGTGGGAGAGACGCTGGAACAGCATTGTGAGATAGAATTCAACAAGCTGAGATCCACGGCCTTTCAAAATGCGTATTTTGAGAAGGACAATGATGCCAGAACCGGTAGCAAGGGAGATTATATATTCCGCGAATCAGACAGCAATGGGGTTGAGGTCGTGTCAATAATGTTTGAGATGAAGAATGAGATGGACGCGACTGCAACAAAGCACAAGAACGAAGATTTTTTTAAAGAGCTTGATAAGGATAGAAGAGAAAAGAACTGCGAGTATGCGGTTTTGGTGTCGCTTCTGGAAGCTGATAACGAGTTCTATAATCAGGGAATTGTTGACGTATCTCATAGATATGACAAGATGTACGTTATCAGACCTCAGTTCTTCATTCCGATGATTTCGCTTCTGCGCAATATGGGTCATAACGCTCTCAAGTACAGGCAGGAACTGGAAACGATGAAGGCTCAGAATATCGATATCACTCATTTCGAGGAGGATATGGAGAACTTCAAAAACGCATTCGCAAGAAACTACGATATAGCATCCAGGCGATTTCAGGAGGCTATTGCTGAAATCGATAAATCAATCGATCACCTCGAAAAAATTAAGAAGGCACTGACCTCGTCGGAGAATAATCTTCGTCTAGCTAACAACAAGGCAGAGGATTTGACTATCAAGAAGCTTACAAAGAACAACCCAACGATGCAGCAGATGTTCAAATCACTTGAAAAAAGTGAATAATCTATGTTAAAATGTTTAACCAGATTAATTAGAAAAGGAACGATAAGATGAGCAAAGGTAAGCAGAGACCACCACAATATATTAGACAGTCAAAGGGCTATCAACAGAATCTATATAAGAAGCAGATGAAGGATCAGAATATCCAGCTTCCTAAGTCGATTGATATTGACAAGCTGACTAAGATTAACAGAATACTCGGAATCGTATGGATTGTACTAATCTTTGTATGCGGCTTCTTTTGGACTTGGGTCGCTTCGGCAGTTCTCACGGTAGCAGGTGCGGCGTATATGGGAGGCTTCTTCTTATATATGAACAACTACTCCAAGAAGTACCTGTCTGCGTATAAAAAAATGGGAATGCCTAAGGAGATGTATATGAAGCAGCTCAAGAAGAACGGCACAGACGTCAAGAGTATCGAAAGAATGTCCAAGCTTTGGGATAAGATTAAGGTTGATTAGATTCATTGGATAGATTTACAAGTATCTGATAGTTGCCGTCTTGATGATGTGACGGTGCTATGTCGGTGCTCTTATGATGGTTTATAACAAGACAGATAAAGGTCTACAGTTCGGGGAGAGGCTTATGCCTCTCCTTTTATCTGCGCAAATGTTGAAATTTCAACGAAAATAGGATAGCAGAATCACTGTTTTTAAAATTCTTAATACCATATTTGAAAAACTGCTATAATAATTTTTTAACAAACTCTATTGACTATAAAATAACGAGCGCTATAATGAGTTTGTACGAGAATATGTACATGGGAAGGAGACCGGCAGATGTATACTCTTGGACTCGACATAGGCTCTACCACATCCAAGTGTGTAATCCTGGAAGACGGAACCAAATTAATGGCAAAGGCTCTATGTGTAGGCGGACTTGGCACTTCAGGACCGGAGGATGTCAAGCAGGAGTTGATGACCGGTTCGTGTCTGTCTGAAGCTGATATAACTAATACCGCAGTTACCGGTTATGGACGCAATAAATATAAGGGCTGCGATCTTGAAGTCAGTGAACTGACATGTCATGCGCTTGGGAGCAGATTCGTATTTCCGGACGTCCGTACTGTGATAGATATCGGCGGTCAGGATGCCAAGGTTATATGCATGAGTGAGTCAGGTAAGATGACGAATTTTGTGATGAATGACAAGTGTGCGGCCGGTACAGGTAGGTTTCTGGATGTGATGGCTAATATTTTACGAGCAGATATTTCAGAATTGGAGGTATTAGCTGCGAAGGCTGAGAAGCCGGCCACTATTTCGAGTACATGTACGGTTTTCGCAGAATCAGAGGTTATCAGCCAGTTGGCAAACGGAGAGAGCAGAGAAAATGTTATCGCCGGGATTTGTAACAGCGTTGCGACGCGTGTAAGCTCATTAGTCAGGCGTGCGGGCTTCAAAGAGCCTGTGTGTATGTCTGGCGGCGTGGCGCGAAACGGCGCAGTTCGAGAAGCTATGAGCAAAGCAATTGAAACAGACATAAAGTACGACCCGCTTGCACAATATTTCGGAGCTATTGGGGCGGCGATTTATGCATACAGAAGCGCGGGCTATGACAACTAGGTGAAAAAATTTACATCTTCAAGGGAGCAAAAATTTTTAGGGAAAGATGTTAATGAATTAACAAAATGCGTATTTAATTTTTTTACACAGATAGATTCAGCCTAAATATTTCTAAATGATTAACAAAATGGAAAAGGAGGTAATAGGTTATGGCAGAGGAAATCAAAAAGCCTAGGAAGCCAATTGATCCTAATTCAGCCAAATTTAAGCTAGGAAAGATTGCCGGTGATGCGTTTGCCGGCGCAATTGAGGCAAAGAAACGGGGTGTTCCTGTCGCTTGGGTATCCAGCAACTTCCCTGTTGAGATTCCTGAAACACTGGGAATTGCGACTGCATACCCTGAGAATCAAGCTGCGGGAATTGCCGCCAGAGGTGCAGGAGAAAGAATGTGCAATGTCGCGGAAGCAGAGGGGTATTCTAATGACATTTGTGCATATGCGAGAGTAAGTCTTGCGTACGCCAAGCTCAAGGAATGTCCGGAGCAGGATGTTGCAATGCCGGATGTGCTGCTGTGCTGCAACAATATCTGCAACTGCATGATTAAGTGGTACGAGAATCTCGCCAGAGATCTCAACATCCCAATGATTATTCTAGATATTCCTTTCAATCCGGACTATGAGGTTTCCGATGCTGAAGTAGCCTATGTGTCTGCGCAGTTCTGGGATGCAGTTCATCAGCTTGAAAAGCTATTTGGCCTGAAATGGGATGATGCAAAGTTCGAAAAGGTTACAGGATTTAGCTGCAGAGCCAGCAGAGCATGGCTCGAAGCTACGGCACAGGCAAAGTATGTGCCTTCTCCGTTTAACGGATTCGACCTGCTTAACCACATGGCTGTAATGGTTACAGCTAGAGGCAAGGAAGAGGCCGGAGAGGCCATGGAAACTCTCCTCAGGGAATACAAGGAAAATCATCTTAATGGTACCAGCACATTCAGAGCTGAGGAAAAATACAGAATTATGTTTGAAGGGATAGCTTGCTGGCCTTATCTGAGAGCAACATCGCATGGACTTAAGGATCGCGGTATCAACATGGTTACGACGATATACGCCGATGCGTTTGGATTTGATTACCATTCGTTTGAAGAGATGATTAAGGCATATTGCAGTGTTCCTAACGCCATCAATCTGGAGAAGTCCAGAGATAAGAGAATCAAGCTCTGCAAGGACAATCACGTTGAAGGCTTGTTGGTACATACCAACCGTTCATGCAAGCTGTGGAGCGGATTTATGTATGAAATGAGCAGGCAGATCGGAGAAGCGTGCGATATACCGGTTGCAAGCTTTGACGGAGATCAGGCCGACCCCAGAAACTTTTCAGAAGCACAGTACGATACGAGAGTTCAAGGGCTGATGGAGATTATGGAATCCAACAAATCTGAGAAAGGAGACAGATAGCTATGACATACAATACAATCAAGGATTTTCATGAGATAGCAGCTTCTCCTCGCAAGCAGATGGACAGGTATCTGGGAGAGGGCAAAAAGATTGTTCTCACCGTTCCGTATTACACGCCTGATGAGATAGTTCATTCAATGGGGCTTGTGCCAATGGGAACATGGGGTGCAGATATGGAACTCGACAGAGCAAAGGAGTATTTCCCGGCGTTCATGTGTTCAATAGTTCAGTCTATCTTGGAGCTGGGCATCACCGGTAAGTTTGAGGGCGCGAGCGCGATTATAATTCCGTCGCTGTGTGACACTCTCAAGACCATGGGTGAAAACTGGAAGTATGCAGTTCCTGATATAAAGTTCATACCTATGACATATCCACAGAACAGGAAGCCTGCATTTGGAATCGCGTACACAAGGGCCGGATACGAGCGAGTAATCAAGGAGCTCGAGGAGTGCACGGGAGCTGAATTTTCGCCGGATAAGCTTGCTGAATCCAACCGACTGTACAACGAGCATAATGCAGCGATGCGTAAAATAGATGCTCTGCTCGCTAAACACGCCGAGATTACGGTTCAGGAGCGTAGCGATATATTTGCAAGTGCTAACTATATGCTCGTAGAGGAGCACACGGCTCTCGTAAATAAACTAATTACCGAGCTCGAGGCCGCCGACGAAAGCGTAGGCAACTTCCCGATCGTAATTTCCGGAATACTCACAGACATGGATGGTCTGAGCGAAACCTTTGACGAGTTCGGAATGCACATAGTTGCAGATGATGTCTGTGCACAATCCAGACAGTACAGGACAGATGTTCCTTTTGGAGCTGATGCGCTGCAGGCGCTAGCCGAGAAATTTGCAAATACAGATAACTGTTCTGTTCTCTACAACGTAGAGAAACCGAGAGTTCAGTGGATTGTAGATGTTGCGAAGAATAGAGGCGCTAAGGGAGTGGTAGTAGTAATGACAAAGTTCTGTGATCCGGAGGAGTTCGACTTCGTATGTATAAAGGAAGCGTGCGAGAAGGCTGATTTGCCACTGGCTCTAGTAGAAGTCGATAGACAGATGAATCAGTTTGAACAGGTTAAGACTAACCTTGAGACGTTCCGCGATATGTTATTGTTCTAAAACGTTTTAATGCTTAGATAAATTTCAAGGAGGATAATAATGGGCAATAGACCACTTGAAGGAATCAGAGTCGTTGAGATGGCTACCTTTATTGCAGCACCTTGCACAGCCAGATTCCTGGCTGACCTCGGTGCAGAGGTTATCAAGGTCGAACCGCCTAAGGGCGATCCGCTTCGCTACACTGCAGTAAACGAGGGTCGTCCTCTCGATCAGAAGGAAAACACATCTTACGACCTTGAGAATGCCGGAAAGACCTGCATTGCACTTAACACTAAGTCTGAAAAGGGGAGAGAAGCGCTTGAGAAGCTGCTGGCAACTGCAGATGTATTTATCTGCAACTGGCGTCAGTCACCGCTCAAGAGAGCAGGGTTGGACTGGGAGACTCTTCATGAGAAGTATCCTAGCCTGGTTTATGGATATGTATCCGGATATGGGGAAAAGGGACCGGATAAGGATCTGCCGGGCTTCGATTTTACAGCCTTCTACGCCAGGGGCGGTATCCTGGGTCCGCTTCGTGACAAGAATAGCTTGCCGATGCTGACAGTTCAAGGCTTCGGTGATCATCAGGTCGCTATGAACCTCGCAGCCGGAGTTCTCGCGGCGCTGTTCAAGGCCAAGATGACCGGCGAGGGCGACCATGTGGTGGTATCGCTGTTCCACAGTGCTATTTGGGATATTTCATTGATGCTTCAGGCTAGTCAGTATGGTGCTGACAGCACACAGTATCCGATGGAGAGATGGAAGCTTGGTAATCCGCTGGTCCTCTGCTACGAGACTGCTGACGGCAGATGGCTGCAGATCGCTATGCCTCAGTACGACAGGCATTATCCAATACTTATGAATGCAATGGGGCATCCGGAACTGGCAGATGACGCGAGATTCTATCCACAGAAGAACCTTATCCCTAACCGCGAGGAATTTTCAGCATGGATTACAGCGGAGTTTAAGACCAAGAATTGCGATGATTGGTGTCGGATTTTGGATGCTAATGATTTACCATATGCAGTCGCTCAGGGCTGGGACAGCTTGCTGGAAGACAGGCAGGCTTGGGCGTCTGACTGCTTCTACGAGATGGCTTATAGCAACGGCAATAAACGCACCCTTGTAAGACCGCCGGTTCTATTTGATCGGATGGGACTTCCGCCATACGAGAGAGGACCTTATCTCGGAGAGCAGACAAAGGATATCCTCGGCGAACTCGGGTATTCGACAGAGGATATTTCCGCAATGCTTGAAAGTGGTGCCGCAATCGATATGGATCCCGCTCTACAGGACTAATCAAAAATAAGGGGTGAATTGGGTCGTTTTAGAGATTGCAACGGTTTATATGCAAAGTGGAACAAGCTGTTATATGACATGTTTTATAAGAAAATGTGTCGGTAAAACATATTATACGAGGAGAATTGACATGAAAATTACTGCATATGAAGTTAGACCGGACGAAGAGCCTGTCATCAGAGGCTTGTGTGACAAATACGGCATCGATGTAGTTATTACAAGAGCTAATTTGGATGAGACAACGGTAAACCTGGCAGAGGGAAGCTACGGTATTACAACTCTGGGTCAGAGTACATATTCAAACGAAGTACTCGACGAGCTCAATAAGATGGGTGTTAAGGTTTTAGCATCCCGCTGCGTTGGCTATAATCACATGAACGTAGAGTATGCCAGAAAGCTGGGATTTAAGCTTTGTAACGGCTCTTATGCTCCTAATGGAGTTGCCGAGTACTCTGTAATGGCTATACTGATGTGTATGCGTCATCAGAAAAAGGCGCTGTACAACACTAACGACAACGATTTTACACTTAAAGGCAAGATGGGAAGGGAGCTCCGTTCTCTCACAGTCGGAGTGCTCGGTGCGGGTAAGATAGGCAAGACTGTGGTCAAGATTCTGAGCGGGTTTGGCTGTAAAATCTTAGCTTATGATGTTATTCAGGACGATGAGGTGAAGGAATACGCTACCTACGTTGATGTAGACACAATTTATAAGGAGTGCGATGTAATCACAATTCACATGCCGCTCCTGCCGGCTACAACAGGTATGATCAACAAGGAAGCAATCGACAAGATGAAGGATGGCGTAATACTCATCAACAACGCAAGAGGAGAACTGTTGGATATAGACGCTGTTATCGAAGGTGTTGAAAACGGTAAGATTGGCGCATTGTACTGTGATGCATTCCCCGGGGAGACAGGAATCATTCACGTTCCTCACAACGAGGATATTATCAGGACAGAGGGAATGCCTTACTTCAAGCTCAAGTATCTGCGTTCTTTCGTAAATGTGTATCACACACCACACATGGCTTTCTTCACAGAAGAGGCTGCTGCATCTATGGCTGCATGTGGAGTTGACAGTATTTATGAGATCATGACTGAAGGAAAGTCGTCTCACGAGATACCATGCTAAGGAGGTAAATAAATGATTTTGGATCGAAAGCACGCGCTGCAGCAGAAACTGTTCCGTGAGTTTGCTGAGACTGAATTCACCAAGGAGCTTCAGGATGAGCTCGATGAGACCGGTGAGTTCAACTGGGATATGCACAAGAAGATGTCCCGTTACGGATTTATGGGAGTTAAGATTCCGGAAGAGTACGGCGGCGCAGGATCGGATAGCTTGACCTATGTGCTCATGGACGAAGAGTTTGCACGCCAGGATGCAGTTCTGGCTATTTACGCAAATACTTCAAACTCACTCGGTGGAGGCCCGCTGCTCCTCGCAGGAAGTGAGTCTCAGAAGAAAGAGTATCTACCGCAGGTTGCAAGCGGAGAGAAAATCCTCGTATTTGGACTTACAGAGCCGGGAGCCGGATCAGATGCCGGTGGTACAACCACAACAGCAATTCCTGATGGAGAAGATTTTATCATCAACGGACGTAAGTGCTTTATCTCCGGTGCACCGATGGCAGACTGGATTATCATCTATGCCAAGACAGATCTCTCGCAGAAGGGTTCCCGCGGTATATCTATGTTCATAGTCGACATGCACGCAGAGGGTGTTTCGCTGGGAGCACCGGAGAAAAAGATGGGAATTAACGGATATCCGACATCTGATGTGGTATTTGAGGATGTAAGGGTTCCTAAGGCAAATCTTATAGGACCTCTCAACAAGGGATTCCAGTACGCTATGAAGACTCTGGATGGAGGCAGACTCGGAGTTGCGGCTATGTCTGTTGGAGTAGCTCAGGGGTGCCTGGATGAGGCTGTAAAATACGCTAAGGAGCGTAAACAGTTTGGTCGTAGAATTGCAGACTTCCAGGGTGTTAGCTTCATGATTGCAGAGATGCAGGCGGATGTAGAGGCTGCAAGACAGCTCACATATCACGCAGCAAGCCTCAAGGATCAGAATTCACCACAGGCCGGAATGGCTTGCTCTATCGCTAAGTTCTTCGCTGCAGAGGCTGCAAACCGCTGTGCATACAAGGCAGTACAGATTCACGGTGGATATGGCTACATCAAGGAATACAGAGTTGAGAGACTTTACAGAGATGCTCGTATAATGAGCATATTTGAAGGAACCAGCCAGATTCAGGAAGTTGTAATCGCTAACAATTTGCTTAGATAGAGGAGGAAGGAAGAAATGAAAATTTTCGTAACAGTTAAGCAGGTTCCTGATACCTCCGGCAAGGTTGCAGTAAACGAGGATGGAACACTTAACCGCGCTTCAATGCAGACAATCATCAACCCGGATGATCTCAACGCTGTAGAGCAGGCGCTGACTCTCAAGGAAGAGTTCGGATACAAGGTAGTCGCTTTCACTATGGGACCTATGCCGGCTGAAGGAATGCTCAGAGAACTGATGGCAATGGGAGTAGACGAGACAGTTCTCGTTTCCGCTCGTGAATTTGGAGGATCTGACACATATGCTACATCGCAGATCTTGGCTGCGGCTATTGATACGTATGGTGTTGAGACTGATGATATCATCATCGCCGGCCGTCAGGCTATAGATGGAGATACAGCTCAGGTTGGGCCTCAGATAGCCGAGAAGCTGCATCTGCCGCAGGTAACCTATGCCGGAGAAGTCAAGAAAGAGGGAGGCTCACTGATAATTAAGAGAATGCTGGAGGACGGATATATGCTGGTCAAGGTTTCGACTCCTTGCATGATTACTTGTATCAAGGAACTGAATACTCCTAGATACATGAGCGTAGTCGGAACAGAGAAGTGTTGGGATATGCCGCTTCAGATTATGGACTTTGCAGCGCTTGAGAACCATCCGCTGATCGATAAGACTACTATCGGACTTAAGGGTTCTCCAACCAACATCTACAAGTCGTTTACACCTCCGGTAAAGGGTGGCGGCATGATGATGGAAGGTTCTGATAAGAATACTACTGACGAGCTTGTGTCAATTTTGACCGGCAAGCATATCATATAGAGAGGAGAATTCAATATGGCTTACGATAGTTCGCAAATCGACGCTTTCAAAGATGTATGGGTGTTCTGTGAACAGCGTCAGGGCAAAATGATGCCGACAACATTTGAACTTGTTTCCGAGGGCAGAAAGCTTGCTGATGAGCTTGGCTGCAAGCTGTATGGCATCCTCCTCGGAGATGACGTAGATGGCCTTGCTAAGGCGCTGGGCGGATACGGAGCAGACGGTGTGTATGTGTACAACAGCCCGCTGCTTAAGAATTACACAACAGATGGTTACACTAAGGTGATAAGCGAGGCGGTGCAGGAATTTAAGCCGGAGGTTATGTTGTTTGGGGCTTCCAATATCGGTAGAGACCTGGCTCCTAGATGCGCTGCCAGACTTCATACAGGTCTCTGTGCAGATTGCACACACCTTGATATAGACCTTGATGGTTATATCAATTTCCTGCGCACAGGCTCATCGCTCGATGTTGACAACATGAAGTTTGATACCAGGTTGTTCGATGTTAACACCAACCTCAAGATGACTCGTCCGGCATTTGGCGGACACCTCATGGCTACAATCGTGTGCCCAAGATTTAGACCGGCTATGGCGACTGTAAGACCCGGTGTTATGCAGAAGTGCCCTTACGATGAAGCAGGAGCTGCAAAGGTCGAAATCATGCACCCTGCATTTGAGTTAGCAGCTGGCGACATTGAGACAGAGGTTCTCGATATCGTTAAGGCGGCTAAGAAGATGGTCGACCTGATTGGTGCAGACGTAATCGTATCGGTCGGAAGAGGAATCGCTAAGGATATAGAAGGCGGAATAGCTCTTGCAACAGAGCTGGCAGAGCTTCTCGGCGGAGTGGTAGGCTCCTCCAGAGCTTGCGTAGATGCCGGCTGGATAAGCGCAGACCATCAGGTGGGACAGACCGGAAAGACTGTACATCCGAGGATTTACATAGCTCTCGGAATTTCGGGAGCTATTCAGCACAAAGCAGGAATGCAGGATTCAGAGTGTATCATAGCTATCAATAAGAACGAAGCAGCACCTATATTTGAGATTGCTGACTACGGAATTACGGGAGATCTGTTCAAGGTAGTTCCACTGCTTATCGATTCAATCAAAGCAGCAAAGGAAATTGCATAAGCGGCAAGTACAGGGGTGTGAGGACGTGTTCTTCGCGCCCCTGTTCTCAGCAATATATGCCTTGATGTGCTTTGGAGCCATAACAAGATTCGCGGTTGCCCGTGATAGACAAGCCCTATTCTCAACAACATATGCCTTGGAGGGACGAATATGACTGATAAGATATACAACATAGTCGCGATAAATCCTGGATCGACTTCGACAAAATTCGGATTCTACCACAATAGCGAAAAGGTATTTATCGAAAATATATACCATAATAAGGACGAACTCTCCAGATTTGGCAGTATTCAGGAACAGCTGAGCTACAGACGGCTGCTGGTAGAAAATCGTTGTGAATGCAATGGCGTTAAGCTCAGTGAAGTCGATGCTTTTGTCGGCCGTGGTGGAGGGCTTCTGTCTTCCAATGGCGGTGTTTATTGCATTACGGACAAGATTATCTATGATTGCGAAACGGCGGCATCCGGTGTAGAGCATCCCGCTCAGCTCGCATCTCAGATTGCGAGACAGCTTGCAAATAAGTATGGTGCAAATGCATACATCGTTAATCCGCCGGATACCGACGAATTCCAGGATCTCGCTAGAGTGACCGGAATCAAAGGAGTGTATCGCGACAGCCATGTGCACTGCCTCAATCAGAAGGAAGTTGCCAGAAGGTATTGTGAAGAAAAAGGCTTGAATTACAACAAATGTAATTTTGTAGTATGTCACTTGGGCGGAGGAGTTTCTATCACTGCTCACCGTGAAGGGCAGATGATCGACAGCAACGATAATCTTATCGGCGATGGCCCGATGACACCGCTTAGAGCCGGAACAATACCGGCGACCAAGCTGCTGGATCTGGCATTTAGCGGTGACTATACGCATGAGGAGCTTGAGGATATAATCGTCAGAAACAGTGGCTTAAGCAGCCATCTGGGTACCTCCGATGTCAAAGAGATAATGCGGCGCATTGAAGAAGAAAACGATGAATATGCCAGGCTGGTGCTGGATGCTATGATATACCAGTTTTCCAAGGCTGTAGGTGAGTGTGCCTGCGTGCTGAAGGGCAAGGTGGATGCTATTCTGATTACAGGTGGACTTGCTCGCTCTGAGTACATAGTCAGGAGCCTCAAGCAATATGTAGATTGGATAGCGGAGACGTGGGTTATGCCCGGAGAGTGGGAGATAGCGGCACTTGCATCAGGTGCCTATCAGGCTATGACAGGACAGGTTCCTGTGTTGACCTATACGGGTGTGCCGGTATTTCGCGGTTTTCGCTCTTTGAAATATCATCTGTAAAGCTACGTGATAATGATATTTAACGAAGGCGCGGCAGAAATGCCGTGCTTTTGACGTGCAAGATAAAATTCCAGACTAAAACAGCGCTTATGTACAGGTTAATGTGCTAAAATTATAAAGTAATATTGTATAACAGCTCGGAGCATCGGAGTGCGACGAGAGATTATGATTTTGGGAAAGTAAATATTTTATGAAATATGAATTGATTGCAACAGCGACATTTGGCCTTGAAGCTGTGGTCAGGATGGAGCTGCAAGAGCTTGGGTATCAGGTGCTCAAGACGGAGGATGGGAAAGTAACCTTCGTCGGCGATGAAAAGGCAGTTGTACATTCAAATATGTGGCTGAGGACGGCAGATAGGGTTTATATCAAGGTTGCCGAATTCAGTGCCGAGACGTTTGAGGACTTGTTCCAGCAGGTGAGAGGACTACCATGGGAGAACTTTCTTCCTATAGATGCGGCATTTCCGGTTGTCGGAACCTCTGTCAAGTCCACGCTTCACAGCGTACCCTCGTGTCAGAGTATTATCAAGAAGGCCATAGTCTCAAGGCTTTCGGATTTCTACGTACAAAAGCATTTTGAGGAAAACGGTGCGAGCTACCGCGTCAGGTTCTCAATTTTAAAGAATAAGGTTACGATTATGCTAGATACATCAGGAGCCGGTCTGCACAAGAGAGGATACAGGGTATTTGATGTGGCGGCGCCTATGAAGGAAACGCTGGTAGCCGCACTTGTGAAGCTGAGCTTCTGGAAGGAAGGCGTGATGCGCAGGGACAAGGATAACCCCGAGCACTTCTCAAGAATGCTTGTAGATACGTGCTGCGGTTCAGGCACGATTCTGATTGAGGCGGCGATGATGGCAAGAAATATTGCTCCGGGACTGACCCGCAAGTTTGCAGCTATGGACTGGGATCTCATTCCGGATGAACTGTGGGATGAGGAGAGACAAGCTGCATATAGGGCTGTGGATTATGACAGTGAACTGATTATCATGGGCTTTGATATAAACGGTAAGGCGATCGCCTCCGCTCAGGCCAATGCGGCGGAAGCCGGCGTTGAAGAGGATATCACGTTCAATCGCATGGATATGCGCAAATTCAGAGCTGCCGTATCCAATGGCGTCATTATCACCAATCCGCCGTACGGAGAGCGAATTGGTGATAGGGAGGCGATTCACGGTATATATTTCAGACTCAAGGAGATTCTTGAAAATGATCCCTCCTGGTCGCTGTTCATGATTACGACGGATCGTGAGGTTGAAGAGATATTTGACAGAAAGGCGGACAGGAGACGCAAGCTGTATAACGGAAGGCTTCAGACTACATATTATCAGTTCCATGGTCAGAAGATGGCTAATAAGTAAAGGATGAAAATACATAATTAATACAAGACAGGGAAAATCGATGAAAAAGACAGACGAAAAATTCACATCTGCGGATGGCAGAACACCAATACACGTTAGAAAATGGAGCCCTGATGAGCAGCCAAAGGCAGTTGTCCAGCTGATTCACGGTATGGTTGAATTTGTGGGGAGATATAGCGCCTTTGCTTCATATCTGACGGATCATGGCTACGTGGTAGTTGGTCATGACCAACTAGGTCACGGAGAGTCGGCGATGACGCCTGACGATTATGGGTATTTTGGAGAATACGGCAACGAGGCGCTGATTGCCGATATTCACACGTTGAGAAAGAGAACCGAGGCTGAATATCCGGGACTGCCTTACTACATGCTCGGACACAGCATGGGTTCGTTCTTGCTGAGGCAGTACCTGACGGAAAAGGAGAAGTATGGAGCTAGCTGTTCTGAAGGATTGGCCGGTGCAATCATCATGGGCACGGGTCAGCAGAAGGCAATTGCGCTACAGTCAGGTATCGTGCTATCAGCGATAATCAAAGGAATTAGGGGGCATCGCCATAGGAGCAGGCTGATTAATTCCATGGTATTTTCATCGTACAACAAGAAGTTTAAACCGGCGCGTACAGCGTTTGACTGGTTGACCAAGGATACTGAAGTGGTGGATTGGTATTGTGACGAGGAGTGGTGCAGCTTCATATTTACGGTGAGCGCATACAACGAGATGTTCAAGGGGATTCTCAAGTCAATTGATAAGAACAGGACGAAAACCATATCACCGAACCTGGCAATGTTGTTTGTATCGGGTGCAGATGACCCTGTCGGTGATTTTGGTGAAGGAGTCCGCAAGGCTTATATGCAATATATCAGCAACACAAAATGCATTGTTGATATCAAGCTTTATTTAGATGATAGACACGAGATATTGAATGAGACGGACAGAGATGTAGTTTACGCAGATATTTTAACTTGGCTCGATGAAAGGTTGGCAGACATTGATGAACTATAGAGAAGAGTATAAAAGCAAGCTTAGGACCGCTCGAGATGCAGCACAGATTGTAAGAAGCGGTGACTGGGTTGATTTCGGATGCTATCAGGGCTTTCCGTCGCTTTTTGATGAGGCTCTGGCAGCTAGGCGTGATGAACTTGAAGATGTAAAGGTCAGAGCGTTGCTCATTACCAAGCCGCTTCAGATTGCAGAGCAGGATCCTGAGGGCGAGCATTTCACATATAATTCGTGGCACATGATTGGATACGAGAGGAAGCTGTGTGACAGAGGGCTGTGCAAATTTATACCTATGGTATTCAGAAACCTTCCCGATTACTACAGGAGATTTCTCTCAGTCAATGTAGCGGTGATGGGTGTAACACCTATGGATGAGCAAGGATATTTCAATGTGTCGCTCAATAATTCCAATGCGCGCGCTGTCTTTGATGTTGCAGACGTAATCATACTTGAGGTCAACGAGAAGCTGCCTTGCGTGCACGGTCTTGAAAATACAATTCACATCTCCGAGGTGGATATGGTAATTGAGGGCGAACACGAGGCTTTAACAGAGTTTCCGTCAATCGCAGCAGGTCCCGTTGAGGAAAAAATTGCATCCTCTATTGTCGGACGTATGACTGACGGAGCTTGCATACAGATCGGCGTTGGCGGTATGCCGGATGCCATAGGCAAGCTGATAGCAAACTCCGAGCTCAAAAATCTCGGAGTTCACTCAGAGCTGCTTGTAAATGCGTACCTGGATATGCATAAAGCGGGAAAGATTACTAACCTCAACAAGCGCGGAATCATGCGTGGTAAATCGGTGTTCAGCATTGCTCACGGCAATCAGGAACTGTTTGACTGGGTAGATAACAATCCCAGTATGTGCTGCGCCCCAATAAACTATGTAAATGGACTCAATGTGATAGGTGAGATTGAAAACTTCGTATCTATCAATAGCTGTATTGCTGTGGATCTTTTCGGCCAAATTTCAGCTGAGAGCGCAGGCACTCGTCACATCAGCGGTACAGGCGGGCAACTCGATTTTCTGACGGCAGGTTTCAAGAATCCCGATGCACAAAGCTTCATAGCGCTGCCATCGACATTTACCGACAAGAAGGGCGTGATGCATTCCAACATCAGACCTATCTTTGATGGTGGGGATATAGTAACAGATCCCAGAAGTCAGGCATATATTATGGTGACCGAGTACGGCGTGGAGAATCTTGCCGGTTCTTCGGTATGGGAGCGCGCGGAGAAGCTGGTTAACCTGGCACACCCTGATTTTAGAGACGAGCTGATTAAGTCGGCAGAGGAAATCAATGTGTGGAGACGATCAAATAAGAGATAGTATCATATACAAAAAGTGCATCAATCATCGATAATAGGTATTGAAGGGTACACTTTGAGGTGCCTTAATTATTATATTGTGTGTTATAATTAGCGGATGAATCAATACTATGTGTTTATGGCAATAAAAGCGGTAATAGCGATCGTTATCGCATTAATACTTGGGAATGGCGGAGTTGTGTGGTTTAACCATCTGCCTGTGCGATGGTTCTCCGGGGAGGATAATTCTCTGCCGGAGAGACTGCTGCAGGACATGGATAGTGACAGACAGCGGCTACCCAGCACTCCGTGGAAGCTTGTGTTTACAGTTTTTTTCGGTGCGTGTGGCGTTTTTTTGGCTGTTCGCGAATCGGCTCAATTTATGCTTTCCGCCGTGCTTGTCATATTTATCGTAACTATGATGGCTACGTGCGATGCAAAGTACCGCGTGGTTCCAGATCAGCTCAATGTGCTGCTCTCTGTATCAGCGGTCGGCTTTGTGAGCTTCAACGACAGACTGCTTGAGCCACTCTATGGTGCGCTTGTTGGGCTTGCTCTCGGTATGGCCTCGTATGGGCTGGGGCGTATCCTATATCATAGGACTGTGATAGGAGGGGCTGATCTAAAATTTTATATTTCGATAGGATTTGTGACCGGAGTCAGAGGGATTATCTCGATCTTTATATTGATAGCAGTGTTTGCGCTTGTTCACATAATATACCTGAGTGTTGTGCATAGATTCAATGCTGACGAGGGAAGACCGATGTTGGTATACGCATTGCCGGCGGTGACGCTGTACATGCTTGCGCTGTGGGATTTCGTACCTTTTGTGCTGCTATAGCAGTGTTCGCTGCCTTGGCATATAACAGAGAGTTGGTGACAGGGGAGAATATGTCCGATAATACCAAAAATATCCTGCTAAAAATTCAATATGACGGTACTAACTTTCACGGTTGGCAGAAGCAGCCTAATGGGAGAACCGTACAAGGTGAAGTAGAGCATGTGCTGAGGTTCATCGCCGGGTATGATGTGCCGGTAAATGGCACTAGCCGTACTGATGCGGGGGTACACGCTCTCGGTCAATGTGCTTCGTTTAACTGGGATAATCCGCTGCCAACGAATAAGCTTGCTAACATCATGAACAGAAGATTTGGAGCCGGAGGGCTTGGCAGAAGCGGTCTTCCGGGCGATATACGGGTAATCTCGGCAGTAGAGGTTCCGTCGGATTTTCATGCGAGATTTTCGTGCCACGGTAAAACATATAAGTATGTTGTTGACAGAAGTGGGGATATCTTTGAGCGAAATTACGTCTATCAGTATGGTTATGAACTTGACCACGAGGCCATGAGAGTAGCAGCCAAGGCTGCGGTTGGAACGCATGATTTTGCGTCTTTTCAGACAGCCGGAGGGATACCGCGAGAGACGACAGTTAGAACCGTTACCGATATTGCTATTTCCGATGAAGGGGAACGAACGATTATAAGAGTCACCGGTGACGGATTCCTGTACAACATGGTGAGAATTATCGTTGGCACACTGCTGGAAATTGGTACCGGCAAGCGTTCGGCGAGCGATATGGAGCAGATTGTGGCTGATGCCACGCGGAGCAGCGCCGGGTTTACGGCACCGCCACAGGGGCTATATTTGGAGCAGATATATTTTGATGACGAATTTAAACGTGGAGGCAGTACTTGTACAAGGTAAGGATTGATAAGTTTGAGGGTCCATTTGACCTGTTGGTATATCTGATACAAAATGCGAAAATGGATATATACGATATCAGGGTTGCTGAGATTACTGAGCAGTATATAGCGTATCTCAAGGAGATGGGGGAGCTCAATGTAGAGGTCAGCAGCGAATTTATTGTGCTTGCAGCTGTGCTGATTAGACTTAAGTCGCGGATGCTGCTTCCTCGCGTCAATGAGATTGGCGAGATTGTGATAGACGAAGATCCTCGCATGGAGCTGGCAAGCAGGTTGGCAGAATATGTCAGAACCAAAAAAATCGCAGAGATGCTGCAGGAGAGAATGGAAGCGAATGAATGCGTTCACGAGAAGCCGGCGGAGGACATGTCGATATACATAGACTCGCCGGACGAACTTCTCAAGACGGATATCGAACAGTTTGTAAGTGCATTTAATGCATTTTTGCAAAAGAAGAAACGAGTCGCTGATGTTAAAAAGCGATATCAACGAATCAAGCGAGATAGGGCTTCGATAGAGGAGCGAATCAACTATATGAGCATGATTATCAAGGACAGGGTTAGCGTGGGAGAATCTATCGATTTTGCAAGACTGGTACCCGAGGATGCGGATAGATATGATGTGACTCTGTCGTTCATGTCGCTGCTGGAGATGATCAAGATGCAGGAAGTTGACGCTAAACAGGATCGAAATTACGGAAATATAAGTGTTATTAAGAAAGAGGTTCAGACAGATGTACAACGATAAGGTAATGAAATCAGCGCTGGAGTCCATGATGTTTGTCTGGGGAGAGCCTCTCAAGGTTAAGGATGCTGCAGAGGTACTTGATGCAGATAAGAAAGAAATAAAAGAGCTGTTACTCAGTCTACAACGCGAATATGCAATGAGAGGGAGTGGCCTCAGAATTAGAGAAGTAGACGGGGCTTTTCAATTTGTGACTAACGGCGAAAACGAAATTTTCATCGAGAAGCTGTGCACTCCGGTCAAGATCAGGAAATTATCTCAGGCGGCACTTGAGGTACTGGCGATAATCGCTTACAGGCAGCCGGTGACGAAGAGTGAAATCGATTCTATTCGCGGTATCAAGAGCGAGAGGGTAATCGATGGACTCATGAACAAGGAGCTTGTAGAAGTTGCCGGCAGGTCGGAAGGTGTGGGAAGACCGCTCCTGTATAGGACGACTGCAGAGTTCCTCAAAAAATTCGGGTTTACATCCATCAATGAGCTGCCGGACATCACAGAGTTCGATGAACTGCAGGATTACGACGATGAGGATGGAAAGGCTCACGAGCAGTTGTCGATTAATTTTGAAGGAGACGCAGATAGTGAGGATAAATAAATATATCGCTTCTTGCGGAATTACGAGTAGACGCAAGGCTGACCAGCTTATATTGGACGGTAGGGTTGCAGTTAACGGCGTCATTATGAGGGAACCCGGATATGATGTGAAGCAGGGAGAAGAAGTCACATGCGACGGCATAAGGATTGCACCCGAACGAGACAAGATCTACATACTGCTCAACAAGCCGCTTGGCTATGTGACGACAACATCCGATGACCGGGGGCGTCCTACAGTTCTCGACCTCATACAGGATGAGGATAGGCGGATTTTTCCTGTGGGGAGGCTTGATTACAATACTTCAGGGCTTCTTATCTTGACCAATGACGGCGATGTGGCAAATAAACTCATGCATCCGTCGAAGGAGCTCGAAAAAACGTATCGAGCCGTTGTATCGGGGATACTTACGTGCGGCAAGATTGCGAGATTGGAATGCGGAGTGAATATCGGAGGCTTCAAGACCTCGCCGGCGAAGGTAGAGGTAAGGAAGCACAATAAGAAGTCGACGGTTGTGGATATCACTATTCATGAAGGCAAGAATCATCAGGTTCGCCGCATGTTCAAGGCTGTGGGTGCACCGGTGCAGGAATTGCAGAGAATCAGAATTGGCAAACTGGTGATTGGTCGACTGGCGATAGGAGGTTATAGAAAGCTGGGACCGGCTGAAGTAGAGTATCTCCATTCTATTTAGCGTGCCATATACATTCCATGAATGTGACGACATAATAAGCCCTGTACGGCACTTGATTAGGAAGTGCTCACACAGAGCTTTGGCTTACACAAACTTTGGAATAATCCCTGAAGCATGCGCAGCATGTACAACAACCGCATTACAGTTATCTAGTCCGGCATCATGCTTTCGCCACGGCTTGACTCGATATAAGATCTGATGATTTTAACAGCACCGTCGATTCCGGCACGGCTAGTGTTGATGAGCAGGTCGTATGAATCTCTCTCTCCCCATCTGGTATCGGTGTAATATTCGTAGTATCTACGACGCTGCTTGTCCATCTGCTTGACAATTTTCTCCATCTGAGCAGGCGTCATTTTTTTGGCTTCTTCACCAGAGAGTAGAGCCATCTTGCGCTTAATTCTGTCTTCAATAGGTGCGAAGAGGAAGACGCTGACGTGTGATTGATCGCGCAGGATGTAATCCGCAGCTCTTCCAACTATTACACAGCTGTCTTCCGCAGCAATCTCGCGGATGAGCTTATACTCCTCAGAGTGAATCTTGTCGTAAGGAGACGGCTGATATAGTTCTATACCGGAGAACAGTGCACTTGCTGCAAAGTCCGGAGCCTTCTCCTCGTTACTCTTAACGTAGTCCTCATGGAATCCGGTCTTCTGGACTGCGAGTCTGATGAACTCGTTGTCGTAAAACTTGATGCCAAGAGCCGCGGCTAATCTCTTGCCGACCTCGTGTCCGCCGCTTCCAAATTCTCTTCCAATAGTTACTATGACTTTATTTGACATAATACAGCCTCCCTCCTGCTGATTATAACACAATCGTGTTTTTAAATAATACTATAATTTCTGCGCGATAGCTCCGACAAATGCTTTTAGATCGTCATCGTTATCGAACTGGGCACGGGCGTTGTCAGCTCTGCCTCCCCCTTTACCACCGTACTCCTTGACGTTTTCCTTGACCAGCTTGCCGCAAGGGTAGCTGCCGTCGGATACCAGCATGAGTGTGCCGGATGGGGAGCAGGCTAGAGCCAGTAGAGGTTTGTTATCTCTTTCAATCAGGTCGAGCGCTTTGAAGCCTAGCTTTTGGAGTTCGTTAGGTGAAATATCGGAATATGCCCTATATACGAGCTTGTCGTTGGGAGCAGCTGCACATAGTGCAAGAGCTGTAGCCTCGGCAGTCCTGAAATATTCGGCCAGATGTGCACGTTCAGCCTTTAGTTCAGATTCTTCCTTGTCCCTTTTATCTAAGGTACGTATCAAATCCTCCGGCTTCGAAGAAAATCTCTCCGCAACATCGGTCAGGATGCGGTGCGACTCCTGATAGTGGACGAGGGCGTTTCTGCCACAGTCGAAGTAAATCCTCGTCATTCCCTTGTTGGATTCTGCTTTAAATATCTTGATAATTCCAATCTGTCCGCTGGTGGAAGGATAGGTGCCGCAGCATGCGCAGCAGTCAAATGGGTCGGCAGGATCGCCGACTGTGACGATAAACACAGAGCCTTCCACTTTTTCGTTGACGGCCTTTCTGAGGGGCATAGCGTTTGCCTCTTCAACTGAATCGAAATAATGAGCCCGGATAGGCATGTCAGCCCATACCGCTTCATTGGCAAGCGTTTCAGCAGCTTCCAGCATGGCAGTATCCATAATTTTTCCGTCAAGATCAATATCAATAGTTATATAATTATGCCCCATGTGAAAGCCTCTATTAGTTCCTCTGTACAGCTTGTAGATTGCGCCGCTCAGGATGTGCTCACCATAGTGTCTCTGCATGTTGCTAAATCTAAAAGTCCAATCCAGCTCCATAGTGACCTTGTCGCCGACATTGAAAGGTACATGCTCCGAATTTGTATAATGCGCAACTGACTCGCCGGAGTCGTGTGTGTCGTAGATATCCACATGCTTGGTTTCATCCTCCGTCAAATACATTGTACCCCTGTCCCCGGGTTGTCCGCCGCCCTCGGCAAAGAAGATAGTTCTGTCTGTAATTATTTCAATCCTGTCCTTTTTAGAAATAACATCCAAAACAGTGGCATCCAGTGATTTTAGGTACCGATCATTGTGGAAAACTTTTTCTGTTTTCATAGTCCCTCCTCGTTTTTTCCCTAGATTGAAAATCGAACAAAAGTGTAAAAATTATTTTTATAAAACTGTTGATAACTTGCCTTGACATATCCATTAATCGCTGATTAGTGTTGAAAAATACGCATTTTTACCAAGTTACTTATCCACTTCGACATGTTGAAAAGATTGTATACAATTTTTGAACTTTATGTGGATAATCCCCGATGTGCACATTTTATCGGCAATCGAGTGATGTGGATAACTTGTGCTTGTTTCAGACGGCAAAAAAGAACAACCGTTAACAAATAAATTTCAATTTACTATTGCTCCGGATTGAATATCATATCGCTGAACATCGTATTAGGCGACTCGGCGAAACTCTGGAATACCTGAGTCTCCAGCTTGTATCTGCCCTTGAGCTCCAGCTTACTGATATTGATACTCTTGTTGATATCCATCTCCATATTGGTGATTTTCATCAGATCATGACTCATCACAACCAGCTCATTTTTTGGAGTCAGCAGGTATGCTCCATATAAATCATGATTCATATAGTAATTAGCTGAATCAACATGTGAATTGTCTTTGTTGTATAGGACGTAGACGATTCCGTTAGGGGCCGGCGTCATCGCGGTGTCTGCCCCGAAGACGGAATCATCGATATCGAATTTTTCCTGCGGTACTGTCAGCTTATACAGTGTTATGTATTCAGGTTGCTGCAGCTGGAGCGCCGCCTCGTAGTCGGAAATGTGCATCAGTGTCGTTACTTCGAATTCCAGAATTCGTCGTGACCGCGTGAGGCTGCGCAGAGACAGGGTGAGCAGCGCTTCACCATATATGTAATCATCGGAAAGCGCTGTGAACCTACACTTGTACACTGTCGCTTCGCCGCTAGGCGTAGCGGCAGTGGTTTCCTTGGATATTTTATTTCTCACTAGCTCAGCTAGTCCGATCTCATTGAATTTGCTGCGCTTCATCGCTCCGGCAGTCACATCGGCAAGCAGTGCGGCTCCTCTATAATCCTTATCCAGCAGCCTCATCAGGAAGTAGTTGATTAGTTCAAAAGATGTGAGAGGAGACTTGCACACCATCTCCATGCCTTCTCTGCTCGTCTTGTCAAAGCCGGTGTCTTCACCAAGCAGCTTTACCGAAGCCTCTTTCATGAGATTGATGCGCATGAGCGTCTCCTTGCGGAACTCCTGTATGAATGGCGCATGATTTTCATAGAACAGATCATTCGTAGCGATTACTTCATTGATCAACTGTATCATGGTGAAGAACGGAATTTTGACTTCATTTCCGCCAAGCCCTCCGGAAATACGCTTCCATTCCGCCTTGACCTCTCGCCCTCCCTCCAGATTACCGGCCTTGGTGAAAATCTCTCTGTAATCGTCCACTCCATATTCTGAGAAATCCAAGTGGATAAGCTGAAACAGCTTATCCTTGCTTCCATCCTTAGCAGTCCACGACACCTTGAGGGCTACAACACCCATCAGACGGGTGTTTGTAGCGACACAAGAATCAAAGCGGTAGTCCATGAAGTGATTGTATTTATTTGAAAGTTTACCCTCTACTACTTTTAGTACCGGCATAGTTGCTCTCCTCGGTAAGTCAATAATATATAATTATACCAAATATGGCGGTGGAATCCTTCATCTAACCCATTAAAATCAAAAAACAATAATATTCGTAACATCTGAAACTTGACACTGCTCAAAATACATATATAATACAGGTGAATTCCTTATTGAGAGCGAGTGAGGGAATGGGCCCTATGAACTCGCGGCAACATCGTGTATAACGGTTGTGCCAATTCCCACAGGCAAGGCCTGAAAGATGAGGAGACATATTCATATTTAGAACTTGTCTCTTCATGCATGTGGCTCATGCTGAAGAGTTTTTTATTTCATGGATTGGAGGGGGCATGATGCTCGTGCCCGAAGGGAGGTTTCAATGAAGAAGTTATTCACATCCGAATCAGTTACCGAAGGTCATCCGGATAAGGTTTGCGATCAGATTTCTGATGCCATACTGGATGCAATCCTCGCTGAGGACCCAAATGCTCACGTGGCATGCGAGACAGCGACTAAGACAGGCTTTGTAATTGTATTTGGAGAGATTTCAACTACGTGCACAGTGGATATTGAGGGTATCGTTAGAGATGTAGTCAAGAGTATCGGATACGACTGCAGCGAGGTTTGCTTTGATGGAAATACTTGTGCTGTGCTCGTAAGCATTGAGGAGCAATCACCGGATATCGCAATGGGTGTTAACGAAGCACTCGAAGTTAAGGAAGGTGAGGAAGCAAGCGATGATGCTATGACCGGTGCGGGAGATCAGGGTATGATGTTTGGATTCGCCTGCGACGAGACTGATGAGCTCATGCCTATGCCTATCTCGCTCGCACACCGACTAGCCGAAAGACTTGCAGATATTCGCAAGGACGGCACTCTGAGATATCTGAGACCTGACGGCAAGACACAGGTTACGGTCGAGTACGATGACGACAGGGTTGTGAGAGTTGATACAGTTGTAATTTCGACACAGCACGATCCTGATGTTGCACTCGAGCAGATCAGAAAGGATATGATTGAACATGTTATCAAGCCGATTATCCCTGTTGAGCTGATTGATGACGACACAAAGTTTTTCGTAAATCCGACAGGCAGATTTGTAATCGGTGGGCCTAAAGGTGATTCCGGTCTTACAGGTCGCAAGATTATAGTCGATACTTACGGTGGCTATGCAAGCCACGGGGGAGGTTCATTTTCAGGAAAGGATCCGACTAAGGTCGACAGAAGTGGCGCATACATGGCTAGATATATTGCAAAAAATATCGTCGCCGCCGGACTTGCCCGCAGGTGCGAGATTGAGCTGGCATACGCAATCGGCGTAGCAGAGCCTGTATCCGTGTATGTCAACACGTATGGAACTGCAACTCTCAAGGACGAGGATATCGCCAAGCTCATAAAGGCGAACTTTGATATGAGACCTGCTGCTATTATCAAGCAGCTAGACCTGCTCAAACCGATATACAGATCTCTGGCTGCATACGGCCACTTTGGCAGGACCGGCCTCGGTGTCAAGTGGGAAGATACTGACAAGGCATCACAGCTCAAGGCTGCGGCAGATCAGTATGCATAGACAATAGGAATAGGGCTATAGTATATTTTCGTATCATCAATATGAACGACTGGAAATTTATAGGCTAATGCAATCATGTAGGTGTTTGTATTAGCCTATAATGTTATAATTAGCTTCAATTTAAATCGCAGCGAGAGGTGGATATATGGCTCACAGTACTCAAAAAAGGCATGCAAATACACGGAATATCACTGCCAAAGCTCCTGCTTCCGTATGCGACATACTCATCATCGGTGGTGGTCCGGCGGGGATGGCTGCTGCCACAAGCGCCAAGCTCAGCCATCCGGATTCAGAGATCGTTATACTCGAGAAGAACGAAATCCTCGGAAGGAAGCTTAGAGCGACAGGAAACGGACGATGCAATATAACTAATACATGTGCAGACGGATACGAAGAAGTAATAACTTTTCTTTTCTCGTTAGGGATAGCTACGAAGTCTAAGGAGAGGGGCTTTGTGTATCCTGTATCGGAGTCAGCGCCGGACGTTGCAGAGCTACTGGAGCTGCGGCTTGAGCAGCTTGGAATAAAGGTGTATAAGGGTGCTACAGTATCTGCAGTTTCTGTAGTTCCATATTGCGATAAACAGGACAGACCGCTCGATGGTGCAAGCTTCAATTCAGGTATTTCGTTTAAAACTGTATTTACCATTGCCGGTATCGATAACGATTACCGGATGGAATCGCAGGCTCTTGTAATAGCCGCCGGCGGGAAGTCGGCTCCGGTATATGGAGCCACAGGAGACGGATTCTTGTTGGCAAGGTCACTTGGACACAGCGTCACCAGGACGGTTCCATCGCTAACCCCTGTGGAGTGCGGAAACTCTGAGCTAACAGGCTTGTCCGGGGTGAGAGTGCGCGCAACAGCCAAGCTTTTGAAGGATGGAGAGCAGCTATATGAAGAGAATGGCGAGGTGCAATTTACCAAGTACGGACTTTCCGGCATTTGCATATTTAATCTCTCGAGGATGATGAGATTTGGAAAAGGCGAGGGATTTGATAATTTCGATATATCGCTGGATGTAACCGATGGCTTTAATTTGAGCGAGTGGCTTACGGCTGCAGCTAAGAGGGCCGTAGTGAATAGAGAAACAGTTGACGCGAGGAATTCACAGAGGAGTGCTATCGAGGCGAATTCTGCGGTGTGCGAGAATTCCTCATATAATAAACTTGTAGAGGTGTTTATGACAGTATATAAGGAAGGGCTTGCCGTGGAGATAATCAGACAGGCAGGATTGGATTATACGTCTAATGCTTCTATATTGACAGATGCGGATGTTCGCGACAAAATCATCAGGAGTGCAAGTGACCTGAGATTCAAGCCGACCGGGCTCAAGGGCTGGAAGGAAGCGCAGTGTACTTCCGGTGGTGTCGATATGCATGAAATAGATGATGAGAGCTTTGAGTCGAAGCTCTTGCCGAAGTTATACATTGTTGGTGAGACTTTGGACTATGACGGCTTTTGCGGTGGCTACAACCTTAATCACGCATTTTTGTCCGGAAAGCGCGCCGGAGAAGCTGCGGCTAGAGAGATATAAAGCTTTTCCTCATGGGGTATGCTGTACAGCAACTGTGGCGCATGGATTGTGCATAATATTTTCTATAGAGATAAAAGCATTAAGATATATTGAACAGACGTAATAGTTTGCGAAGGTGGGAGATGGATGCAAGGTTTAAGAACAGAGTGTGGCGTGGAGGAGAGAGGGCCGGGAAATATGCATACAGGATGAGTGAGATCAAGCTGCCTGTCGGAGCTGAAATGACAGAGCTGCCTGCCAAAATTGCGAAGCAGCTGTCCATAAAGCTGTCAGATATTATGACTTGGCAGGTCGCTCGAGAATCGATAGATGCCAGGGATAAATTAAATATCTTCATGGTATATACATTGGATTTTACGACGAACTCGCAGATATCATCAAAGACTGCCAAGAAGCATAGGTGTAACGTGTACAAGCATATTGAAAGGCACGCGCCGATATCAGGTAATGAGTGCTTGACAGGGCGTCCTGTAGTCATCGGGTTTGGACCATGCGGTATCTTTGCTGCGCTTGAGCTGTCACATAACGGATACAGACCGATTGTTATAGAGCGTGGCAAGACTATGTCCGCACGAGTAAAAGATGTGGAGAATTTCAGACAACACGGGGTACTTGATGGGGATTCCAACATACTTTTCGGGGAAGGCGGTGCAGGCACATTTTCGGATGGTAAACTGACGAGCGGAATTAAAGATCCGAATATAAAGTTCGTATTAGAGACATTTGCCGGCGCCGGTGCGGGAGACGAAATTGTCTACAAGCATAAACCTCATATAGGGACTGATGTGCTTAGAGCTGTAATTGTGAGTCTCAGAGAGCAGATCTTAGACCTCGGTGGAGATGTCCGTTTTGGAACGCGTCTGACCGGACTTGAAATAGCTGATGGCGAGTTAAAAGGTATAACCGTTATGGATAGCGATGGCCGAGAGGAGCACATTGACACCAATGCTGTTATTCTGGCAACAGGGCACAGCGCAAGAGATACGTATGAACTTATAAAAGAATCTGCTCTGGAAATGGAACAGAAACCTCTATCTATAGGCGTCAGAATGGAGCATTCGCAGGAATTGATAAATCGCGCTCAGTATGGTGAGGAGGATAGACTGCCGCCTGCAGAATACAAGGTCTCGTATAAAGCCAGCAACGGAAGAGGAGTGTATTCGTTCTGCATGTGTCCGGGCGGGGAGGTTGTAGTGTGCTCGACCGCTGATGGCGAGCTGTGCGTCAACGGCATGAGCAACAGAAGGAGAGATAGCGGAGTGGCTAACAGCGGCATCCTGTGTGATGTAAGGGTGAGCGACTTTGATTCGGATGATGTGCTGTCAGGTGTCAAATTCCAGCAGAAATACGAGAGGCTGGCGTTCGAAAATGGCGGCGGCAAATTTAACCCGCCCACCTGCACTATGAAGGATTTTCTTGATGCGAATGCTCAATCCGTTATAGCTTCTCTTCCGGACTTCGCGTATGAAGCAATCAGGGAGGCTATTCCTTTCTTTGCTGAGAAAATACATGGATATGATGACCCGGATGCAGTGATCAAGGCGGTGGAAACGAGAAGCTCGGCACCGGTGCAAGTGCTTAGAGATAAGGATAGTGGAGAGAGCACTGGAATTTCCGGCATCTATCCGGCCGGTGAAGGCTGCGGCTATGCAGGAGGAATTACATCTGCAGCATGCGACGGAATTAAGCAGGCCGATAAGCTGATCGAGCGTTTTGGCAGACCTCGTGGATAAGCTGAATTGAGTGAAAGCGGTGACTGCGGAAACGCCGATGATAGTAATAGCATAAGAAAAAGAGATATGGGCTGCTCAGCTGCTCAGCTCATACCTCTTCTTTTTCTTATTACCTACAGTCCAAAACAATCCTGTACCGTGTATGAACCGACTGACTGCTTGCCGAGGAATACCGCGCAGTCGACAGCGCCGGCAGCAAAGCACTTGAAGCTTTGTGAATGATGTGTAATCTCGAGTCGCTCGCCCGGACCTACAAAGTAAGTAGTGTGGCTGCTCGAAATATCTCCACCTCTGATGGAGTGAAAAGCAATCTCCCCGTGCCTACGAGGGCATCTGCCTTCGCGTCCATATCTATCTACGTCGTGTAAAGCTTTTCCTCGCGCAGCTGCGACTATTTCGCCGATTTCCTTTGCGGTTCCGCTTGGTGAATCAAGCTTGGTGTTGTCATGCATGTCAAGAATCTCAATATCGACATCTCCGGCGAGCTTCGTGGCATCCTCGATTAGCTTATACATTACATTTACAAGCCTCGATGTGTTTGCTGCGAGCATAACAGGGATAACCTTGCCGGCTTCTTCAAATGTTGAACGCTGTTCTGCGTTGAATCCCGTAGTGCCGCAGATCAGCGCCTTTTTGTGTCTTACCGCTGCCTCGAGTGTGACCATAGCCTGCTCAACGGTTGCAAAATCAATGATAACATCGCACTTATCGATAAGCTCTTCTACGTCGGAAACAACCGGTACTCCGAGTGATCTGCCTATCATAGCGACTTCTCCGAGATCCGTGCCAATGTAATCTCTGCCTGAAGGCGCAACACCTCCGACTAGAGTTATGTCTTCGCGTTCAGCTGCAATACCTGTGATGAGACGCCCCATCTTGCCGCGAGGGCCGACCACTAGAAGCTTCATAACAATACCTCCTCATAATTCTGAATAAGCCATAATATACTTAATATAATATTGCATATAATACTGTCGTTATCGATCCGGGTTGCTTTCAAAACTGAGTACCAGAGTTTTCTCCCTGGGCTTCAGCTTGCGCATTTTGACGCCTGCCATCGAAAGGAGCCGCTTAGAAGCGAGAGTGGATTTTGCGTTTGCGTATTTGTCGTCCAAATACACGACTTCACGTATACCCGATTGAATAATTGCCTTGGCACATTCATTGCAAGGGAAGAGCCCGACGTATATGGTCGCATCTCTCAGCGATTTTCCGCCGGAATTCAAGATAGCGTTGAGTTCAGCATGCACAACATAAGGATATTTTGTATCTTCGCCGGTTCTTGCCCATGGCAGTTCGTCATCAGAGCAACCGAGCGGGAAGCCGTTATACCCCGTAGAGAGGATGACGTGATTGGAATCAACTATGCACGCTCCAACCTGCGTATTAGGATCCTTGCTGCGCTTTGCTGCCAGCAGGGAGACCCCCATGAAATATTCGTCCCACGAAATGTAATCTTGTCTCTTCATATTGCTACCTCATTAATGTAGTATCTATTCTGTATTTTATACTAAGGCATATGCTGCCGCAAGCGTCCGATAGTGTTTAAGCATTTGAATTTAGACCCCCTATAAGGTATAATATTCAGAAGTATTGCCTAGAAGGAGGCGTATGATGACGAGCAGCAGTAAAGCACTGTCAAATACATATAAATACTTACTCAGAATGGTTTTTATCATGGTAATTTTGAGCGTTGGCTTGGGTGTATTCCGAGCCAATGCTTTTGGTGCGATAAATGATACCAGTTACGAGATTATTAATTATGATTTCAAAGCTGTAGTTAAGAAGAATCACGTATACGAGGTAACAAAAAAAGTTACAGTCAATATTCCAAATAATCTATCCGAGCTCAAGTTCGATATTCCTACCGGAAACTATATGGTCGGCAAGGCAAATGTTAAGGGCACGGATTTTGAGCTGCGCAAGGATGGGAATAAATATAACATCATCATCAAGGATAAGACTAAGCTCAAGAAGGGAAAGCACACCTACGATATCACCTATGTTGTGAGAGAGTATGCTGATAAGAACAAAAATTACGACCTGTTTTACCTGAATGCACTATCATCTGATTGGGAAGTACCAATTCAGAACTACAAATTCACACTGGTTCTGCCTGATGATTTTCCTCGTGATGACCTTCAATACTATGCCGGGCAGTTTGGGTCACAGGATGTATCCAACAAGACCTCATATACGGTTGATGATAACGTCATCACAATGACAGGCTCACTGATTCCGGCGGACTTCGGTATCACATTTAAGGCGGAGCTCCCCGACGGGTATTGGAAGAAACCGCTTAACAACGAATGGACCATCGGGCTCGGAGGTCTGCTGTTCGTGGGTGCAGGGACACTGATACTGATTCTGTGGCTGATTGGCGGCAGAGACTCAAGGTTCAAGCGGAAATTTATCGCACAGCCGATAAGCGGAATATCGACAGCTGATATCGCTTACATATTTAATGGTCAGCTGACTATCAGAGACATAGTTCCGCTGCTGGTTAGACTCGGCATAAATGGAAATCTCAAGATAGTTGAGTATGCACCTAAAAAATACAAGCTTGTCAAACTTGCTGCGCCTTCAATCGACGAGGATAGGTACATCAGAGGCATTTATTCTGAATTATTTGAAGATGTATACGAGGGTAGGGCGATTGAGATGGAAGATCTGGGTAAGCACCTCAAGAGAATCCTTTATGACGTAGAGACAAGTGTTTCCAGCGGGTATAACTCTAAGGGTATGCGGGCAAGTACCAGACTTTCGCTGGTCTTCAGATGGCTTGGTATTTTGGCTATGTCGTTAACTGTAGCGTCTGTGCCGATATTAACCAGTATGTATGTGTACGAAGAAGATATTTTGTACGGTATTCCGATTGCGTTTTTCGCTTTTTCAGTCCTTGTTCTCAACATGATTGCAAGGCGATTTGACCTCAGGTATGATATGGACTGGACGCACTTTAAGGTATCTATAGGTATGTATTCATCTTTGTATGCTGCTGAGCTCATATATGCAGGTTACATGATATACAGCTGCAACAAGTCGGTTTTCATTCCAATTCTGATTCTCATCTCGGGGGTATTTGGAGCGATTCTGATTTGCCTCATGCCGGCGAGAGCCCGCGAGAATGCTCGCCTGGCAAATAGAATGATGGGTATGCGAAATTTTATCGAGGAGTCGGAGCCGCGTGATGTAGCGGTGCTCCAGAGGCGCAATCCGGGATATTTCTATGAGATGCTTCCATACGCTATACAGTTCTCACAGTACGAAATATGGGCACAGAAGTTCAGAAGCATCGATGTCGAAGCACCTTCTTGGTTTGAAGGCCTTGCAGAAGGTCACACTGTTAACGTAAATATCTCAAAGGACGATCTCGAGAATTTAGCAAGGGAGCTTCATAGATTTGAAAGAACTATTGAAAGCGTATACAACGTGATGAACCGCAGACAGAGGATTTTCCTCGGTGCGGGAAGATAGATATGGCAAAGCCGGTTGGAAGGGATAATAATGGGAGATAAAGAGAAGATAATTAACATTGCAGTTATTGCGCACGTCGATGCAGGGAAGTCTACGCTGGTTGACGCGCTGCTTGCACAGTCTCATGTATTTCGTGAGAATGAAGAGGTTGTGGATTGCGTGATGGATAGCGATGCTATAGAGAGAGAGCGTGGCATTACTATTTATTCCAAGAATTGCTCAATCATGTATAAGGATTATAAGATTAACATCGTAGATACACCCGGACATGCCGATTTCAGCTCTGAGGTTGAGCGCATTATGAAGACTGTGGATACAGTTATTCTGCTTGTAGATTCGAGCGAAGGGCCAATGCCTCAGACTAGATTTGTACTGAATAAGTCGTTGGAACAGGGGCTCAATCCAATCCTGTTCATCAATAAGATTGATAAAAGAGACGCTAGAATCAATGAGGTTGTAGACGAGGTATATGAACTGTTTATGGATCTCGAGGCTAATGACGATCAGCTGGATTTTCCAATCATGTACGGAATCGCAAGACAGGGAATCGCTGTTAGCGATCCAAGTGAGGTTGCGGACATCATGGTTGATGATGGAACCATCAAGATTAAGAAGAGTCCTAAGGGGTACGGAGACCTCAATGTTGAGCCGCTGCTGGACAAGATTGTGGAGCACTGCAATCCATATCCGGATCTGAGAGAAGAACCCCTCCAGTTCCAAATATCCTCGCTCGCTTATGACGATTACATAGGCAGGCTTGGAATCGGAAGGATAACCAGAGGCAAGCTCAAGGCGGCTCAGCAGGTTGCGGTTATGAAGAACGAAGAGGAATCCTACAACGCCAAGGTCAATCAGGTGTTCGTATATCGCGGCCTGCAGAGAATGGCTGTAGATGAGGCTGAGTGCGGCGATATTGTAGTTGTATCCGGTATTCCGGACATCTCCATCGGGGAGACCATCTGTGATCCCGCTCATCCTGAGTCTCTTGGAAATATCAGTATTGAGGAACCTACACTTTCGATGAACTTCATGGTCAACTCATCTCCATTTGCCGGCAAGGTGGGCAAGTTTGTCACAAGCAGGCATATCAAGGAGAGACTGGAGAAGGAGCTTGAGGTAAATGTTGGACTGGTTGTCGAGCCGACCGACTCGACAGATTCATTCAAGGTGTCAGGTAGAGGAGAACTCCATCTGTCAATTCTGATTGAGAATATGCGCCGTGAGGGTTACGAGCTTGCCGTATCCAAGCCGGAAGTTGTAATCAAGCGAGGCGCAAACGGAGAGGTTCTGGAGCCTGTTGAAGAGGTTGTAGTAAGCGTTCCTGACGAGCATTCAGGCTCTGTGATTTCCAAGCTCAATATACGCAAGGGAATGATGAAGCAGATGATGAGTGAAGGAAATGGTTACTCCAGGATCGAATATTCAGTTCCCACTCGTGGACTGATGGGTTATAGAAGCGAATTTATCAACGATACGCACGGCGAAGGGACTATGGTTAGACGTTTTGATGGATTTGAGCCTTGGAAGGGTGAGATTCCGGAACGTACTAATGGAGTTGCAGTAGCTCAGGAAGAAGGAAACTGCACTCCATATGCAATCTTCAACATTCAGGAGCGTGTTCAGATGTTTGTCGAGCCCGGAACTCATGTGTATGAAGGTATGATAGTGGGTATGAACTCCAGAGGTGACGACATGGTAGTCAACCCATGCAAGGCCAAGAGAGTTTCCAATATGCGTGCTGCCGGCAGTGATGACACAATCAAGCTGACACCGCAAAGAACATTTACACTCGAAGAAGCGCTTGAATTCATCAACGGCGATGAGGTGGTTGAAGTAACCCCTGAAGATATAAGACTTCGCAAGAAGCTTCTCAGAGAGATTGACAGACGTAAGGCTGGCAATAGAAATAAGTAGTCATGTTATCACGTTCATAAGTATTTATACTAAGGACATGATTAAAATATAGAGGTAACGAAAGGAGAAATTGGTAACATGAAGATTCTTGTAATCAACCCTGGTGCAACATCGACTAAGATTGCTGTATACGAAAACGACCAGGAGCTGATGCGCGTTGGTATTGACCACGATGCTGCTGAGATGGATAAGTATGCAAATATCGTAGATCAGATGCCATTCCGTCGCGATGTAATTATGAAGACCCTTGAGGAAAAGGGCTACAAGCTCGAGGATTTCGACGCAATCTGCGGACGCGGTGGCCTGTTCAAGCACATTCCTTCCGGAACATACATCGTCAACGATGCAGTTATCAGAGACATTAAGAACCCACCTTACGGTGAGCACGCAGCTAACCTTGGAGCATATATATCCAAGGAGCTCGCAGACAAAGTAGGTATTCCGGCGTTCTTTGTAGACCCTGTTTGCGTAGATGAGCTCGAGGATGTTGCCAGATATTCCGGACTCAAGGGCATGGAGAGACAGAGCTTCTTCCACGCGCTCAACCAGAAGTCAGTTGCTAGAAAAGCAGCAAAGGAAATCGGTAAGGCATATGAGGACCTGAACCTCATAGTTGTTCACCTCGGCGGAGGAGTGTCCGTTGCAGCTCACAAAAAGGGCAAAGTTGTAGATGTATTCAACGTTAAGGACGACGGTTCGATGGGTATGGATAGAGGCGGTGCACTGCCTGCAAATGCTCTCGTTAACCTGTGCTTCTCCGGCAAGACAAAGTCTGAGGTTAAGAAGATTATCGGTCACGAGGCCGGCGTGTTCTCATACACAGGAACTAAGGATTTCCGTACAGTCGAGAACAAGGCTTTTGATGAGGGTGATGAGGTATGCATGGGAGCATTCCGAGCGATCGCATACCAGTTGTCAAAGGATATAGGTGCTATGGCAGCGGTGCTGCACTTTGATGTAGATGCAATCGTATATACTGGTGGAATGGCTTACAGCGACAGATTCTGCGAGGAGATTACATCTTACGTAGGCAAGGTTGCTCCGGTTCTGAGATTCCCGGGTGAGGAAGAGATGAAGTCTCTCGCTGACGGAGCTCTGAGAGCACTCGAAACTAAGGAATACAAGATTTATGAGTAATAACGTAAACAATACAAAATACACAAACGGGACTGCAGCGATCTGCAGTCCCGTTTGTCGTTGGTTCTGCTTTAGCAGAGGATTCGCCGAGCGATAGCGAGGTGAATCAATAAACCACC
>NZ_JALU01000029.1 GCF_000525775.1 Mogibacterium timidum ATCC 33093 | reverse complement strand
TCACACCGGCATAGCCGGTGGTTTATTGATTCACCTCGCTATCGCTCGGCGAATCCTCAGCTAAAGCAGAACCAAGTAAAACCTCCAGACCACTTTTGATCTGGAGGAAAAATATTTTTACTTTCCAAACTGTTCGCTAAACAGGATACAGTTCATTAATGAAGCTTTTCTCTTTACTCTTTCAGTATCTCTGAATTCTTATTTCAGACTATATTGCAGCTATTAGTTTGCTACTCGTCTTCTTGAAACAATCATTCCCATCAATCCTATTAATGAGGCGAATAGCATCATCGCATATGGGATTAGCTTATTAATGTCTCCGGTCTTAGGGTGTGTAATCTCCTTAGGTGTGTGCGTATTGGTAATGATTATGTTTCCATGATCCTTATCATCTACGCTTACTGTATAACCTTTCAGCTTATCTACTTCCTTAACCGTATACTTTATATCCTTTCCCTTTGCCTTCTCAGGTAGGTTGTTCCACGTATAGCTCCAGTTACTGTCTGCTTTCAGTTCAACAGCTTCTCCCTTTTTCTCTCCGTTTGCATAAAGCTGTACTTTGATACTTTCAGGTCTTAGTTTATCCTTATCGTTGCTGTCGTTCCATCTCTTTGTTACTGTTACAGAAGTTTCCTTTGGAGTATAGCTATTCTTGATGTTGTAGCCCTCACTGCTGAAGTTGTAATCCTTTACGGTATCCTCTGTTACGGTATACTTTATCTCCTTACCGTTCTCATACTTATCCAGATTAGTGAACTCGTACTTCCAGTTTCCGTCTGCATCAGGTTTTACTGTAACTGACTTGAACTTAGCTCCGTTCTTAAGTAGGTTTATTGTAATTTCTTCAGGTCTCTTTCCATCCTGATCTTCTGCATCATCCCAGGTCTTCTTGCCTTCTACCTTTGTCTTTTCAGGCACATGTTTGTTGCAGATGATTATATTGCCATGATTATCATTATTGTATGATGTCTCATAGCCTTCTACTGTTCCTACCTCTTTTACGGTGTACTTGATGGTCTTTCCTGCCTTTTTCTCAGGAAGATCGTTCCATGTGTGAGTCCAGCCGGTAGTCTTCTTAAGCTCTACTTCGCCTTCCACCTTCTCATTGTCTCCATACAGCTGTACTTTAATTGTATCTGGACGCTTTCCATCCTGATTATTAGCATCATCCCATCTCTTGGTTACTGTTACAGATGTTTTCTTTGGAGTGTAGCTATTCTTGATGTTGTAGCCGGTAACTTCGTTGTTGTACTCAGGCACAGCATTTTCTGTTACGGTGTATTTTATCTCCTGTCCTCCCTCATACTTTGGAAGGTCGGTAAAGCTGTATTTCCAGTTATCGTCCTTGGTTACCGTTTTTTCCGCAACCTTTTTCCCGTTTGCAAGGAGGTTTACGGTGATGCTTGTAGGACGCTTTCCATCCTGATCATTTGCATCATTCCATGTCTTTTCACCTTCTACTTTAGTCTTCTCAGGCGTATGTTTATTACAGATGACTATATTGCAATGATTTTCATCACTATAAGATGTGGTGTAGCCGGCTACTGTTCCTACCTCTTTTACGGTGTATTTTATGGTTTTTCCTGCCTTTTTCTCAGGAAGGTCATTCCATGTATGAGTCCAGTTTCCGTCAGTGAGTTCTACTTCACCGCCTACCTTTTCATCATTTCCGTAAAGCTGTACCTTGATGCTGTTTGGACGCTTCCCGTCCTGATTATTTGCATCATCCCACCTCTTGGTTACTGTTACACTGGTTTCTTCAGGCTTGTAGCTATTTGTGATGTTGTAGCCTTCAACTTTAGATGTATAACCTTTCACAGGCTCTTCTTTTACTGTGTATGTAATTTCTTCACCTTTATTATCGTACTTAGGCAAATCCGTGAAGCTGTACTTCCACTTGCCGTTTTCATCAGGTCTCACGTCAGGATTCTGAATAGGTTTTCCATTAGCATGAAGAATTACTGTTATTTTATTCGGGCGTTTTTTATCCTGGTTATTTGCATCATCCCAGGTCTTTTCACCGCAGATGTTTATTTTAGGATTCTCTTTATTTTCAATTGTTCTCTCTGCTATTTTATTTGTGCCGAAATCAGCAGGTGTGATCGTGATAGGTTCTGTGAGCGGTATATATCCTTCCGGCGCTTTTGTTTCAACAAGCTTATATGTATCCCGAAGCAGCTTACCGATTTCACACTTACCATCCGAACCGCTTTTAATAGTTCCGACTTTTTGATTATTACGCACACGGATGACATCAAACTCTGCACCTGCCAGTGCTGCACCATCCTTGCCTGTTTTCTTCACTCGGATCTTGTATACATATCCTTCCCCAACACCGCCGGCTTCTCTAATTTTATAAAAAGAGGTTTCATGAAAATCACCTCCTCCGGTTGTAAGATCCACCTTGTTGTGAATTTCTTCACCCACTATCGGTTCATATTTTAGCTTCACTTCATATAAAATTTGGAAGCCTCTTGTTTCTACTTCCTCAGGCAGATTCCCAATATCAATAGTGAGCCGATTACCTTCAAATTTAATTCTGTTCTCACTCATAAATTTTGCCGTTACATCTTTTTCGGGTTGAAGCACCTCTGTAGATCCAAGATTTTTCCATTTCCCTTGAAGCACCTTAATACTATCCTCAACGTATTCTACGCCGGGAGATTCAAGAGTATCTACGAGCTTAGCATTAACAAGAATATCGTTTGATTCATTAACTCTTATGTCGTATTTCCCTCGGGTTTTATCATTGAGCATCCAACCGCCTTTTCTTAACATTTGGTTTTTCCAATGTGGTTTCTTAAAATTAACCTCTCCTGCAGGAATTACTTTTCCATTCACAGTTAGAGTTACCGGAATCTTACCTGATTCACTTTGCTCATCACCATTAACATTGATATTAAAATAAAATGAACCGTGAACACCGGAGTGTTCTTCTGCGTATTTTGTATAAGTCAGAACGATTTTCCCGGGTTTCTCATTATACAGGGTGCCTTTTGCAATGATATTATCTCCATCCTTTATCTCAAAGTTCTCAGGTGGTGAAGTTCTAAACCCTATTGGCAAGGTCATTGTTGTCGTGTCTCCTGCCTTTACCGTGTTGTCCGGCAATTTATACTCTGCATATACCCTAAACGGTTGCCATGGACCGATCATGGCTCCCTCTTTAAAAGCGTTTCCATCTGCATCAGTAACCCACGCCTTTGTTATTACATTGCCCGGCACTTCTGCTGCATGTACTGTATTACCAAACTGTAACACAATCGAACAAAGCATCACTATTATCAATGTAATGCTTAAACTTTTTCTCATTAACTTCGTTTCCAATGTTCCTTCCTTTCTCCTATCATTTCTAACGATTAATCTCTAATTCCCTTATTATAAATTTTATAAACGAAAATTTATAAGTCCCATAAATCAACTTAATATTGCTGTGCATAATGATGTGAACTTAATTATAAGTTTTCAAGGCTGTTTTTAAGTTTCAAATTATAAGTTTAAATTATATCTGCACATCTTATTTGGTTGTATATGATTGATTGTGTCATGTCAAATATTTGTCTTCTTACCCGTTTTTCAACGTCCAAATGAACTAACAATTGTACTTCGGGCAAAGAAACATACTACAATCTCAACATGCTGAGAGTTGTAGAAGATATGGATATTCGTCATCTGACTATTGGGGCAGAGCTGACGAAGTTAAATACAATGTGTACAATCTTCAGTTATTGCTTGCACATCAACTTTCTTTTCTTTTCATTTAGCAATAATTATTTCTTTTCAAATAATCGTTTTAATAACCCTTTTTTTCTAAAAGCTTCATCCGCTGAAACACGTTTGTAAATTTTCGGTTCTTGTTCGATCACCGGCTGCCAACCTGATTTTAATGTCGTCTCTCGAAAGCCGTTTGTATCTGCGTTCCCAGGAGCAAACAATGTTTCCCTTCCTTCCATCTGCCCTCGACCTAACGCACAAACGGCACCAGTCTGTCCATTAACCATAAAGTAAACTTTAATTCCGTCGTTCATCTTATCAAGAAAATAAATCGGTAGCATGACCGTTTTGACTGTTCTTATTTCTTCTCTTATCCAATTTATGCGATAACTTTTTGAAGGATACAATTTCTTGAATGCCGTGACAATTTCCGGTTTTAATGTATTCTCCCTGATAAATAAGGCCGGCGAGCTATCCGCCTTATAAGTTTCATCAAAGCCGATATCACCTTCCGCAAACTTTGCGGAGAATGGAGCAATTGCTGACAAGTCCCATGGACCGATATCATTCAACATGTGCTGATTGTGATCGTTAGTAATCGGAGTGACCAGGTTTATACAATCCTGCAGAAGCAAAGTGGTGCCTTTTTCGTTCTCAACTTCGACCAATAAACTTGAATCGCTAATTCTAAACGGCACATAAAATTGCCAAAGCTCATCGACTCTTTTTTCAAGATTCTGCTCCTTAAAAGCATTCGGTCTTAAGGCGGCAAACCGTAAAATAACACGCTTTGCTTCTTCTCTGGAAACTGAAAATGGGATAGCGAAATGCGGGAGTAACTTATCGCCATTATCAATTACTTCGTATGATTTGTAGTCTTTTGATTGCAGTACCTCGTCTTTAATAAACTTATTGCGACAGTAATCACAATGCCAAATATTTTGGGAAGCAAAAGCTTCGACCTGTGCACCACACATAGGACAACTATAAATCAGGAGTTCTCTTGTGCTATAGTTTTGCCTTTTTTGGTGATCGAGATACTTTTGTTTGATAATATATTGCCAGTTCCTATCTGCCTTCCACCCTTTTCCATAACTCATGTCACGACTATCACCAAGATGCTCAAGGCAATAGTGCTCATTTTCAACAGTAACTGGGATGTGATCGAGATGAAAGGACGTTTCCTCAACGCCATCATCGCCTTCATAAGGCATTAGCTTTCTGCAGTACAAACAAAAAAATCCATTTTTCGCAGTATCATAATAAACAGGTGCTGAACAAGTAGCGCATTTCATGGCTTTAAACTTCAAACGATTTTTCTCTTCCGGCATAGCTTTCTCCTTTCCGATAACTGCCCATTATTTCCACCCTTTTTTAGATGGAGAATTATCTCCTAGAATTTCTGAGTTCCAGATCTATTTCACCAACACTCATGCTTGTGCGAACATCCGGGTTTTCGTCAAACCTTTTGCTCAATTCCTTAGTGACACTCAATCTAAATTCGTCACTTGTCTTTTGTCTGTAAAAATCAAAAGCATCGTAGCAACCGCTACAGCAATAGCCCCAGTCAGCCAGATACCCAATAATATCAAAAACACTATCGTTATACTTTTCAAATCTCTTAGTAGCAAGATTCTTTAGATACCCTGAAATACAGTATGCAAAGGAATAGTAGTATGCTGGATCACGAAAAGAATTATATTCTGCACTATGAAAACTTGGATCGATAATCCTAGCTTTTTTCACATCTTTAATTGTCGGCTTAGATGATGTCCTGATATCAGTTTGTAGGTAATGATAGTAGGTTTCCTTGTCACAAAACCGTCCTTCTACCGCTATTAATGCGCCATATAAACCGTCTTCATACTGAAATATCATCACAGCACCATTCTTGTATTTACTCTCCACAGGAACAGGCGGAGCAACCCTCTTCTTCGGTTTCTCTTTTTTTACACTGATTTTCTCCAAGAATTTCTCTAAATACGCAGCTCGCTTCTTTAGAAAATTTTCATCAGCACCAAGTTCTTCAGCAATAGCCAAGTCCTCTTTAGATTCGATAGCTTTCTTTATATCAGACAAAAACCCATTGTCTAAATGTCCTACTTCCCACAGGCAGTGTGCCAGGGCAAACATCACGTTAAATCTATCATCGTCATCGATATCTAAAGATAACTCACTCTTGATATTATTTGGCTCTTCTCCGCGATTATATCTTTCATAAAACTCATCTTTGATATCAAGAGACGTATCGTTGCCAAATATTGTTGCGCTCCAGGTTCCCATATTCGTTTACCCCCTATCCATGCTTAAACATTATTTCGAGCCATTTTTTTGCATTTAAAGATTTGCTATCTATCGGCGTTGTATGATTGCTTGTAAAGCTTCCCACTGCCAATCCTCACCACCTACGCACCCGATCATAGTATATTCCTTTAGCTCTATTTCTCCCTTGTATCTTTGCTCTGTTAAGCGTTTTCCTCGCTTCTCTATTTCAAGATAAGAGATTATAGTAAAAAACGATTCGTCGGGATTTAGTTTTTTGAGCTTTGAATACTCAACCACGTCATACTGCAGATTGAACATTTTAATTTCAGGTGCAACTTTGATAAAGTACCTGTTTAATTCAGTTTTCCCAAAGCTGATCTGTATTCTGTATTTTGTGGATTTACCAAAAATTCCTTGATTACTTCATTACTTTTATTCATAATTACCTCGCGGATTTTTTATATAAGGAAACCAACTTCTTTGGTAGTTCCTGTATGTTTTCCTCACACAGCTTATATAATTCAAGACCTTTTTCTGTGAAGCCAAACTTTTCTATATAAGCAAGAACAAATTCGCCTTGAATGCTTTGATGTTCCCCGTCACAAAGGGCTAAATAATCGCATACAAGCTCGTGATATTTTTCATCGTATATTCCTAATGCAAATACAGCAAAGGATCCCGGCATTGCACAATATTCGCCATCCAGATTTAGATACCACTCAAACTCATTCATCGCTAATTTAGCATATCGCTCAATTTTATCATGGAGCTTAGGGTAAAGAATTGCGTTAGCAAAGAGCCGGTTTACACCTTTCTTTGGAAGCTTTTTGATTGGAAGATATACTTTGCTTTGCCCTTTGAACTCGATAGCATAGCTGTGAGAAAATCCGAACCCCAGCAAGTCGCACAAGTAATCCAAAATTTTGCTATAGCTTTCCTCAGACTCATTTTTTACCGATATTTTTATAGTGGCAAAGGCGTCATTTGCAATGCAGGAAAAATCTTCCGTCTTGCGTTCTGCGATTTCTTTTGGTATTGATTCGCTGCCGTTTTTCTTTATCTGCGCCGGAAGTTTACTTCCAAGTGCCGTGACTAAATCAAAGATTTCTTTAGTAAAACTCTTATCAAAGCTGTGTCCGTATTTGGTGAAACACACTGCAATAAAGCATGCAAACTTAAGATGCTCCTCAGATAGAGCATATCCCGGATTCTCCGGTTTTAACACCCACTTATGCTCATATTTACTGTCGCTTGCATCGTAGAAAAACGGATTTATTACGACCTTATCTATCCAGTTCTTTAGCACTCTGTCAACATCCCAGTGCCAGCCGCATAGAGTTCTCATCTTATCCGTAAATTCTTCCGCACTTTTGCTTATAAAGCCTGAACATTGTAGATCGTACAAGTAATATTCCAGAACTGCAGCTACTAAAATTTCTTTGCCTTCTACTCTAAAGCATGGCCATGAAGGATAGCCTGCTTTTGCTCTTGTGCGGGACAAGCGAACTTTTCCCTCATGTATTTCCTTGATGCATATATCAAGATATTTTCTTAAGCTTTTATCTCTGAGAACATCATCAAAGACAACGTATGTTGGTTTATCGCCCATTTATCTTGTTCCTTCCAAATGTTCTAAAATATAATAAAACTAGTTATTATCGTTGTTTCAAGTACTCAATTATATCTCATCAACCTCAAAACCCCTTATCAGTTCCCATGTATCTTTAAATTTAAGATTCGAAGTCTTTTTGTCTATGGAAATTTTACTATAAATGTCTTCCAATGTGGAAGCAGGCGAGAGAATTCCTAATACATAATCTTCCAATTCCACTCGACCAATCTTCTCAAATCTGTCTATAATCAATCCTAGCTCTTTATGATTGAACCAACAGTCTGTCTTCAGGCAGTATGATGTATTCTGTTTTCCACACGCAATTTCACTGTTTATAAAATCATCTATACTAGGTTTTTCTTTTTGCAGTAATCGTGTACATGCCAAGTGGTATTCTATTTTTCTTGGTCCTTCATCCACCGAGGACACAAAGCAAACACCATACTCATCATCAAATTTTATCGCAAGAACATCTCCTGTTTGAAAGTAGGGTTTTCTTGTAGTCTTTGACTTTGGTACTTTGATTGGCTTTGGATTTTCGTTTTCTAATTGTATTGCTAATTTATCCAGGTTCTTTTGCCTTTGCTTTAAGGCCTTGCCGTCTATTTCAAGCCAGAATTCATCCGCTCCTTTTTTGATGATTCCGATTGTTTTCTCTTTTACATCATCTGGCAGGTGTCCTATTTTCCATAGCGAATAAGCAAGCGCCGTCCAGTAAATTTCGGAATAAAAATCATCGATGCAAGAGTCTTTTTCTTCAGCTAGCATGGTTTCGACGATTTTATCTACACTCACCCCGTCCTTATAGCTCCCGATAACATAGTTATAGATATCATACCCTGTATCGCTATCTATAATTTTCACACCATCTATTGCCATAACGAATATTACCTCTTATTTATTTTTTAGCAGTTGTGAAGGATTTATTACTCAGTTCTATATACCATATCTCCGCTATTCCAAATATAGATAATTGCGGATACTGGGCTCTTTCCATCTTCCTAAAGCCAGCCTGTGTATGTAGTGGTGTTACCAAAATATCCTTCAGTGATTATTTCAAACTCTGAGTTTGTATAGTCATCCATAAATTGGTGTAATTCAATAGCCTTTCCGCTAAAACGACCTTCCCCTAAAGTTTTATTAAAGATTAGTACATTGCACAGATCTATATCGCAATTTTCAAAAAATACCTCACCCGAATACGATCTCTCCTCGCCCTCTGTATATTGAAAAATTTTATTGAGCTTTAATGTCAATCTTTTATTATGAAATTTAATCTCATTTACTTTACTGTCGTGAAGGCTGAAAATGATATTACTGTTTCTATCGTATATAAAATCCATCTTATTCCTCACAAAATCGAATTATAAATTGCAATGTAAATTTGAATACTGTGAATTTACTTCAGTAAGTCCTTACGATATTGCAACGGAATATGTTTCATCGTTCTTCAATAAAGAAGCAGACTAACAAATTCAAGTACCTCGCGTAGCAATAATCAAATAGAAGCCAACCAACAACATAGCTATTCCAAGCAGTAATTCAATCAAGCCAACTTTCCTGGCATAAGATTCTGTTTTCCTACCAGCTTTGTGGTTAGCTTCAAAGTCATTAATAAGATTGTACTTTTTCTTAAAGTAGATTAAGTAACCGAATATCGAAAAAGTTGCACCAAGTGCTATTAAAATGATTTTTAATAATGTCATAAATTTAAACCTGCAAATTTCCTTTCTAAAACTATATGGTGCCTAATTATCTCACCTCTATTTTAAATTTAAGGTATCTATCATTTTTGTCAAGAATGCATATTTTATACATACCCCTTTTATCATATATTATGTAAAGAAAAGCTTTCTACCTGTTCTACTAAATCTAAAATAAGCTCCGAAAAGCTTTCTGCAACTTCCTCAAGGTCAGCATAGTCATTGTTATATCCACGAACTTTACCACTTTCAAGGTCTATAAATACTATGCTTCCATCTCCTAAACCTCCAATAGGAAACGTTGGACCGTGTTTACATTCGCTCATATACTCCTCATATGCCTCTTCAAAGTATGTATAGTTTCCCTCTAGCTCCTTCAAGTCAAAAATCCATGGTTCTGCCAAATAACAACCTCCTAGGTTAAGTAGTAGCCATCGGTACTCTGATGGTATAGAGCCGTAATTTGCTTCAAACTTTTTTATCTCAGCCTCAGGCACTGGTCGTATACCTTCTGTGAAGGCACTTGTTTCATATGCTAGAGCAATTCTATCACGGTATTTTTCCAAATCAATATTACACATTTTGCTCTCCTGGCAACTTTTTAAAAAGGGATTCCAGCAAATTATCCACTTACTAGTAATCCCATGGTTTCAATCCTATATATAGTTTTAAACTTTTATTTCGACAGAAAGGCTGTGGCCTCCTCGGTTCGCTGTCTCCAATCGCCACGTCGCCTTGTTCCTAGCTCTTGGACAGCTGTCGCGTGGACAGTACCATCTTTTAGTTTGCGTTTCTGATACTAGTTTTTAGTATTATGCCTCCGCAGTAGCCCGCAACAAATCAAACTTCGCTTCACTCGTTTTCTTTGGCGTGCTTTGCGTGGGTGGTACATCAACTTTCACGAGCTACAGAGTAGTTCGTGAAAGTAGTGTTACCGACTCCACATGCTTCGTCTTCGCGAAATTATCATACGCCTTAATCACCCTCGGCTTATACCCCAGTTCTGCGAACTTCTCCAGGTTCATTGCCATTGTATTGGGATTGCAAGATATGTACAGAATTTGCTCTATGCCGTAGCTTGCCAACATCTCCACGACCTTGTCGTGCATTCCCATGCGAGGCGGATCTACAACTATCATGTCCGGCTTCTCTGTCACCTCATCCAGCTTGGCCTTTACATCACCGCAGATGAAATGACAATTATCGATTCCGTTCATTTTGGCGTTATCGATAGCTGCATCGATAGAATCCTGCACTATTTCAATTCCATACACCTTCTTGGCCTTGGATGCCATAAGCTGCGAGATTGTACCCGTTCCGCAGTACAGATCGTACACAATCTTGGCATCCGGATCAGGAATCAGCGCAAGTGCTTCGCTGTACAGCCTCTCTACTGCCTTGATATTAGTCTGGAAGAATGAGAACGCATTCACCTTGAACTTGAGTTCCAGGATCTCTTCGTTGTAATAATCACGACCGTATAGGATCTTAACTCCCTCGTTGATAACGGCATCTGCCAGACTGTCGTTAAATGTGCGCAGTACTCCGACTAGCTTGTTGTCGAGCTTGATTCCTTGCAGCATCGTTAGGTAGCCGGCCTCATCAAAGCCATCCTCGCTGCTTGTTACGATATTTACCAGCAGCTCGTGAGTCTTTACACCGTGACGCACCACGAGATTTCTAAGTAGACCCTGATGAGACTTCTTGTGATAGAACGAATATCCCTTATCAATGCAGAAATCCAGTGTTGCACGCAGCACCCTATTGAAATCCATCGGCACCAGCTGACATTCATCACATGTCACAATCGACATGAAATGCTTTTTCTTATGCATGCCAAGAGTGAGTTCTCCGCCGATTTCAAAATCGCCGAAGGTATACTCCATCTTATTCCTATATCTATATTCCGAGAGCGCCGGCACAAGCCCTCTGAATACAGAATCATCAACTTGGTGCCTAACTAGCTGCTCCCTGATAATATTCTCCTTCTCCGCGCGCTGCTGTTCGTATGGTACACCCTGATACAGGCATCCCCCGCAGAACTCGGAGATAGGACATTTCTTAAAATTCTCCATATTTGTTATAGAATTCCCGCTTATACTCGAGGAACCTGTCCTCTTCAATCGCCTTTCTGATATTTTTCATCATGTTTACCAAGAAATGAATATTGTGTTCCGATAGCAGCATTGAGCACAGTATCTCCTCATTCTTGAATAAATGCCTGAGGTATGCACGCGAGTAGTTACTACAGCAATAGCATTCACAATCATGATCCAACGTCCTGAAATCCCTTGCAAATGCAGCATTCTTGATATTTATATTGCCCCGACTCGTCATCGCTACACCGTGCCTTGCCAGTCTCGTAGGCAGAACACAATCGAACATATCTACACCGCGCTCCACACCTTCAAATAAGTAGTCCGGTGTACCGACACCCATCAGATATCTCGGCTTGTCCTCAGGCAGCAGATCAGTGCATTCATCAAGTACATCCAGCATTATATCCTTAGGCTCGCCTACTGAAAGACCGCCTATCGCATATCCCGGCAAATCAAACTCAGTGATCTGCTTGGCACTGGCCTCACGCAGCTCCTTGTACATTCCGCCCTGCATGATTCCGAACAGTGCCTGCTTCATAGTATCAGATCCGGACTCAGTAGCAGCCTTTGTCTCAAGTCTTCTGTGATGGTCGTCGCAGCGCTTCAGCCATCTGGTCGTGCGCGCCAAAGATCTCTCGACATATTTTCTCTCAGCCGGATAAGCGACACATTCGTCAAACGCCATAATGATATCCGAACCGAGTGCCCTCTGTACCTCAACCGAACTTTCAGGTGTCATCATGTGAGATGAACCGTCTATATACGATTTAAACTTTGCACCCTCCTCGGTTATCTTGCGAAACTTGCCGAGCGAAAACACCTGAAAACCGCCGCTGTCCGTCAGAATTGGCCTGTGCCAGTTCATGAATTTATGCAGACCGCCGGCCTCACGAATTATTTCCTCACCGGGTCTCAGATATAGGTGATATGTATTTCCTAGGATGATTTCTGCACCCGTCTTCTCGACATCTTCCGGCTTCATGGCCTTAACTGTGGCCTGAGTACCTACCGGCATGAATACAGGTGTTTCAATAGTGCCGTGCGGAGTAGTAATCCTGCCGCGCCTGGCACGCGTGCGATAATCTCTCTTAAGCAGCTCAAAGCTCAGTGACTCCTTCATCTGCACCTCCTATCTGATAAACATAGCGTCGCCGTAGCTAAAGAACTTGTAATTCTCGCCCACCGCCTCTTCATACGCCTTAAGTATGTGCTCTCTGTCGTATAATGCCGAAACGAGCATTATAAGTGTCGATTTGGGCAGGTGGAAATTTGTGATTAGACCATCCACCACCTTGTACTCATATCCCGGATAGATGAATATTCCTGTGCTCCTGTGTCCGCTCTCAATCTGCCACACTCCGTCGACCTGCTTGGCAGCGCTTTCGAGCGTCCTCGTCGAAGTCGTCCCGACCGAAATGATTCTTCTGCCATCGCGAATCGCACGATTAATGGTCTCAGCAGTCTCAGAATTAATCGTATATTCCTCAAAGTGCATTTTGTGGTCCTCGACGTTCTCGACCTTTACCGGTCTAAACGTACCGATACCGACGTGAAGCGTAACAGAAGCGACTTCAATACCCTTGACCTTGACCTTCTCCAGCAGCTCATCTGTAAAATGCAGACCTGCCGTCGGAGCGGCCACCGACCCGTCTATCTTGCTGTATACAGTCTGGTACCTCTCCTTGTCATCGTCCACGGCACGCCTCTCAATATATGGCGGAAGCGGCATACTGCCTATCTCCTCCAAGCGTTCCATGAATATACCTTCGTATTCGAACTCTATGATCCTGGTTCCATTACCCTCATCCTTGAATCCCAGTATGTGAGCCTTAAACAGCTTGTTATCATCTAGGATTACCGTGTCACCTTCCTTGAGGCGCTTGCCGGGCTTGACGAGGCTCTCCCACTTGTCACCCTCGAGTCGTTTGATCAACAAAAACTCTATATGAGCGCCGGTCTTCTCCTTGGTGCCGTACAGCCTGGCAGGGATAACTCGCGAATCGTTTACAACCAAGCAGTCGCCCTCATGCAGGTAGTCGAGTATATCGTAGAAATGCTTGTGTTCTATCGTATCTGCAGCCCTGTTGAGCACCATCAGACGACATTCATCCCGCTTGAGAGAGGGTGCCTGTGCGATTAGCTCCTTTGGTAGGTTATAATCAAAATCTTCAAGTTTCATATACCAATATTCTCCGGTCTTAATCAGTGAGACGCGATTACAGTTGGACTGCTAAGCAACCCAATTGCCGCGCCTCAACGTGTTTAATCTTCTTTGTAGCAGGACATCATTCCCATATGCTCGTATGCCAGCTTCGTGACCATGCGCCCCTTCTGCGTTCTGTACATCAGTTCCGATTGAATCAAGAACGGCTCGTTTACGTCCTCGAGTGTAACCCTCTCCTCACCGATTGCGCTTGCGATAGTCTCAATTCCAACCGGGCCTCCGCCAAAGCTCCTGATGATAGTCTCCAATATCTGTCTGTCCAGCTTGTCCAGACCGCGCGCATCCACACCGAGCGCATCAAGTGCCTTGCATGTAACCTTGATGTCAATCCTGCCATCGCTGATCACCTCGCTGAAATCTCTAACTCGCTTGAGCAACCTGTTGCCTATTCTAGGAGTTCCTCTCGATCTGCTCGCAAGCTCGTCAAGGGACTCGTCGTCTATCTCAATATCAAGCACCTTAGCCGAACGCAGCAGGATATTTCTTATCTCCTCATGTGTGTAGAATTCAAACTTCGTAATTATTCCAAACCTATCCCTTAATGGTGCAGACAGGCTTCCGGCTCTTGTCGTCGCTCCGACTAGCGTAAATTTAGCGATGTCGATACGCAGCGATCTTGCAGCAGGACCCTTACCTATGATTATATCAAGCGCAAAGTCCTCCATAGCCGAATACAGAACCTCCTCAACCGAACGGTTCAGCCTGTGAATCTCGTCTATAAACAACACATCATTTTCGTTGAGATTCGTAAGAATTGCAGCTAAGTCGCCGGCTCTGCTTATTGCCGGGCCGGACGTCACCTTAATGTCCACCCCCAGCTCATTTGCAATAATGTTGGCAAGTGTGGTCTTTCCAAGCCCCGGAGGTCCGTAAAAAAGCACGTGGTCAAGCGACTCGCCGCGCATCTTAGCAGCCTCGATGTAAATAGACAGGTTCTCCTTCGCCGCAGACTGCCCGCAGTACTCGCTGAGGTACTGCGGTCTGAGGGTATATTCTCCGTTTATTTCGTTAGGTATTACCTTTGTAGATGTAATATTGTCCAGCATTTCCCAATCCTTACTATTAGGTGAATTTCAGATTATCAGATTAAAGATAAGTAAAGCGCCGTTTTATTCCTCCGACTCGCAAAATTTAAAGCAATGCTCACGAGCCGCTACAGCAGATATTTGAGCGCCTTCTTGATATAAGTCTCTACTTCCAGATCTTCCTCTGATACATTCCCGATTGCTTCCTCCGCCTCTGCCTTGGAATAACCAAGCGTAGTGAGAGCCATGACAGCCTCTCTTCTCGTCGCATCGAGCCTCGGTATATTGACACCGGCAGGTGCTGATATGTCCGGCATAGGAACAGCATCCACTTTGTCGCATAACTCGAGTATTACTCTTTCAGCTGTTTTCTTTCCGACCCCCTGCGCCCTGGCAATAGCACTTGCATCCTTATTGATGATATTGTATTTTATCTCATCCGCAGAGCCTGTCGACATGATAGCAAGTCCGGCCCTGGGGCCAACTCCCTTTACAGTGATTAGCTGTTCAAAGAGATTGAGTGAATCAAGCTGAGAAAAGCCATAGAGAGACATACCGTCTTCTTTAACCTGCATATACGTAAATATATTTACAAGATCTCCCTCCTGATGGAGCAGCAGTGGCGATGTATCTGCGATGTATATGCGAAATCCAATACCGCCCCTGGTCTCCACGACCATTGCGCCCTTATCGTAATAGAGGTATTCCCCCTTGATGTTTCTAATCATTAGTTATCTCCCTAAACCCCTTGCGTTTCTAGAATGCGCGTGGCAAATTGCTGCCGCCACAGCATCGGCTGTATCATCCGGTTTAGGCACCTCAGGCAGGTTTAGGATAGTTTTAACCATCATCTGCACCTGAGCCTTCTCCGCCTTACCGTATCCGACAAGTGCCTGTTTAATCTGCATAGGTGTGTATTCGGACACGACAAGTCCACCTTCAACGCATGCGAGCATAGCAACCCCACGAGCTTCACCTACCCCAATCGCAGTTGTAACATTTCTATTAAAAAAAAGCTCCTCTATTGATACTTCGTCCGGTTCGTATTTCTGAATTATCTCAGTCAGTCCATCGTAGAGCAGCTTCAATCTCTCAGGCATCGGCAGTCCGGCTTCAGTTTCTACCGAACCGTAGCCTACGGTCTTAAAGCGATTACCATTGTAATCTAGAACGCCATATCCCATGATGGCATAACCTGGGTCTATTCCTAAAATTCTCATCATCAATCACCTCGGATATTTTATCAAAATCCGCCTATTATGTCTATAAATGCACCACTTCAGTATCAATCTTTCGCATTTATACATTGAGCTGTAAGTTTATGCTATAATTAGCCTGTAAAATTGAGTGTAACCCATGTATTGCAATTTAGGAGGAAAAATGCGTTACTCAAGACAAAACAAGATTCTGGAACTAATCAAGACTCACGTGGTTGAAACTCAGGATCAGCTGCAGGATCTGCTGGAAGAAGCAGGTTATAAGGTCACCCAGGCAACTATTTCCAGAGATATCAAGGAGCTTCAGCTTGTAAAGGTATCGATTGATAAGGATCGCTACAAATACACTTCAGGCAAGTTTGACAAGCAGCCTATATCCGAGAGATTTGTCAAGATTTTCAGAGAGACGATTATATCCTACGCCTCGGCACAGAATCTGATCGTCGTCAAGACACTATCCGGCTGTGGCAACGCCGCTGCCGAAGCCATAGACTGTCTGGGACTCGACCATGTTGTCGGTTCAGTCGCAGGAGATAATACATTGCTGATAATCGTGGATCACGAGGATAACGTTAAGGAAATTTTGGACGGCTTCGAGAATATGATTGCTCTTAGAGCATAAATGCGAGGCACAGAGGTAAATTGATGCTAGATCGTGTTGAAATAACTAACTTTGCGACAATTGCATATATGTCCTTTGATCTCGGATCTTCGCTCAACATTATCACCGGTGAGACAGGTTCGGGTAAATCTGTTCTGGTACAGGCTATCAGCACAGCCCTCGGTGGTCGTGCTGATATTTCGATGATTAGAAACGGTTCGGACAAAGCTCTCATCCAAGTGACCGGCCATATCGGCGATGATGACGTAATAATCTCACGCGAGCTGCTCAAGAGCGGCAAAAGTGTTGCTAAGCTCAATGGCGAGATAGTTTCGCTTGCCAAGCTTCGTGATTTCTGCAAGGATTTTGTCGACATCCACGGACAGTATGACAACCAGCAGATTCTCGATCCGGAGAACCACATCCTTATAACCGACAGCTACAGGCATGGGACCATTTCCGGAGAGTTGATCAAGCTGGCTGAGCTTTACAGAAGCTACCATGAGGTTAGACGTGAATACGACAAGCTGCTGCACAGCGAGTCGGAATCTCGCAGGCAGCAGGACTTCTACCAATTTGAATTTGACTACATCGACAAGCTTGACCTGACACCAGGCGAGGATGAAGAGCTTCGAGAACAGCTAGACCTCATGCGCAACAGCGAGCGCATATATGAAGCGGTTGTGGGATCATACAGCAGGTTGACCGAGGATCCGTCGGTTCTCAGCCTGCTGGGTTCATGCATGCATCAGCTTCAGGGCGTAGCTTCATATAGTGAAGAGCTCGGTGAGCTCTCAAGCAACTTCACTGAACTTTATTATAATTTGGAAGACCTCTCTTCTACCTTGAGGACTACCGGCGAGTCTATCAACTTCTCCGAGGAAGAGATCGATAGCGTCTCCTCAAGGCTTAGCGTGCTTGAAGATGCTAAACGAAAATACAACATGTCTATCGAAGAGATGATCGAGTATAAAGAAGAGTTAGATAACAAGCTCGGCGTCATCCACAATCTGGACAGCGAAAAAGAACGGGTGGCGGAGCTAATCGATAGCAGATACCGTAATCTTGAGACTCAGGCTAATGTAGTAAGCAGACTGCGAAGGTCTAACGCTGAAGCCTTGGAACGGGAAATGCTACGTGAGCTAAATGACCTGGCCTTTGCTAATTCCGATTTTAGAATTGAGATCACTCGCCTTGACGAAATTACCGAATTAGGCTATGACGGTGTCGAATTCCTCATATCAACTAACCCGGGAGACCCTCTCAGACCTATGTCCAAGATTGCATCCGGTGGAGAAATCTCCAGAATAATGCTGGCTTTCAAGCATATCTTCGGCAGCAACGATAGTGTCGAAACCATGATTTTTGACGAGATTGATACCGGAATCAGCGGCAAGACTGCACTTGTTGTCGGTCACAAGCTAAGCGAGATAGCCAAGCACAGACAGATTGTCTGCATCACACACCTGCCGCAGATAGCCGCATCAGGTGATGATAACTTCTCAATCGATAAGAAGATATCTGATGGAAAATCACACACCGTCATCGAACATCTAAACGATAACGGCAAGCTGGAGATGCTGGCAAGGCTAATTAGCGGAGCTCCTGACAGCAGTAATGCGATCGAGGCAGCACGTGAACTGATCGCAGCTGTCAAGACCGAATAACAGATCACTGTGTAATAAAAGAAAAAAGCGAGTCGGCGTTTTATCAAGCACACAAACTCAGGCTTTCTACATTTCGCATATCAGCTTAGGCTCATATTATGTTCATACTATCAGGGACATGATGATGGTCGGCATATCTCACAAGGGCAAACTCAGGCTCATATTATGCTCATACTACCAGTTGAAGACGAATAGCTCCAGCGATGTGGTCTTGTCCAGCTCTCCTGATTTGAGCAATCTGTCGGTATCATATAGGGCCAGCAGGGAATTCTTTATCTTGGCTTTGCCAATCTCAACGGCTGCCGAATACGCCTTCTTAAGCCTGTACTCGTTGACTCCCAATCTCTTGGCCATAGCCTTAACGGACATGCCTTCTTCATCCAGCTCCAAAGAGTCGTACATAAGCTCAAATTGTCCGACGAGCATAGACGCTAAAGAAAAAACATTGCCTCTCGACCTCGAATTGTCTCCGGCAGCAACGGTGTTGACCAGCAGCTGCATCGCCATATTCTTTTTACCATCCAGCAGATAATCGATAAAGTTAAATACGAACCTGTCCTTATCGCCTATCATAATTTCCTCAATTAGCTGGCGAGATATCGTATCTTCATCTGAAGCATTGACCAGCTTGGTCAGATCAGACTCCATCCTATACAAATCATATTCGCTATCATTGTTGAGATATCCGGTTATATCCACTAGATAATCCATATCGCGAGCTCCGATTAGCTTTCCGGCGGCTCTGATTCTCTTGTTCACAAACGACTTCAACTCTGCAGTGCTCAGTCTTTCAAAATTATAAGTCCTACATGCAGTCGCAACCTTAGTTGCAAAGGCATTTAGCTTGTCACGCTTCCCCGGGCTGTGTCCTCTATCAAGGGAAAATACAATTATCGTAGCCGGGTTCGGGCAACTCAAATACTCCAGAATCGTAGCAGTCTCGGAGACCACACTCTTTTTGATTAAAGGTGAATAATTTTTGACCGTTAACACTCGTGTGCCGGCAAACATCGTCATGGTATTTGCAGTTTCAACGATTTCCTGAGCTGTTACCCGCTCTCCATCAAAGTCTGTTACCACATATTTTCTGTCCTCAGGGGTAGAAATTCTATCGATTACAGTCTTTAATGCCCAATCGGTTAGAAATCCTTCCTCTCCGTACATAAATATGGCGTTACCAAGTATTCCGTTCTTGAGGTCGTTGTTAAACTCTTTAAATGACATCTTCTATCATCCTGTCAATTCTAATTCTATCTCTATTGATATCTATACCTATAGCGCCCTGCTTATCGTTCCTGCACACCGCTGCTCCATGTCTACGGAGACGTCTGATTATCCCCGGATTCGGATGTCCGTAAGTATTGTGCTTTCCCACTTGGATTACTGCAATTTTAGGGCTCACAGCGCTGATAAAATCTTCAGTTGAACTATATCGGCTTCCATGATGTGCAACCTTAAGTATGTCGCACTTTAACACATCGGAAGAATTATAGTATTTTACCATATCGAGCTCATCCTGCTCAACAAGGTCGCCCGTTATCATCACCTTGACACCATCGTAATGCACTATGTACACAGTATTGAGTTCATTATCATCGTCTCCGCTTTTAGCGGTTCTATCATCCATAGGCCATATTGCTTCAATCCATACCTCTTTTGACAGCTGTATTTTATCTCTAAAGCCAATCATCTTCACGCCACCTCCCGATACCTCGTTTCTGTACGGATATGGGATAACATATTTTTTTACAGGAAAAACCTCACCGAGTTCCATTGCCCCTTTGCAGTGATCTGTGTGCATGTGCGTAAAGAGACTCATATCAAGGTCATTAATACCGTTTTTCAGGAAGTACTCTTTAAGGACCTTCTCTCCGATATTCTTCTTTATATCACCGCCGCCGTCTATCAGCATGTCATATCTATCAGTCCTAATATGTATTCCATCACCTTGCCCAACATCTACAAATACAATCTCATCATTTAAAAAGGGATTTCTATATGCAAAGCCGACTGCAACCGAAACAAGAGTAATCAACATCATACATACTGCTAATGTCCTGTATTTCCTGCGCAGAATCATGACAATTCCAAATTCGGAGCATACGAAGAACAGCACCGCATACGCTACAAGCACTATAGCAACCTTATGCGATCTAGCCGAATACGAAAAGCATCCATTCATATTCAACAGGTGGTTTAGCTTCAGTACGATTCTGATAAGATAATACATCACGCTTTTGATGATAAACCCCGCACTGCCGGTAAATAAAAACACTATTAAACCACCTATTGCGAACGGTACCAGCAAGCTGATAAGTCCGACGATAGGAATATTTACAAGGAACCCAATCGGATTGATCTTGTTGAATGTATACACAGTGTATGGCACCATAACCAGCTGAATCGAAAGAATAAATCCGGCAGATTTGCCTATTAATCTGCCAAGTGGATCACACAGAAATGCAATACCGGCAACTGCCAGAAAAGACATCTGAAAGCCGGCTCCGAACAACAGATACGGATTGTATATGAGCAAGGCTATAAACGATGTAGCCAGAGCAGCTGACAGGTCAAATGGTCTCTTCAGATAGAATGCCAATATAGCAGTGCACGTTAATAGAACGGCTCTTGTCGTCGATACGTTCCAGGCTGTCACCTCTCCGTAGCCCAGCATTACAATTATAGTTACAATTCCTACAATACCTCCATGTCGCCCCATTGCCATCAGCCTAAGCATCCCATATATAACGCCTACATGCAGGCCGCTGACTGCCAACACATGAGCGGTGGTATTTTCTCTAAATTCCTTTATTGTGTCATTATCGATATCGCCAGTGTCACCGTATGTCACACCTTTTATAAATCCATATACGCTTTCTTTGCCACCGGAGGCTTCCCGCGCAAAGCTCTCTTTGATAACCTGCAATCGACGCCTGGCTTTCCACACTATGGCTTTATCCCTATCTTGAAATACCTTTATACGCGAAGCCTTCATCATATGTGTGATTCTCTTTGTCTGCAGATATCTCCTATAATCAAAGCATCCGGGATTTCTCGCTGTTTCAGGTATTTCTATTTGCCCTTCAACCCTGACTTTCCTGCCATATAAATTCCGACTCGCAGTCTCTGTGCACCTAATTGCACCTCCCCGTTTCCTATTTACTGAATCCCCTCTATCACCCGCCTTTTCTGAAGACTGCCATTTCCGGCATCTTATAACGGTTCTGCGTCCAAGAGTATCCGTCTCAACATCAATGATTATTCCTTTATCATCTTCCTTATACCTGATTGCTTGACCCTCTATTGCATTGTGTTTTTCTAATTTGCAAGATGTTATTGGTTTCTGATAGACATGATTTATCGAAAGATTTAACATCCCCATCGCAAATACTATCGCGCAGATAATCATCTCTCTGTTTATTGTGCTGCTGCAACCTCTGCTCTCAAGTCCACGTCTGATTCGAGCTACAGCCCATAGAGAAAACATAACTACAGCGACAATGACAAGGCTAATAATGATTTTACGTCTGTTAATCAGTACGTCTGCTGATATAATTCCTAAAGCCATAGAAACTGCATAAGCAACAATTTTCCTTCTAAACACACACATCCCCCGACTATCTTTAATTTCACTAAACAGGTGTCTGAATTCTATCACGTCAAAAATTCCCTTCAGCACAATTTTTGTTAGCAGACGACCTTCATGTATAAATAACTATAATCTGCATATAATCTTCACATTTAAATCGCTCAAAATATTAATTTACCAAGCAATTCATGATAGAATAAAATGCTATATTTTATTTAAGAGGCAACAAATGGAAAAAAACTCAACAAACATACAAATATTAATAAAGAGACTGAAAAATGGCGAACGCCTATCACCGGAAGAGATGAGGGTTGTCGCTCACCATATGGCACAGCTTCAATTTGAAAAGAAACAGCACGAGAAGCGTATGCAGGCTGCTGCACACAGCAGCGACAAGCCTAAAGGACCATCCTTTCATGAGCAGGTCGCCAAGGCTGAGGCTGAGGCCAAGAAGAACAGACTTCGCAACAACTTGGAGAAGCACTCTGCAAAACATGCTGCACGTGAAGATGCGGAATTATATGGCCGCGTTCACGCAGTCAATGAACGCAACAAGCCATCGTTCCATGAACAGGTCGCCAAAGCCGAGGCGGATGCAGCAAAGCGTGACAAGTCTATCAAGAAGAGAGCAAAGGAAGAAAAGAAGCTTCTCAAGGAAGAACGCAAGGCTATGTTGAATGGTGACAGAACCGGATTCAGCCTTAAGAGAGACCTCAGACATCCGGCGGCATTTATAAAGCGTATATTTACCAAACCTAATCCGTACTATACTCCCGGTGCAGATGCGTTCGTTGTAGTTGCAGGCAAGAAGATAAAGAACAAAGCCCGCACGCTAAGCATCAAATACACTATTCGCAACCTCGTTGTTATGATGGTTGCAATGATTTTGATGTTTTCAATTTATGCTGCAACCGTAATCGCATTCGCCCCTAAAATAGACCCTAACAAGATTTACGATCAGATTTCAACAAACTCAGTTATATACGATGATAACGGTACGCGTATCGATAGCGTAAGTTCCGGCGAAAGTCGGACTATTATCAAGTACAAGGACATTCCTAAGCACACAGTTGATGCATTTGTAGCTCTGGAGGATAAGACCTTCTGGAAGCACCACGGATTCAACTGGAAGAGAATGATTGGTGCAATCGCCTCTTCATTTGGCAGAGGCAATATCCGAGGAACAAGTACGCTCACGCAGCAGCTTGCGAGAAACGTATACCTGCCTAATATCAAGAGTCAGCGTTCCGCACGCCGTAAGATTCTCGAGATGTACTACGCATCTAAAATTGAGCACACACTGTCCAAGAAAGAGATTTTCGCAGCGTATGTCAACAGTATCTATTTCGGATACGGAAACTACGGAATTGAAAACGCATCAAAGACCTATTTCTCAAAAGATGTAAGTCAATTGACACTCAAAGAAAGCGCTGCTCTGGCCGCTATGCCTCAATCCCCGGACACCTATGCACTCATCCAAAATGCCGATTCCCCTGTGGCTTCGCAGTCGACGTCGACACCAATCAAGATAGATGGCAAGTCATACATTGCAAACGATATCTCTAAGCCAAGACGTCAAATTGCGCTCAAGCTGATGGCAGATCAGGGCTATATCACCAGGGCCGAATATGAGGAAAATGCAGCCAGCAATCTGGCTGACTTCCTGAACCCATCACTCAATGCAGGAAGAGAAACCGATACCTCGTACTTCACCGACTACATGGTTGAGCAGATTATCAAGGATTTGATGAAGAAGTACAAGCTCGACTACCAGAGTGCTCACGACATGGTTTACAACGGCGGACTCAAGATATACTCCACAATGGATTCAAAGGCTCAGAAGGCTGTCGAGGCTGGTTTCAAGGAAGGCAATTACTTCCCGTCGCTAACCGGTCTCAAAAAGGACAGTGCCGGCAATATTGTCAGTGACAAAGGAGTTATCACCCTGTACGCATATAACAATATGTTCCAGGATGGGAAATTCAAGCTTGCCGACGGGGAATACAAAAAAAACAATGATGGTTCGCTGACCATATATAAGAATAAACGACTGAATATATACAAGACTTCGACCGCAAACGGCTCTGATTACAGCTTGGAGTTCAAACCATCATATGTGGTTGAGAACGGAAGCCTCTACATCATTCCCGGAGGTTTCATCAATATACCTACTGAAAGCAAGACACTAGATAAGAACGGTAATCTCAAAATCAGCGCAAAATTCATCAATAAAAACAGCAAGCTGATTACCAGCGACGATGGTGCCCCGGCTTTCACGGACAAGCTCTATACCCTGCAGGACAAGGTTATACAGCCGCAGGGTGCAATGGTTATTACAGAAGTCGGAACCGGTAAGGTCAAAGCTATGATTGGCGGTCGTGGTGTCTCTGGCAAAAAGCTGTTTAACCGCGCTGTCAACGCTCGTCAACCCGGCTCATCTATCAAGCCTTTGGCAATTTACAGCGCTTCACTGCAGAGGAGCTACGAGCTGGCAGAGAGCGGACAGACCTTCCCTCTCACCGACCCCGACAACGATAAGCAAGGCACAAAATACTACGGTGACTACCTGACAGCTTCTTCTGTGATAGTCGATGAACCTATCAAGTTCAACGGCAAGGTATGGCCTAAGAACTCTAACAATAGATATTCCGGACCTATGACCATGCGTAGGGGTATGCAGACCTCGACAAATGTCGTAGCCGTTAAGCTCTATGAACAGCTCGGATCTGATTACTCCGCAAGCATGGTTGAGAAATATGGAATCAGCACTCTCAACAAGACACCTAACGGCGATCTCAACCCGGCGTCACTGGCACTTGGCGGTCTGTCCAAGGGTGTTTCACCTTACGAAATGGCCGAGGCATATGCAACATTCCCTAACGGCGGTGTCAGAGTGGAGAACAGAGTATATACCAAGGTAGTGGACAGAGACGGTCGCACGATTCTATCGACCGAAAAGAAACAGCACAAGGTTCTAGACGAAGGCGTTGCATATATCATGGTGACAATGCTCAAGTCTGTTGTAAACGGCGGAACCGGTACAAACGCTGCAATTTCGGGAGTTGAGGTCGGCGGTAAGACCGGCACGACTGACGCTAAATACGACGTCTGGTTTGACGGAATTACTCCAAAATACGCCGCTTCGCTCTGGATTGGTACTGATGTCAATATTCCGCTTACCTCTTCATCCGTCGCTGCAGCAAGGCTGTGGTCGAGAATCATGAGCAATGTGCCTAATGTGCGAAAAGGTTCATATAAGCCTGCCCCTTCTAATATAGTTCGTAAGAACGGTGAATATTTCACCAAGGGTACCGAAGGCGGCCTTGGCAAGAGTCCGCTGGATGAATCAGAAGAATCCGAGATTATAGAAGAAGAACAAGAGGTTACTGAACAGGATCAGAACGATAATAACAATCAGGCTGCTCAAAACAATCAGGCACAGCAGCCACAACAAGGACAGCAACCCAACAATTCAGGCAATAACGGATCAGGTAACCCGGCCGGGGGGTAATGAGTGGTTGCCTGAATACCCATAAATAAAGTATAACGTATAAAACAGCGAGAGCTTTCACGTGAGAGCTCTCGCTGCTGTTTCATTACAACCTTGATTACTATAGCTATCTATTCCCTATCCTGCAACCTCGCTCTCACACCGGCTCTAAATACATCCTCGCCCTTGTATATGAAGTTACTAAACCCCTTAGACACCATGAGTTCGTAGAAAACCGCCTGTCCAAAGAACAGGTTCCCCATCGCATAGAACACGGGAATCTGCAGTATGAACCGAATTAAAATAACTATTAGATTTGTATACATCCCTAAATCCGGCATACCTACATACCCAAATAATATAGCAGGCACGTTCGCAATTATTATGAGCGGGATATAAGTAAAATCCAATTGGAACTGCCGCATACGGTTTCCGGCCATCAATCTTCTGCTCTCGGCAAGACACTTAAACACCCCTTTTGACGGATCCTCGGCCATAATGAGGAAAGACTGTCTATAAGTGTAAAATGCATATACACCGGGAACAACAAATAGTGTGGCAAATGCTGCTATTATAGCAAGCTGTACAATAAAGAGCAACGTAGCGGAAAAAATATGCCTCGCACCGTCGAGTATAGACGGATAATCGCATTCTTTATTTCTCAGGTATCTCAGCATATACAACGATCTGCCTAGCGTAAACATCCCCCCAAACGCTATAGTGTACACAAACGAAGCAAAAGGGTAATCTACAACAAACTTCTTGAGCAACTTCGGGTCTATTTCAGTCGGAATAACCGAAAAATATGATTTGGGCATGAAAAACCCAAGTACATCAGGGACCAAGTTGGTAAACATATACAGCATTATGATCCCAACCATAAACTGCGCAACAGTGTTCTTCATGTGCATTGCAGATAGATATCTCAGCTCGCCAAGATCTTCATTTACGATATAATTTTTGTTGTTATTTTCAGGCATAATAACTCACTTTCTAGTTTTGAATCGCCTATAATTGTAATATACTGAAGATAGTAATTCAAGAACGATAAAAACAGAGGTAATACTATGTGTAAGACAGCGCTTATAATACTTTCGTTTATCGAGAATACCAACGTGTCACAGTTACATGAGCTTTCGAGCTCCAGCGACTATATCATTTGTGCAGATGGCGGCGTTGATGTTGCTGACAAATTCGGAATCAGACCCGATTGTGTGATTGGTGATTTTGATTCTTCGAGCATCAGCAACCGCTTTGACTGTCTGTATATTACCTTGCCGACTGAAAAAGATTTAACAGATACCGAGGCAGCAATCAACCATGTCCTGGAACTTGGCATCCGTTATATAACAGTATACGGAGGAATCGGTGGCAGACTAGATCACACTCTCGGAAATGCCGGACTCCTCGAGAAATACATGGGACAGCTGGAGCACCTTGAGTTCATCGATGGTAAGAACACGATGCAACTGCTTGATGGCGAATTTAACAACACAATAATACTGCCGGATGACCCAAACTATAAATACTTCTCGCTGGTTCCATTTGATGCTAGTGTAAGCGGTGTTACCATCACAGGTGCCAAATACAGCCTCGACAACGCATCAATTAACCGATCGTCGACACTTTGTATCTCCAATGAGGTTTCTCGTCGTCAAGCTCATATAACGGTCAGAAAAGGCAAGGTTCTGCTTATAAGATCCGGAGAGTAGTTAAAAACCCGCAGGCAAGACAAGAGACTCCACAAATATATGGAGTCTCTGATTATGTTTACTTTTCTTAAGCTACTCTTCTCGGAGTGTCACACCGGTTTTCTTCTCCAGCACCTTGAGAATTCCCTTGGTCTTCTTCTCAATTTGCTTTGAGGTCATAGTGCTGTCCTCATTTCCGATTTTGATACGAATCATGATAGATTTCTTACCCTCCGGAATCTGCGAACCCCTGTATTCCTCAACAAAGGCAACTTCCTTTGCCATGTACTTGATAGCCTCGTAGATATCTTCCCATTTTACATCCTCATCTGCGAGAAGCGATAAATCCTCCTCAACAAGCGGAAACTGTGGCAGATACTCAAATTCATTTGTCCTAGAACTAAATGGAGCAAGTTTGTTGACATCTATCTCAAATATCGCTATGTTGGATCTCTTAACGCCCGCCTCCGCCAAAGTTGCTACGGAAACGAGACCAAGCGAGCCGATGACATCCTTCCGTTCATTTACAAGATTGAGGTATACATCGGAATCAGCCCACGATGGTTTCTCTACCTGCTTAAACTTATAACCATTCATATGGCAATATCTGGGTAACGACTCAACAACACCCTTTGCCTCAAAGAATATATCCTTGGCATCCTTGCCAACAACTGCACCCGTAAGCATCAGCTTGTGAATTGGGAGCGTCTCATCCTCTGAAGATGGGTGAAACTCTCCCTGCTCAAATACTTCAGCGACCTCGAAAATCTTGAAACTGTCGTAATATCTCAAGTTCTTGACAATTGCCTCCAGCGCACCCGGTACCAGAGACTGCCTCAAAGTTGCGAGCTCCGGAGCCGGTGGAGTTGCAAGCCTAACACCGCCTGACATGTCAATCTTGGCTGACTTGATGTATTTCTCATCTATCCAAGGATAAGTGAATATCTCATTGAATCCACATCTAAACGCGAGATGCTCTCTTACTTTCCTGTTGAGATCATACTTAATCTGATGAACCGCATTCTCAAAGTTTATCGGTAACGGCTTAACCTTGAAATTTTCATACCCCACAAGTCTGGCAATCTCACCCAGCACGTCGTCTCTCATCGAGATATCTCCGGTCGAACGCCATGTCGGCGCAACTGTATGATATACGCCGTTCTCAAACTTAACCTCAAAGCCCAGACGCTCCAGCGTGTCCGCTACCTCCGACTCCTCCAGAACCTTGCCGAGTCTTGTGTCCAGAAAGGCCTTGGTGATATCAACCTCAGTTCTCTTGGTTGCAACCGGGTTCACGTCTGCATATGCTGTGAACTCCGCCTCAGGAAACAGCTCCTTGAACAGCTTCATACTGAGCGACAAGCCTTGCTCAACTCTCTCGGTATCGATTCCCTTTTCATATCGTATGGATGAGTCAGTCTTTTCATCAAAACGCTTACCCGTATTTCTAATCGTTACGGCAGCGAAGTTAGCAACCTCAAGCACAACATCAACTGTGTCATCGAGAATTGAATCCTTCTTACCGCCTCTGATACCTGCGAGTGCCATTGGGCCCTCAGCATCGCAGATAACGAGATCCTGCTCTGTAAGATCGATATTTGCACCGTCAAGCAGCTCTAGCTTTTCATCAGTCTTAGCATCGCGAATTATGATTTTCTCGCCCTTAACATGTGTTCTGTCAAATGCATGTGTCGGCTGACCAACACTCAGCATTACGTAATTCGTAATGTCTACGATTGCGTTGATAGGTCTCATACCACCGTTGATAATCGCAGCCTTCATCCAGGTTGGTGACTCCTTGACCGATAGATTTCTAATCTCAAGTGCAGCATATCTATAGCACTTCTCAGCATTGATAATCTCTACGTCATAGTCCTTAAGACCTGTTGGAGCGTCAAACTCGTCCAAAAGCTTAAGCGGCAACTTATATATTGCCGCCAGCTCTCTAGCGATTCCATAATGTCCCCAGAGATCGGGTCTATTTGTAAGCGACTTATTATCAATCTCGAGAACCGTATCATTCATGCCGATGATATCGGCGATATTCTGTCCTGGAGCAGCATCAACATCTCCGAGATCGACGATAACAGTTGGATCATCTGTTGGATAGAAATCACCCAGATACACCTCTTCAGCTCCGCAAATCATCCCATAGGATGCAACTCCACGCATCTTAGTCTCTTTGATCTTCATAAGCTCGCTCTCACCGTGCCAATATACCTCGGCTCCCGGCTTTGATACTACGACCTTCTCTCCTGAGTATAGGTTCGAACCGCCACATACGATTTGCACGTCCTCAGTCTCGCCGATATTAACTAAACACACTTTCAGCTTATCAGCGTTTGGATGTGCTTCCACGGAGGTAATCTGACCAACGACAATGTCGTGAAACTTTGCAGCCGTATCCACAACAGCTTCAACCTCAACCGTTCTCATAGTCAGGTCATATGCAATCTGTGCATTGGTTAAATCCGCAGGAATATCAATGTATTTCTTTACCCAATTTAGTGAAACCTTCATTACAACCTCCTACTTGAACTGCTTTAAAAATCTAAGATCAGCGCTGTGGAATAATCTTACGTCATCAACTCCATAACGCATCATTACGAGTCTGTCCAGACCGATGTTTGTGTAGAATCCGGTCCATACGTCAGGATCCAGGTTAGCAGCTCGTAGTACATTGGGATGAATTACGCCACCCGGCATAACCTCAATCCAGCCGTTCTGATTGCACACCCTGCAGCCCTTACCGCCGCAAACGAGGCATTCCATGTCAATCTCATATCCGGGCTCAGTAAACGGGAAGAAGCCTTCACGCATGCGCACGTTGATTTTTCTTCCAAATACCTTTTCGAGAATAGTCTCAATCATTACCTTTCCGGAAGAAAATGACAGATCCTTATCTACGATTAGCGCTTCATACTGAAAAAAAGCCCTCTCGTGTCTTGCATCTGTGTTCTCATTTCTGTAGACACGACCCGGGTACACAAATCTCGCAGGTGCTCCAGCCTCAAGCAAGTGTCTAACTGAAGCGCCTGTGAGGTGAGGTCTCATGCAAAGTCTATCTGCTCCACTCTTATCCTCGGTACCCTCAATCCAGTATGTATCCATCATCTGCCTTGCCGGATGATCAGCCGGGAAGTTCAGATTATCAAAAGCATACTTCTCACTGCTTATATCATTCTCACTAAATATCTCAAAGCCCAAGGAGAGAAAGGCATCGTTGAGATCGTAGCACATCTGAGTAATTGGATGAAGTGCACCACCATGAATTGGGGTACCTGGCAGAGTGAGATCAATCTTCTCATCGAGAACAGACTCAGTTGCAACTAACTGATCCTCTCTCTCTTTGATTTTTTCAGCAAAAAAGTTCTTGATATCATTTGCCTTCATTCCGACGGATTTTCTCATCTCCGGCTCAAGCTTGCCCAGGTTCTTGAGCACGTCAGTCAGCGCACTCTTCTTACCTGTCAGTTCCCTGCGAACCTCATGTAATTTTTCAACATTTCCGGCATTTTCAATGCTCAAAAGTCCCTTTTCACGAATTTCTTCTAGCCTATTCTGCATTACTTAAACCCTCCTTGTAAGCATGCTATCTTAAAATATACCCAAATAGTTTATCATTTTTTGTTGTTATATTCAACAATTGAGCTTCTTCGAATCCGTGTAAATTTCAGTATTTCCAATAAAATCCCTCTCACACACCTCATATTTACGACGAGTCGGAACACCATAAAACTCGGTGTTGATTTTAGAATTGAAAAAAGACATGCAATATCGCATGCCTTTGAATTTATAAATCTGCCTCTAACTTACTTAATTCTAGAATAAAATTCCACCGAACTGTACGAATACAGGAGCAAATACAAGCGAAACAATTGTCATCAGTTTGATGAGGATGTTGATCGATGGACCGGAGGTATCCTTGAACGGATCACCCACCGTATCACCAACGACTGCCGCCTTATGAGTCTCGCTTCCCTTGCCGCCGTAAGCTCCACTTTCAACGTACTTCTTAGCGTTATCCCAGGCACCACCTGCATTAGCCATCATAATAGCCAGCAGAACACCCGATGCAAGCGATCCGGCAAGCATTCCACCAAGAGCCTCTGTACCAAGCAGCAGACCGATCAGCAGTGGAGCAACGATTGCGAGTAGTCCGGGAGCGATCATCTCGTGAAGAGCAGCGCCCGTGGAGATATGTACACATCTTGCATAGTCTGGCTTAGATGTTCCCTCCATAATGCCCTTGTTCTCACGGAACTGACGCCTAACCTCTTCAATCATCTCGTTAGCAGCCTTACCTACTGAGTTCATAGTCATAGCCGAGAAGAGGAATGGAAGCATAGCTCCGATAAATAAACCAACGATTACTAGCGGATTGAGTAAGCTGATCTGACTAAGCTTAGCTGATACAGCGAATGCTGCGAAAAGAGCTAGTGACGTAAGAGCAGCTGATCCGATAGCAAATCCCTTTCCGATAGCCGCTGTTGTGTTACCAACAGAGTCAAGTGTATCGGTAATATCTCTTACTCCCTCAGGAAGCTCAGACATCTCAGCTATACCACCGGCGTTATCAGATACCGGACCATAAGCGTCAACGGCTACTGTCATGCCTGTTGTAGAAAGCATACCTACAGCAGCAAGCGCAATTCCATATAGACCAGCAAAGTTGTAAGCAACGATGATACCAACGCAGATAAATAGGATTGGCCAAAATGTTGAGCTCATTCCTACACCGAGACCACTGATGATTGTTGTAGCTGCACCGGTCTGTGACTGTTCAGCAATCTTCTTAACGAACTTATAAGAATCTGAAGTATATATCTCGGTAATTGCACCTATGATGACTCCTACTAGAAGACCCGCGATAATAGCATACGCATATGTGAGAGACCCAAGAAGCTTACTACTTAGAACCAAAGCGCATACAATTACGATTGCACTGCTCACATATGTTCCAACGTTTAGCGACTTGGCAGGGTTCACATTAGCGTTACCTCTTACACAAAGCACACCGATTACAGATGCAATAATACCTACAGCAGTGATTAACAGTGGGAAAATAGCAGCAGTTTCCTCTGTAAAGGTTCCACTTACACCGGAAGCATTAACAGCTACAGCTGCAAGCGTTACAGCGGAGATGATCGATCCGACATATGACTCAAACAGGTCGGAACCCATGCCGGCAACATCTCCTACGTTATCTCCTACATTATCAGCGATAACAGCAGGATTTCTAGGATCATCCTCAGGGATACCGGCCTCAACCTTTCCTACAAGGTCAGCGCCAACATCAGCCGCCTTAGTATATATACCGCCGCCTACACGTCCAAATAACGCCATCGAAGAAGCACCAAGTCCGAAACTTGTTATGCACTGCATGACTGTCGCCAGGTCGAGTACAACAACTACAACACCTAGACCGAAAAGTCCAAGGCCGGCAACGCAAAGTCCCATAACCGCACCACTTCTGAATGCAATCTTAAGTGCCTTTGGCATTCCTGATTCCATTGCCGCATTGGCAGTTCTAACATTACCCTTTGTAGCAACATTCATTCCGAAAAAGCCTGCCAATACGGATAACAACGCTCCGCATACGTACAGAACTGCAGATGTCCAGTTAATTGCCAGACCAACAAGCACAAATAGAGCAACGATAACAACAGCCATTGTTCTGTACTCTCTCTTAAGGAACGCCAGCGCACCCTCTCTGATGTAACCGGATATTTCCTTCATTCTGTCAGTACCTTCCGGCGCCTTACCCACCCAAGAAGCAAGCGCAAAAGCTACGAGCAGACCGATCAATGCCGCAACAGGAACCATCCACTTAATCGCCATAATAAACCTCCTTGAAATTAGAAAATAATCATTTTCATATTTCGAAAATAAAATATAAATATATTAAAGATATACAGAGGTGCATCACCCTTACCTCTGTATATCAACATGAACAATTTTATAATAAACTGTGTATTTTTACAAATACTAATTGAAAATTGCTACGATGACTAATGAAACAACGATATAAATAATTGATACTATTGTTGTAATTTTAGACAGAATTGCATCGTATCCGTTGCTCTTTTTCTTCCCGAAAAGCTGCTCAGCTCCTCCAGCTATTGATCCCGAAAGCCCATCGCTCTTACTAGACTGCAGCAAAATGCTGAGAATCAGAATCACGCTAGTCACAAGCAAAATTACCATTAATGCTGTGTGCATAAACTCCTCCACGTAAATTATCAAGATATAATCTGTGTTAAACTAATTCAGTTTAACATGCAAAACACACAAAGTCAATGACTCCGGGGACTCTGCATTAGCAAGATTTCCGGGGACTCTACATTAGTAATATTCAGTATGTAAGCTTCAGTATGATTCATGTATTTAAAAGCATTCCTATACATATATGTGCAATGTTTAACTTAAAAGACCTCATTTATGATTAAACAAGGTCTTATGTAATTCATCAGATATTAATTTAGCACAAATGCTTTAAACATACTGTGCAAGCAGATTCTTAAGTGCCGACGAACTGCTGGAATGAACCCATGCAACTTCTACGTTCTTTCGCTTAGCTTCTGCTACTGCGGTATTCATCATCTTGTGCGAAACTGTATTTGTAAACATCACCAATAAATCCGGACAGCCGATCTTCTTACCCACATTTCCACGTTCCTTGGTAAACACCTTGGCTTTACATCCATGCTTCTTACATATCTCCTTGTACTGGCATTCCATACACTCATTTCCACCTACTATAACAATACTCATAATTACCTCCGTTAAGCACAAACAGTCAACTTTTCTATGTCACCGTTTTCCCTGAATAATCTCATATAGAGAAGCTCGCAGCGTCTGTACTTTGCAAAAAGACCCATCGCTTTTTCAACATCTCCGTACACCTTCCATTGACCACACGCCTTGCAGTTGCTACCACAGTGCTCTATAAAGCCAATCACATCTTCCAACGGGTAACCCAGAAATATGCCGATCTCATGAGGGAAACTGCCGCATACGCCTAATCTGCTTCTGAGCCTATTTATTGAGCAGTTAATGTCGGCTCCCTCATATCCAAACTTTTGCATTAAGCTCTCTATGCGATGTTCAGAAAGCCTGTGCTTAAGCTCTTTCGGACGATACACATATATCAAGGCTCTTGTTCCATTATCTTGAAGAACACCTACTCTTACCCCTTTCCTGTTGAGCAGGTCATTGATACAAGCAAGTTCATCGGTAAAGGTGTCGAAAGAATCATAACTATAACCAAACATACTGCCTATTTTCAACCTAGCCAAAGTAGGCGCACAATACTGAACAATCTTGTCCTGTAACATCCTCTTCTCCACTCACATGTAGTGTAAAACATAAACTATATACTTATCTGACTTTATACTGCAAATTGTGTAAAATAGTTAATGGCTTTGATTAGATACCGACTGGCTAATTTAGACAGATACTTAATTGTTTAGTCACACAAACAATAGTCTAACAGCCAGAAACCAACCAGCCACTTAGTTAGATAACTCTAACTAGCATTTCCTTAAAAAGGTCTCTTGATTAGAGGCCTTTAACTATATATAAAGTATCACACGAATATATTAACAGTCAAGTGAAAAATTACAAATTATCGCCCCTCTTCTATTCGGTTATCCAATCTTTTCTGACATTGCTCTGCTTATATACTTTTCACAAATGCTCCTTGCTCGATATAAATCATTTTTAGAGAGCTCAGCTTTAATTAACTCAAAACAATTAACTGCTTTTTTCTTATTTTGCGGTACAATTTTGTCAATTAACCTGATCAGTTTAACATTAAAGGGCGTCATCGTCGTATCAGGATAAAACAGCAGTCCAACCTGTCCATATTTTGTTCTGTTGTTCGCAGAATACATCAGTTCCGGTTCTATAAGATATCGTTCTGCTCCAATAAGCATCTGACAATTCTGTTCATTTATCATTATCAACGTGACAATCAGCTGCAGTTTGTCCATATCTGACAGTTCTCGAAAGATTAACCTCTTCATATTGCGCTTATCATACGAAAATATATACGTATCTTTCTCGCAAATTATTGACATCCGCAGAAAGGCTGTAGCGTAATTGTTGCACAATATTTCGCTTATGTACCGTGGCATTTTATAATTCGTGATACTTTGTCTGATTTCCTTCTCCATTTTACATCAACCTCCACACTTTGAGCACGGCGTATAACCACGCCGCTCAGCAACCTTCTTGGAAATCTCTATATAATTTCTCTCCATCACTCGACATCCCGGAAGATGGTAACATTCTCCGTCGCTTGGATAATAATAGACCTTCGCTCCAAGCTTTGCTCTTCTGCTTTTACACACGGGGCATGGATCATACTTGCTTTTAATCGAAGCGTCCAAGGATGTTGAGACAGCCTTCGAATGCATGAACGAACAACTTTTATTATGATATTTCTCACCTCTTTTGGGAAAAATATATACCGCTTTGTCGTCGTTTCCCGAGAGCTCATCAACACTCATGTGTGTATCTTCTCGTCTCCTGCCAACGTATGCGCGTGTAACTGTTTTTAATTTATAATTAGCCTTGGCATTCAGACCAATCGGATTCTTGGTGTTAATCATAATGTCAGCGTCAAGTGAGATAATTTCATCAATACCAAGCTGCTGCTTCCTGTATAAAAACGAATTAACGGCAAACCCACCTACCTGAGAATGGCTTCTGTCCAGTTCCCTCTGAATACTATACGGCACCATCACATCAGTCTTTATTACCGAGGCAACAGCAGCAGTCCTCCTTAAACGATTTGCAGATATATAGTTAGCATCCTCAATACAACTATATGCTGAAATAATAGATGACATCACCATAATTGCAATCATAAATATCGGAAGAATCAGTGTTGCCTCAACAATATAACTTCCCCTATTATCTTTGAACATCTTACTTATATGAATCATTAACCTCATACGACTTACCATTAATCTTTAAGTTGAATCTTACCCCACAGTTATACTCATCAAAGTTAAAGTCATCATAATATCTGTACTTCATGTTTATCTGAATTAAATCCATTATTCTTCTTGTCCTTAGATCCTTAGGGATTGTTAACATCATGAACAGTAAATAGTCCTCATAATTCTGACCTTCAAGTTTTTCCGAGTAACCTTCTTGCTTGGATAAATCATGAATCTGTTCCGCATTTTCATTTAGCAACTTACGAGCTTCGTCTCCGAGCTTATCAGTGAGATGACTATCCCTTAACACACCTTCAACTGAGATTTTCCAATCTCCCTTCTTCTTCATAAGCGGAATTCGTTTGTTATCCAGCAGAGCCTTCAAATCTTCATGAGTCTCTAGCGCAGCCCAGCTTTCCATAATCGCCCCCTGCACCACAATTGCACCTGGCCCCGGTGCAATCAATTCAGAAATTGCTGTGATTATTTTCATCTTCTCGGGATCTTTTGATAAAGCTGCCAGATTAAGAGCATTTCTAATTGCAAAGATCTCTCTCTTACAAGCTTCAAAATTCTTATTATCATCTAAGCTACCTTTTACAATATACTCATACTCATTAGCAAAGAAAGTTTCTTTATCTCCTACCGTCTTCAGGTGACTGTTCAGCTTGCTAACGATAAATGACATCTCTGAAACCTTGGATAGGACATCCGGCTTGACCTTATCCGCTGCATTGCTATCACTAAGAAGCCCTGTCAGGCCTTTGATATTTATATGGTTTTTATATCCCCTTGATGGCAACGTATCTATAACTACTTGATTTCCGATAGCTCGATTCCCATATTCGGTTTTATTATTGCCAAATGAGTACGAAATTTTCCTAACAGACCTATTTTTTCCATCTACTATAGATTTAGCCTCTTCTGTTGTCATTGCATTTCGCAGCGATTTTCTAAAGTTATCGAGGTCAGACATGCGATATTCATCAAGATTTGCGCTCGGAACATCTCTACGAATTCGAAGCTTATCTTCAAATGAATATTTAGAATACACACTTAAACGTTTTATAACATCGCAGTCATTTCCCTGAAAAGCCATGATTCCATAATCATCTAAAAGATAACGATCATATTCCGAAAGAATAGCCTTTCCCCACAGTTTACCGTTTACTTCTGCCCAGCTTTCTACTGTACGACTTCTCGCTATATTAATAGCCATTATTATCATGGATATTAGTGCAAGGAAAACAAATGACAGCAACACAATAGTAGATCCGCTCTTATTTCTTAACAGCTTCCTCAATAACACCACCAGCTCTCACTAATTTATCTTCGCATACCGAAAAGCCTGTAACCTCTATAGATTTTCGCAGCAGTCCACCCGCAAGCCCGATATTTGCATATCTAACATCTCTCGATTCACTAATTGTCCTGACTACTGGAGAATTTGTATTATCCCACTTGCCTAGCATTTTTCTATGCATATTAGTTTGGGTAATCAGGCATTCAAGATAAAATGTACATAATCTGATAAGCAACATTATCACAAGAATCACAACCGGCAACACTATGCTTGCTTCAACCATCTGTTCGCCACGTTTATCCCAGTATCTCATCAGAACTTGCTTGCATTAAGTGCCTTGAAAGTCTTGTTGACAAATGATGTAATTTCAGTCTTAAAGATAATTCCTAAAGCAACTGCGATTGCAATCAAAATAGCAACTTGAACAAGTTCCATTCCTTCATTTGATTTGAATAGCCTTTTTATATTTTTCATAACTTTCCTTGTATGATTAGCTCATAGGCTAAATCATACTCTCCTTTCCTTTTTTACTGTCTCCTTTGCACACATCAGGCATCGAGCATGCCTACACAGTTATCCACACTACAACTACCGGTTATTTACTACCTTGTCTTTACATTTTCAACACCTCCCTCTATGTCAAGGCTACATGGTCATAAGTGCCGGCGCCATTGTGATGACAATCAGCAATACAAGCAACATCCCAAGCGGATAAGTCATCTTCGTATCAATCAACTTGCCTTGTTCCCTAGCAATGGTCTTCCTTATATCCCACAGGAATTCACTCTCGCGCTCGAGTTTTTCCTGAATATCACTGCCTCGTTTCTCATTTTCTCTCAAGACAGTCGATATCCTCATCAGTTCTTTCACCGAATACTTGCGTGCCATCTCGGAAAACAACAGAGGAATACTCTGATTCGTAAACTCAGCAACATCAGTCATCTCTACGATGCTTTTTTCAAGCTCTCCCAGCGACTCTCTATGCATCAGAGAATAACCATAGCGTATTTTCCGAAACGCATCACTTAAAATAACACCGGAATTCATCATTAGCAATAACTGATTTGTAAACCTCGGCAGTGCCTTCAGAATTTGGTTTCTCTCTTCATGCCCTCTCCGTTTCATCTTATCGTGCTTGTTTGCAATGACAGCTATAACTAGCACAACATACATAAGCGGTATTGCAATCCAATCACGGTTTGCGCGATTGTCCTTTTTCCAGATAACTATGCTGCCATCATCAAGCTTTGTTGGAAGCACAATTCGTTTTTCTGTTTTCTCCTCAATTTGACTTACTGCAATTCCAAGACTTGCGTTCATTTCAGCCTCGATGTCTTTTGATTCATCACCACCCGATTGCCTAGGACTATCGTTAGCATGTCGTTTGAGCTTTACATTTTGGCTCATGCTCTTGTCACCACGATGAACCTCCGCTATCAGGTCATATTCTTCAAAAACTCCCTCACGTACGTGCTCAATTCCGACTACATGACCTCTTTTATCAACAATATATTTACCACCTAACTTTGGTTTAACAAGTATTATAAGTAAAAAAATGAACGCCACAGCTGATATTTTAAACAGTTGCTTATTCAAATCTTTATCAAAAACTTCTTTTAAATCCACCTTCACCTTTTATCACCACACATTAATAATTAATCGCAATTTGCACTATGACTAAATTTCCACACTTGTAATTTTTTGCATTACTGAGTATATGAAGACATTGGCTGCTACAACGATGGTCATGATTAATCTCCCAACCAAACTTTCATACAGAGGAGATATATAATCTGGTGAAAAAATATTCAGAAACAAAATCACCAGAAAAGGCATAATAAATAAAATCATACTCTCATTTTTCTTTCTGTTTGCCATCGCTCTAATTTCATTTTCTATAGTCATCTTATCTATAATCACACTCGCCGCTTTATTCAAAGCATCAATCAAACTTGCTCCCGTCGTCTTACAAGTAGAATATATTATTGCGAAATCGATAATATCTTCAGATCCCGTTCTTTCCGCAAACTCTTTAAGTACTGCAACATCCTCCTCATTTCCGGCATCCATTCTCTTATACATTCTCTTAAGTTCATTTCCCAGTATTGACTTCTCACCATATATTCCCTCTATCCCAGGAATAGATTCTCCTATTGAATCTCTCATTCCTCTGCCGGCTCCAATTGCAGTGGAAAGAATAAATAAAAAGTCCTTGAACTGTTCTGATAATGCACGTTTTCGCCTTTCAAGCATAACGTTTGAGTATATGCCCAATATCTTTTTGTAAAATAAAAGCAGGACAAAGCTAAATGCAAGGTTATGGTACAGGAGCATAGACAATACGAATCCAGTTGCAATAATCGATACAACAATTAACCTCTTTTCCCCGGTACTAGCTACATATTGGTCATACATGATTGACTGTTCTAAATAACCGGATTTTTTATCTCGGCAGACTGTTTCCAAACAAATACCCTTGTTCTTTCTGCTAATACAGTTGATTTTCATTTATTTTGTCCCTTTTCTTACTATTTTTAAAACATATGCCTTAAAGTATTTTCCTCTTTCAATCAAATCAACTTTATGAGGCAACACTTATTAACCAATCAAAATAATCCCTGTACCTAGATACCATTAGGAACCGATAAACCGCATTGCCTAAATTTTTCTCTGTTTATCATCCTATTTCCTGTACTAGCAATCCTTCCATCACTTCCGGTTGAATACAAATAATTAAGTTCATATTCAGTCCCCGAGAAGCCAACCATTTCTGCAATTTCTACCAATCGCCGTTTACCGTCACTGTCTCGGCGGAGATGTACGAAAATATCAATTGCATTTGAAATCTGACTCTTTATAGAATAAATAGGTATTTGTGTGTCCATTAAATACATGGTCTCAAGCCTGTTTAACATACCCTTTATAGAGTTTCCATGACCTGTAGACATGCTTCCGTCGTGTCCAGTTGACATTGCCTGAATCATATCTATCACTTCCCGTCCTCTAACCTCCCCAACAATAATTCGGTCAGGGCGCATTCGCAAGCTAGTCTTTATTAGCATCTCCATACTAACCCGTCCTTTACCTATTGAATTTGCATTCCTGCATTCCATATGAACAATATTATCAATTTGACTGACCTTGAGCTCTGCAGAATCCTCAATTATTATGACTCGCTCCTCCGTATTAATTGCAGAAGACAGAGCATTGAGGAATGTCGTCTTACCGGAAGAGGTTCCTCCGCTAATAAAAATATTGTATTTTGCAGCTACAAGTGCCGATAAAAGTTCTGAACACTCCACAGGCAATGTACCATTTTCGATTAGATCCTCTAATGTTATTTCCTCATTTGAAAACTTCCGTATAGTAAGAATAGGTCCATTAAGCGCAACATTTTGCAGTACCCCATTCACACGATATCCGCTCTCAAGTCTTGCATCCACAATTGGATTTGCCTCGTTAACCTCACGATGAACATCTGATGCAAACATTCTAATTAAGCTTTCCAGCTCACCAGGTGAATAAAAAGCATTATCAACTTCTAATACATGCTTGTTCTTTTCGACGAAAATATGATCAGCTCCATTCACCATAATTTCGTTGATTTTCGGATCATCCAAATACTGTTTCAAAATACTGTATTTGCTTGCAACTCTAAGATATATCGCATCAATAATATCAAGCAGTTCACCATATTCGATCTTACAAATATATTCTTCACTGAAAACCACTTCTTCGACCAATGTCAGCAGCTCTTTATTTGAAGGTTCATGCTCATAGTGTGACAAAATACCTTTAAGCTTATTTGTTGCCACCTCAACCAAATTTGAATATTTTAATACTGTCAATTTCATTCTTCCCATTGCTTCACCTATTTCGAAAGAATATCATCAATTATTTCATTCATCCTAATCTCTAAAGCACTGCCTTCAACCTCAGGATTAATTGCGGTTATATCTGATAAGCCCAGTTCTTCAGCGAAGGGAGAATTATCCTTACTAAAATCAGGGCTGCTAGTTACGACAACAATCTGATTCATGTGTTTCAAGACGTTAAGATTCCTGTTAGAAAAACATCTTGAAACGTCAAAAATAATTACATCAAAGAAATTCTGTGTAACATATCTGATTAGCTTTTCGAAGATGTCATCTCGCATTTCAGAAATTGGATTAATAATCCTTGATGACTCCAATCTATACACCCCAAACGAGTCTGTGTAGAAGAATGAGTCGATGGGAATTTCCATGCCCCTATCAATGGAGTAAATAAGTCTCTTCAGCAGACTCTCGTCTACATGTCTGTAAGATGCATTTTGACAATAATCAGACATAAATTTGAGAGAAAGAACCAGCAGATTAACTCCGCAGCGATAAACCAAAAGTTTTGCTAATTCATCAATTAAAGTTGACTTATACACATCATTAGAAAAACAAAAGCCAATTTTAATGCAATTTGAACTTTTAATACCGGAATCACCGGTTAATGTATAATAACAAACCTTTAGCTTGGAAATTAAATCATCAAACCTCTGATACTTAAAAAGTCTAAACGGTCCAGCCGAGTAATCCTCACCGGCTTTGCCTTCCACAAGCATACATACCGAGCTTAAACTTAAATTAGGGTACTGATGAGATAACGAGTCTATCGAAAAATCGGTTATAAGCATTTCCCCATTCCTGATTAACCCATCAAAACCAAGATCAATAAATATATCCTTCTCAGCCTTACTTGCCATATCAATGAAAGATGTTAGATAATCTTTATCATTCAGCAACACACGAACTCTCATCATTCACCTCTTAAGAAACAGTTACAACAAATGGAGTAGCTCAGAACAATCAATGTTCCTTACAAATGAATGATAGCATTAATAAAATTCCCCTTCAGCACACACTTCGCATCTGAATAGTGTTTATTTGATGATGGGAGTTACTATATAGCAGGTTCACTGTATCACAGTATGCGGTTAATCCTTTATTAAAATTACCGACACATTCTAACTTTCTCAAGCTCGATTAATGAACAAGAAAATAATAATAAAGAAAATAATACAAAAAAGACTTACAACAATGCAAGTCTTAAATGGTGCGCTTGGAGGGACTCGAACCCCCACGGTCGCCCGCCAGAACCTAAATCTGGTGCGTCTGCCAGTTCCGCCACAAGCGCTTATATTTGATATTTTAACATGGTGACCCCACCGGGAATCGAACCCGGGTTACCGCCGTGAAAGGGCGATGTCTTAACCGCTTGACCATGGGGCCTTATTAAAAAAACCGGCGACGTCCTAATTTCCCAGGCAGCTTCCCACCAAGTATCTTCAGCGCTAAAGAGCTTAACTTCTGTGTTCGGGATGGGAACAGGTGTTACCTCTCTGCTATTGTCACCGGATTCGTAAATCGCTCTCGCAATCTACCTTCATATTCTTCGCAGTAAGATGTATCTCTATCATCTTCTACTCTTTTGAGAGCTGTACCCTCAAAATTGAATAACCACCTCGTGCTCAAAACCATTTGGTCAAGTGCTCGACCTATTAGTATCAGTCAGCTAAATACGTTGCCGTACTTACACCTCTGACCTATCAACGTGATAGTCTCTCACGGGTCTTACCTTTCGGAGGAAATCTTATCTTGAGGGGGGCTTCGCACTTAGATGCTTTCAGCGCTTATCCCTTCCATACGTAGCTACCCGGCTATGCCCTTGGCAGAACAACCGGTACACCAGAGGTATGTCCATCCCGGTCCTCTCGTACTAAGGATAGCTCCTCTCAAATTTCCAACGCCCACAGCGGATAGGGACCGAACTGTCTCACGACGTTCTGAACCCAGCTCGCGTACCTCTTTAATGGGCGAACAGCCCAACCCTTGGGACCTACTTCAGCCCCAGGATGAGACGAGCCGACATCGAGGTGCCAAACACCCCCGTCGATGTGAACTCTTGGGGGGTATAAGCCTGTTATCCCCGGGGTAGCTTTTATCCGTTGAGCGATGGCCCTTCCACTCGGAACCACCGGATCACTAAGCCCGACTTTCGTCCCTGCTCGACCTGTTTGTCTCGCAGTCAAGCTCCCTTTTGCCTTTGCACTCTTCGCGCGATTTCCGTCCGCGCTGAGGGAACCTTTGGGCGCCTCCGTTACTCTTTAGGAGGCGACCGCCCCAGTCAAACTGCCCACCTGACACTGTCCCTGTACCGGTTCACGGTACTAGGTTAGATTTCCAACATTACAAGGGTGGTATCCCAACGGTGACTCCTTCAACACTGGCGTGCTGAATTCTTCGTCTCCCACCTATCCTGTACATGCAATGCCGAAAATCAATATCAAGCTACAGTAAAGCTCCACGGGGTCTTTCCGTCCTGCTGCGGGTAACCGGCATCTTTACCGGTACTTCAATTTCACCGAGCCTATTGTTGAGACAGTGTCCAGATCATTACGCCTTTCGTGCGGGTCGGAACTTACCCGACAAGGAATTTCGCTACCTTAGGACCGTTATAGTTACGGCCGCCGTTTACTGGGGCTTAAGTTCTGTGCTTCGGTTGCCCTAACACTTCCCCTTAACCTTCCAGCACCGGGCAGGCGTCAGCCCCTATACATCAGCTTTCGCTTTAGCAGAGACCTGTGTTTTTGGTAAACAGTTGCCTGGACCTCTTCACTGCGGCCCACTCACGTGGGCACCCCTTCTCCCGAAGTTACGGGGTTATTTTGCCGAGTTCCTTAACAATAGTTCGCTCGCTCACCTTAGGATTCTCTCCTCATCTACCTGTGTCGGTTTGCGGTACGGGCACCTTGGATCTCATTAGCGGCTTTTCTTGACAGCGTGAAATCGATTGCTACCGGTCTTAGACCACCCCATCACAGCTCAACCTTTCAGAAAGCGGATTTCCCTACTTTCAAGCCTCACTGCTTGGACACGCTCAACCAACGGCGTGCTCAATCTATCCTTCTGTGTCCCCACTTCATTCAAACAATCCTCGGTGGTACAGGAATATCAACCTGTTATCCATCGCCTACAGCTTTCGCTCTCGGCTTAGGCCCCGACTTACCCTGAGAGGACGAACCTTCCTCAGGAAACCTTAGATTTTCGGCGGACGGGATTCTCACCCGCCTTACGCTACTCATGCCAACATTCTCTCTTCTATACTGTCCAGATTTGCTTACGCGCCTCCTTCTTCCTGTATAGAATGCTCCTCTACCAATTAGTTCCCTAATTCCAAAGCTTCGGTGGTAAGTTTCAGCCCCGTTTATCTTCGGCGCAGGATCACTCGACTAGTGAGCTATTACGCACTCTTTAAATGTATGGCTGCTTCTAAGCCAACATCCTAGCTGTTTGTGCAATCCCACATCCTTTTCCACTTAACTTACTCTTTGGGACCTTAGCTGTTGATCTGGGCTGTTTCCCTTTCGACCATGGAACTTATCTCTCATAGTCTGACTCCCAAGTATGATACTGCGGTATTCGGAGTTTGATAGTTGTTGGTAACCGGTGAAGGCCCCGCGAACAGTCAGTGCTCTACCCCCGTGTATCTCTTCCTTGAGGCTAGCCCTAAAGCTATTTCGAGGAGAACCAGCTATATCCGAGTTCGATTGGAATTTCACCGCTATCCACAAGTCATCCTAACCTTTTTCAACAGATATAGGTTCGGTCCTCCATAACCTTTTACGGTTACTTCAACCTGCTCATGGATAGGTCACCCGGTTTCGGGTCTACAGCATGTAACTCTCGCCCTATTAAGACTCGATTTCTCTACGGCTCCGTTCCTCCAGAAACTTAACCTCGCTACATACCATAACTCGTTGGCCCGTTCTACAAAAAGTACTAGGTCACTTGCGCTCCCTATGCTTGTAAGCATCAGGTTTCAGATTCTATTTCACTCCCCTCCCGGGGTTCTTTTCACCTTTCCCTCACGGTACTATTCGCTATCGGTCACTGGGTAGTATTTAGGCTTGGAGGGTGGTCCCTCCTGCTTCAGACCGGGTTCCACGTGTCCGGTCCTACTCCGGTGCCACCTATGCGTCTTCTGCTTCGCCTACAGGAGTTTTACCTTCTTCGCTTGAGCTTTCCAGCTCTATTCGGCTCGCATAACCTCGTCAATGTCGGTGGTCCACAACCCCGAATTGTAAACAATCCGGTTTGGCCTCTTTCCCTTTCGCTCGCCGCTACTCAGAAAATCGATTTTTCTTTCTCTTCCTGGGGCTACTTAGATGTTTCAGTTCACCCCGTTCCCCTCATTAAGCTATGTATTCACTTAATGATACATACGCATTACCGTATGTGGGTTCCCCCATTCGGAAATCTGCGGGTATATCGGATATGTGCTCCTTACCGCAGCTTATCGCAGCTTATCACGTCCTTCGTCGGCTCCCAGTGCCAAGGCATCCACCCGATGCTCTTTGTACTTGACCATTTCACTTCTCTCGAAGTGTTCTCTCGCCTAGTTAGCGTTAACTAGGTCTTATTCACTATTGTAATTTCTCTCAGTGAATTCTGGTTTCTCTCAACAAATAGTACTTCCTGAAATCGTTACCCTCTTGTCCTTCTCTTTCCTCCGCTTACCTCTTCTGAGTTTAGCTGAGAAATTCGCTTCACAAGTTTTGAATCTCATTCTTTGAGATTCGGCTGTCTCGATTCGTTGTCTATTTGTCTTTATTACACTTGGTGTGTTATTCAATTTTCAAGGTACGACTATACATATAATTAATATACGTAATGGTGGGCTTGGGGGGACTCGAACCTCCGACCTCACGCTTATCAGGCGTGCGCTCTAACCTGCTGAGCTACAAGCCCATAAACTGTCATAGTGTAGAGACTAGGTCTCCTTAGAAAGGAGGTGATCCAGCCGCTCGTTCTCGAACGGCTACCTTGTTACGACTTCACCCCAGTCATTGGTTTTGCCTTAGGCGATAGATTAATTAACCGACTTTGGGCACCCCCAACTTCCATGGTGTGACGGGCGGTGTGTACAAGACCCGGGAACGCATTCACCGCAGCATTCTGATCTGCGATTACTAGCAACTCCGACTTCATGTAGGCGAGTTGCAGCCTACAATCCGAACTGGGATCGGTTTTGGTGTTTCGCTCCACTTCGCAGTATTGCATCTCATTGTACCGACCATTGTAGCACGTGTGTAGCCCAGAACATAAGGGGCATGATGATTTGACGTCATCCCCACCTTCCTCCGAGTTGACCTCGGCAGTCTCGCTAGAGTCCTCAACTGAATGTTAGTAACTAGCGACAAGGGTTGCGCTCGTTGCGGGACTTAACCCAACATCTCACGACACGAGCTGACGACAACCATGCACCACCTGTCTCTGCTGTCCGAAGAAAAAACCGATTAAGGTTCTGTCAGCAGGATGTCAAGCCCTGGTAAGGTTCTTCGCGTTGCTTCGAATTAAACCACATGCTCCGCTGCTTGTGCGGGTCCCCGTCAATTCCTTTGAGTTTTACTCTTGCGAGCGTACTCCCCAGGCGGAGCACTTATTGCGTTAACTGCGGCACTGAGTCCTAACGGACCCAACACCTAGTGCTCATCGTTTACGGCGTGGACTACCAGGGTATCTAATCCTGTTTGCTACCCACGCTTTCGTGCCTCAGTGTCAGTTACAGTCCAGAAAGCCGCCTTCGCCGCCGGTGTTCCTCCTAATATCTACGCATTTCACCGCTACACTAGGAATTCCGCTTTCCCCTCCTGCACTCAAGTAGCCCAGTTCGCAAGGCATGTAGAGGTTGAGCCTCTAATTTAAACCTTGCGCTTAGGTAACCACCTACGCACTCTTTACGCCCAATAATTCCGGATAACGCTTGCCCCCTACGTATTACCGCGGCTGCTGGCACGTAGTTAGCCGGGGCTTGCTCCTAAGGTACCGTCATTTCTTTCTTCCCTTAGAACAGAAGTTTACAACCCGAAGGCCTTCATCCTTCACGCGGCGTTGCTGCATCAGGCTTTCGCCCATTGTGCAAGATTCCCTACTGCTGCCTTCCGTAGAAGTTTGGACCGTGTCTCAGTTCCAATGTGGCCGATCACCCTCTCAGGTCGGCTACTGATCGTCACCTTGGTGAGCCGTTACCTCACCAACCAGTTAATCAGACGCAGGCCCATCCCTGACCGATAAATCTTTGACCGATGTAGCATGTGCTACTACGGTGTCATGAGGTTTTAATCATCGTTTCCAATGGCTATCCCTCTGTCAGGGGCAGGTTGCCTACGCGTTACTCACCCGTCCGCCGCTGTCCGCTTGGAAAATCAACCGAAGCGTCATTTCCAAGCTTCTCGCTCGACTTGCATGTATTAGGCACGCCGCCAGCGTTCATCCTGAGCCAGGATCAAACTCTTAATAAATGTTATCTGAAGAATCTTTCGATTCGTCCAAATCCTGTTATGGATGACGCTTTCGCGTCTCGACTCGTTATTTCCGAATCATTGTTGTTTGTGTTTGAATTGTACAGGGACATACGACATATTGTACATCGTTTGTCTCTTATACGATCTTGAGATCTGATCTCCAGCTTTCACTGTGTCGATCTCTTGACCAGTTTCTACACTATGAAGTTGTCATGGTTCTGCTGACTGCGTTTGAGCGATTTTTGCACCCGCTCTCTCGCGACAGCTTAATCATTATAGCGCACCAACTTAGCCTCGTCAAGCACTTTTCACTTCTTTTTTGAAAAAGGCTTGTGCGATCTCCGCTAAGAGGTCTGCTCCCTCGCTACTGCTTGATAGCTACTGCTTGATAGCGAGTGCTGTTATTATAAGAAAATCCCCCCGCCTGTGTCAATAGCTTTTTTGCTTCTTTTGTTCTATACATTTTATTTCTATCGCGCTCTTTTTCATTCATCCTCTTATTGTCTATATATATGTACTCAGTCATTATTTTCTTCTATATCTGTTACTGCATATATTGCTGCCCTTATAATTTCTTTTTTACCTTTATCTTCCTTCGCATCTACTACGGCAATGTCAAGGAGTGTCTGGCTGTTCAATCTACTGTCGAATAATATGTGGCAATTCTTTTCCCCGTCCAGCGCCTATGGTGGCTTTTTTGTAATGCTTCCACTTCTGACTATTAACTCCTCAAACTTATACTTGACTTTTTATTAGTAGACTTTTCATATATATGATATTTATTCTTTGGTCTTACCACATATGTATTACTTGCTTTCCACTTTATTTTTTATTTCTTTTCTACTATTTTTTATATTTTTTACTATTCTGCACTGCTCCTTGTTAAGGCTATGAGTCATTATTTAATTGTTGCTCTTAGAGTATAAATTCAAGTTACAAAAAAAGAATGTGAAATACTCCACATCCTCTGTTTTGTGACTCTGTCACCTTCGTCTCTTGATATCTATTTCTTATTTCTTCTTAATCTTGAGGAATTCTCTCTGTGAGCTCTCTCCTTTTGGATTTCCTCCTCAAGCTTCTTGATCTTATTTCTCTGCTCTCTAGATCTACGTGTAGCTTCAATAGCTATCCTCGTGTTGCGCTTTTCTTCACGCTTAGCTCTCTCGAGCTTCTCTTCGTTCTTGCTTAAGAACTCCGGTTTATTGTAATCCAGGCTTATTCCGATTCTGAATCTATCTACTCCTATCAGAACGGATGCAATCCCAATTAATAACATTACGTGAAAATTAAATGCACTCTTATTGAAAAACATATAAGCGCCCAGCAATGTCATTGCCGTGCCAAGAAGGAAGGTTCTCTTCTCGCTTGTCGAATTTGACCTTATATCCATGTTAATGCTGGAGTCTGCAGCTAAGCCGTTCGTCATGAGCAGCATAGCGAAGATTGCCGTTACCGCAACATCTTCATTTACCTGCCCTGACAGAAACATTATCCCGAGGAAGGCTCCTATAACAGCCTGCACCACATATGTCTTAGTTATCATATTACCTTCGTATCCGACATTACGGAATACTATCAACTCGATGACTCCCATAGCCAGAAGCGCACCTCCCACGATGAAAGCAACAGAAGTGAATGCTGCCGTAGAATTTGCAATACAAAATGTCCCTACTATTACCATTAACGCACTAGAAACCATTACTAATGTTCTCATCTGGCACCTCCTTATATAACCAAGTGTTAATTATTGAAAACTCAAGGGTTTCCACCCTGTTTATCTCAGCGAATGAGCCTCAGCTCCTAATTGTTCCTTTAGCTTATCTATACTATCACATAGGCAATTTTGTCGCAATCAGACATTGCTGTTCATCTCAAAAGACAGATTTCACATTCTACAGATTGTCAATTCCACGCAGGACGCCAGGATACAGTCGATTTCCAGGATGCCAGGCTACAGTCGATCGGCGTTGCACTTAGGGCAGCCTTGAACTCTACAAAAAGCGTGCTGACTGGTTTTTCAGACGCTATTACCAGGTGTGTGCCGGATCATAAGGTTCCCTCACCCTGGCGTAACGGGTCTCGTATTTAACTCGATTTCTACGAGCGGGATCGAAACACTTACGAAGTACGCAACGCTTATTTTACTGCCGGTAGGGACAATGGTATTTATCGCACTGATTGTGAATCCGCTGATTGTATTTATCGCAACTCACCAGACTCCATATCCGCTCATGCTTAAAGGTCTGAGCAGAAGTGGCGTAACCGCGTTCTTTACTCGCAGCTCTGTAGCTAACATTCCTGTCAATCTTGAGCTGTGCGGGTAGCCTATCGACAGACGTACTATTGGCTATAACTGCAGAGCTGCATGAATATCGCAAGAAGGGGGCGAGGCGAAAGGAAGGTTATTAATATCTAATAGAGACTAATAGCGACATTTAACAGAGAGCTCTTAATATCGATTCTCATATAAACCAAAAAGCTTGGAACGTCGGCTTGAGCTGGAAGACCTTACAAAGGTACTTGTAGGAATTCTCATATGAACCAAAAAGCTTGGAGCGTCGGCTCCAAGCTTTTTGGTTGGATTTTGGTTTCGTTTTGTTCTTTAATACGATTATCCGATAGTTAAACGGCTAATCTGTTATACGGTAGATAAACTCCTACTTGAGCATTAGAAGCGCAACCTGTCCGCCACGTGCCAGTCCGTCTCTCCTGTGAGAGAAATACTTGTCTCTCTGCTCGTATGTACAGGAACCGTCGATCTCGATGTGATCCGCAGGAACTCCTGCACTCATGAGCACAGCCTTGTTGATAGCAGGCATTGACACGTTAAACTTGCCTTTCAGCGAATTGTACGTATATGCATGAGGAATATTTCTCACGTTCATGTTGGAGATAGCATCGATCACATCAGAGTCACATTCAAAATGCTTGATGGAAATGCATGGTCCTATCGCTGCGTATAGATCTACCGGGTCAGACTCAAATTCATCAATCATCCTGTTGACTGTGCGTTCCGCTATTTCGCGGGTAGTGCCTCTCCAGCCCGCATGGCAAAGTCCTATCGCTTCATGAATTGGGTCGTATACGTAAATCGGCGTACAATCCGCGTGAGATGTCACTAAAGCAACTCCCCTTGCATCTGTCACCATTCCGTCTATTCCCCTTCTCCGAGGCGAATACAAACCTTCTCCGCAATTCTCTCGGCTGACGCGAACCACCTCGTTACCATGCGTCTGATGCACCATGACGAGCTGACGAGTATCTACGCCGAGAGATCGGCACCAAATTTCGTAATTTGCAAGAATATTTGAAATGGCATCGTCTGTCGTCAGACTGAGGTTCATCGAATCGTAGCAACCCGTGCTGACACCGCCAATACGCGTGCTATACTCGCAGATCAGCTTGTCATTGAACCGTTCAAACATCTCAAAAGCAGCTCATTACTTAGAAGCTGCAGCTGCGAATACGATAGAGTAGAATTTCTCATCTGCACCGGAGCCACGGGAAGTCAGAACGATTGGAGCCTTTGCGCCAACTACGAGGCCCGTCATTCTACCGCCTCCTTGGATTACCCAAGCCTTACCTATGAAGTTGCCCGCTGCCATATCCGGAACGAGCAGAACATCCGCATCTCCGGCAACAGGACTCTCGAAGCCCTTGAAGTCAGCGATTTCCTTGCTGAGCGCGATATCGTAAGAGATCGGTCCCTCTACTACGCAACCCTTAAGCTCGCCTTTTTCGTTCATCTCCTTGAGAGCTGCTGCATCAACAGACTCAGGCGCCTTCTGATTGAGCTTCTCTGCTGCGCAAAGTGCCGCAACCTTAGGGTTCTCGTATCCCATATTGCGCAGTGAATCTACAGCGTTCTCGATAATTTGAGCCTTCTGCTCCAGGGTTGGGTGAAGAAGCATTCCGCCGTCTGTCAGAACCACAAGCTTGTGGTAGTTTGGAACCTCAAACAGACCAACGTGTGACATAACCTTGCCCATGTTGAGGCCTGTCTCTTTATTTACAACCTGCTTGAGAAGGTCAGCTGTCTGCATTCTGCCCTTCATGAGGAAATCTCCCTTGCCTTCGTTGATAAGTCTTACTGCGGTCTTAGCTGCCTCAACGTCGTCGTCCTCGTTGTAAATTGTTGCGTTCTCCAGAGTAAATCCGTGTTCCTTGATTATAGCCTTGATTTCCTCTTCCTTACCCACGAGAACTGCTTCAACGATACCTTCCTTAACTGCCTCATTAACAGCCTCCAGGGAGTGCTCGTCATGAGCACAAGCTAACACAATTCTCTTTTTAACTGGATGGCTCTTAACCATTTCAGCCATTTCTGTAAAGTTTTTGAACATACATTACCTCCTTAAAATACATATGATTCCATTGTATGTCTGTCACTGGATTGATTATCCACTAAACTCCTATATTATAGCATACCACGAGCGCAATGCAGCAAATTTAGGGGGCTATACGCAGCATGGCAAAAATATATATGTACTATGTCTGTGGTTCTCCCGGTCTGTGGTTCTCCCGGAGAATAACTATAAAAAGGGAGAGGGCATCACCCTCTCCCAACAGCTTGTTTCATTATCAACAGATATGAATAAACTAAATATAATATCTTACAGATCGTATCCGGCCTTGAATGCCTTCTTGTTGAGCTCGACAAACTTAGGCTTGACATTCTTCTCAATCTGAGCATCCCAGTCTACATCGTCGAGAGTGCCGATAGCCTTAACGAGCGCTCCGAGAAGTACGACGTTCATAGCCTTGGCATTTCCAAGCTCTGTAGCGATTTCGCCAGCCTTTACAGCTGTTACCGGGCACTTTGCCTTGAGATCTTCAAGAATTGCTTCCGGATACTCCGCCTTACCCAGGTTGACCGGAGCAGGGTTGATTTTGAAATTGTTAACTACCATCTTGCCGCCAACCTTGAGGTATTCGAGCCATCTGAGAGCCTCCATAGTCTCGAAAGCAACGATTACGTCAGCCGATCCCTTTCCAACGATTGGAGAATGAACCTCATCACCGTATCTAACCTGAGTGCTTACACTTCCGCCACGCTGTGACATTCCGTGGATCTCACTCATCTTAACATCATATCCGGCTTCCATCAGACCGCTCGTAAGAATCTTACTTGCAAGGATTGTTCCCTGTCCACCTACTCCTACGAGGAGAATATTCTTAACTTCACTCATTATCTCTGCACCTCCTCAATAGCATCAAATGGGCATACCTGCTTGCAGACTGTGCAGCCTACGCAGCTATTAACATCGATAACAACATCATCCTTTGAGGACATGAGCGCCGGGCAGCCTGTTCTTACACAAGCCTTGCAGTTTCTGCACTTATCCTGAATGATGTGACACTGAGTCTTGTGGAGTCCTGTGAACTCTTCGAGATCCTGCTGGCTGAACTTCTTAAGTACGCATGGCCATCTTGTAATAATTACAGTAGGCTCATCCTTCTCGATGCAAGCATCAAGCGCCTTATCGACCTCATCAAGATGAAGAGGATTTACAACGTAAATGTTCTCTTCCTTGATTCCGACAGCCTTAACAAGCGCAGGTATATCAACCTCCGGTGCCGGCTTGCCCATGAGAGTGAAGCCTGTTCCGGGGTTCTGCTGGTGACCAGTCATACCTGTGATTCTGTTGTCGAGGATCACGCTGATGCTGTCGCTCTGATTATATACCGCATCCATTAAGCTTGTAATGCCGCTGTGGAAGAATGTGGAGTCTCCAAGAACACCTACTGCCTTAGTCTTTGCACCGGCTACCTTGTACGCCTGCGATGCACCGTGAGCCATAGACAGGGAAGCTCCCATACAGATTGCTGTATCAAGAGCACTTAGCGGCTCGTTTGCTCCGAGAGTATAGCAACCGATGTCTCCATTGATCATAAGGCCCTTTTTCTTCTTGATAGCCTGGAAGAAGCCTCTGTGCGGGCATCCTGCACAGAGCGTTGGAGGGCGAACAACCGACTTAAGCTCTGACTCATAGGATTCAGGTTTAACTCCTGTGAGTGCCTCTCTAACGATATCCGTGTTGAGCTCATCGAATTTAGGAATCTGCTGGTTGCCAATGCACTCGATTCCGTGTCCCTCGAGGAACTCCTGCAGGTAAGGATCCATCTCTTCGATTACGTATACCTTGTCTACCTTGCTGCAGAAATCCTTGATAAGATCTGTTGGCAGCGGGAAGGTCATCCCAAGGTTGAGATATGAAGCATCCTCGCCAAAGGTTTCCTTTGCGTACTGATACGAAATACCGGATGTAACGACACCAATCTTAGTCGAATGCCATTCAGGCTGGTTGATCTCGATTTCATTTGCATATGCTTCCATATCAGCAAGCTTCTTCTCGAGATTAACTCTCATCTTCTTAGCATTTGCCGGAGCGGAAACATACTTGGCAATCTGCTTCTTATATGGAACGTACTCGTGCTCTTCTCTATCGCCGAGTTCTACGATTCCCTTTGAATGACAGACTCTTGTAGTTACATGGAAAAGAACCGGAGCATCGAATCTCTCGGAAAGACCGAATGCCATCTTCATGTAGTCCTTGCACTCCTGAGAGTTGGATGGTTCCAGCATAAGGAGTCTGGCTGCCTTAGCGTAGTTCCTGTTATCCTGCTCATTCTGGGAGCTGTGCTGACCCGGGTCGTCAGCAGAAACGATTACAAATCCGCCTGTTACTCCTGTGTATGCAACTGTAAAGATTGGGTCTGCAGCTACGTTAACACCTACGTGCTTCATCGCGCAGAAAGATCTGACACCTGCAATAGATGCACCGATAGCAGCCTCTGCAGCGACCTTTTCATTAGGAGCCCACTCTGAGTACACATCATCCTTGTACTGAGGCATATTCTCGAGGATCTCGGTGCTTGGAGTACCGGGATAAGCCGAAGCAAACTGGCAGCCGCCTTCGTATGCGCCGCGAGCAATAGCTTCGTTGCCCGACATAATTACTTTCATCTACTTACCTCCTTAAGTTTAACGGTATTAAACTTGTCATAAATATAATTGAATTATACAAATGAATACATTTCCAGTCAAACAAAGTCTTTTTGTGTATTTTTGCATTTTTTTGACATTAATCACAAACATTTTTAGTTTTGTGGATATTTTTTTGTTACAAACTCCTGTTTATCTTGTTTTTGTGTTATAAATTTATATTTTTTTTATAAATTATTATGAAATAATTGCACTTTCCGCTGCGCACAAACTTGCTGTTTTTTACGCTTATTTTGTTTGATAGGCTATGCATTGTTCCCGCTCCATAAAGAAGTGGATTCCTCTTGATGAATCCTTCCATCTGTCAGGTTCAAATCCGTTTGCAGGCACCATCCACTTACCCTTTTCATAATAGAAATCCGGATCTACTGTCGACTGTGCCCAATCATAACTGATACTTTCGTCTATGCTCTTGATAGAAAGGACTTTGGCCTTATCACATCTGCAGGTCTCCATTGTCGCGGATACTCTTCTGGCATCTGCCGGTACAAGCAGTTGCACTACTCTAAGGTCAGTACAGCATTTCCAAGCTATAAAGGGGCCTTCTTCCGGAGGTACCTGTCTGAACCACTTGGTGTCCGCATCTGATATGACGCCATCGAGATTGGCATCCTCGAGGACGGCGGCGTATAAATTTGCTCCACTGATGTCGCTGTCCGAAAGATCTATATCGCGAAAGATGGTTTCTGTCATATCGGTTCCGACGAAGCGGCAGGCGTGCATCGGGCAATTCAGGAATAACGTACCCGAAATACTGGAGTCGCTGAAGTCGGCACCGGCAAGGATGCAGTCCTCGAAGCGGCATAGTCTGAATGTGGTGTTGGTTAAATCGCAGCCTTCGAGGTCTGCGCCCTTGATTACGCTTTCCTCTATCACTAGCCGTTCTTTTTTATCCCTGTTATTTATTATTTCTGTAATTTCTTCCGCTGTATATTCCTTGATCATTTTGCGCCTCCTTAATGTTTGCAGTCATCCATACAAAAGAACTAGCAGTACCTACGAATATCAATTTGCTCCTGCGCCTGCGCCTTAAGGTAATTATACCATTCGAGCAAATTTTTGTAGAAGCTAATGAATAAAATTGAATGGGTTTTGTGAATTTCCGGGATGATTAGTTTTATTATGTGATGCTGCTGCGCAGATGAAGATTAATGTTAAGGATATTTTTATTTATAGTCTATTTGTGGAATTGTGAAATTGTACAAATTTATTAATTATTTTTGGATTTTACTTGACTTTTTTGTTGAGATATTATTGAATCAATGTAGCTTTTGAATAAGACTGACTCGATAGAGGTCGCGGAGCTCAATAGTATCCTGTAGCTACAGCTTGGGGAAGCTGCTGCTTGAAAAAGGGAAATCCGCCGAAGGTCATATCTACCCCGAGATATTTCCTGGGCCGGTGCATAATATGCGCCGAACTGTCACATCGTAAAATGTGGAGCGCTATCAATGGTATATAGTTGATGCATTTTTGTATTACTAACGTACGAACCATGGATACGTTTCAGACGTTATTCATGGCTATTTTATTTTCACGGAGGTTTTACAAATGATACGCATTAACAGAAACAGAATTTTGTACGTATTCGGACTTGCTGCTCTATTTATCACCGCGATGCCTATTATCGCCATGGCGGCTGACAGTAAACCGGCACTCTACGCTACAGGCTGGGCTGTGCTGCCACCAATCGTCGCTATCGGCTTGGCGCTGATCACCAAGGAAGTATACAGCTCGCTGTTCATCGGAATACTCGCGGGCGGCCTGCTGTATTCGGGCATGGATTTCTCAAAGTTTATGAACCACGTCATGATCGACGGATTTGTAACGTCGCTGTCAACTCCCGGCAACGTGGGAATACTCGTCTTCCTCGTAATCTTGGGAATGCTCGTATCCATGATGAATCTATCCGGCGGCTCGGCTGCGTTTGGCAGCTGGGCTGCTCAGAAAATCAGAACCCGTCGCGGCGCAGAGTACTCTACTGTAGCTCTCGGTCTAATGATTTTCGTTGATGACTATTTCAACTGTCTGACGGTTGGAAGCGTTATGAAGCCGCTCACAGACAAATACAACGTATCGAGAGCTAAGCTCGCTTATCTGATTGACGCGACTGCTGCTCCGGTCTGCATCCTTGCACCTATATCGTCTTGGGCTGCTGCTGTCAGCGGTTTCGTTCAGGGCAAGAACGGTCTATCCGTATTTATCCAGGCTATCCCTTACAACTTCTACGCTCTCCTGACTATCGCTATGATGTTCATGATTATCACGATGAACTTCGACTATGGCAAGATGGCTGTATACGAGAAGAATGCGGCTGAAGAAGGAGATTTATTTACCGTAAAGGATGCTGCGGCTCTCAAAAACGACGACGCTGCCGATACTGTTCATCAGGGCACCGTTATGGATTTGGTATTCCCTGTAATCGTACTAATTATCTCGTGCGTCATCGGAATGCTGTACACCGGCGGCTTCTGGAAGGGTAAGGCATTCGTCGATGCATTTGCCGGCTGTGATGCAGCTACATCGTTAGTGCTCGGAAGCACGGTAGCTCTCGTCATCACTGTAGTTTACTATTTAATCAGAAGAGTGGTTCCATTTGCGGAGCTCATGGAGTGCATACCTGAAGGCTTCAAATCCATGGTATCGCCTATCCTCGTACTCTCGATGGCTTGGACACTCAAGGGTATGACAGACTCGCTCGGACTAGCCAGGTTCGTTGCAAATATGATGGATAAGGTTCCCGGCGGATTCGTCGTTATCATACCTGCGCTGTTCTTCGTAGTATCCTGCGCACTCGGATTCGCATCGGGTACATCGTGGGGAACCTTCGGAATATTGATTCCTATCGCCCTCGCTGTTACATCGAACAGGCCTGACATGATGATTGTTCTCATCTCGGCTTGCATGGCCGGTGGAGTTTGCGGAGATCACTGCTCACCAATCTCAGATACAACTATAATGTCGTCCGCAGGTGCTGCCGTTAGGCACCTCAGCCACGTTGAAACACAGCTGCCTTATGCTGTTACCGTGCTCTGCGTATCCACAGTGTCATACATAATTGCAGGAATCATGGAGTCGCCATGGGTTGCACTCGCTGTTGGACTGGTACTTCTCTACATCGTGCTTCGCTTCTTCAAGAAGAGAGAAGGTTCATATGTTGTGGATGAAGCTAAGGCGATAGAGACGGCTACTTCTCAAACAAATTAGCTCTATTACTTTTAGATATATTTAGATATGGACCGGAAACGAAAAGAGGTGATTCGATTGAAGCACCTCTTTTCGTTATCAAGCTCTGATATGGCTCTAAGTCTCTTCGCTACCACCGTAAAGAAAGCACTCTTATATCGATTGCCGCCATACAGAATGAAGATGGGTGAAGTAAAAGCTTGGATCTTCAGATATGTATTGAGACCGTAACAATTAAGCTACGGTCTCATTTTTTGTATTTTCTTGTAAAGCCACTGGGGGCTATTACTCAATTTATTCTTTTTGAAATCTTTACCCAATTTTGTCCCAGTTGCTCATTCAAACGGGCTATAGCCCTTGAAAATAAGCCATTTTCAGTAAAATATCTTCTATTCAAACTCTATTGTTCTATCCGATTATCTCTTTCTAATTATTCTGTACCAACGCAATCAGAGTTTTGTACGCCACCGGTCCCGCAACCTTGAAGCCCGTGCCGCCATGACGCACCCACGAAACAAACGCATACGGATGCTTTGGATCATCTATAAAGCCCACAAACCAAGCATCCGGATCTCCATCCCCTGTCTCCGCTGTTCCTGACTTGGCATAGATATCCAGTCCTCTGAAGTTACTCTCACCATATGTGACCTTGACGTCGTTCTTCATCATGCTCTTAAGTCTATCTGCAGTCGCTTCGCTGAGGTATTTCCCAAGCGAGTCGCCGCCTGTCACCTTCTTGAGGAAGCTTGATGAGCCGATGAGATATGGATTTACAGCCTTGCCGCCATTTGCAATCGAGCCCATATAGACCATCATTGAAGCCGGGTTGACTAGATCGTCCGCCTGTCCGATTCCCGCCCAGCTGAGTTTTATTGGGTCGTCAGCCGGGAAATTAAACTTGCCCTTTGCCGTCTTGATTCCGCTAATGTTGAGGGAATTCGTAAGCCCGACCTTCTTGACGTATTCCTTCATGTTGCTCGCACCAATCTTGCGAGTAATCTCTCCGAAGGCACCGTTGCACGACTTAGCAAGAGCCATCTCAAAGTCCACATGACCGTGAGCCTGACCGTTGGTGCACCTTATAGGCGAACCGTTTACATAGGTAACTCCACTGCACGTATATTCAAAGCTGTCTATATCATCAACATTGTCTATCGCCGCTGCGGCAGTAATCGTCTTGAAGGTCGAGCCCGGCGTCATGCTTCCGGATATGAATGTGTTGAAATACTCTGACGAATTGGAATTAGGCAGCGTTCCCTTAGGATCTACAGCCGGAGTGCATACCATCGCCATTATCTCTCCGGTCTTGTAGTTGAACACTCCGACCATCCCCTGCCTCTTGCCCAGCGCGTTGTAGGCTGCGAGGTTAGCCTTGGAATCTATCGTCAGCTTAATCTTGCTGCCATCCTTGTTAGTATCGTATGTACCGTTGAGCAAATCGTAGCCGATAAGCTGCGGCTTCCACATATTGATAGCGCCTGTTGCGATGTTGCCCTTTGGATCTCCTACAACATGCACTGTCGCCCTGCGAAGCGACGGGTCAGAGGGATATATGAGTCCATCCTTGGTGCAATTTAAAAGCATAACACCATTGCGATCGTATATCGTCCCTCTGTTAATCTCGCCATTTGTATATATCTGCCTATTGCCATAGAAGCTCGCCCATTCCTGTCCCTTGGTGACGAATCTCCATGTGAATATCAGTATTCCGATAAATAGAGTCGCAGCCAGCAGCAGGCAGATGTTCGCTCTTCGCTCTAATTTGCGCATACGCTACCTCCTTCAGTTAAAACCATGCTACGCCCTCCTCTTGATTGCGAGACTTGCGTCCTTGCGCATATCCGCGGCCTTGAAGTAAGCGAGCATTGCCCACGAGCACATCGCACTCGTGCCTCCCGTCGATATAAACGGGAAGGTGACTCCGGTGAGCGGGAACAAATCAACTGCCCCGAAGATATTCAGCATCGTCTGGAAAATCATCATTGTAGCTGCTCCACACGCTCCGATAGTGTAGAAGGTCGAACGGCCGGCGATGATCGAGTTGACTGCGAACAGCGAAAGCGTGATGATGCAGAGCACCAGCAGGATGGCAATAACAAGCCCCCATTCCTCAGTTACGAATCCAAAGACAAGGTCGGTATTGGACGCGCCCACAGTCTTGAGCGAGCCGTTACCCGCACCGAGTCCGAGCAGACCGCCGCCCGACGCATACGACATGGTTCGAGTTTGCTGAAAGCCCATGCCGTTGACAAAATCCGGTTCCCAGACGTGTCCCCACGCCTTGAAGCGGCTGGCTATATACGGTTTGAATCTGAGAACCATGATGCCCATGATGCCCGCAGCGCCAATCGTCAGTATCAGTCTCGAGAAGTCTCCGCTCCTGAGGAACGAAATTACGAGATATGTGACAAAGAATATGAGAGCCGTACCAAAGTCGCCCATCTTGGCCAGACACGCCAGGCAGAATAGAGAGAACAGCATGAATCCGTATAGGTTTTTCTTGTTGAACAGGTTCTCCATAGTTGCTGCACCGATGCAGATGAATGCAAGCTTGACAATCTCGGACGGCTGAATCGATATGCCGCCGAGCGAAACCCAGTTGGCTGCACCGAACTTAGTGGTTCCAAAGACTATGTTGAACAACAGCAGTCCCACCGAGAGAACTGCCAATACCGGCTTGAGCTTCTCAGTTCTCTTGAGATCACGCATATAGATGCACATAAATATAAAGATAAAAATTCCCACAAGTGTCGCTATATACTGCTTCATCGTCAGAGCAGGATTGGTCGAGGTTGTAACCGCCAGCCCAATCGTCGACATGAAAAAGGCAATCAGCTCCATCTCGAAGCCCTTACTTCCCATAGCTCTAAACAGTATGACATAAATCCACATGGTTAACGAAAGCAGCGGAATTGAAAGAAGCGCCCCCGGAGTCAGAGCCGTACCCATGCCAATAATCAGTTGAATCATCGTTAGAAACTGAAACGCTGTGATTGCAACCATCAGTGGCCATGGCGAGACAGGCTTCTTGTCCATCGAGCGCATAGCGTCATTGTTTTTCTCCTCTTCAACACTAATCGCCGCGAGCGTGCATTTAGCTCCGCCCATGACAATCTCGTCTCCGGGATTTATAATATATTTTTTGCGTGGAATGAGCTGGATTCCGTTGATGATAGTCCCGTTCTTGGAGTTGAGGTCCTTGAACATCCACTTGCCGTCTTTGCGGCGAATTAAAAGCGCCTGCGTATTGGAAATCGTATCCAGCTGAATGCGCAGGTCGACCGATGATGACCGCCCGATAATATTCTCCCAGTGTGTGATAGGCAGTGATACACCGTTATCGACATAGAGATAGCCCCAGACCTCCGGAGTTACCCGCGTCGAAAGCAGGGACATGATGGACTTCATAAGGATGAACACTGCCAAAATTACGAAGATCCACCTTGAACCCGTAGTTATGTATTTTGCAAAAATCGGATTATTCTCAACAAATGCCAGTACGGATGTAAATAAGCTATCTATCGTTACCACCCCATTTACAGTAATTTCTATTTTCTCCAGGAGCTTTTGAGACTCACGATGCTGTTAAACACCTTCTCGTCGTCCGTTGTCAGCTCGCTGTCGACAATGTAGTAGCCCTTGCGGAAGAACTGGAATCTCTCGCCAGCCTTGGCATCAGCTGCTGATGGCTCCGCATAGCCCCATGTCTCAGTGAGCGAATCCGGGTTGAGCTCGAGCTCACCTTTATCATTCTCAATCATCAGCGACCGATACTCGCGAATCTTGATTCTAACTGCCGTCGATGCCTCTACAAAGTGAATCGTGCCCTTGACCTTACGGTTTCCGCCTTCTGTACCGCTCTTGGTATTAGGATCGTATGTGCAATGCAGTTCCTTGATAGAACCGTCCTCATTCTTGATAACCTCATCGCAAGTGATGAAGTAGCCGCCCTTGAGCCTGACTTCGTTACCCGGGAAGAGTCTAAAGTACTTTTTCACAGGTACTTCCATGAAATCTTCTCCGTCAATCCACAGCTCACGACTGAACGGAAGCTCTCGTTCACCGAGCTCCGGAGCATTTCTGTTGTTCTCAACTGCACACATCTCAATCTGATCCTCCGGGTAGTTGGTGATTACCACCTTGATCGGGTTCATTACTACATTGCGTGCTGCGACCTTGAACTGCAGATCGTCACGAACGCATGCCTCGAGCTGAGCAAAATCGACTGTAGAATTGGCCTTTGCCACACCGATGTCGTCACAAAAGCTTCTGATAGCCTCCGGTGTGTATCCACGCCTTCTGATGCCGGCAATTGTAGGCATACGCGGATCATCCCAGCCGGAAACAGTGCCCTCATCAACGAGCTTCTTGAGATATCTCTTGCTCATGAGCGTGTTGGTGATATTAAGTCTGGCAAACTCAATCTGCCTTGGCTGCGGATCCCAGAATCCGACTTCGTCGAGAACCCAGTCATACAGCGGTCTGTGATCCTCGAACTCAAGCGTACATATGGAGTGCGAGATGCCTTCTATAGCATCCTCGATTGGATGTGCGAAGTCATACATAGGATAAATGCACCACTTGTCGCCGGTATTGTGATGAGTAGCGTGAGCAACCCTGTAAATGATCGGATCCCTCATGTTGATGTTAGGAGAGCTCATGTCAATCTTGGCACGCAGCACTGCCTCGCCATCTCCATACTTTCCGTCTCTCATATCCTCGAATAGAGTAAGGTTTTCCTCTACAGTTCTATTTCTATAAGGGCTCTCCTTACCCGGCTCGGTAAGTGTCCCCCTGTACTCTTTGATCTCCTCCGCTGTGAGGTTGCAGACATATGCCTTGCCCTTATTGATCAGTTCAATCGCTGCATCATACATAGTGTCGAAGTAATCGGAAGCCCATCTCTTCTCATCCCACTCGAACCCGAGCCAGTGCACGTCAGCCTCGATTGATTTTACGTACTCGAGATCTTCCTTTACCGGATTGGTATCGTCGTATCTGAGATTGCACTTGCCGCCGTATTTCTTGGCCGTTCCGAAGTTAAGGCAAATGGATTTAGCGTGGCCTATATGCAAATACCCATTGGGCTCCGGCGGAAATCTCGTATACACGTCTTGATACTTTCCCTCCGCCAGGTCTTCATCTATCATGTTGTGAATGAAATTACTTCTCATCGCGGTTTCTTGTGAATTATCTCTATCGCTAGCCATCATTGCCCTCCTCGGCTTAGATTAATACATACTCGCCAAGCTGAGAACACTTGTCCTGTCATCGGAACCTGAAGCGTCCACAACTTGGCGAATGCACTGAATTTTTTAAAATTATACCATAATCAAAGCTCTTTCAAAAGGCACAGCCTCTTCTGAACAGCAGCATTGTATGCGCCGCAGGTGCCGGGTATCAGCACAATGATAAAAGTGCTTAGATGTCTGTCCTTGCCAGTATCGCAGCAGGCGTCTTGCGCATAGTCCTGATAACCGGTATCAACCCCGCTACCAGGTTGAAGATGAGCAACAGCGCGAACGTCAGAAGCGCTACCCAAGGAGCTATCAGAAACTTGGAGCCAAATATCTCGGTGGTATTGCCCAGCACATAATATGCCGCTGCTATGCCCGGTATTGCCGTGATCAACGTTATCACGATAATTTCTCCCATGAACATCCTGTAGACATCCCTCTTCTTAAGGCCTATCGCTCTCATCGTTCCCACCTCCTTGATTCTGGATAGGAAGGATGATCTGAGCATAAGATACATCTCTATCAGAGCTATCAATATCATCAGACCGGCTGCTGTCATCGTCTTGCGGAAATTCTTGGTCTCGGACTTTATGTAATTCTCCCGATCACGATCGTAATTGTTCTGAGCTGAATAGCCTGCATCCTGAAGCTTCATGACTAATGCATCAGGATCATGCGAGTATACGGAGACACTGCGCTGCTTCGAGATATAATTCAGCAGAAGCGTATTGTTAGTCGTGAAGACAGCGTCGTCATCCTGAAAATCTGTCGTATAATATCCGACAACCTTGAGCTTATGACCGTTCACCTTGGTGGCTATTTCCTTGCCGAGAGGCATCTCCTCCTCGTGAGTATCGCGGACTACTGCTTCGTAATCATTTGCAGGCGCATTACCCTTCTTGATCTTGGTTGAAGCCGGCGCATACGCGTAATCGATGATTGGATTTGCAGAATTCTGATTGCCGCCGTCACCGTCCGAGCTATCGTTACCATCCGGGTCTGCCGGCAGACTCTCCGGGCCTTCCAGAGTAGAACCGTTTGCGCTGTACATAAGCACGTCCTGGCAAAGCTTGTCGGCGAAGAAGGCAGATGGCGAGTTGACATTGGAAATACCTGTGATCGTAAATTCTCCCAGATTCTTGACCTTGAGCTTGCGCCCGATGAAATCTTTTTCCTTGATAATTCCAACCTGCTGCACCGTCCTGGACTTAAAGAGCTTACGAGTCAGCATCCTATCTATGACCACGCCTCGCTCGTCTGCAGGCAGCTTGCCACTGACCAGCTCGGATTGCTTGAGCGTGCCGACCGGCGTGACTGAAGCGTTGAATTTCAGCTCATAATCAGAGCTTTGCAGATACTCGGTATAGGGCATCACAAGCTTCGCCTGCGTATCACCGGAGAAAGCCGCATATGCACCCGATACACCCCGCAGTTTCCCGAGCAGAGCCGGATCCTTCTTGGTATTGTTGACGGTCACGTAATTGCTGTCAGTGGTCAGGAAGTCCTGCTCCTTGATGTTGAGCACCCCGAACATGTTGCTGATTGAAACAAACGTGAATATTGATGCAAACACAAATCCGATGAGCAGCAGCTTCTTGAGCTTGTTGAAGCGAGCTATAGTACGAAATCCGTTCGCAAACATCCTGAATGGTGTGTAGAGCGAGGTGTACCTTGCCTCGTAGCCTGCCGGGAGGTATTTATCGTACTCAAAGCTATTCTTCTCATAAATGCTCGAATCCATCGCTGAATAGTGCTCATCTATAAGCTCAATGTTACCGTTCTCGTCGACTACGTTGTATCTGCCGCCTGTGTCGATATATAGATTGCCTGCTCTAAGCACTATCTTGATATCTGCTTCGGACAAGCCGTCGCTGTACACATCCAACTGCACATCCTGATTGGTATAAGCGTCGTGCTTAGGCATGTCCTTGAGGTATATCCTGTTTTCAAGCTGATAATCCAGGAAATTTTCGGTATCGTTGTTGCGATCACCTGTTATCCTGCCATCCCTCATGTCTATGATTCGTGATGAGTAGAATTCGGCGATCTTCTTCTCGTGTGTTACGAGCAGAACCAGTCTGTCCTTGGAGATTGTCTTGATGATGTTCATGACCTCAATGGTGTTGGCACTATCGAGGTTGCCGGTTGGCTCATCGGCTATGATGATACGCGGATTCTTGACAATGGCACGCGCGATGGCGACACGCTGCCTTTGTCCTCCTGAGAGCGCATCTGTCGTCTTGTTCCTAAACTGATAGATTCCAACCGACTTAAGACAATAGTTGACACGCTCCTTGATGACCTGTTTATCCTTGATTCCGATCATGCGGAGTGCTATCGCAACGTTCTCGAATACTGTCATCCTGTCGAGCAGGTTGAAGTTCTGAAATATATACCCAATCTTGGCATTGCGGAGCGCATCTACCTTTGCCGGTCTCATCTTGGATATGTTGGCATCATCTATAAATATCTGTCCCGAATTCACCTTGTCGAGACCACCGATTGCATTTAGGAGTGTAGTCTTACCGCAGCCCGAAGGTCCCAGCAGCGCTACTACGCCGTTTTCAGGCAGCTCCAGAGAGGTATCGTTGATTACGTGTATTTCGTTGGCTTTTCGCTTGTTGAAATACTTATTTACATGCTGCAATTTAATCATTTCTATTCCTCCTCCCTGTATACATTCATGGCTGATCTGCCGAATATCTTGCGTGAATACCTGTTAGCGATGAGTAGTGACATCAGCAGCAACGCCGCAGTCAGGATGATATAGTCCTTGAAATCGAGGAACATCATCGCAGACTTGAGCACCTTGATATTTACTAAGCCGGCCTTCATCAGTAATATGCCTGTGAAGTCGATTGCCAATGCTATCACCATCATTATGAGGAGCTCAATTCTGAGTATGGCGCTGGTATTCTTACGTGTACCGCCGAGGATTCTGAGAGTTGCATAGTACGAGTTCCTCGATCTCATGATGAGACGAATTATCATGTACGCTATAAAGAACAGCACCACGAGAGCAACTGCAGTAAATATTATTGCCATTGTCCTGCTTAAGAACATCTGCGGTGTCGGATTCTTCTTGTCCACCATTTTCTTCATGGCAAATTGCTTATACAACCCCGTCTTGTTAATCGCAGTCACCAGCTCGTCAATGTTGAGATCGTTGTCTGCAAAGACACTAACCTGATAGGTACCCTTATTGAACAGCTCTGCTGAATCCTCAGGATTGATATATACCTTAGCTGTCTTGTTCTCATAGTCATCCTTGGATATGCCGAGCAGCTTGGTAGCGTTACTCTTCGTCACGCTCTTTGTCGTCTTGAGTGACACTGATGAAGAGAAATAAATGTTTGAAATTGAGATTCCCAGCGGTTGATTCTGCCACTTTTCATCCTTATAGTTCTTGTTCTGATCTTCAAAGATGTATGCTTCACCCTTGGGAACATTTGCATTCGGTTCGACGAATGCCCCTGCATTGGTCTGCTTAACCTTCTGACCGTTATAATCGATAACTGCCTTGGACTTGTTGCTCAACGAGTTGATAACGACTTTCCTTGCGAACGCGTCGGAACAATAGTACTTAACGGTTCCTGACATCGGGTTAATCCTCGAGCCTTCCCCGTCGCTGTAAATAATGATGCCTGTAATTCTAACCTTGCCTGCCGGCAGTGTTGCACCGGTTGCATCGTCTCCGAAATCAAACTCCTTGCCGATAATCGCATCCTTGTTGGCTACGATATCCTGATACGACTGAGTCGTCTTATCTGTCACAAGCACGATGTCGTTATCTGCCTTCGGTAATGTGCCATAGGTGAGATCAGATTGCTTAATCTTGTGATCCGGGTGCAGCGACCCTGCTGCATAGAAATCCGCATTGATCGAGAATATCGAATCAACCACAGGATCTTCCTTAACTATACTCTTTACATGCTTCATGCGAGACAGTCTGACATAATCCTCATCTGTAAATGCAGAATTATCCGCCTTCTTGACGATTATTCGCTCTGGGCTCGTATTCGTGAAGAACTGATTGTTGAGGCCGCTAATCTCCATGTTGTGAAGCGAGCTCTTGTTAGATGCGTACAGACTCAGCACCGATGTCGCTACAAATACATAGATAAAAAACAGCAATATAAACTTGGCCGGCAGGTTGAAGGTGTTTCTCGCACCTAGCCTAAGCTCGTTGCCAACACCCATATCGTCTCGACAAGTCACTGTCGCCGCAGTTCTCTTCCTTCTCTCTGTGCGTTTGTCCGCATGCTCGCTCTTGCCATTGTCTGCACGCTTGCTTATGTCAAAAATAGGCTTCGCCGGCTCCCTCCCGGCATTTCTCGCCACCCTGCTCATGCGAGCCGGAGCAGCCGCTGCTTGCCCTTCCTCGGCTTCTTCATGTGCAATCCTGTCAGCAACGTCCGCATACTCCGCTGTTATCGAAGCAGTTGCCGTGTCTCCAGCAGCTGTTCCTGCTTCTGCCTCTGATGGAGACTCGTTCACTGTTCTGTCGCTGTCCGCTAGCTGTTCATCTTCTTCGTCGAACACAATTCCCGGCAACACAAGCTCGGACTCGTCAATACTCTGATGCGCCCTTATCTCCTTGTCTTCCATAATCTTGCCGTCGTGCACAGTTATCTTGCGTGTCACAAACGGCTCTGCCTGCTCGTAGTTGTGAGTAACTATGACAACCAGCTTATCCTTGGAGATCCGGTGCAGAGTCTCCATTACCTTGGCTGCCGAAACTGAGTCGAGATTGCCGGTCGGCTCGTCGGCTACGATTATAGGAGCATCCTTGGCCAGCGCTCTCGCAATCGCCACCCTCTGCTTCTGACCACCGGAAAGCCTCGAAGCTTTAGTCCTCCTATATTCTCCGAGATCTACGAGGTCGATAAGCTCATTGACACGATCACGGCATTCACTCCGCTTCATGCCGCACATAAGCATCGACAGCTCGATATTCTGGTACACAGTGTAGCTGTTTACCAGGTTGAAGTCCTGGAAAATATTGCCAATATAAGTTTTTCTATATCGTTCATAATCTACAGTCTTGAAGGCACTGGTATCCTGCCCTCCGACAAACATCTCACCTTCCTCATAGGTATCGAGGCCGGAAATGACGTTGAGCAAGGTGGATTTGCCGCTGCCGCTCTCACCGGTGATGGCGACAAACTCTCCCATGTCCAAGTTGAGGCTTACTTTGGAAAGCCCCGTACTGACAGTATCCCTGTTGGTGTAATATTTGGATACTCGATTCAGCTCAATCATGTGTGACATATGTTCCTCCCGTGTTCATTACTAGTTGCGAACACTATTTCGTATGAATTGATTGTAAAGGGGAAGTGAATTGTTTTCAATATAAGACAATATTTATTAATATGCTCATAATAGATTATTAATAATTAGACGGGATTCTTAATTCATATGGCACGAAATACGGACATATTGAGAGCCGGACATTTGCAGGTAGATAAATAGGACATTATCCCTACGGTATCACACCGGGCTTTATCAAGTTCATTTGAGCTTTGCTTGGGTTGTTCCGGTCTTGCCCTATACGTCTCTCTAATCTGTCACCTATTTGATCTGCCTTAATCTATATTAAACGATTAAAATTAAGCGATTAAATGTCGATTTAATTGACCAACCTCGCCGTTAGGTTTATAATGTAAAAGCTGAATTCAATATCTGCGCA
>NZ_JALU01000028.1 GCF_000525775.1 Mogibacterium timidum ATCC 33093 | reverse complement strand
ATCATCCGCAGTATTGTACTCAAGGATCATGTCATTGATGTCTCCAAGGATTTCGGGCGTCAACCTTTTACGGAACTCGACCAGTAGTGATGGAACAAATGGCGGTTCCATTCGGTAACCCGGAAGTCCAATGAAGTATTGGAAATACGGGTTTTCTGTGATCTGCTCAAGCAGCTCCCGATCAGAGCATCCTATATGCTTCCGCAGAATCAATGAGCCAAAAGCCATTCGGAGTGGCTTGGCCGTAACTCCACGGTTACTTGGAAACAGCGCTGCATAGCGCTCTTCAATCGCGTCCCACGGAATGGTCTCGGCTTTCTTTACCCAACGATTCTCGGGATTCATTTGCAGTCACAAAGGCTGGTTGAAATTTGAGAAGGCAATCTGTTTGTTACGATTTTTCTTGTACATTGATGACTCCGGTTTAATCAGGTGCACGGTTTTTAACCGTTTTTACAACATTTCCTTGCACCTGTATTATACTACAGACGAGCCTAAACTGCAGTACTTTCAATTAGTTAAACTACATTTAACAATGTTTCGGCATGCGTGAGCACTCACTATGTAATCTCCGATTACCTCCAAAACTCCCGCTTTTTTATCATTCTCTATTCACTCTATTCGCTACGCAGCGCCTCCACCGGATCGCGCTTTGCCGCTGACCTGGATGGTATTAAACCGGCTATATAGGTCAGTAATACGGAGATTCCTATTAGAATTAACGCCGAATGTATTGGCAGTCTCATGATGTGATCGACATTGAAGTGCGACAGCACGATTGCGTTTACCGGGATGCTCACGATATAGACGAACAGTATCGCAAACACGCCCGATAATAGCCCCTCGATAAAGGTCTCGGCATTGAAGATATTTGCAATATTTCGCTTGGATGCACCCATCGCGCGCAGAATACCGATTTCCTTCTTGCGCTCGAGCACCGAGATATACGTGATGATACCGATCATTATCGAGCTGACGATGAGCGACACACTGACAAATGCCACAAGCACGTAGCTGATCATATTTACTATATCCGTAACCGACGACATGAGCGCGCCCATGATATCCGAGTACGTGATTACTCGCGACTTGTGCCCCGTCCGCTTCATGTGAGCATTGTAGTCGTCGATTCCCTTTATAACAGCGTCCTTGTGCTCGAAGCTGCTTGGGTATATCGAGATAGACTCAGGGCTAGACCTGTCGGCATAGCCCATTTTCTTGAGGTTCGAGTCGTACGTCACGAGGCTCGTATTCATGAACTGGCTGAACAGCGCCGCCATCTGCGTCTGATCCATGTTCAGCTTGAACGCCTTGGCAAAAGTCGACGGATTGACGCTAAACGCACTCTGCAGTGTTCTAAGCATCTGTCCGCCTGCGGCTGCTGCATTGCCCAGCTGCGAACCAAGCTGCTTCTGCATCTCGTTCATCACTTGTCCCATGAACTGACCCATCACTCCGGACATTCTGCCCTGCATATAGTTGCTCAGGGCTCTCTCTATAGTTCCGCTAAATCCACTGTTTCCCAGGTTCTGAGCTATCCGTGTTGCAGTGGTTGATACCGCTGTCCGCGCAGTCGTGCTCGAAAGATACGAAGTTATAATCTCGTCCCGGCTCGCTCCCGGATGTTTCGTTGCGTAGTCGCTCGCATAGGTCGGATAACCCGCGAGGAGAGTGGCTATCAGCTGACTCGTCTCATTTGTGACCATTGTCTGGTCGGCAGGAGACAACGTAATATTTTGCTGCTGCAGATAGGCAGGGAATCCCGCCAGCTCCTGCATCAGACCGCTCATCATGTCCTGAGCGAGTCGCGTCGTATCCACTCCTTGCAGAGCCTTTGAATAATCGAGGCCGGAGAGTGGGCTGCTGCCAAAGGCCTTTTGCAGCTTGGACGCGTCGAACTTGAATGCGCTAGCCAGCATAGACTGGTTGACGCTAAACAGCTTGCTCATGTCAAAGGCAGAGCCGTTCGATGCCTTGAGCGATTCAAACGTCTTGCCCGTAAATACGTCCACATCCGGGTGTGCAAGCTGCTGCTTGACGATATCTGCATCCTTCATTCTGTCAATAATATTAGAAGTTAAGGATGGCAGATAGCTGATACCCGGCATCAGGGCGTTCGTCCTCGACTTGCCGTTAGGTTTGAGAACTCCTACGACCTTGAGCTTGATCCCCTTGTCCAGCCGGTCGCGCAGGAATTCCTTGTTCTTGGACTGGTCGAGCCACGTACCGGTGGCTGAATTGTAGGTGTATATCTCACCCGGTGAGATGACGCTGTATCTCAGCTTGAGGGCATCCTTGTATCTAAAAGGCTTCTGCTGCGAGCGCTCCAGTTCCAGCTTGCCTGTCTGTCTGTACTTTGCCATAGCATCCTTATAAGCCTGGTGGTCGTAATAGCCTAGCTGGTACAGAGTGTAGTCGGCAATCGAACCATCCTTGTTCAGGACGAGAACCGCTTCGTCAGGTTCCTTAGGCCATTTACCCGCAACTACTTCATATTGCTGCCTGAGCAGCTTCTCATCGTCGAGCATCTGCTGGAATCCCGTGTTGGAATTGTTCTGGATGCCGAAGCTCTCATAGTTGGCATCCATATCGTTGGCTGCGTTAACATTTACAGGCTCCGCACCGGTCTTGTCCTGGAAAATCATCGGAGTGATGCCATAGTTATACGTGATAACCGAAGCATTTTTACGAACCTTGTTGTCCTTCTTGTCTAAGAATTTTTTGAAGGCCACCAGGTCATTGCGTCTGGTGTTGCCAAAGACTGAACCGAGCACGTTATTTTGCTTGATTTCCTTGCCGTCTGCCGATTTTGCGGAGCCGGAGTCTGAGTTCGAGGAACCGTTTGCTGAGCCGGCATTCTCGCTTGAGCCAGAGCCGGAACTTGATCTCGCAGCCGAATCCGAATCTGTGTCTGAGCTTGAAGCTGAATCCGCTGCGCCTGTCGTATCCTTGACCTCGACTGTGTCCGAAGCCTTGTCCTTGTCTTTACCCTTATCCTTACTGTCGGCCTTTCTATCATCCTTGAAATTGCCGGTTAGGTTGGTAAACATGCCGGTCAGGTCGGTTGCTGTCTTGGAAATTGTCAGCGGATATGAAGACAGGGTGTCTTCCTCGACCTTAGCTATGTAACCGTTTACTCCGTTGGACAATGCCAGAATCGTTGCTATGCCTATGATTCCAATAGAACCGGCAAACGCGGTAAGGAACGTCCTTCCCTTCTTGCTCATAAGGTTGGAGAAGGACAGTGCGAGGGCTGTCCTGAAGCCCATCGAAGTCTTCTTGCCCGCATCGGAAGCCGCTACCTTGTTTCTGACGCTTGCATTTAGCTCATCCGGAGCTACAGGCTTGCTGTCCTCGAGGATTCTGCCATCCTTGAGGGTGATTATTCTATTTGCATACGACTCTGCCAGAGCCGGGTTGTGGGTAACCATGATGACCAGTCTATCCTTGGCAATCTCCTGCAGGAGTCCCATGACTTGAATTCCTGTCTCGGTATCCAGCGCACCTGTAGGTTCGTCGGCTAAGACGATTTCAGGATTGTTGACGAGTGCGCGAGCTATGGCAACACGCTGCATCTGACCGCCTGAAAGCTGACTCGGTTTCTTATCCTCATGACCCTTTAAACCGACCTTCTCAAGGGATTCCTCTGCTCGTGCACGTCGCTCAGCCGCTTCCACGCCTGTCAGGGTCATAGCCAATTCAACATTTGCTCGCACCGTTTGATGCGGGATTAGGTTGTAGCTCTGGAATACGAACCCTATCCTGTGATTTCTGTATGTATCCCAATCTGACGGTCTATATTCTCCGGTTGAAATTCCGCTTATTATAATCTCTCCGGAGTCAGCAGTATCAAGACCTCCCAGTATATTCAAAAGCGTGGTCTTCCCCGACCCGGAAGGACCGAGAACCGCTACAAATTCGTTGTCTCGGAAAGCTACCGAAACTCCGTCGAGTGCTTTTTGAATAAAATCCCCGGTCCTGTATTCTTTTCGTATTTCCCTTACTTCAATCATTTGCTTACCCTAATCCAAGCTAATCCCGCTGACCAGCTTCCACGGGATATCATAATGCATTGCATCAAAAGCACATACTGTCTACTCTATCTTGTCACACCACCTTATTGCAGACATTCACATAAATATGTCAGCCTATCACCTCGAATACCTTGTGTATTTATGCACCCTATACTGCATATATATAAAAAGGCCCCGGCGAACCGAAGCCTACTCATAGCCGTATGGTCTATCTCCTTAATAGTTCTCTGCGTGAACTTCGAAGAATGACTGTGGGTGAGCACAAACCGGGCAGATCTCAGGCGCCTCAGTTCCAACGCAAATATGTCCGCAGTTGCGACATTCCCACACCTTCACTTCGCTCTTCTTAAATACTTCCTGCATCTCAACATTCTTGAGCAGTGCACGGTATCTCTCCTCGTGGTGCTTCTCAACCTCGCCTACGAGGCGGAATCTGGCTGCGAGCTCCGGGAAGCCCTCCTTCTCAGCTGTCTCAGCAAAGCCCTTGTACATGTCTGTCCACTCGTAGTTCTCGCCATTTGCAGCGTCTGCCAGATTATATGCAGTGTCGCCTACACCGTCGTTGAGCTCCTTATACCAGAGCTTAGCGTGCTCCTTCTCGTTTGCAGCCGTCTTGAGGAATATATCAGCAATCTGCTCAAAGCCTTCCTTCTTAGCCTTAGATGCAAAATATGTGTACTTGTTGCGCGCCATCGACTCCCCTGCGAAAGCCGCTTCAAGATTCTTCTCCGTCTGTGTTCCTGCGTATTTCTTATTAGCCATAACCTATACCTCCTTAAACCATTTTGTCAATCAATTAGTGAAAATGAGCCCTCTGTCATTCTCTACGATGATTGTACCATTTAATATTCAATTGTAGAAAATTATTTTCTTGAATATTCCTTCACAAAAGTTCAATTCTCAAGCTCCTTGTACTTGCCTGCCGGCAGTCTGAGAACGCCGCCGTTCACAGTTCAATAGCCTGTAATCTTATTGATAATCTTCCTGTACATAATATTTCTCTCTTGCTTCCACATTATTCTCAACAATGCTGCTTCATTTAAGGGCAAGATAAATATAGCATATAATTAAATTGCGCGCAATATATAAATTTGTCATTTATGTGTAGATTTAAAGCATATATCGAATAGAGACTACGCAGCCAAAGAGTACTCGCTCTGCGAGTACTCTTTGGTTAGTGCGCCGGGTGGGCGCACTAACCAAAAGCCGGGGGCAGATGCCCCCGGCTTTTGGCGATTAACAAAATGACTTAAATATGTAGGTTGAAAGTATGATTATTATGGCTTGGATTTATCTGCTTATCGTTATTAAGCTTTAATTAATATTATTTTGTACGATTATTCGAACATACCGTTGTCTAACGTATCGGTGTCCGCCTATGCGTTAGCCAGCGCCTCTCCAAGAGCCTTGCACTGTGCCAGACCTGCATCATCAGGCTCGTTGTTGCAGATTACCGGTTCCTCAACGATTACTGCACCGGCAGCCTCCATGCGGTCCTTCCATGAGCGCATCCACTCGCCATCGCCCCAGTCGTATGAACCGAACAGAACGAGCTTCTTACCCGAGCAGCAGCCCTCCAGCTCTGCGATGAAAGGCTCCATCTCTTCCTCTTCAATTACCTCAGCTCCCATAGCCGGGCAACCGAGAGCAAGCTTATCTTCGCCCTTTACATCCGCTACACTCACTTCAGATACAGGTACAACCTTAGCATCTGCTCCGATGCCCTCGCCAACAGCGTTAGCCATAGCTTCAGTATTGCCTGTAGCGCTCCAATATACTACGTACATGTAAACACCTCCTGGTAACTATATTCTGTCATATGTTAGATTTCTCTAACCGGAATTCATTATATTAGATATCTCTAACTTTGTAAAGTACTTTTTTGACTTTTATTAATTCTTTACAATCTAATCTTATGTAAGTGCCCTCAGAAATTGACAGGTCTCCACAACAGTCGAAATAATTCACGAGGCTTAGTAGAAATTCAAAAAACACTCGCTAAAGATTGGCAGGTGTCTCAGGAGCTCGCAAGGCCTGCCGGGAAGCTTCAAACACTCACGAGGATTTACAGGGATACGCAAAAGCTTTCAATAAAAGCTTCGGCAAAGCAAAGTCTCACAAAAGGCGAAGAACGAGCTCCCTTAGCTCGTCCTCCGCCTTTTTAGGAATATAGAGAAAATGTTACTGATGGTATACCTCCCTAACGGAAAGAGCTACCATATTTGCTCCTGTTATATGCCATCTTGATTAAGCCGTATGATAGAATCATGCATCCTCCCGAAATTATTAAACCTACTGTTGCACTTATCATATTATTGTCCTCCTTAATCAAGATTTTTAATCGATTACTAAAATCGTTTCTATTTGTTTTCACGTATATTCTATCTAATTGCAAAGCTTTGTCAACAGTTTATCATGTATTTTTATTTATATATTACAATTAATCAGTCTATCAGGAGGTATATTTTGTGTTATAAAACAAACATTCAGACTCATTCATTGTAAGCCTGCCTAAAATTCCTATATCTATGTTTTTTAATCTACAATTTACTACATATAGTCCTTATTTCAGCCAATTTTTAACTTCCTGTAAGGTCTCTAAAATTACTTAATATCCAGATATTCCTCTATAAATTCGCAGACATCACGAACGCAATCATCGCAGCTTCTGAGCATCTTCCCGGTCTTAAGCCCCTTGAGGTCTTTGCAGATAACTGACGAATTGCGCTCCTTGAATTCGCCTGTGATACGCTTCATCTCCCCTGCAGTCTTGGTTTTGCTCTCACCCTTGAGACTGAGAATAACCGACGCACCTGACAGGCAGCCGCAATGACCCTCCATGCCGCCTAGTCCGCCTCCAAATCCTTGGTTTATCATATACAACAGTTCCTCATCTGCGCCCACGCAGTCAGCGTAGGTACAGGCTATCGCCTGTGCACAGTTATGCCCGTGATGCTTTCGCTCGATAGCGAGTTCACCTCTCTTGCTCATATCACTTTACCTTCCATTTTCTTAATCTTGTCTTGTTAATCATATCATTTCAGCCAGTCACTATCTACCGTTTGTGTTGCCAAATATAACTTGACTTCGATTGTATCATTCCCGCCACCAAGCAGATTCGAGGATTTTACCCGGTAGAAAGTGTAATCGCCGGATGCAGCAACTAAACCACTCCCCCGCCGCCGATGATGGCAGTGTGGGAACCTTGGTATGTCTGTTGTCTAAGCCGGAATTTATCAGTCCAATCTCTTTTCAGGCATATGTGCATAGAATACCCGCCTTTCCGTGTCAAACAGCAGTCCGCTGTTGTCGCAATAAACAAAGAACGTATTCGTATTATCTTGCTATTTGCCGGTAGATTTTTCATTACCTTCAGAATTTAAATTAAGATGTTTATGGCTATCACAATAGTAGTCTATTTATATATTACTTTTCATATCTCAATAAATTTGCACATAAATCACAATCACGAGAAAAAAATAACTTCATCACATACCTCTTCTAAAAATTCAATGTCATGAGAAATTATCAAAATCAAGTTCTTTGTTTCTTGGAAATTTTTTATATTCTCAGCAACTACTTTCATACTCGCATAATCTAATCCGCTTGTTGGCTCATCAAAAAACAATAGATTTTTATTTGAAAGTAAAGCAGATAGAATAATAACCCTCTGCTTCTGTCCACCCGATAAGGTATGAGGATTCTTCTGTTTTAAATTATCGATTTGCATGTTTTTCATGCAAATATTTATTTTTTCAGCGCCGATATCAGATGTTAAATTTATCTCGTCATAAACCGTATCTGTAAATAACTGATTATTTACCTCTTGCATAACCAACAAACTATTTTTGATCCTGTTTTTAGAGCTTAATTGTCTATTGTCTTTGTAAAACCTCCCGGAAGACGGTTTCTCAAGTCCGCAAACAATTTTTGCAAAAGTAGACTTCCCCGTTCCATTTTTCCCAATTATTCCTATAATCTTTCCTCTTTCAAAGCTCAGGTTATCTACCATCAAAATGGTTTTCTTTTTTCTTTTATATAACAAGTCTTTTATTTCCAGTTCAATTGTATTTTGCAAAGAATTTGATTTTCTTTTAAAGTTATCACTATGAAATTCAGTATGCCTAAGCCCTGTTCTTAATCTTTCCTCTTCACTTAAATTTTGAATTTCTTCCATAATGTATTCTTTTGTGATTTTTCCATCTTCCAGATATATTGCTCTATCAGCTACGTTTTTCAAATACCATAACCTATGCTCAGCAATTACTATTGTTTTACCTACCACCTTCAATTTTTCTATTATCTTTGCAAGTTCCTTCATAGAATCAATATCCAAACTGGAAGACGGTTCATCAAAAACAAATATTTCCGGATCTAAAGCATACACACTGGCAATTGCTATTTTTTGCTTTTCTCCACCTGAAAGCTCAAATATGTTTCTATTCATCAATGATTCAATGTTTAAGGCGTCTCTAACTTTTTCAATCTTTTTATTTATATCCGCCCTTTCCAATCCGTAATTTTCTAAACCAAAAGCGATTTCATCTGTGGTATTTGTTGTATAAAACTGTGTTTTAGGGTTTTGAAAAACAGATCCTACTTTTTCAGAAATTTTATATATCTCTGTCTCAAAGGTATTCATGTCGCCGACTTTTACACTTCCATCTATCTCTCCATTACAAAATTCCGGAATGATACCATTTATTGTTTTTAGCAGTGTGGACTTACCACAACCGCTTTTTCCACATAAAAGTACGCACTCTCCTTTACGAACAGATAAATTTATGTTTTTCAAGCTGCAGTCATCATCCTTACTATATTTGAAGCTTAAATTTTTAATTTCAATCATAGCTGATACCCCCATAACCTCATTAAAACAACCATACATATTACAACTGCTAACGATGCAAAAATTATGCAATCGCCTATTTGTATTTTAATAATATGCCTACTTGTCTTTACTGCAGGAGCATCTAAACCTCTTACAATTGCAGATTGAGATAATTCATCACCGATTTCTATAACACTGACAAATAATGGTACAAAAAAATATTCTATTGTTTCAGTCGGTCTATTAACCAAGTTATAAATACTGAAGCTGATCCCCCTTGTTTTCATAGCCATATTTATATGCGACCACTCATCTTTAATTGTAGGAAAACATCTAAATATAACGGAAATCATAATAAGAGCATCTTTTGGCAATCTCATTTTTTGTAAAGTTGCAACAGCTAAAGATGAACTTGTAGAGCTTAAAATCCATTTCCCAATAATAATGCATGGCAAAAACTTCCTGATAATTGCTACAACGAACAAAATCAAATTCACAAAAAAGTGAATATCTAAATTTATTACGATTATTTCCACAGCGACACTAAAGGCAAAAAACAAAATATATTTTAAAGCCGATTTTATGTATCCACTGCTTATAATAACCATCAAACAAAGCAATGTTAAAAAACTTTCATACAATATACTGTTGCCAAGAAATATTAAAATATTTGCTCCTATCAATAAAGCAAGTTTTGTTCTGAGGTCATATGTATGCCCCAGAACAAACTTTTTAACTTCCATTATAATACCCCAGCTGACTCTAATTTTTTATTTAGCACTTTCTTTGTTAGATAAGAACCCAGTAAAGAGAACAAAAATGTTCCCAAAATCATAACAGGTAATACCCATAGTGGGGTTAAGGTTCTCACCGTATCACAAAAACTTTGATCCAATCCGCCTTGTATTACACTCTTAAAAAATGCCTCTCTCATAACCCAAATTGGTATAAATCCTCCAAAAAGATTAAGCGAAAAAAACAAATGACTTATACTGTTTTTCTTAAAATCTTCATAGTTACCGTTTTTTGCAATTAACAAAGCTATAATTCCAGCCGGTATTGATACCAATGGTGCAATAGGAATATGTCCCGTCGCTACAAGAAGTACACTTGGTAACACTGCTGCTATAAAAATAGCTGTGCTTGATTTTGTTTTTGCAAGAAGCATGTGGTAAGTAGGTGCTGCAAATAATGCTACTATCATAGGCATTAGTAAAAACAAAATTGGTATTGGCATCGAAATAGCCCCAATTATTGCATAGGTTACAAGATAGAGTGCAATTAAAACTCCCGCTGTGATAGCATTTTTTGATGATTTTTTCTTTGTTGACATAATAATCCTCCTCAAATGTCTTCTTGACTATTTACCAGATTGCTAAAATTTAATTTAATGTATTAGCAATTTGCCAATGTTTTGATTTTTCTTGATAATCCCAAAGGGATTTATATACTCCTCCCAGAGATAGCAGTTCTTCATGTTTGCCCTGCTCTACAATCTTACCCTTGTCCAGAACAACAATTTTATTCGCTCCAACAACATTTTTCAGTTTGTGGGCAACTACTATAACTGTCTTATTTTTTATTAAATTAGAAATTGCATCTTGAACAGCTACTTCATTCTCAGGATCAAGCGATGCGGTAGCTTCATCAAGTAATATGATTGGAACATCTTTTAATATAGCCCTTGCCCAATATGTGAAACTATTTTTTTCTCCAGATTTGCAATAAGTCTATAAGCAAATTTATGCATGAAATTCCTCCACTGTAAATAAACAAGTATGCAAAAATTACAGATATAAACCCATATAAAGCATAGTTAATAATATTCGTACTCGGATTATTTCCGTTAAATAACTCCCTAATAATCTTGAATACTGCAATAATGGGACCTATACTAAAAATCATCCCTATACTAACAAGGAAAATACCAACTACTAAATTTCCTTTATTAGTATCACTGTAAGAGACAATGTCTCCTATGGATTTCTTTTTTTCTTCATAATTTAACCTCACTTTCTTGCCGAACGAGTTCGTTCAATGTCCCTAAAACGAACACAAGGAAAACAATTTTACATGTTTTCCTTGTCTCAATAGATCATTATATTTATTTTTAAATTTTATTATCTCAAGTGAATATTTCACTGATAATATCAAATGCCCCATCAGGATTATTCACCTCTTTTATTCCATTTATAGAATCATTATAAATTGTTCCTGTTGCCCCATAAAGAATAAATGCAGCGATATTTCTCGCATTTTCTTTAGTAACACCGATACGATTTTTTATCTTTTGTGTCTCAACTCCTTCAATAATGAAATCAGCATAAGCCTCTACAAAGTGTCCAATATAATGCATTAATTCCCAAAGTCTATATGAATTATCCGTTATAGAATTATCTGCTGAAAAATCGAATCTTTGTGCAAATTGGTTGATGTCATTTACAATAAGCTCCCTCAAGGTTTTTATCCTTACTTCATATGCTATTTCCTTGTTTTTTAATATATCGACTTTCACTTTGAGCCTCTCGGAAAAATAACATTCCATACAAGCTAAAAATATGTCTTCTTTGGACTTAAAGTAATAATAAAACATACCAGGGGCGCCATTAACCTCTGAAAGGATGTCTCTGACCGAAACTTTTTCATATCCTCTTGATTCAAAAAGTTTAGTTGCTACTTCTATTAGTTCTTGCTTTCTCTCCTCCGGAGCTTTTGAAATTCTGCTTGTCAAGTTATCACCACCAATTCATTATTGACCGACGCTCGTTCAATAGCTGTATGTTAGCATACTCTAACTGCCAAGTCAATCAACAATAAATTGTAGAAAATCACTTACTGATATCCCTGTCCTTTTCAAAACCTTTGGTTTTCTTCATCTACTGATAAGTATCCAAGGATAAATTCTCCGTACATTCTAAATTGACATACATGGGATTTAATTTGTACATAAGTAGCCTTACTTTCAGCACTTGTCAAATCCATCTCACCATCGGTTGCTTCACTCAGAGGTCAATAGGTCTGTGCTACGTATAGAATTTAGTCAGAATACTGCCGATAATAAGAATAAACGTCATAACAGATGACATGCAGACTGCGACTTTTCCACAGAATCGTCCTCTGTATGCCTTATCCTGATACCCCTTTCCCTTTAACACTGAGTTGGCTGTCATGATGGCAGCAGCCCCTGTAACAATCCCGGGAATACCTGTGAAAAACAAAACTAGGGAAATGATACCCAGTATAAACGATAAATTCGACGTCCTGCGTGACTCCGGAGGTGCGATTTTCACAAGATCCAGCACGTTCTCAACCATCTTTTCTCCGTCACGATGTTTGATTATAGGGCATTTTTGCTTTTTGGGAAAACCGGTGAGCAGTCCAGCTTCTGCAAACAGCGATTCTATATATGCGGCATATAGCTCGTTAACCTGGGATGCTAATCCGCGCAGCTCTGCTGTCAGACCCATTTGACCATAGCCACCAAGCACCACACTTCCCGCCAGATCAATCTGTCCTTCAAGATTGGGCATCACAGTAATAATAACCTTATCTTTATGCGGATAACTAGATATCACATATCTTTTAGTCGCAGGAAGCAGGATGTAATCTCTGAACGCACCAACAGCAGGTCTGCCTAAAACGAAGTCGTTATATGTTGTCTTATCCCAACATTGCTGCATGAACTCATACAATTCTTGCAGCGTTAAGGTCCGATTTATATTAATTACTTCACGCACTTTCATAGCACTACCTCCCAATTCAAGTTAATCCAAATAGCCCTCGTTTTTCAGCAGTGTGCGAAGATGCTCTGTGTAACGAAGCAGGGCTTCTTCTGCCGGTCCTTTTCTTTCCTTATGAATGGACATTGTTTTTTGAATTGACCAGACTCCGGTCAATGCGTTGCTTGTCACGAGGGAAGATATCAAGCTTTCCTCAAAGCCTTCCTGATTTTCAGTAACTGAAAGAATGATCTTGTCTTTTCTGTTGAATAATTCTCCGGCTGAATGAGGTACAACAAGTACAACGTGACGGGCAGTTGCAGGAAGAATGACAGCCTGACCCGCAGCTAATGATGTGGGCTTGCCAACCGTGAAGTTGTTGTAATGCAGAGTATCCCAGTGAATTTTCATAAACTCTACCAACTCATCAAGGGTGAAAGAGCGGTTAGGGTAAAGGTATTGTAATCCTTTCATAGTCATATCCATTCCTTTCGCGTTTTTGACACTCAAGGCACAAAACATTATAAAAACATGTTGGCTACCCTGAGCTTTTCTTATAGGTGTAACTCATAGTGTTTCGAGGTAAAAGCCTACCTTATTGGTGGGAAACCGCATATTGACCGCATCCTTAATTGTTTGTATATTCGTATATTTTTACATTATCATAGGTCACAGCCATTTTTTACAGATAAAACCAAAAAGGTTGTGCCAAATTCATGGCATATTATGTGTCATATATATTGAACCGGTTTGGCATGGCTGCTATAATAATCGAAAATTCTATGTGGAGGGTGGCATATGTTTGCAGAGCGGTTTGATGCGCTGATGAATATTGCGGAGGTTTCCAACAGCCTGCTGAGCAGAGCTGTCCATATAAACAGCTCACACATCGGAAGACTTCGCACCGGTGCGAGGCCGCTGCCGAAAAAGCACGAATATTTGGAGCCCATGTGCCGGTATCTTGCGGAACATATCAAAAAAGAGTACCAGTGCAGTGCACTGCAGAAGCTTACGGGCATCGGAGACACCGCATTTAACTCTGTGGAACACATGGCGCGATATCTGGAGCAATGGCTTCTGGAAACGGAGAATGATACCGCCGCCACAACCGGCAGACTGATTTCCGGCTTTTCGCGGGTTGTCTTTAGTCCAGCTGCTGCCCCGGGCAACTTAAGCGTTGAGGAAGCACCGCGGAAATATGCCCGACATCTTTACGGAAATGCCGGTAAGCGCAAGGCGGTGGAGCAATTCTTTCTGATGATATTGCAAGAGAAAAAACCACAGACGCTGCTGTTGTTTTCCGACGAAAGCATGGCCTGGCTTTATGAGGATCCGGCCTTTTCTGCTCGATGGATGGAACTGTTCAAGCAGGTCATTCTGAAAGGCAACCGGGTTCGGATTATCCATACCGTGTCGCGGGATTTCAACGAACTTATGGAAGCCGTCACAAAGTGGATCCCCATCTATATGACGGGCATGATTGAGCCATACTACTATCCGCGGCTGCGGGATGGTGTCTTTCAACGGACGATGTTCATTGCTCCGGATACAGCGGCTGTCATTTCCTCATCCGTACATCAGGACACGGAAGGGATGCTCCACATCTTCCTGACGGATAGAACGGCGGTCAGTGCACTTGTAACGGAATACGAGCGTTACCTCACGCTTTGCCGCCCTCTCATGCGCATTTTTACGGGGCAGGAGACGGAGCGATTTCACAGAGATTTTTTCGGTCTTGCCTATGTTGAGGGAAGCGTTCGCCTGCGCTGTGCCATGCCGCCGCTGTTTACCATGCCGGAGGCACTTGTCCGTGAATTGACGACGCAGACCGGAAGTGGGGAGCTGTTTCAACTGTGGGAGCGGATCCTTGCCTTATTCTGCAGGAATATACAAAAGCAGCGTATTACACTGACGCTGTTGGATCCGGAGCTTGCTCTGCTGACGCCCTCTCGTCTAAAGCTGCCTCTGGCAGAAGCGTTTTCTATCCACGACTTTACCTATACGCGAGAGCAGTATCTGGCACACTGGGAATGGCTGAAATTGCTGGAAAGGCAGTATGAGAATCTGACTGTCACTCTCAGCAGTGAACCGGACTTCCATACACTGCTATATGTGAAGGATGATGCCGGAGTTGTGATGGCAAAAGCTGACATGCCCTTGGCGGCGTTTATAACCAGCGAAAGAAATATGGTTAATGCCTTTTGGGATTATCTGAACGGGTAAATTTACCTCGGAAAAAACTCATTGATTTATGGTCAGATGCTCCAAAAGGTTTGATAACGGTACATCAAAATATCTTTATGGGATGCGGTGAATCCTATAATTCGCAAATGGCAAGAAAATAAAGATAACATTTCCGGGGCAATGAAGGTCTGCTACATTGCCCCATTCATTTTAATCGCCGTTCGTTCTCACTCAAAATATTTTCTGACTGAATTGTACGCATGCTCCACCCTCCTCCTAATATATAAAGTGTAGTGGTCAGTAACCTCACATCCAGCGAGGAACTGCTCATCTCATTATTAAAGCTGTTAAAATGTAGTGGCATGGTTTTGGCGTAGTCCTCCTTGGACTTTTATGTCCGTCGGAAAGCCTGCCGTCCGGTCACTCATTTGCAGCTGTTTGGTTTATGTAGGTTGAACCGCTCTATACTTGCGTGTTCGTTTGATGCCCAGGAGATTAAATAAGCAATGAGAAAGCCCGGTACCATTGCAAATTTATTCTTTAGGAGGCATAACTATGTTAAACGCTGTAGGTATTGATGTTAGTAAGGGTAAGAGCACAATCGCGGTTCTTCGCCCGGCAGGGGAAATTGTACGTAAGCCCTTTGATGTAAGGCACACTCCAAAGGAGCTTTCTATCTTGTCCTCGTATATCCAACACCTTGAAGGCGATACTCGCATTGTCATGGAATGTACCGGTCATTATCACGAACCGATTCTTAAAGTTCTTTCTGATTCAGGTTTCTTCGTTTCTGCTGTAAATCCTCATCTCATTAAAGAGTATGACGGCGATAATTCTCTTAGAAAGGTCAAGTCTGATTCTGCCGATGCAAAGAAGGTTGCAGGATATACACTTGACAAGTGGCACCTTCTTCGTCAATATTCAGCTATGGATAATACACGCACGCAACTAAAAACTCTAAATACTCAGTTCCAGTTTCTTATGCGACAAAAGACAGCTCTTAAGAACAATCTCATTTCATTACTTGATTTAACTTATCCCGGTGTTAATGCATTCTTCGACAGTCCTGTTCGCAAGAATGGTTCGCAGAAATGGCTTGACTATGCCTATTCTTTTTGGCATGCAGATTGTGTAAGAACCATCGGTCTGAAAACTTTTACCGAGCGCTACAAGAAGTTTTGTAAAAGGCAGGGCTACATCTTTCAGCCTGATAAGCCAAAGAGTCTATTTGAATCTTCCAAAGAACTCATTGCCGTTGTTCCCAAAGACCATATTTACAAAGATATGGTTCTCTCCGCTATTGTACAGGTTAATCTCATTTCCGCACAGATTGAATCCATGCGTCTAAAAATGGATGAATTAGCTTCTACTCTGCCTGAATATGAAGTAGTTATGAACATGTTTGGAGTATGTCATACCTTCGGTCCTCAGCTTATGGCTGAAATCGGAGATATTTCACGCTTTAACCATCGCTCAGCTTTAACTGCCTTTGCAGGTGTTGATCCCGGAGTCAACCAGTCCGGCAAGATGAAAATTGACAGTAACCGTGCTTCCAAGCGTGGTGCTCCAAGACTCAGAAAAACTCTTTTTCAAATCATGCAGACATTGATGCAGAATGCTCCTGCTGATAATCGTGTCTATCTTTTTATGATGAAGAAGAAAGCAGAGGGCAAGCCTTATCATGTCTATATGACTGCCGGTGCAAACAAGTTTCTTCGCATTTACTATGGAACTGTTAAGGCTCATTTAGCTTCTCAATCTCAAACCGAATAGAACACCTCCTCTTCTGTTTTTTAGCCGGCGATTAACGGTGGCTCTTTTATTGTGCTTATTTTTACAAAAAAACATTTTTATTTTCCTTTCAAAAAGTGCTTGACTTTTTATTAGTAGGCTCCTAATAATCCAATAGATTTTTCATCTATAGTTATAGAGCAAGCACTTCTCAAATTCCTATTAATCAATACGAATATAACCTCTAAAATGTTCTTATACTATATTATAAATTCTTAGTTGTCTATCAACACTATTGATTAATTTTCACCACCATAAATCGAATCCCAACTTTTTCAAGGCAGCTATTTGTTTTCTTTGATGTTCCGGAGTACCACCTAAAGCTAACCCATAAATTTCACTCTGTGGCCAATTTTCATAGTTTCTATCAAGAAAATTTTCTTGGCATATTTCTCCATAAATAGGCTCGAATATACCATAAGTGTCTTGTGTTAAAAGTCTTGCATAATAAACATTTTCTTTTCCATTTATTTTATAAATTGCCCTTAACTCATATCTCGCCATTCTTCAAACTCCATAAATTCAAATTTGCCTACACCGCTTTAATCTTATCATTTATCAATTTACGAAATTCTTATTTTTACAATATTGTTCCTTCTGAAAGAATGTCTACATATTTTTTATATACATATTGTCTATATCTTTTTTTCTCTTCTACAAGCTCTAATATTTCCATATCCATTAAATTTTCTAAAATTTTATTGACAGTAGGCTTACTAACATGCACTAATTTTTTTATATCCTCTGCTTCTACAAAAGGATGCTTCAATAGATATTCATACACTAAAAGAAGATTTGAAATATTGCCGTTTGAAAACTTTCGAATTCTCTCTATATCTTTCTTTTTAAGCTCGCTAATCTTTTGAATAGAAGTGATTGCATCTTCAGATATTTCACAAATTCCGTCTATAAAAAATTTAATCCATTCTTCAAATTCCCCTTTGATACGAATGTTGTTAAGAAGTTCATAATATCTATTCCTGTTTTTCTTAAAAAAATAACTCAAATAAAGAACCGGGTATTCAATCAAGCCTTGCTCTCTTAGATATAGTATTATGAGGAGTCTTCCCATTCTTCCGTTACCATCTAAAAAAGGATGTATCGTTTCAAATTGATAGTGAATTAGAGCTATCTTTATTAAGTTTGAAATATTGCTATCTTCGTGTATATATTTTTCCAAATCACTTAAACAAATATCCATCTCATCAGGTGCAGGTGGAATAAAACTTGCATTTTTTAAAGTTGATCCTGTGTGTCCAATCCAATTTTGTGATTTTCTAAATTCACCCGGCATTTTTTCTTCTCCTCTAACATTAGACAGGAGAACAGAGTGAATTTCTTTAATCAATCGCATACATAACGGCAATTCATTGAGTCTTTTAAATGCATAATGAGTTGCTTTGATATAGTTTACAATTTCTTCAGTATCTTTTATCTTTTCATTTCTCTTATCTTTTTGTAGCACATCAACAAGAGAAGCTTGTGTACCCTCTATTTGAGAACTTATAACTGCCTCTTTTTGAACATACATAGATACAAAAAGATCAATATCCGGTAGTGTTATTGCCATACCGTCTAATCTTCCCAATAATAAATATGCTTTATTGATTAAAGCATTTATTTCACTATCAAGACTTAATTTTATATCTTGCAAATTATGTGGAACAAAGCATTCGTAATCACTTTGCATTTTCTTTAATTGTCCTGCTCTATTATTTTCCAATCTCAAAATATCCCCCCTAAGTCTAATCTATTTTACTCAGAATAAGCATAGCCGTTTTAAGTAAAATTTTCAAGCGCATCTTTTACTTATATCATCTAGAAGGGGGTCTGAATAAAATCTCTTTTACTAAAAAAGTGATTGGATTTCTAGCTTTTCTAATCGCATTACCTGTTTTTGTTTTATTAAGTGGTGGAATGCATGTCTCGCTCATCTTTTGATATAATTTTGTGTATTCATTCATAACTGACACCTGCTTAGCTATCTTGCAGGTTCCTTTCTTTTTGTCAAAGTAATTTCACCTCAATATTTGCAGCATCAAAAATTTCTTTTACTTCATCAAGATTGCTGCTCATAACAGTTGCTTTCTTAAGATTTGGAAATTGCTGTAGCTCTGTCAAAGTTATTTCATTTAAGTCAAAAGTTTCATCTTCCCCATCCCACTGCGGAATAATATTCATATACACATCATTACCACCGTCCATATAGATTGTTTCTACATAGGGTGCAAATTTCTTTGGAATTTCCAATTTCTTAAAGAAGCTCATTGCAGGTTCAATGATGATGTCGCTGTCTGTATCAATCTCTTCTTTATATCGGTCGGCAAAATCATAAATATCAAATTCCGAATTTAGTAACTTTAAGTCATACATCAACACTTGAATAATGGCCAGCTTGAAATTCAAATTATCAAAATGAAGAATATCTTCTGTATTTTTTTCATTAAGAGTCGTCAAATGTGGCTCTTTTGCATCATCATTTTTCATACTTATCACAATCTTAGTCGCCTCGGATTTAAGGAATTTGTTCTTGTATATAGAAGCAACAATTAAAGGTATTATTAAAACAGGTAAGCACACAAGTGTTCCCGCAAAAGCGACGCCTTGATAGTGATTTTTTGTGTGACTGCCTCCTATAGAAATATTATTGAGAAAATCCGCTGTCCGGCTAAGAATGTTACCTCCACCTAACATCAATAACAACACGAGCTCTAAAGCCAATAATTCAAAAATGATAATCATCATTTTCTTTGCTGCTTTCTTACATATTTCCATTTTTATTTCCATACTGATTAGCTCGGCATCTGGTATATCGGAAAACCATTTTTTTATTCGTTCTTCTTTTGTCATAATTCCTTGTCTTTCATAACTTCAGATTATTCAACATATTTATCTCAATTTGCGAAACTTATTTTACGTTATCATAAAGTAGTCAAAGTAATTGCTTACTGTAAACTGAGATGTCTTTATATTTTTCTCTGACATGAAAGTATCAGCCAGTTTTGTCTGGTTAGATAACGAGTCAATAGATGAAGATACGGTATCTAACAAATCATCCATTATAGATGTATCTTTAAGAATTTTACTACGCTCTACTACATCTTTTATGTAAGTGCTCGTAAAAATATTCTTCAAATACTCCCTCTTCTTGTCATGACTTTTAAGTTGCACAAATATTGGCATTCCACCATATAGACAGTATTCATCAAAGGCTTTTCCTTATCATCATAGCAGTATTCAAGGCCTGCTTTCAGTTTCTCGAGTTCTGTCACCTTCTTGTGTTCCTTTATTATAAGTATTTCCCAAAGAATTCCATCAGCTTAGCCGCTTCCTGTTCCACGAACTCCGGCACGAAGTAGGTCGGAATATGACGGGCGCCTTCCACGATGAACAGTTCCTTATTCTCTGTTCCCGTTGCGAGTTCGAAGCAGTCCTTTGTCATATAGAGCGTGTCAGCCTCGCTGCCTGCCATCATCAGAAGCGGAACAGTGATCAGATCCATGTTCTGTCTTGCATCGAAATCTACAAGGTCAAGCAGGTTCTTGATCGGAGCCTGACCGCCGCTGTTGGGATGAGCATAATCTCTGCCATAGTAATACATGCCATCCTTATAAAGACCGTCAGGCAGAGAATCAATGTACTCCTGTGTAATCTGCCCACGAGGTGCAGGATAGACTACTTTGCCTGTCCTTGCTTCTTCGGTTCTTGCGTCAGAGGCTTCCTTCAGCCTTTGCTGGATGGTATCGGCCTGCGAGTTGCCGAGACCGAAGAGACGGACAATTCCTGTGTTGAATGCTGAAAGCGTAGCTACAGCCTTTACCCTCTTCTCAAGCTGAGCGGCCTTGAGTGTATATCCGCCGCCTCCGCAGATGCCGAACAAGCCAATGCGTTCAATATCGACACCGGGGTAGGTCATGAGATAATCCACCATCGCATGGATGTCCTCCCCACGGTTTGTAGGAATATCTGTATTCCTCGGCTCACCCTCACTTGCTCCCTGATATGCAGCATCGCAGGCAATGGCGATATAGCCATTCTCTGCAAGTTTCTGCGCAAACAAACCGGAAACCTGCTCCTTCACGCCGCCGTTCGGGTGAGCAATGGTTACCGCCGGATATTTATTATCTGACTTTTCATCATACCCTGCCGGTGTATAAACATTTGCAGCTACCTTAACACCGTTTACAAGATAATTCACGGGATGAATATTTACTGCGCCTTCAATATTTCTGTGATCGCTCCGTCATAGACGAGTCCCCATTTATTGTCTTCTGCCTTTGCCATTGTTATTTTCCTCCTATGTCTTATTTAAAAACTGTACTCTGTCAGCCATGCAACAGCCTTCTCAACCGTCTCGGCAATATCCTTGCCATCTGCAGTAACGACAACAGATTGTTTATCCAGACCATATACAATATTATTCTTTCGCGGCGCTATCAGATTTGTTCAACAATCTCGCCCACAAACACCCAATGAGGCTGCCATTCGCCGTTCTCATCCACTGGATATACCTTAGAATTGGTCTTGTAGTATTCCCGCACATCGGGAGCGATATCTTCCTTCGCCAGCTGATGCTGATAGATCTTACGGCACAGGAAGGTCATACTTGCCTCCTGATAACCTACGCTGTCTCCAACAGGAACAGGCGTAAGACCGGAAGCCTCCACTTTGTTCCCGTCACGGCCGGATCGTGAACCCAGTATTCCCAGTGCCCTTTTGCAGGTGGGCGGAAAGAAACTGACCGTAAATATTTCACTGGCAGTCAATATCTCACGGGTATAACGAGTCGGATATAGATATACGGTAATGACTGATCCGTTCTTGCCCGGTCTGGTCCAAAGAGTCCCCATGCTACCCCAGTTGACGGTGCAGGAGTTAAAATGCTCCATATTGCCTGCGGTTACAACCGCCCACTGCTTTTCAAACAGTTCAAAAATCTTGTAGTCCTTTTCTTCAAATGAACTCATATCCCTGATTCCTCCGTCTATTCTCTTGTGAATTTCTTGTCCTCTTCGTTTTCTTCAATACTGACATACCTCTCTACCGTCATATGCAAATCGTATTTGTCTCTTAGCTCAGAAATCGTTTGCATCATCGGTGACGCATGGTGTGCGTCAAGTGCTGTCTGATCTTTCCATGAGTCGGTGAGCAGTATCGTCTCCGGATCGTCGAAAGAGATGTAATATTCGTAGCGGAGATTCCCCGCTTCCGCACGGATTGCTGTGACTGTTCCGCTGGAAACCATTTCTTCTGCAAACTTCCGGGCAGACCCGTCTTTTCCAGTATATCTTAAATGAACTGTGATCGCCATCTGGTTTTCTCCTGTCTCACACTTTCACGTTCTTAGGATGGCAGCATTTGAAGTATGATACCTCTATATGCATGAACTTGGATTTGTAGAAACTAAAGTTTACAAACACTAATATTCTTTTTTATCGCTCCAATTTGCTTTCTTTATCATAAGCAAAACATATCTTATTTCCTATTTCTGAATATGTTTTTTATGGTCAAGCCACACTACAAGCAACAAAAGTGCACAAGAAGCAACAAAACCAAGCATCCACCAGCCTGTATATTGAAAACTCTCCTTAATCATAAAAACTAATTCAGAAAAACTAGTGCCTTTATAAAGAAAAGAAAGAAATATTAAACTAAAAAAAGTAATCCACGTACTAAAAACCATAGAAGCCATCATCTTTAGTTTCCATCTCCACGGTGCTCTATTTCCACCTTCTTTAGAATAGCCTTTCCCAATCAAGAAAATAGAATAACCTGCCGGAATCAAAACTAATATTATTGAGGCGTGCATTCCCCGTGTAATCCATAAACGCCAGTTTTGTAATGCAATTCTCAAATTAGGGATTTGCTCTGAAGCAATGAATATCAATACAAGTATTGAATACGCGAGCATCATACCAAACAAATATTTGAGAACTCCGTTTCTTATTTTATCTAGGCAAATTCTCTTAAAAAGGAACAATATAATTCCCCAAATTAACACAATCGCCCAGCACAATAAAGACGCTTCCGCTGTATTCATATTTGCCTCTTTCACGATTCATCATAAATCACAGACATCTGTCTCACAGCCACAACTCCCCGACATCTAACTCGGCAACTCAACTCTCACACTTTTTGACCTGATTTGCCTTTGGATAAGTTACCGAGAAGCGTTTGGCTCGACAGGCCCTTATTGATGTCAGTCATCGGGAACCTGTTCAGACTAATATGGTATGTACCAAAATATTTCCATTTGTTTGTGGAAACATATCAACAAATTCTGTAGCAAAAAATCCAGATACATTCCGCTATCCATATCACAGTCTGAACCTCACCTGTCCACGGAAAAAGTTCACCTTTTTTATTCACCCCTAATATTGTATTGCTCTCAACATAAAAGTCAAATCTTGCGAGGAGCCTTCTACATCTAAATCATATTCTTCCTCATGCCATCCCGCATCTGATTCCTCAAGCGTATCGTAGTATCGATCCTTTGTTTTCTCTATCTGCTTTTCGATACTAATATATTTTCCAACGCTATAACCGTTTTTATACAATAGGAGCAATGTCAGCAGTCTGTTCATTCTCCCGTTGCCATCATTGAATGGATGGATGCAAAGAAAATCACAGATAAATGTTGGGATCAATATCAAAGAATCTATTTTCTCATTTGCTATAGCCTGCTCATATGCGTTGCATAAATTCTCCACAGCTCCCGGTGTGTCATAAGGTGCAATCGGAGTGAATCTGGTAACCACTGCTTCATCATGCTTTGTTTCATTGATATAGTTCTGAACCTTCTTAAAATGTCCGCCATAAGAAAAGTCTGCCCTCTTTAGAAGATCACGATGAATCTGCAATATATAAGAAGGACGAACCGGAATATATTCATTGCTCTCATGAATTGTATTCAGCACATCCCTGTAGCCCATGATCTCATCCTCATCACGATTCCTGGGCATTGCCTTTTCTTCAAACAACTGTTTCATCCTGGATTCACGGGAATCCAGGGTGAAAAGAAGAAATTCTAAATGGGCTTATTTCAGTTATTCTGTTGATGGAAAAAATATTTATCTAAAAAATAGGATACATGTGTCAATGAGTACAAAAATTGTTGAAAAAAATAAAATGTGATAAAAGAATTCTTGAAAAATTATATGGTTTTTCAGTAAAATGGTAAGTGAGAAAGGATAAATTATGGAATTAGATTTTTTACAAGATGAACCAAAACTTATTTTGACATATCCTTATAAATTTAAATTTAATATGATAGGCTATTTATCTATGATATTTTCATTTTTTATTATTATGTCGATACTGATTCATCTTAAAAGTTATGGAAGCGATTTTGCAGATAAATTTATTATTGCAACAGTGCTGATTTGTATTCCAATCCTTATTTTTTTTATGGGATATTATCTCTTCATAAATGCAGTGAAATTAGAACTTTATGAAAATAATGTTGTTAAATATTATACCTATGGAAGCAGAGGGCATAGTGTACTGCTTTTTGAATTTAAACTTGAAGATATAGAACAAATAAAAAGCAAAAAACGCCCGTTTAATTGTTCAAAGCTGACTATAAAAATCAAGAATCCTGTTTTTTACGGTTTCCATGAGAAGAAGCTAAATAAACTAATGAATGCAAGTATCATCACAGATAGAAAAAAATCAGAATTTTTTATGCAACAGATGGTTGTAAATTCTAGAATAAATGCGAAAAGAGTAGAAAACTCCTGATCGCATAAGGCTTTATCAAAAGAAATGTGATTAAGAGAAATTTATTTCTTGATTGCATTTCTATTTTCTTTCTTTTTCGGGAATATAGAATTTTTTTCTGTAAATAAAGGTCTTTCGTGAGAAATGTGTAACGGGCCGGTCAGTTTCTTCTAGCTGGCTCTTAAATATTGTCTACCAAATTATTTTTGACATGTCAAGACATACTCGGTTGAAACGGGCATGTCTTTTATTTGAAATCCGGCAATTTCTGCTATTCAGGCAGACGCTACGGATACATGATCGACAACTCGCCACGGACTTTTCCCCGGTTGCGTAGTGGCATTGTCCACTTGCGTGTGGCTTCGAACGTTGCAAGATACAGTGCTTTCAGCAGTGCCTGAGAACCGGAGAATACACTTCTCCGGCGGTTCAGCCGCCTCAGTGTCGAATTCAGTGATTCTACGGCATTGGTCGTGTAAAAGGCTGTTCTGACATCCCCGGAA
>NZ_JALU01000027.1 GCF_000525775.1 Mogibacterium timidum ATCC 33093 | reverse complement strand
CAAATCATGACCACCAGCTGAGCTGGTGGTTTGTTTTGGCCCTATAAGGGCCTTTTACCTGCTGCATCTTAAGATGCGTTGAATAGATTCGCCAACCGCACGTATTTTCCTACAAGTCCTAAAGGACTACTTCATCTTTTCTCCTGTGAATGGATCAATATACTCTTTCAGCGTCATTTGATCATCTACTATGTCGTCTTGAAGTTGTGTACGTATGTATTCAGCTATTTTCTTTTCGTTTTTCCCTACTGTATCAACATAGTACCCTCGGCACCAAAAGTGTCTATTCCCATACCTGTATTTTAAATTTGCAAATTTATCGAATATCATAAGAGAACTTTTCCCTTTCAAATATCCGACTATTTGCGACACAGAATACTTTGGCGGTATTTCTACAAGCATATGTATATGGTCAGGGCATAGCTCTGCCTCAACAATGTTGATACCTTTTCTTTGGCATAGGATTCTTATCATCTTTCCTATTTCCACTCGGTACTTCCCATATATTTCTTTTCTTCTATACTTCGGTGCAAATACTATATGATATTTACATCTCCAGCTTGTGTGTGCTAGAGTATTTTTGTCATCCATGATGACAACCTCCTTTGTTATTTGATATGGTTGGCGAACCAACATCATGATAACATTGGAGGTATTTTTCTTGAAGCTAAAGCTATCCTAATCACACCGGCATAGCCGGTGGTTTATTGATTCACCTCGCTATCGCTCGGCGAATCCTCTGCTAAAGCAGAACCAACAGAAAATGCACATGACAAATTTTTATTCGCCATGTGCATTCCCTCTATCGCTCCATATCCTTCGTTCGAGATTTTGATTTAACTTCAGGAGATTTGTCAGATTCCCTTTTTATCTGCTTAAGAATGCTTTTTTTAGGCTCCTCCTTGTGTCCGAGGTACTGATCGATATTTGTCTTAAGTAGCTCAAGTTCACTACGCTTCTCTTGCAACTTATCATGTTCTTCTGCAAGTTCTTTTTGTTTGTCGTAGAGACTCTTAGAATGCTGATTTAGTTCTTTAAAGATCGACTTTCCATCACCTCGTTTTAGTCCTTCCATTATTTCTTTCTTTAGATGCGGAAACTGTTTTATAAAAATCTCTACTTCCGAAAAAGCTTCCTGATAGGCTTCCACATCTTTTCGATTCATCACCATATAGATTTTATCATTCGGATTTTTTCTATATCCATCGTAATGAGCTTTTTTATTGATGCAGATTTGAAGTTGTTTCGTAATTTTCTTGATTCGCTTTAGTTCAAATTCCTTATCTCTAAACTCTTTTCTAAGCTGATTCGCTCGGGATGATAATCTCTTAATCTCAGATTCTAACTCTGTCATTGAATGAAACCCCTTATCTCGAATCGCTATCATCGTACCTGCTGCGGTCGTCATATTATGTTTCGTAGCCCAACGCTCATATCCTTTACTTGACTTCACTTTTTCGTTGTTCTTAATATCGATGATATTGCCAAGCTCTTTCTCTTTATTCAGGATCCTATCTTTAATCCGTTCTTCGATATAGTTGTCGCCGATCGTCTTTGCTCGGGTAAATCTCTGCTGATTTTTACTTCTAAAAGCGATGTGTTTACCAAACTTAATTTCATACCCATACCGTTCCATTTTAGATAAGAAGTCCTGCCAGTTGACGGACTGCTGAATACTTCTATCAATATCAAATTGGAGCTTTGACTTATAGCTACTGCCTTTTTTATCCTCATTCCAATCATGCCAACTTACAAATTTTCTTCGCTTAATCTCATTGATTTCCCTTTGTATTTCTTGGTCGATAACAGATAAATTATGCTCTTTACATAGCTTGTCGCTTTGATTCCTGATGTTCATATAGGAGCCGTAATAGGAATGATATATCTTACCTTCATCCACATCGATCGAATTAAAAATGATGTGATTGTGGATATGGTCTTTATCGATATGTGTCGCTAAAACATACTCATATTTTCCCTCTAAAATCTTTTCGCAAAGTTCTACTCCCACTTGATGGGCTTCTTCAAAACTCACTTCTTCCGGCACAAAGGATTGAATCAGATGATGAGCTAAAGTCTTGGTTCTTGAGTTAAACTGTTTCTTGGTAAGTTCAAATTCCTTGTGGGCATTTTCTCTGCTACAAAGATGGGTAGTAACATAGATTTCATCATCCGTTTTATCGCCATTGCAGATATAGTCAATCGCTTTTTTTAGTGTAGTCTTGATCGGATGTATCTTCGTAACCGCCATCAGCTGATGACCTCATTGATGATATAATCCGAAACTTTTTCTCGAAGCTCGGACAAGAAAAGAAGTTCTCCTTGCAAGGTTTGTTTGATGATTTCTATATCATCTTTGTAGATAATTCCTGTGCTGTTTACCGCTTTTGCTATCTGATTTAAGTTCGCTGAATTACGACTGACAAGAGAAGAAAGCTCCCTCAGTTCTTTTCGAAACTCACCGGATGAATCAATGCTAATGATCCTATTCTTGAAAATACTGTCTCGATAAAACTCTCTCTTACTCTTAAAATTGGTCATTGCAAACCTTCGATTTAATTTTTTCATATCTTCTTCGTTCACCATAAAATGAACGGTACAATTGTTTTTACGATTTACGCTTTTTGATATTTATCATCACTCCTTTCTTTTTCGGGGTCTTAGGGTTCTCCCTAAAATTGGTTAAGCTGAATTCCCAGCTTACAAGCCTACTTTTTGGACTGTGGTCAAAAAGTATATGCTTGCTATCTCTCTGAACATATTCTTTTTATTAAAATGAACTCTACTCCCTTATGACTATCACAGAAGAATAAGGGCGTATTGTAACCAAGACCGATAACTCTCATTCTACCCAAGTTTCGTTTTATAGAAGTTTGAAAGTTATCGCTACCACTACCAAACTACCTTTGAACTCGGTAGCAAAGTAGCGGTAGCGGACTTTTTCAAAACTCTTAAAATGGTATCTCCGAGGCTTCCACTTCCACAAAATCTGGCGTTATCGTCCTTTTATAGAATTTTTTACTGACTCGAATCACTCCGTCAATCTTAACCTTTTTGCTTTTCATATTAGCTTCTAAGATCCATTCTCCTGCCATCTCATTTGCCATCAGCTCAGAAAATACTTTTTCATTCGTTTCCGGATACTTACTTGTAAACTCTGCGGAACAAAGGATATTCGGAGTATCGGATTTTGTCATTTTCCATTCCATAAAGTCCAGGAAGTTTTGGACATGTCGGTTTTCACTTTTGTGTGTTTGAATGACAAGGTTCAGATCATTTCTCAATTCTTTCGGTAAATAGAAATCGTGCAACTTGTTTTCGTAAAGATATACAGCCTCTGCGATAGCTCCTTTGAAATCACTACTTACCATTTCCGCATGTTCTTCTCTTGTGATAGTTTCCAATACAGGAAATTTTTCAGGATCATACCTGAGCGGCATTTGTATTTTTTCCATATCCACTTTTACCGGCAAGTATCTTCGCTCTCCCGAAAAATCTCCCAAGAATGTCGCATCGTTTGTGGTTGCAATCAAGATACAAGTTCGTTTTACATCTCTTGAAAACCTTTCATACGGAAGTCTTACTGTGCTTGTTCTTGCAGAAATAAAGAGCTTCGCTTCATCGGCACTCTTTGCGTTTCTAAGTGCCACAAATTCCTCCAGTTCTACTACAACTTTCCCCAGCAAATTACTGACTGCATCCTTGCCCTTAATGTTATTGAGGGAACAATACCATTCGGGAAATAATGCCAGCTTTTCAATAAAGGATGTCTTTCCCACACCTTGAGAACCTGTCAAAACCATCAGTTCATCAAACTTGCATCCCGGATGAAATACCCGTTTTACCATACCGACCAAGATATGTTTCATCATCCAGCAATTCAGCTCGTTTTCTTCCGCCCCAAGATATTTTGAAAGTAATTTCGAAATGTATTCCTTGCAATCATAAGTCAAGGATTTCATATACATTGCCGGCAAATTTATGGTTCTTTTATGTGCGACAAAAGTGATTGCATCTTCCATACGGCTTTTGGAATATTTGATTCCAAACTCTCTCTCGATTTCGACACCGAGGATATTCGTCATATGGTCATTCCATTTTCGAATTTCCAAATCAGAACTTTTTTCACCTCTCAGCCATCCATAAAATTGAATCGTCATGCTGCAAGTATCAAAAAATATATTACCAGATAAAATCTCTCTGCTCTTACAAAAGTAGGGATTTACTAACACAGTAATGAGATTGGTAGTTGTACCTTTGACTTGTCCCTTCTCTGTGATTTCAAGCTCACGATTCAAGTAATCGGAAAGCTCCGCATCATCAAATGTAAGCCAATTATTCAAGCGAATATCCTCCTTTTCTTCTGTGATAGTTATAATCCCAATATCTTTGATTGCCTCCCTGCAATGCTTTTCTAATACTCTCATCCAAATATCTAAGATATCCTGCTTCCGTATTTCTTTTGCTTTTATCTCCCATTCGATTCAGTGCAGATCTCAGGAAGATTTCTTTCATCATTTCTGCATTGCCGTGTGTAAAACTGTTTAGGAAAAGAAGAAGTACAAAATCATCTTTGCTTGAATCTCCGCTTGTGCTCGCGCCTTCAAACAAAGCCTTCACCCTCGCATTATGTCTGCACATTATCTCTATAACTTTGTTGCAATCAGGAAGGCGATCATCCATCCTTTGATAGTTTCTAATCGCTTCTTTAATGCTGTCTTTCGGAGCAAATAATTTATAATATTTATCCAGTTCTTTTTGTTTTGGCTCAATGGTTTTGACAGACACATTCCCAAACCTTTGGATATTTCCAGTCATAGCAATGCACCTGTTTTCCTGATACATCTCCACTTTTTTGATTTGATTATTGAAGTTTTTTGCAATTACACCTTTGGCAAAGATATGAACACCTCTCCCGGATTGTGAGACTTCTTGATAGGTGTTGCTGAAGTCATATAGAAAATCTCCAAAGCTATCATCAACTCGATCTAAGTCGATACAAACAAATGGATCATCTTTACTTAGTGCAAAAGACAATCCATCCGAGCCACTACTTTCTAAATTTTTAACTGCTGTTTCAAAATCTGTCCAATGCTTTCTATCGTTCCAACCATCTGATTTTAATGTGATTGGACTGATGGGTATTTTGGAAATTTTTTCTTTCCCACACTTGTCCACTTTTGCAATTCTCTTAAACCACAGCCATTGCTGATATTGACTTAATTCCGGCGGAATATTTTGTAGATAGTTCTCCTTATTTATCATGGTAACCTCCTAAAATTTTTATTGAGAACGGAAGTACAACCTGATAAAATAATCTTGTCAGGGATGAAATACCAAGTTGTACTTTCATTTTGCCTTTGGTCTTTTGGCTAAAGGCTTTTATTTTGCATAAGCTCTATAATGGTGTTTAATTCCTCCATAAGCACAGAATCCAACTCTTTTTTCTTCTGAACGCTTTTTATCATCATTTCAATTTCGACCAATCGCTCTTCAATTTTTTTAATTGCAATTGTACTACCAAGAAACTGAACATTTGAAAATAACAGAGACTGTATAATAAAATCCTGTTTTAATAAACCGCTCATTGCAACTCTGTCTTCAAATAGTCTTCGCTCCTCATCGCTCATCCTAAAAGCAATCGTATTTGGTCTTTTTCTGTTCTTCTCTTTTTTCTTGAGCTTATCTAAACGCTCTTTTTCCGTTCTTTTAGCCATTTGTCGCATTGTTTCTCTTGATGACTTGCTTCTAAACATTTTCTATAACCTCCTCCAACATTTCTCTCATTTCTTGCTGTTTATTAGGGAACATATGGGCATATCTGAAAGTGATTTCTGATGATTCGTGCCCGACCCTGTTACCAATATCCACAACACTGAATCCTTTTTCTATCAGCAGTGATATTGCAGAATGCCTTAACGCATGAACCTTTATCTTTTTCACTCCAGTAGCCTTACATCCTCTTTTCATCTCGTGATGTAAAAATGATTTGCTGAAAGTAAATACCCTATCTTCTTTCCCGACTCCATAAGTGCAAGCGATTAAGTTCTGAGCCTCTTCCATAACAGTCTTGGACATTGAAACTACTCTTACCGCTTTTGGTGTCTTAGGCGTTGTGATAATATCTTTTTGGTCAATTCTCTGATAAGACTTGTTGATATTGATTGTATTATCATCAAAGTTGAAGTCTTTTACTGTCAATGCCAACATTTCTCCTAATCTGAGTCCTCCCCAAAAAAGAATTCTAAATGCCAAGCTTGAATGCGGTTTATCTTCAACGGCTACTACGAACCTATTAAATTCTTCAACTGTCCAAAACTCAACTTCCTCACTCTCTTCTTTCCCCATGTTTCCAACAGTTCTTGCCGGATTCTTTGGAAGATTATAGAATCTACAGGCATGATTGAATATAGCACTCAATTGATTGTGTATAGTTTTGAGATAGGTCATGCTGTAGCTTCTGCCTTCATCATCTCTCTCATCTAATAAAATATTTTGCCAAGCAGTTATCATAGCCGGAGTAATCTCATTCATTCTCCTGTCCTCAAAGAATGGCAAGATATGAAAAGTAAATATCTGGTCTTTCGTTCTTACTGTATTTATTTTAAGACGCTTTTCGCAGTACTCTAAATACAACTTGTAAAACTCATTAAACCCCATATCTAATTCGTGTGATTCTCTCAGCTTAAACTGGCTCTCCCAATTCTGTGCCTCTTTTTTAGTAGCAAACCCTCTTTTTATTTTACTTCTGGATTTACCACTCCAATCCTTATATTTAAAACTGGAATACCAAGTATTTCTTTCTTTATCTTTATAAGCCGGCATTATCATCTAACCCTTTCCATAAAATCTCTCTTCAAAATACTCCTTATTGATTTTTCCTTGTAATACATAAAATCCTTTTTCTTTGAGTTCAGCATTAAGACTACGAATAATCTCGTAGGCTTTTGCCTGAGAAACTTGTAGAATTTTTTGCACGTCTTTTGCACTTAACATTGTAATCTGAGACAAATAATCCTCCTTTCTATCAATCTTGACCATATTCCTATCTCTTGACATTATATTACCGCACCTTTTTTTGTTTGTCAAGAGATTGTATTGAGTTTTTTGTTATTTTGTGTTATGATTTATCAGAAAGATTGAGAAAAGGAGGTTTTTACATTGTTTTCATATAACGATATTATCAGCTCAAAATTACTACAGAGTTCATTCTATACTCTGAGTCAAAATAAAGAGGGCATCTATTTTGAGTATTTACCAACGGATTTCAACGAAATTATGGAACAGAATATGATTTATGAAAGTGAGGAGTTCTCTTTACTCCTAAACTTGTTCGGTTTAGATGTTACATCAGAAAAACTTCCTTTTTCAGAGATTAGAAAACTACTCTTTATTGAGAAGGAAGAGGATGAAATCAATGAATTGGATTTGGATGAGAGCGACTTTGATTTGACAAAAGACACCAAGAAGTTTATTAGTTCTTACTTGAAGTTGTTCAATGATCTTACAGAGGTGTATCCTATTTTATATATTTTGTTTGGCGATGTTTGGACAATTCTCCGATACTTGATTTGTAAAGAAGGTTTATACAATGGAAAATACAAGATTGACTTTGATTCAGCAAGTACCACCTATGTAAATCTGTATAACGATATCAGTTATATACTTGCACACAGAGAGCAAATGAAACAGGAACTTCTTGACATTTTTAATATCTCTTCTGAGTATAAAATAAAGCTGCCAACATCCGAAATTGCATTGATTTATCAAGCTTACAATCAAAACAGGGGATATGATCTTATTTTAAATGAGCTGAATCCCTATATAAAAGATGCTGAAAATCAACTATTGAACTCATGGGAAGATATTATAAAGATCCTACCAAGCAAGTTGAATGAGGAATTATCTTTTCCGACCTGTGGTAGTTTGACGAAGTTTGTAAAACAGATGGTTCAGGTATTGATTCATAAGGAACAGACTCTTCGTAAATGCAAAAACTGTGATAGATTTTTCGTTGCAAGATACTCAAGTCTTGCAGAATACTGTACAAGAAAAGTTACCGGCACTAATTCAATGTGCCAAGAATATGCCAGCAAAAAAATATACAAGAAAAAGCAAGCTGAAAACCCTTTGTATCAAGTATTTACAACTTACTATAATAGAATTTATGGAAGAATAAGACGTGGAAGCTTAGATAAAGATACGACTCTACTTGACGACATTAAATTACTTCACCAAGAGTTTTCTTCTAAATATGATACCTCAAATGATAGTGAGTCCAAAGAAAAAATTATTGAGTCATTTATCATAGAGGCAGATAAACTGCTCAGTTAGGAGGATTAGACGGATGCACAATGAAATTATTATATATAAAAATGGTGAATTAGAACTTCCTGTAGAAGTAACGCCAGATAAAGAAACCGTATGGCTAAATAGAAACCAACTGGCAGTTTTATTTGATAGAGATGTAAAAACGATAGGAAAACACATAAACAACGCTCTTAAAGAAGAACTTGATTCTTCAGTTGTCGCAAAATTTGCGACAACTGCCTCTGATGGCAAAACTTATAAGGTCGAATACTACAATCTCGACATGATTATCTCAGTCGGATATAGAGTAAAATCAGCGCGAGGAGTTGAATTTAGACGCTGGGCGAATAAAATTTTAAAAGACTATATTGTGCAAGGGTACGCAGTCAACGAAAGAAGATTAGCTGCTCTGAACAGAGTAGTAGAAATACAGTCGAATATCATAGCAGGTGTACTTGATCTGGATGCCGAAAAGGTTCTTGATGTAGTAAAGAAATATTCACTCGCATTAGAGATGCTTGATGACTATGATCACCAAACCATCACCAAACCTAAGATAAGTTCCGATGAGGTGTATCAACTTACTTATGAAGAGTGTAGAAATCTAATCTCCAAAATGTCCTATTCAAAAACATCTGATATATTTGGAAAAGAAAAAGGGAAAGGTCTATTAAAGGGAATCATCGACTCCATCTATCAAAGTGCTTTTGGAGAAGAGGCTTATCCGTCAATAGAGGAAAAAGCAGCAAACCTTCTTTACTTTATCATCAAAGATCATCCTTTTGTAGATGGATGCAAAAGAATTGCAGCTACAACATTTTTATATTTCCTGGATATGAACCGAATTCTCTATAAAAACAATAAGAAAATACTGTCGGATAGCACCTTAGTTGCCCTAACGCTTCTTATAGCGGAATCAAAACCCCAGGAAAAAGAAATCATGATCAACATCGTAATGAACTTCTTAACATGGTAAATTATACTTCCTTAAACCGTTTACGCAGATAGAAAAAAAGCCGGCAGAATTTACACTCTGTTGGCTTAATTATTTGTTCTTAAAAGTGGCTTACCACTTTTTTTCTTATGAAAAAGTACTTCAGCTAACCACTTGAAACCTTAGAATAATCAGTAATATCAATGGTTCTGATGAGTGCTTAGGCTACTCCAGCTCCACCGTTCCCGGTGGCTTGGATGTCAGATCATAGAATACGCGATTCACATGATCCACCTCATTGATTATTCTATTCATCACCTTCTGCAGCACCGACCACGGTATCTCCACGGCCTCTGCTGTCATGAAATCCACTGTCTCGACCGCACGAATTGCCACCGCATAGTCATATGTGCGGAAATCGCCCATAACTCCAACCGACCTCATATTGGTAAGAGCTGCAAAATACTGGCTTATCGACTTGTCTAGGCCTGCCTTAGCTATCTCATCGCGATAGATTGCATCTGCCTCCTGTACGATTTTAACCTTTTCTGCAGTTACCTCTCCGATGATTCTGATGCCTAGTCCCGGTCCCGGGAATGGCTGACGATCTACCAGATAGTCCGGGAGTCCGAGCTCTCTGCCCAGTTCACGCACCTCGTCCTTGAACAGCATGCGCAGTGGCTCGATTATCTCCTTGAAATCAACGTGGTCGGGAAGTCCGCCCACGTTGTGGTGCGACTTGATTACGGCTGATTTGCCGAGGCCGCTCTCGATGATATCCGGGTAAATCGTCCCCTGCGCCAGATAATCGACTGCGCCGATCTTCTTGGCTTCCTCTTCAAAAACTCTGATAAATTCTTCGCCGATAATCTTACGCTTTGTCTCCGGATCTGTAACACCTGCAAGCTTAGCGTAATATCTCTCCTGCGCATTTATACGCACGAAGTTGATGTCATACACGCCATCGCTGCCGAAAATCGACTCAACCTGGTCGCCCTCGTCCTTGCGGAGCAGACCGTGATCTACAAATACGCATGTCAGCTGCTTGCCTATTGCCTTTGCCAGAAGCGCTGCAACTACGCTGGAATCAACGCCACCGGATAGTGCGAGCAGCACCTTGCCGTCGCCAACCTTCTCGCGAACCGCCTCGATCTGCTTCTCTGCGAACGAGTCCATCTTCCAGTCCTGATCGCAGTTACATACACCGAGGATGAAGTTGCTGAGCAGCGTCGTCCCCTCAACGGTGTGGTTAACCTCCGGATGGAACTGCACAGCGTAGAAGCCTTGCGAAGCATCCTCCATGCCGGCAACCGGACAGTTGTCGGTGTGCGCTGTAACCGTGAATCCGGCCGGCACCTCGCTGATGTAGTCCGTGTGGCTCATCCACACTACTGTGTTGTCGTTCACTCCTGCAAAAAGGCCGTCCTTGCAGTCTACCGCAGTCTCCGTACGGCCGTATTCGCTCGTTGGCGCTGTTCCGATCTTGCCGCCGAGCATATGCGCCATAAGCTGCGCTCCGTAGCAGATGCCGAGGATTGGCAGTCCGAGCTCAAACACACCTTTGTCAATAGCCGGAGCCCCCTCACCATATGCGGACTGAGGTCCGCCGGTAAAGATGATTCCACATGGGTCAAAATCCTTGATCTTGTCTACAGTGAGTCCGTCAAAATTACGAACCTCCGAGTACACGCCCAGTTCACGAACCCTGCGGGCGATGAGCTGATTGTACTGTCCGCCGAAATCGATAATTAATATCTTGTTAGCCATTGTCGCTCCTAACGTCTTACTATTGCGACACTGTTATCCTTGTATCAGGAATCGGACTTAATATTAAAGCACGGTAATCCTAATGTCACATAGAACAACTGAAAATGTTCGCTTCGCTGTTTGTTTATATTAAAACACGGTAATCCTAACGTCTTACTGTTGCCACACTGTTATCCTTGAGTACAACATCGTGTGCGCCGCCTTCAATGATACTCGTCGCTGAAACGAGGGTGAGCTTGGAATTTCTCTGAAGCTCCTGAATGCTGACAACTCCACAGTTGCACATTGTCGATTTAACCTTGCTGAGTGAGAGGTTTACGTTATCGTGCAGTGAACCTGCATATGGGACGTAGGAATCAACCCCCTCCTCGAACTTGAGCTTAGCCTCGCCGCCCAGGTCGTATCTCTGCCAATTGCGAGCCCTTGCGGAACCCTCGCCCCAGTACTCCTTCATATAGTTGCCATTTACCATCACCTTAGCAGATGGTGACTCGTCGAATCTTGCAAAATATCTGCCCAGCATGATGAAGTCCGCACCCATAGCGAGAGCAAGTGTCATATGGTAATCATATACGATTCCGCCATCCGAGCAGATTGGAATGTAATCACCTGTCTTCTCAAACCACTCGTCTCTTGCCGCTGCTACCTCGAGCACTGCGGAAGCCTGTCCACGGCCGATCCCCTTCTGCTCTCTGGTGATGCAGATTGATCCACCGCCGATTCCAATCTTGACGAAGTCTGCGCCGCTTTTGGCCAGGAAGTCGAAGCCTTCCTTATCTACTACGTTTCCGGCTCCAATCTTAACACTGTCGCCGTACTTCTCTCTTACCCACTTAAGCGTTCTCGCCTGCCACTCGGAATACCCTTCAGAGGAGTCGATAGTTAGTACGTCTACCCCGGCCTCTACGAGAGCCGGAATTCTTTCTTCGTAGTCGCGGGTATTTACACCGGCTCCTACGATGAAGCTCTTGTTGTCGTCGAGCAGCTCATTTGGATTCGCCTTGTGGGAATCGTAGTCCTTTCTGAATACAAACGCCACGAGACATCCGTCCTTGTCCACGATTGGCAACTGATTGACCTTGTTGTCCCAGATGATGTCGTTAGCCTCGGACAGTGTGATACCTGCATTGCCGTACACGAGGTTCTCGAGAGGTGTCATGAACTCAGATACCTTGGTGTCTGTGCTGAGTCTGCTGATTCTGTAATCCTTGCTTGTAACAAGTCCCAGCAGCTTGCCGTGGCCTGTACCGTCATCTGTAACCGCAACTGTCGAATGTCCTGAATTCTGCTTGATTGCGAGTACATCGGCCAGCGTGCCATCCGGCTTGACATTGGTGTCACTTGGCACAAATCCGGCCTTGTAGGACTTAACCTTTTTGACCATTGCCGCCTGGCTTTCGATTGACTGCGAACCGAAGATGAAAGAAATTCCACCCTCCTTTGCAAGTGCAACTGCCATACCGTCATCTGATACAGCCTGCATTACAGCGGAAACAAGTGGAATATTAGCCATAATCTTAGGCTCTTCGCCTTTTTTGAATTTTGTGATTGGAGTCTTGAGCGACACATTCTCAGGCCTGGCTTCAGCGCTGGAAAAGCCCGGCACAAGAAGGTACTCGCTAAAAGTTCTTGATGGTTCTGCTAGAACAATTGCCATTGTGCACCTCTCTCTTTCTATATATAAACGTGAAATTGAAATTAAAGATATTAATTGAAAATTATAGCACAATAGACCGCATTCCGATAGTATCCGGGCGCTAATTTAATAAAAAACAGGTTGCAACCGGACAAAGGGCAAAACACCCGGTCACAACCTCAAATTCGAGAGCACAATGTCGTTGTTGACATATTATTGATTTCTAAGGAGCAAAACATGTCGGTTATATATCGGATTCCGCTCCTGTAGATCCAATACTCGGATTATCTGACGGACTCCGCTCTCGCAGCTCCAGTGCTCGGATTATCTGACGGACTCCACTCTCGCAGCTCCAGTGCTCGGATTATCTGACGGACTCCACTCCTGTAGATTCAGTGCTCAGATTATCTTGCGGACTCCGCTCCCACAGCTCCAATGCTCGGATTATCTGACGAACTTCGCTCCCGCAGCTCCGGTGCTCGGATTCATTGCAGCTGAGCCCTGCCGGCTCGAGCATTCCACTTATCACCTCAGTTACCGGCACCCAGTACCGCCTAATTCTTGAGGAACCTTAAGCGCAACGGATACAGGATTATCTCCATCAAACATCCAATACCGCTTAGTTCTCGAGGAACAGCTTGATATCATCTTCAACTGTTCCAATTCCGGCGATTCCAAAGTTCTCGACTAGCACCTTAGCGACGTTAGGCGAGAGGAATCCCGGTAGTGTAGGCCCAAGGTGAATGTTCTTGACGCCGAGGTATAGAAGTGCGAGCAGTACGATTACTGCCTTCTGTTCATACCATGCGATGTTGTAAGCGATTGGCAGCTCGTTGATATCGTCGAGATCAAACACTTCCTTGAGCTTAAGCGCAATCAATGCCAGCGAATATGAATCGTTGCACTGTCCCGCATCGAGGACTCTTGGAATACCGTTAATGTCACCGAGATCCAGCTTGTTATACTTGTATTTTGCGCATCCGGCTGTGAGGATCACTGTATCATTTGGCAGAGCCTTTGCAAACTCTGTGTAGTAGTTCCTCGACTTCATTCTGCCGTCGCAGCCTGCCATAACGAAGAACTTTCTGATAGCACCAGACTTAACTGCCTCAACTACCTTGTCGGCCAGTGCAAACACCTGCTCGTGTGCAAATCCGCCGACAATCTCACCTGTCTCGATTTCAGTTGGAGCCGGACACTTCTTGGCCATCTCGATGATTTCGGAGAAATCCTTAGTCTCGCCATACTTGCCATCGATGTGCTTACATCCCGGATAACCGGCAGCTCCTGTTGTAAACAGTCTGTCCTTGTAGCTGTCTGCCGGTGGAACGATACAGTTTGTAGTCATCAGAATCGGTCCGTTGAAGCTTGCAAATTCTTCCTTCTGCTTCCACCAGGCATTTCCGTAGTTTCCTGCGAAATGCTCATACTTCTTGAATACCGGGTAATACTGACCTGCCAGCATCTCGGAATGAGTGTATACATCTACGCCTGTTCCTTCTGTCTGCTCTAACAGCATCTCGAGGTCCTTGAGGTCGTGTCCGGAGATGAGGATTGCAGGGTTCTTGCGAACTCCGATGTCAACCTTTGTAATCTCCGGGTTGCCATAGGCGGAAGTATTTGCCTCGTCCAGCAGAGCCATTCCGTCTACACCGTACTTTCCTGTCTCAAGTGTGAGTGCAACGAGCTCGTCTGCCGTCAACGAATCATCCAGTGTAGCAGCGAGTGCTCTCTGCATAAATCCGTCAACCTCGGCATTGTCCTTGAGAAGTGCATTTGCATGCTTGCTGTATGCTGACAGACCCTTAAGTCCGTACGTAATCAGTTCTCTCAGAGATCTGATATCCTCGTTCTCTGTCGATAGAACTCCGACCTCGGAACTTGCCGCCTTGGCTGCAAATTCACCTACGCAGCCGTTCCATTTAGCTGCATCCGGAAGCTTGCCGGTATCATCCAGCTGCTTGAGGAGCTGCTCCTTGCAAGTTAGTGTCTCAACTATCTTAGCGGTAATCGCCTCATCATCGAAATTTGCATTTGTGATAGTGGTAAATAGATTGAGCGATACCAGGTGATTAACCTGTTCACCTACCTCCTTACCTTCGGCTCTCAGCTGTGTAGTAACTGCAGAAAGACCCTTAGTTACGTATACCAACAAATCCTGCAATGCGGCTGTCTCCGGGAGTTTGCCACATACTCCTCTCATCGTACAGCCTGTGCCCTTTGCCGTCTCCTGACACTGGAAACAAAACATCTTATTCTCCATCTGCTTCTCCTTTCAACTACTATATATCGACCTCGCCTCCGCTCAGCCGTCGTCTCCGGTCATTCTCCAGTCCCTCACCCGGAACAAATCTAACCTGAATATCCTTACTTAGGTCTGCTAAGTCTTATATCATATTCCATAGTCCTCAACCTGTGAACGAGTCTAACACTTAAAAAAGGTGTTGATGAGTGTTCTTCCAAGTACGTGCTGAGCCTTAACCTGTGAATAAGTCTAACACTGAAAAAAGGTGGAATCTGTAACCTATGTTACAATTCCACCTTGTGCTAATGTTTTTATGTCAGAACACCGGCGTACCTACGCTCGGCATCTGAAGCATTGCTCCGCCAATGATGTGCATCGACGGCGCGCTCGAAATTCGCACGCACACGGCTAACGCCGTATAGCCATAGCTGAAGCGATATAGTCACATATCAGTTGAGAGCTTTGCTCAAATTCATACACATGTACGAATTTGAAAAATATATCCGCATATCAGTTGAGGGCTTCTATCTCGGCCGGATCAAGTACAAATATCTTGCGCCCCTTAATCTCAACCAATCCATCATCCTGCATCTTCATCAACTCACGAGAAATCGACGGCCTCGTCACACCGAGGAACTCGGCAAGCTCCTCACGTGTCATATCGATCGCCTTGGTCATATCCCTATCATTATAGATGGACAGCATCTTGGCGATTTTCTGACGAAGAGTCGGACAAGACAGGATTCGCAGTCTCATATTTAGCGCATAAGCATTCCCAGCAAAAATCATAAGCAAATTGCTTGTCAGCTGCTTGTGATAATCGCAGCCGTTGACACACGTGCCTGTCATGAAGTCGCGCGGCAACACGACTATCCTGGTCTCGCACGTAGCCTGTGCAAATACCCCATATTCCTTCTTACCTAGGAACAGCAAAATGTCTCCAAATATATCTCCCGTACTTGAGAATGTCCCGATTACTCTTCTGTTGCCGTCAAACGAATCGTAGCCGACTCGTACCCCGCCCTCGAGCAGGATGTGAAGCTTGTTGGGCTCATCCTCTTCAGTGAAAATCATCTCACCTTTCCTGTAGGTGACACAAAGCGCGTCGCTACAGGTAAAGCATTTACCCACATCCTCTACGGACATGCCCTTAAACAGGGGGCTAACCATCAGCCGCCGCGCTATATCCATGTCAGTCCTTGCCGAAACCCTTCTTGACATCTCGCCTCGCTTATTACATCATGCCCATTCCGCCGCCTGCGGGCATAGCAGGTGCAGCAGGAATATCTTCCTTAATCTCCGTGATTCCTGCTTCTGTTGTGAGCAGCATTCCTGCTACACTGGAAGCGTTCTGAAGCGCCGATCTGGTAACCTTAACCGGATCCACGATTCCCGCTTCAATCATGTCTACATACTCCTCGGTAGCAGCGTTGAAGCCCACACCCTTCTTGGAACCCTTAACCTCGGCAACGATTACGCTGCCTTCAAATCCGGCGTTTTCAGCAATCTGTCTAACCGGCTCCTCAAGTGCTCTGATGACGATTCTGGCACCGGTTCTCATGTCGCCCTCAAGACTCTCAGCATACTCGGAAACTTTATCAATTGCGCCGATCAGTGAAGTACCGCCACCGGCTACAATTCCTTCCTCAACGGCAGCTCTGGTAGCATTGAGCGCATCCTCAAGTCTGAGCTTCTTCTCCTTAAGTTCAGTCTCTGTTGCCGCTCCGGCGTTGATAACTGCAACTCCACCTACCAGCTTAGCAAGTCTCTCCTGCAGCTTCTCTTTATCAAAATCAGAGGTTGTCTCTTCGATTTCACCCTTGATCTTCTCAATTCTCTCATCGATCTCAGCCTTGTCCCCGGCGCCGTTTACGATTACAGTATGGTCCTTATTAACCTTGACTGTACCTGCTTTTCCGAGCATGTCGACTGTAGCTTCCTTGAGCTCATATCCCAGCTCCTCGCTGATGACCGTACCACCTGTGAGGATCGCAATATCCTCCATCATAGCCTTTCTTCTGTCACCGAATCCGGGTGCCTTTACAGCTACTACATCAAGCGTTCCTCTCAGCTTGTTAACAACAAGTGTTGCCAGAGCCTCACCGTCTACATCGTCAGCAACGATGAGCAGCTTCTTGCCGGACTTCATGATGTCCTCCAGCAGCGGAACCAAATCCTGAATGTTGCTAATCTTCTTATCTGTCAGCAGGATGTACGGGTTATCGAGAACAGCCTCCATCTTCTCTGATGTAGCTGCCATATAAGGAGACAAATAACCTCTATCAAACTGCATACCCTCTACAACGTCGAGAGTAGTTCCGAGCGACCTCGACTCCTCAACAGTGATAACGCCGTCCTTACCGACCTTCTCCATAGCCTCGGAGATAAGTGTACCAATCTCCTTATCATCGGCGGAAACAGCTGCAACCTGAGCTACGCTATCCTTATCATCAACCTTGACTGCACTGCTCTTGAGGTATTCAACCGCAACATCTACCGCGCTGCTGATACCCTTCTTGAGAATCATCGGGTTAGCTCCGGCAGTTACATTCTTGAATCCCTCGCGAACAATTGCCTGTGTGAGCAATGTAGCTGTAGTAGTTCCGTCACCCGCTACATCATTAGTCTTGGTAGCAACCTCCTTGACAAGCTGAGCTCCCATGTTCTCAACCTGATCCTCAAGCTCGATTTCCTTGGCAATCGAAACACCGTCGTTGGTGATCAACGGTGATCCATATGATCTCTCAATCAGGACATTTCTGCCCTTAGGTCCTAGTGTAATCTTAACTGTATCTGCCAGCTTATCAACTCCTGCGAGGAGCTTTCTTCTCGAGTCTTCTCCGTAATGCAAATCCTTTGCCATCTTAGTTACCTCCTATTGTATTGCATGTACATCCGCACCTGATTATGTGTACATATATGAGATGCGGAGTTGAAATCTACATTTCTATTATTTATTGTTATTGCCTATCGTTCTACCCAAATAGAGCTCGCGACTGTAGCTATTCGATTACAGCGAGGATATCCTTCTGGCTCATTATGATGTACTCCTCGCCGGCGTATTTCAGCTCTGTGCCGCCATACTTGGAGAAGATTACCTTATCTCCAACCTTGACTTCCATCTTTTCGTCTTCCGTTCCGGGACCAACGGCCAGAACCTCAGCCTCCTGCGGCTTTTCCTTGGCGCTTGCCGACAGGATAAGTCCGCCCTCAGTCTTTTCCAATGCTTCGCTGCGCTTAATTACAACTCTTGCGCCTAATGGCTTTATTCCTATACTCATTTGAAACCTCCCAATCGTTTAATTGTTAGCACTCAAAATATGCGAGTGCTAATCTCTACAACTAATTTTACTCAGCACCCCTGATGTTGTCAACACGGCACTATGAATTAAATGTGAAGATATCTTCACTGCATACTTCTATAAAAATAAAACAGATATTGCTGTGCTATTCCGCCAAGTTCACCAAAATGCTCGTCGGCAAACTTCTGCATTCCCTTAACATCCTTGATGTCAAACCCGTAAAGCTCTGCCATTATCTTCTTCATCCAGACATCTATAGGAAAGGCTGTAAAATCCCTGAGTCCGAAGAGCAATATGCAGTTTGCAACCTTAGGTCCCACGCCTAAATACGACAGCAGCGCCTTGTGCTTCTCCTCTGCCGAGCCTGTTGGCACACCCTGCTCCTTATAATGCTCCGGGGCTGCTGCCAGATATGTATTCCTATACCCCAGCTTGAGTGCCGCAAGCTCCTCGAGAGTTGCTTCAGCCAGCTGCTCAGGAGTCGGAAAAGCATACCTTACCTCTCCCATAAATTCTCCAATCTCAGTACCGTAGCTCCTCGCCAGCGACTCAATGCACTTCTTGATACGAGGGATGTTGTTGTTCTGAGATACGATGAACGATATCAAGACCTCCCAATAATCCTGATTGAGAATCCTTATGCCATAGCACGTGTCTATCGCCTCATCAAGCTTTGAGTCACCCGCAAGCAACGTTCTCTTCATATCTCCATATCCTGTGTCCAGGTCAAAATAGCTGCGCCAGTATTCCTCACTGCCACCTGTGCACTCAACTACAAGTGTGCTCGCATCATCTTTGTGTTTCAGCACGACATGGGCTGCATTGCCGCCGGCTACTCCGATATACGAGCCGTCTCCACATTCGTTCCATCGGAAGCATTGCCCACACTCAAATATGTGGGCTAGCTCTATATCGTGTAAATTGTCAAATCTAATAGTCTTAATGTTGTCCATCCTTCGTTCCTGTGCCAAATTCTCCTGATTCATCTCATTGTGATTTCCCAGCGTTCTTAATGTTGTCCATCCTTCATCCCTGCGTCAAATACAATAAGCCTGCCTTGCCTCACGGCATCCCAATGCGCCTTTTTCACATAGGTAAATCAATGTTATTCGCAAATATTCATTCAGCAAATTTCTTCGTGCTATCTGTATCTGTATATTCGCTATTATACATGAAATCCTCCATATAACAGATAGGAGCTATTATATTAATATAAACCATAAGAGCTATCAATGTAAAACCAGCAGTACGCTTCATACCGCTGGTCTCATATGTTACCACTATTATAAATGATAAATGCGGCGAAATTCATCGCTGTTTATTCGCCATCAGTGCATAAATACTATTGATTTTCTCAAAGACTACCTTACAGCCGTTATCTCAACTTCGCAGAGTGCACCTGCAGGAAGTGCAGTGATTGCAACGCACGATCTAGCCGGCTTCGAAGTGAAATATTCAGCATATACTTCATTGAACACCTTGAAATCGCTCATATCCAAAATGTAGCAGGTTGTCTTGACAACGTTGTCGTAGGTCATACCGTTAGCCTTGAGAATCTCTCCTACGTTCTTGCAGGCCTGCTCCGCCTGTGTCTGAATGTCATCACCTACAAACTTCCCTGTTGCAGGATCGATTCCAATTGCGCCGGAAGCATATAGTATGTTTCCTGCCAGGACTGCCTGAGAATAAGGACCGAGAGCCGCAGGAGCGTTCTTGGTATCGGTATATTCGAACATCTGGTTACCTCCTAATTACCTCACATATCTTTCATCTAAACTATTATGTCTTGATTGTATCACTCTAACCGGACGAGTTCAAATAATGCTCAAGCCTTCTTACTCTGCCAGCTCTCTGACTGCTGTCACTATCAGCTTGCCTTCACGCGATATGAACTCTATATCCACATTTCCAAAAGCCAGCCTCGAAGGCTTATCCGAATCTCTGTCATATGCATCGCGAGGATCCAGCTGCAGTATGCCGATAATCGGTTTTCTATACTGCTCCTCCACCTTGGCTAGGAGGTGATCCGGGAATTCGACCTCCACGCACGTCATTTGAGCTCCCGGGATATCATCTTTTTCTCCGGCTCTCTCGGGATCTCCATGCTCTTCAGTTTTTCCGCACTTTCCGGTTTCTCCGAATTCTTCCGTTTTTCCGGACGCTTCGGGCCGGGCAACAAAGCCTTCTGTCGCTTCGGTAATCGCATCGCTGTACGGCAAATACGGCTTGATATCGTATATCGGCGTACCGTCGAGGAGATCCGCACCTTCTACTATCAGGCTCACCTGCCCATCCTCATATCTCACTTCCACCAGCTTAACTGCTGACATTCCAAGAGAGTTCGGTCTGTATGGAGATCTGGTAGCAAATACGCCCATGCGAACCGAACCACCCAGCCGTGGAGGCCTGACAGTTGGTCGCCATGCCGGATGTGGCTCTCTCATATTGAGCCGGTTTTCTGAAAAGCCCCATATCAACCAAATATGAGAGAACTTATCGAGCCCTCTCACAGCTTCAGGAATATTAAATTCATGGTCAAAGACTATCTCCGACCGCAGCCCGTCAACCATCCGGGGCTGCCGCGGTATACCGTACTTCTGCCGAAAAGCGGAGCGCATGTGCGCAACCGGGCGAATTTCATATAATTTCATATAATCTAATCTGTCCATATTTTAAACTATTAAGCCCATACAAATTCCTTTGGCGATGCCCCTATCTCAAAGTGATATTTTACAATACCGAGATCAACCTTGCTCATCGGACCCATGCCTGACTTGACCTTGATCCTGTCACCGCTCAGCGCGAAGCTGAACCTCTGCCGGTTAAACGCAGTTGGAGCCATCAGCGCCATCTCAACTCCATCCTTGAACCAATCAGGTGTCTCCTCAAAGCCGGCAACCTTGGCCGCTTTCGCGTCGAACACCTCGCCTGCAGTCTTAGACTTTCTCGCAGAGCCCATGGTCTTGCCGTAACCGACTGCTATAACCGCTACGATCTTTTCATCGGCTCTGACGACGATAGCTTCCTTAACCTTCTTATAAGTTCCTCCGACCCAGCAAGTATTGAGTCCATGCTGTATGCACCGAATCACCAGCTTCTCGCCATAGTATCCGGCCATCTCGTCCAGGTCAGGGCGTTTTGTGCCCACAACAGCGATATAGTTGCGAACATTTGAGAACTTACCGTATCTGGCAAGCAAGCTCGAAAAGGCCTTCGGTTCGTCCTGAATCAGCTGGAAATGCAAATTCCCCTCGCGGTTACACTGCTGAATCATCACCTTGAGATCCTCAGCGGCTTTATTGTCTATCGGTCTATCCTCATACGCGCGCACTGAATGGCGCAGTTTCACACACTCTCTTAGTTCCATAATTTCCTCCTAAAATTGATCAATGACCATTACATTATCAAATTCGGCATTAGTGCCGGCAAGGCTACTACCAAAATTTGATTGATGATCATTATATCATTATGCGTCGATTGTGGATACCTTGAATGTTATATCGCCCAGAGCGTCAAGCAGCACCTTCACCGTATCGAGTGAAGTGAGCGTCGTTACGTTGTTCTCAGCGGCACACCTTCTGATACGACTGCCCATAGAATTTGCATCTACAGAGCGAATGTCACCGATGTTAATCAAGTATGTCACATATCCCTGTCTGAGCTCATTTGCCACAGCATCCATGCTGTTGTCCGTGTGTGGGAAGCTCCTGGTCTTGACGCCGTTCGCCTTGAGGAACTGTGCCGTACCCTCGGTCGCTTCGATATTAAAGCCCAAGTCGTAGAATCTCCTGATGAGCGGCAGTGCATCTGCTTTAGACTCGTCATTTATAGATGCAAATACTGTTCCGTAGTTCTGCATCCTCATGCCTGCAGCCTGCATTGCCTTATAAAAAGCTCGCATCAGATCGTCGTCATATCCGATGGCTTCGCCGGTGGATTTCATCTCAGGAGACAGTCTTATATCCATTCCTGACAGCTTAGCAAACGAGAAGGCCGGAACCTTGACGTACCACCTCTTCTTTTCCATAGGTGGCACTCCCTTGAGTCCCTGTTCCTCCAGACTTATGCCCAGCATCACCTTAGAAGCGATGTCTGCAAGGTTGTAGCCGGTAGCCTTGGAGAGAAACGGAACTGTTCTCGAAGACCTTGGATTCACCTCTATTATGTACACCTGTTCAGAAGGATCCACTATGAACTGGATATTAAACAGGCCTCTAATACCTATTCCCAGCCCCAGCTTCTCGGTGTATGCTCGGATAATCTCTTTGACACTGTCTGAAATCGAGCATGGTGGATATACGCTGATCGAATCTCCGGAGTGCACTCCTGTACGCTCTACAAGCTCCATAATGCCGGGGATAAATACATCCTTACCATCGCAGATGGCATCTACCTCAACCTCCTTACCTCTGATGTAATGATCGACCAGAACCGGTTTATCCTCATCTATCTCAACCGCAGTCCTCAGATACTGCCTCAGTTGCTCTTCATCTGCAACTATCCTCATCGCTCTGCCGCCAAGCACGAAGCTGGGTCTGACAAGTACCGGATATCCTATCTCTCTTGCTACCCTGCAGCCCTCATCAATATCCGTCACTGCCTTGCCCTCCGGCTTGTCGATGTCAAGCCTCTGCATCAGCTTGTCGAATTCATCTCTATCCTCTGCAGCGTTAATCGCCGTGCAATCGGTGCCGATAATGTTGACACCGCGCTCATCGAGCGCACTTGCAAGGTTGACAGCGGTCTGTCCTCCAAGGGATACTATTACACCTTCGGGCTGCTCAAGTCTCAGGATATTCATAACATCCTCGATGCACAGCGGCTCAAAATACAACTTATCGGCTGTCGTGTAATCCGTCGACACGGTCTCCGGATTGTTGTTGATGATAATTGCCTCACAGCCCTGACTGCGCAGCGACTTGACTGCCTGCACAGTCGAATAATCGAACTCTACACCCTGTCCTATTCTGATAGGACCGGATCCCAGAACGACGACCTTGCGTCTACCGCTATCGGCGATATGTGTGTTCCCGCTGTCATTAAAGGTCGAGTAGAAGTAAGGAACGTATGCATCCTTGGATGCTGCACATGAATCGATCATATCGTACGTCGGGAACAGCTCCACTGCCTCGCGAAGCCTCCACACTTGTGCCTCAGGCATGTTCCAAAGCCTTGCTATCTCTGCATCTGAGAATCCGTACTGCTTGGCAATTCTCAGCCTTGCGACATCGTTTCTGTGCTCACGCAGCTCATTCTCAATGTCCACGATATTCTCAAGCATCTCTATGAAGTACTCATTGATCGCTGTCAGCTTACAAATTTCAGACCTGCTGATACCCCTGCGAAGCAGTTCGGCAATGGCAAATATCCTGTCGTCACGCCCCTCTGCTATATACGACTTCATGTCATCCGTATCCCATGAATCGAATTTCTCCATATAGACGTGAGCTACACCTATCTCTAGCGATCGCACAGCCTTAAGCATACTCTCCTCGAGGCTTCTGCCGATACTCATAACCTCGCCGGTCGCCTTCATCTGGGTTCCCAGCTTGTTGTCCGCATCTGCGAATTTGTCGAACGGGAACCTCGGCACCTTGCTCACTATGTAGTCGACAACCGGCTCGACTGATGCCGGCTGATCGATAATCTCTATCTCGTCCAAAGTCATTCCGACTGCTATCTTGGCTGTAATTCTCGCGATCGGATAACCGCTGGCCTTGGAAGCGAGCGCTGACGAACGGGATACCCTAGGGTTAACTTCTATCAGGTAATATTCCGAAGAATTCGGATTGAGCGCAAACTGAACGTTACAGCCCCCCTCGATGCGCAGTGCGCGGATAATCTTGAGTGCGCTCGACTTGAGCATAGCGCAGTCCGACTCACTCACTGTCTGTGTCGGACACACTACAATCGAGTCGCCAGTGTGTATACCCACCGGGTCTATGTTCTCCATATCGCATATGGCAATCGCTGTGTCATTACCGTCACGCATTACCTCGTACTCTATCTCCTTGTATCCCTTGATGCTCTTCTCAATGAGCACCTGATGAGTTGGAGAAATCGCAAGTGCACGGCGAATCATCTCTCTAAATTCCGTTTCGTCATCCGCAAATCCGCCGCCCGTGCCTCCGAGCGTAAACGCCGGCCTGAGCACAACCGGGAATCCAATCCCGCGAGCAATCTCGAGCCCTTCATCTTCATCATTTGCAACCTCAGATTGCAACACCGGCTCACCGAGTTCCTCGCACAGCTCCTTGAACAGCTCCCTGTCCTCGGCACGCTCGATGCTGTCACTCTTGGTACCAAGCAGCTCCGCTCGGCACTCGCGCAGCACACCTTTTTTATCCAGCTGCATTGCGAGATTGAGTCCGGTCTGTCCGCCGATTCCCGGCAGAATGGCATCAGGTCTCTCGTACCTGATTATCCTGGCGAGATATTCCAAGGTGAGCGGTTCCATATAAACCTTGTCCGCCATCGACGTATCAGTCATTATCGTCGCAGGATTGGAATTGCACAATACCACTTCATAACCCTCTTCTCTAAGCGCTATGCATGCCTGGGTACCGGCGTAGTCGAACTCTGCTGCCTGTCCGATCACGATTGGCCCCGACCCGATTACGAGAATTTTCCTGATGTCACTTCTTCTTGCCATTTTCCTCACCCTTCCTGTTATCTAAATGCATCATCTCATTCGTACATACTGACTGTTCATAAAAAAAGACTTCGATCACCGGAATTAAAAATCCAATGTCGAAGTCTTAATCGTATCGTAATATTCAAAATACAAATCGCGAAACACTCGCCTCTGCATGTCTGCACCTCTCTGCGTCAGTATTTATAATTTAACCTTATGTATTGTACCATAGCCAACACAAAAGTCCAGAGGTAAAATTGATAAATACACAAAAATACAATGTGCATTTATATGCTTTGAGATGTTTCGGCTCTATGTAACTGTAACTACTTTGCCTGCTTGCTGTGCTTACTGTGACTCCATATCTCTTCAGCGCTCGGATTCCACTGCTTAGCATATGGGATACACTTCTCCTCAAGGTGCTCCGCCGACTCAGGCGAAATCATATCTGTAGAGTGAGCACCGGATTCATTGACCATCTTGGACAGCCTTCCCGGATTCTCCAGCATTGGACACGGCTTGAGCGGATTGCTGTTAAACGGCTGGTTGTGGTGATATGCCATGAACAGTGGACTCTTGAGAGCTTCCAGAATTGTTTTTTCCCGGATATTCGAATCGGAGTAGTGGATGAATACGCATGGCTCCATGTCCCCTGCAGAATTGATGTGGAAGTAGTTTCTTCCACCTGCTATGCAGCCGCCGATGTACTCACCATCGTTCTGGAAATCGATAGTGAATATGGTCTGAGGATAATCCTTAGACCTGATGAAGCGAACTCTCTCCATAACATGCTTGCGCTGCTCAGCATTAGGCATCAGGCTCGGATCAGCATCGTTGCCGACCGGCATGTAGTGGAAGTACCAAGCAAGCTTGCAGCCGTGTTCAACCAGCATCTGTATGAAGTCATCGTTGGTAACGTACTCGTAGTTAACGCTTGTGTAGCAAATCGACACTCCGTACAGCAGGTGATATTTCTGCATCAGCTTCATAGCATTTATAACCCGCTGGTACACACCCCTGCCGCGGCGAGAGTCTGTCGACTCCTCGGTACCCTCTATACTCATTGCGAAGGATATGTTTCCAACACGTTGAACGTCCTTGCAGAAGGCATCGTCAATCAGCGTTCCGTTGGTAAAAATATGGAACTCGCTGTCGTTGAACTCCTCCGCCAGCTTGATGATGTCGTCCTTGCGAACCAGCGGCTCTCCGCCTGTCATGATGTACACGTAGGTGCCCATCTCGTTACCCTGCTTGATGATGCTGGCCATCTCATCATAGCTTAGATTGTTTTTATATCCGTATTCAGCAGCCCAGCAGCCGGTGCACTTGAGGTTGCAAGCAGAAGTAGGGTCGAACAAAATTGCCCATGGAATATTGCAATTCTCTTCGCGCTGAAGCCTGTTTCTCTCTTTGTTTCCTCTGAATGCAGCGTTGTAGCCGACATTGGTAACGAAGTGCTTGATGACGTTCTCGTCGACTTCATTTACCATATTTGTCGCATATGCAACCCAGCTTGAGTTTGGATCGGCAAACTCGCTTCTGATGCGCTCTATAGCCTTCTTGCCACTGTTTTCCTTATCGCTCTTAGGAATAAGATATTTGTCGAAAATATTTACTATATCCAGCATTCCTTCCTGTGGATTTTTCTTGACTTTCTTGAAGCCGATATCAACTGCCTTGTTGAAAGCAGCCAATGTTGCCTTATCTAATATTGACATAGCAACCTCCTTTTTCAAACTGACCAAATGTCATTTATTTTGGTAATTATATTACTTTAACTACAAAATTGCAAACGCCCGTCACGTATCGGTACTGAAATATAAACACGAAAAGACCCTCCGGCACTGAGTCCAATGAGAGTCCTTCTTCATTTATTGTACTACTTACAACCAGTTTTTGACACTAGTTATAGTGCACAAACCATAATATTCAATTTGTATGTCTATCAACGTCAGCTTTAAATTGTTTCGGATAAACTGCGTACCATCCGAACGTGTATTTATTAAATTTGACGCATGTCCTTTATCTTTTTAACATCAACAGTCGCAATCTGCGATTACTCACGCGGTAGATTTGTTTACAAAAGTCTAACGGCTAAGTTCGAGCGCATAGCTTACCGACGACAACGCATACAGCGGCGCTGTCTCAGCTCGCATGATGCGTGGCCCGAGTCCGACGCAGACTGCACCGGCTTCTGTAAATTTCTCAATCTCCCTACCCGTGATTCCGCCCTCAGGTCCAAATATGAAGAGAAGTCTGTCACCCTCCGAGACTTCCCCGAGCGCCGCAGCAAGCGCTGACTTTTCTCTCGCCTTGGCGGATTCCTCGTAAGCGACAAATACTCTGTCAAAATCAGCAAAGCTATCTACAAGCTCCTTGCTTCGCTCGACAAGATCAATCTCAGGGATGAGGTTGCGCTTGCTCTGTTCAGCCGCACCCTGCACGACCTTGTCAAGCTTCTCCTTGAGCCCGGTCAGCTTCTTGGCATCCCATTTGACAACCGACCTCTCAGCCGGAAAGCCCCAGATAGCAGCGGCTCCCAACTCCGTGGCTTTCTGAGCTATAAACCGGAATTTGTCACCCTTAGGGAATCCGCAGGCGACAGTCACATCCACAGGCAGTTCAACATTTTCATCCAGCTCTTCTATGATGCGCATAGTTCCGGATTCAACATCCTCAACGGCTGCCAGTCTTTTAATGCCATCAGGGAAGACGAGCACGGCCTCATCGCCTGTGTGAAGCCTCATGACTCGGAACATGTGCTTGAGAGTGTCTTTATCCGTAATCTCAACGGTACCCGAGCCAGGGCTTCCGAATACGAAGTATTGTTGCATGGGTTTCTCCTGTATTCCTATATAATCATGACCACCGGCTGAGCCGGTGGTTTATTGATTCACCTCGTTATCGCTCGGCGAATCCACTGCTAAAGCAGATACAAGAAAAGACCTGAAACTCAACAGTTTCAAGCCTTTTCAAACCTTGGTACCGCATCCGGGAATCGAACCCGAGATTCAGCCGTGAGAGGGCTGCGTCTTAACCTCTTGACCAATGCGGCATATTTCGTGTCACGATTGCGACACGAAACAGTATACATAATATAACGGACCTTGTCCAGTATTTTTTAATTTTTTGTCAGTATGTTTTTTGTCAGCACTTAAAATTCCGCTAAACAGTCTATCGTTTATAGCCTATAGCCGTAACAGTCGCCGCAAACTCTGCCAACACTGACGCTTTCGGTCTTACACTGTCTCGCTAGCAGATCCTTGGCAGCAGCTCGCCGCTTGGTGGCGGCAGCAAAGTCTCTGTGCCAATTTCAGTCGTCATTATTACATGCCCCGGCATCTCTGACATCGCCTCACCTATTACCACTGCCCCCTCTGTGTGGTCGGAGCTGCGGAGTGCTGCGAGTACATCGTCAGCGGATTTTGCAGGAACGAACATCACAAGTCTGCCCTCACAGGCCAGGTACAGCGGCTCCAGACCCAGTATTCCGGTGATACCCGCAACCTCAGAGTCGAGTGGAATGGACTCGGTGTCGAGCCTGACGCCCACATTGCTCTGGTCAGCAATCTCATATAGAACAGTCCCGACACCGCCGCGAGTCGCATCGCGAATGACGTGGATATCCGGAGCTGCATCGAGAGCTGCATGAACTGCGCTCCATAGAGGTGCACAATCGCTTGTCACGTTGGCCTCCATGCCATAGCGATCTCGCTCAAGCAGGATAGTGCAGCCGTGACGGCCTATATCGCCGGTGACTATAATCTTGTCACCGGGCTTGGCATTTGTACCGGTCGGGTTCACACCTTCAATTATCTCACCGACTCCGGTCGTCGTGATGAACACACCGTCGACCTGTCCCCTCCCTGCAACCTTAGTATCTCCGGAAACGATTGAAATTCCAACCTCGTGAGCCGTCTTGGCCATAGCGGCAGCGATGCGGTCGAGCTTCGCCAGGGGGAAGCCTTCCTCGATTACGAAAGCGCATGAGATATACAGCGGCTTTGCACCCATGCACGCCAGGTCGTTGACAGTGCCGCAGATGGAGAGCTTACCGATGTTTCCGCCGGGGAACTCTGCCGGAGATACGATAAATCCGTCTGTTGACATTGCCATCCTGCCGGTTGGCGACGGCAGAACCGCAGCGTCGTCAGAAGTCAAGTATTCGTTGTCAAAATATTTTTTAAAAATCCCGCCAATCAGATCGGATGTCTGCTTGCCACCTGCTCCGTGAGCCAGAGTTATTATCTGTTCCATATGTCGCCTCCGTATTTATAGAACGCCGAGCACGCGCCCTCGCCGGACACCATGCACGCACCGATTGGATGCTCAGGCGTACAGCCCTTGCCGAACACCTTACAGTCATACGGCTTAAATTTGCCGAGCAGCACCTCGCCACACCTGCAGGCAGGATTCGGTGTGCCTTCAAGCTCGGGCAAATCAAACTTTATGCGCGCATCATATTCCGAATATTCGGGTCTGAGCTTTAGCCCGGAATTCTTGATAACTCCAAGTCCGCGCCATTCCGAATCGCACGGCTCCATCAGTGAATCGACCAGCTTGCGAGCAGTCGGACTACCCTCTTCGGTAACTACTGCCGGATAGCAATTCAGCGCAAACGGTTCTCCTTCTTCGACCTTTTTGATTATGGCTGCAAGCGCAACCAGTACCTCAGATCCTGTAAATCCGGCGACTACACCGGAAATACCATACTCATCCCGCAGCCTGTAGTAATCCGCCATGCCGGTCATCGTACTGACATGACCCGGATACAGGAACGCATCCGCACTTACCTTGAGCGCCAGATACGCATTGAACATCGTTTTGTTGGCAGTTAAAATCGAGAAATTCTGCGCCCCGGCCTTTTGTGCTTCGCGCACAGACATCACACTGCCCGGTGTAGTGGTCTCAAATCCGACTGCAAGGAACACAACCTGCTCATCGGGATGTTTCTTCGCATACTCAAGCGAGTCGAGCGGCGAGTATACGACATTTACCTTTGCCCCCTTGCTGCGCGCTCCTGCCAGGCTCATCTCCGTTCCGGGAACTCTGATCAGATCACCAAAGGTCGTGATTGTCACGTGCTTGTCCAGAGCCAACATCACCGCCTCATCTATATACGATATAGGCGTAACGCAAACCGGACAGCCCGGTCCCGAGATCAGCTCTATACTGTCCGGCAGCAGTCTCCTGATGCCAAGCTTAAAAATCTCATGCGTATGCGTCCCGCACACCTCCATGATGCGGAGTTTTGATCCGTTATACGAAGTAATAATGTCACGTGCCTTTGTGGCACTCTCATTAATTGGCATCTATTTCCTCCATGACCGAATCAGCTTCTGCAGCATCATCGCCTGCAATCCTGGCAATTGCAAGTCCCGCATGTACCATGACGTAGTCTCCGGGAGCAAGATCGGAAATCAGCTCCGCCGAGACGCGCCTCTTGACACCGCCGGCGTCAATAACAGCCATATTATCTTCAATATTGGCAACCTTTGCTCTTAATCCCACGCACATAAGTGCACCTCCATCATTTTGTCATCTAATTCTATTGTACCCTAATTAGCTCTATAACTCCGATACACCCTGATTGACTCTATAACTCTGATTGGCTCTGATTCTCAAGTGCAGCTATTCCTGCTGCTGCCTGTCCGAGAGCTATACCGCCGTCATTGGTCGGCACCATAGAGTGCTTGAGTACTCTGAATCCTTCGCGCCTCAAGCCTTCATCTACCAGCCTCAGCAACAGCAGGTTTTGGAACACGCCGCCTGACAGCGCTACTACATCGGTGGCTGTTCTGGTGCGCTGGTAGCAGCACGACATTACGATCATATCAGCCAGCGCCTTATGGAAGAAATAAGCTAGCTGATCTATATCCTGGCCGGACAGTCGCCTTGCCGCCAGCTCCATGAGCAAGGTGTCTGTACACAGCTCGAATCGGTCTTGATCGATATTGATCAGCCTGCCCGCATATGGAGCGAGGCTTATTCCTTGTGCTTCGGCGCGTTCGGCTGCGAACTGGAGCGCCATTGAAGCCTCGCCTTCGAAGGTGCCGGATGCCTTGATACCGAGCACTGCGCTGACTGCATCAAAGAGTCTGCCGGCACTTGTCGACTTGACTGTATTGACGTTGTTGCCGAGCATGAAGTCGATGCTGCGTCTGCCCTGCGCATCGCCGAGCCCGAGCGTCGCGGCGATGCGTCCGGCCGGCTCACTTCCGAGCGCTGTGCTGATTATTGAGTAGGCAATCCGCCATCCTTCCCTGGATGCGATGTCCCCGCCGGCATGCATGAACGGCGTGATATTTCCAACCCTTTCAAAGCTATTTGCATCACCCAGCAAAAACTCTCCGCCCCATATCGTACCGTCCGGTCCATAACCGGTCCCATCAAAAGTCACTCCAAGAGCAGTGCCCTCATACTCGTTTTCTGCCATGCATGCAACCATGTGCGCATGATGGTGCTGAACCTCCATAACCGGTACTCCTTCCCGCTCTGCTATCACTTTCGCCATCTCACTCGTATTATATCCGGGGTGCATGTCGCTCACTATCATCTCAGGTTTAATCTCAAAAAGTCTTTCCATCCTACGCACTGCTGCATCAAGTGCCCGAACGCTCCTCATATCAGCCATATCTCCGATATATGGCGATGGATAATATAACCCTTTTGCACTTAGGCAAAAGGCGTTTTTGAGTTCCCCCCCTATCCCGAGTACCGCGTGATTACTTTCTTCCTTTGCAACAATCGGTAATGGCGAATATCCTCTGGAACGCCTGATCATATACGGTCTATGGTCATAAAATGCCATTACGGTATCGTCGGCTCTAATGCGAATTTCTCTGGAATTTGAGAGTATTATATCGCACATTGGCGCCAAGTACCCTGATGCCTCTTCATCATTCATGCAGATTGGGGCTCCTGAAGGGTTGCCGCTAGTCATCACCAACACATCAGAAATCGGCTCATCCCCCGGATAATCGAAGAGCAGCATATGCACCGGTGTGTACGGCAGCATAACCCCCAGGTTAGGATTGTGTGGGGCTACTGATGCTGCAACTCTAGTTCCCTGAACTGATTGTTCCTCATTATCAGTCACCGAAATATCATGCTTCTGAAGCTCTATGCCTGAACTCAGTCTCTCAGATTTCTTAGGTATCAGTATGATCGGTTTCTGCGGTCCGGTAAGCAGCGTCATCATCTCCGCCTCCGGCTCACATTCGCGCGCAACCACATCCGGATCCCGCATCATCACAGCAAACGGCTTCATCGGGCGCGCCTTCAGCTGTCTGAGGCGCCGAACCGCTGCTTCATTCGCGGCGTCGCAGCACAGATGAAACCCTCCAATCCCCTTGATAGCAGCGATGCCGCCGGATCTAATCACAGCCCTGGTCCTGAGCAGAGCCGCCGTGCCATATTCCTTAGCACGCGGCCTGTAGATTCCGGCCTCGGATTCGGCACCCTGCTTGATATGAGCATCAGCTTGTGCTGCGCCATATTCCCCGGTGCACGGACTGTCGGTCACGGCCTCGGATTCGGCACCCTGCTCGATACGAGAATCAGCTTGTGCCGCATCACATTCTACGGTGTGCGGACTAACCGCTCCGACTTCGGCCACGCCGCCGAGTGTGTAGAGCTCCGGCCCGCAATCATTGCAGCATACAGGCTGTGCGTGATACCGCCTCGAATTCATATCCGTATATTCATGATTGCAGTCCTCGCACATAGGAAAATCGGCCATGCTGGTTTTATCTCTATCATAAGGCATAGAATCCAGAATTGTTAATCTGGGACCGCACTGTGTGCAGTTGATAAAGGGATGCAGATATCTCCTGTCATCAGGATTGTACAGCTCTCTGGCGCAATCAGGGCAGATGGCAATATCAGGAGATACAAATATCTGACCTTCCTCATGCTTGCTCTCTAATATTTTGAATCCGGATCCTGCGTTATTGTTCTTAGCCGCACCTCTCTGCCCCGTTATCAGCTCAGGTGCCGGAGCACCGTTCTCGGGCTCAAGCGTCTTCACCTTGACCTTGACAATCGCAGATCTCTCAGGAGCCTCTGCCTCCAGTGCATGAATAAACTCATCTATTACGTCTACTGTAGCAGAAGCTGCAATTTCAACATAAGAACCCTTGTTACAGACGCTTCCGGATATTTGATATCTATCTGCAAGCCTATTGACAAATGGTCTGAAGCCTACTCCCTGCACTATTCCATAAAGCCTAATAAGTTTGGTTATCAATTACAGCACCTCTCCGGCCTTCTCCCAATACTCGGCGTCAGAGTCTGCGGAATAAAGTGAAGCGGATATAGCGAAATGCGGCAGGCTGAGGAATGTTCCTTGCCAGCCGGGCAACGCTCTTTTAAGTAGCGGATCGCCAATGACCATATCGTATCCGCGAGCTTCCACAAGCTTCATGAGATCATCCTCTTCGTTCAGCTTTACATCCGAGTCGAATCTAGCCTCCTTATTCAGCATGAACCAGCTCGCAACATCCACCGATTCAAGCGAAGAGTCGGAATCAGTATCAAGCACAACGCTCCTTAGCGAATTTGCAAGAACCTGCTGGTGTATTATCAGCACCCTTGTCGGATTATGGCTGCATACCCTTGCGGCAAAGTCTTGCAATCGAGCCTCGGGCAGCGGATATCGTATCTCGTACGGAACTCCGAATCTATCTCGAAGCCATCGAGCCGCCTTGATTCCACCGGGAGATACGACGATATTCCTGTTCACGCGAGCCGCTTTGCCAACAGCTGCGAGGTCATCGTTGATACCGTATATGACCGGATTTTCGATTCCCATCTCCGCAAGCGCTGCCAGCATATCTGAATAATCGCCGCTTCCCGGCGTATCCAGCGGTGTAAAGCCTATCACCCCGACGGTTCTATTATTTCTATTGCATACGTCACCCGCATCCCGATTTGTTAAATGCAATCGGCCTACACAACCTGTTCTGTTATCTCTACTGCATGCGTCATCCGCATCGCTTACCGGCGCTTCCACATTTGAATCAGTATCGGCATTGGGGCCGTCCTCGACCGGTTCATCAGCTGACAATCCTGCTGCTTCCATCGAACTCCCTGAATTCAGTACCTTTGCTCCGGAGCCGCCGTTTTCCGGCATGTAGCTTTTGAACAGCTGCAAAAAAGCCTTGCTTATACCATCGTCATAGAGGTCGATTCCGTTCGTCTCGACCGACACGACAGGAAGCCCGTAATCCTCTTCCATCAGCCTCTTGAGCGCCCTGTAATCCGTCGCAATCACCGACGGAACCGGTGTCCCGATCAGTCCGACGAACTTAGCATCCACATCTCGCAATGCATCCTTGGTCTTCTTGATCAGGAGCTCGTCGCGTCCGAGAATCGCATCCAGGTCTCTGAGTCCGGCACTGAAAATCGCGCTCTTCTCCTTCTCCCAGCGCGGCTCGTCATATCCGCAGATATTACCGACACAACCGCCGGCATCCATTATTATCAGCATTCCGCCGTAGTGGAACAGCACCGAAACGGCTCCCGACTGATCCGGTGTGAACGGCGATAGATATTTCCTAAGCCCTTTCATCAGCGAGCCTCCTCTCTACCGCCTCAACAAAGTGGACCAGTCCTTTGTAGCCAAACGGCTGAATCTCGTCATTCCAGTGCACATTTATCGATTCAGGATAGTAGAACTGTGCGTCAATTCCAATAGATATATCGACCTTTTCACTGCCATCATAGTTCATCATCGTCGGAGACAACGTCGAATATACCTTTAACTCCGGATTGAGCTCTGCGAGTTCGTTGATAAACGGGAAGTCATCGCCACTTATATTTGCAAAAACTGCCTTGACGCGCAGCCCCAGCTTTTCGAGTGCAAGTGCCATCTCGATAGAATTTCCATTTACTACCTGACCTATTGCAAAAGTCCTGCCCTCGCACTCCCTCTGCAGCCTCGCACAGGCATCATTCGCCTCGTTGTAGTATTCCGAATCATCGATAGCACTTCCGAGGGCCGCAGCAAAAAGCGCATATTGACGGCGAATTCTATCTATTTCATACAGTCTGCTTAGCTCTGCATATGGTATTCCCAATCTCGCCTCCAGCGCAAACGCAGCCTTCCTTGACTCAGGATTTAATATCAGGTTGAAGTCGGCTCCGCCCATCTCCATATAATCATCGAGGGTTGTCTTCCTCCCTACCTCATGGATTGTCTTGACTCCAAGCTGTCCGAGGATATCATATAGCTCCGAATCGTCTTCGAGATGGGTGAAATTCCCGAGCAGATTAACAGTCCCGCCTATTGGCTTTCGCTTCTCGAGCAGTGAGTAGATAGCTTCCCTTACCGCAACCATAGGTGGATTTTTGCCTTCGCGCATCAGCGCATACATATATGTAGGAACCACATGAATTCCTGTTCGCTCTTCAGCCTTGCGACAGACACGTTCCAGGTCGGTTCCGAGGAGTGCATCCACGCATGTGATGCAGATGACCACAACCTTGGGCTTGACCTCGCACACCTCGCAGATTTCCTCTATTGCCTGCGGTATATCGGTGAGGTGACGCCCTGTGACCAGATCGGTTTCGCTCATTTGGAGGAAGAACATCCTGTCGCTGTAGCCGCCCTCGTCCGCGAGAATCGTGGTGTTACGGCCGCAGCATGCCGGTGCAACGACCAGCATCACCGATTCCGGTATCACGAGTCCTGCCCGCTTGACGCCGAAGCCCTGCGCGCCGGGAGAATTATATGTCAGCGTCGCCGGTGAACTGTATACCAGGTGATCGTTACCAATCAGTTCAGACGGAATCGTACCTGCCGCAGCGAGTTCTCCGATAGTTGTATAGTAAGCATCTCTCGCCATTACGCGTTCTCCTTGATCAGATAGTCTGAGAGCGCCATAAATCTCTTGGCGATATCAGAATCCGGATTGCCTTCGACGACAGTCTTGCCCTGATCCTCCCAGTCGATGATTTCCTGACTGCGAGGAATCTCTCCGACGATCGGAACGCCGGCCTCATCCGCAAAGGCCTGTACCTTCGCTGTCTCGTGCTCGACGTTCCTGTGGTTGAGCACGATGCCCTTCACCTTGGCATATCCGCGGTCTGCAAAATTATCAACAGCCGTCTTGATGTTGCCGGCAGCATAGAGAGCCATCCTCTCTCCCGAGGTTACGATGAGTATATCCTCCGCGAAGCCCTCTCTGATAGGGGCCGCAAAGCCTCCACAGACAACGTCTCCCAGCACATCGTACAGCACTACGTCCGGCTCGAACCTGCCAAACACATCCAGGTCGTCAATCAGATTGAACGTCGAGATTATTCCTCTTCCGGCACATCCGATCCCCGGCGTCGGACCCCCGGTCTCGATGCACTTCACTCCGCCAAAGCCGGTCTTGACCATTTCGTCAATCGTCGGTTCATCGTCGTTTTCTCTCATAAAATTCATTACCGGCATCAGCGGCTCACCGCCGAGCAGATTGATTGTCGAATCCGCCTTCGGATCGCAGCCAATCTGAAGCACCTTATAGCCTTTAACTGCAAAAGCTGCCGCGAGGTTGGCTGTAACCGTTGATTTTCCAATGCCGCCCTTGCCATATATAGCCACTTTAATCATTTATCCCCCTACACAAAAAGACTTCAACCACTCGGGCAGAAGTCTCCGAAAACAAGCTCTTCCCACACGGTGCCCGTTGTGGTCAGTCCGCATTTAACTATTGAAATTATACTATCGCATTCGATTACACGCAACTAAAGGTATTTTAATCACAATCATTTACAATTTTTTACCCCACTGATAAAATATTTTTAAACATCGTATCTCAAAGCAAGTAGTAACATGAAGCTATAAGCTTTTGAGATATAATTATGTTTAACAAGGAAGTAATTTCTATGAAAAGAATTGCAATATACGGTAAAGGCGGTATCGGTAAGTCGACCACCGTCTCCAACATGTCCGCTGCACTGGCCGGGCAGGGATACACGGTCATGCAGATTGGCTGCGATCCGAAGGCGGATTCAACTATCAGCTTGCGCCGGGGACGTGAACTCACCCCGGTTCTCGATACATATAGAGATAAAGTCAAGGATATTGAACTCGAGGACATGTACACGATCGGATATAACGGAGTAATCTGCGTCGAGGCCGGAGGTCCGACTCCCGGTATCGGGTGCGCGGGTCGCGGGGTAGCAAAAGCCTTGGATTTACTGAAGCAAAGGAACTTCGAACAGGTGCTCCATCCAGATGTAGTCTTCTATGATGTTCTCGGTGACGTAGTCTGCGGCGGATTCTCCATGCCGCTACGCCGGAACTATGCTGACGATGTATATGTGATTTCATCGGGTGAACAGATGGCCATATATGCAGCCATGAATCTCGGCCTTGCGATGGAGAGTTTCAAGCGCCGCGGCCACAACGGACTGTCGGGTATCATCGCCAACAAGCGCAGCGTCCACGGTGAGGACGAGAAGCTGCAGACACTCAGCGAGGATCTCGAGTGTCCGATAGTCGGAGTTATCGAGCACAGTATGGTTGTAAAAAAAGCGTCTGACGACGCACTCACGGTCGCCGAGGCATATCCGAGTGACCCGATGGTGGATGTTTACACGAAGATCGCACTGGATTTAATAAACAGGGAGTAAAAATGCTGATTGATCTACACAAGCCCGATTTAAGCAAGGCACAGGTGCGGCTGGGCGACCTTAACACGCTGACACCGTTCCCGCGCAAGCTCGAATATTCATGTCCCTCACGCGGCGGATGGACGATTGCGCACACGCCGATGATCATACCGGGTTCTCACATGATATATATCGGAGCGTCTGCCTGTCTGCGCGGAGTAGTGCTATCGGCTGCAGAATACGAGGGCCTCGACAGATACTCGATGGTGATGATTGAGGAGAAGGACATCCTCAGCGGTCAGATGGAGGAGCTGTTCATCGAGGGTGTTACAGATATACTGAATAAATTGAAGCACAGGCCAACATGCGTGCTGCCGTTCACCGGCTGCATCCACTACTTTTTGGCTACGGATATCGAATATATCTACGACGAGCTGTCAGCTCGCTTCCCGGATATAGACTTCATATCCGCGCAGATGACGCCAACCATGAAGCTTAACGACCACACTCCTGAAGAGGATATGTGCCGCTCGATGTATCTGTGCATCGAGGAGCAACCGCTAAACGGCAAAGTAGTGAATTTCATCGGTGACAACTTCCCGATCGCCACTACCGGAGACCATATGAAGCTGCTGCATAAGCACGGTTTTCGCACTCATGACCCGGCAGCTATGGATGATTATGCAGAATACAAGGCTATGGGAGAGAGCTTTCTCAACATCTATTCCCTGCCTGTCGCAGCATGGTCGGCGGCATGTCTCGAGGAGAGACTCGGGCAGCAGTTCATCTACATGCCATACACATATATTTATGACGAGATAGACCGTGACATGACCAGGCTTGCAGCTGTGCTGGATGTCGAAGCTCCTGACCTCACCGATATGCGAACAGAGGCTGAAGAATCTCTTACAAATGCACTGTCGATTGTAGGCACTGCCCCGATCGGGATAGATTATATGAGTACACCGCGCTTTCTCAGTCTGGCAAGACTGCTGCTGTCTCACGGCTTCAATGTCACCGAGATTTACGGTGACAGCCTTACCCCGGACAGCATGCCCGACCTGGAGTGGCTGAAGCAGCATTATCCGGACATACCGCTCAAGGCTACACAGGATTTCCGCGCTCGCTTCTACCCTCGAGACGAGGAAGCGGACGGCAAGGTTATCGCTATCGGTCAGAAGGCTGCGTATTTCATGGGTACCGGACATTTTGTAAATATGATTACCAACAACGGTCGGTACGGTTATGATGCTATCAAGAGTTTAGCTGCTGAGCTCATAGACGCATACGAAAACGAGAAGGATACGAAATCCATCATACAGGTCAAGGCTTGGGGGTGCTCGGCATGAAGCAGGTAGCGAGAGTTTTATCTACATATTCGGCAGACCTGTTTGGTGTATGTTCTGTACTGTACGAGCTGGGTGGACTGGTCGTTATGCACGATGCTTCGGGCTGCAATTCAACCTACAACACACACGACGAGCCGCGCTGGTACGACGTGGACAGCATGATATATATCTCGGGTCTAATCGAGAACGATGTCATACTCGGCAACGACGAGAAGCTGATATGCGATGTGGTTGAAGCCGCAAACGAGACTCATCCAAAGTTCATAGCTATCTCGGCAGCTCTCATACCGCTCTTCATGAGCACTGATATGAAGGGAATAGCGCGTATAATCGAGAATCGAACGGGAATTCCGACCTTCGGATTTACAACCAACGCCATGGACACATACGTGCTCGGCGGCAATATGGTCTATGAGGAGCTGCTGGATAGATTCTGCCCTCCACATGCAAAGCTTGAGGAAGATGAAAACAGCTGCGCATCACAAGAATCTGCTGCGCCTGGTGGATCGGCTGCATCGAATGTACCAATTGCACCGCTTGTCCCGGCTGAAACGCCGGCTGCACCTTCAGCTTCGCTCTCTGTCAACCTGCTCGGCATAACTCCGCTTGACTTCTCGGTGGTCGGAAACGTGGAAGCCCTGAATAAGTATTTTGCAGACAGGAACATCCGCGTCAACTGCTGCATGACCATGAGCTGCACGCTCGAGGAGATAGCTCGAGCGCATATAGCTGATGTCAACGTCGTGTGCTCTTCACTCGCGATTTCAGGCGCACACGTGTTGCATAAGAAATACGGTACTCCTGCAGTTCTGGGACTGCCGACCGGGAAGTCTGCCGGCACGGAGCTGGAGCGGCTAATAAGAGCATCGGCTGCGGACAACAGATCAAGAATACTAGGTACAAGCGCGCTCTACGATACACTTCCGTATGAATCTCACAGCAGGAGGTTCGGTGCCCAATATTCGCTAAAGAATAGAACAGACGGAGGAACATGGATTATCGGAGAAGCAGTGAACGCATCCGGCATCCGCTACGCTCTCGAGCATGATCTGGGCGTTCCAGACGTGCATATACTATGCCCTACTCAGCTTGATGCACACGTACTCCGCTCCGGCGATGTGACTGTTCGCGACGAGGCTGATATAGAAGCTGTCCTGAACGGTGCTGCCACTGTGATTGCCGATCCTATATATCGGCGGATTCTGACAAAGGATGAAAACGGCAAGCTGCCACATTTTATAAATATGCCCCACGAAGCATATTCAGGCAGGATGTATAGGAGTCACATACCTGTATTTATAGGAGAGGAATTCACCGATCGGTTAGCCGAGAAGCTATCCGGTGCAGAGGAATTCATCGCTGTCAACGATATCATGAAGGTAAATAAGCCTTATAAGCAGAATAGGAAAGCGCAAGGTGCGGACGAAGCCCTCGAGCTCTAAGGCTCCATATACCCGCTTAAGATGATAGGCCTGTCTCCCCAGCTTTCTTCCTGCTAAACGCCCTCAAAATAGATTTTCAGCTGAGAATAGATCTGTCCTCGGCCATGCCGATGACAGATCTGTTTTTCATGGTATCAATCGTGATATCAATTATGATAAGATACAGCATTTTCAATAGGCTGTCGTACAACGTGAAATAGTCTTGCTTTTTGTGGTCTGTTTTTCTGGCGTAATATCACAATGGATCAAACCGGCAATGGCTGGTTTATTGTGCCAAAACTCGAAAGAAGCAGACCGTTAACGTTGGGATCGTAGATTCTGTCGTTGATGCTCTGCTTTTCCCATGATAAGTGACTGTCACTTTTTATTCAATGCGACAGCCTCATGTATATTAGCTATTTATTAAGTTTTCGCTTACTGATGCGAACATGGGTCTTTCGGCAAATCCACATAAATTACAGAATTTTGACCTTAACTTAAAGTCACATTCATTGTAGTTTAAGTATCTTCCAACTATTGAATCAACAATACCTTTTGCAAAAAGCTCATTTCCTTTGTCAAGTTTATCTCTTAGTTGCTTTATTTCATCATAGTTCACCTTGTCCTTCAAACAGTTTAGCTTTAAGTCTGTCATCAAAAGTTGCGTTGAAATAGAATCATCATTTTCATATGTTTTCTCGACAGCCGGCAGTAGCAACTCGCTACTTAATGATCTTGCAACTTGATGTATCATTGAGCGAGCCATCCCCACCACAATGACATTAATTAGTGTTCTAATGCGATTTTCAATTTCTTCTCGTGATATATTTGATTTATTTTTTACGGAAGATTCATATACAAAGTTAATTAAGTCATCCTTTAGATACTTCATTGTCTCAATAATTGCATTTACTGAACGCATTCCGAGCCTATGCATTTCGTCAATTATCTTTATTTTATTCTGACCACTTATATCAGCAGGATAATTCTGTAAAATTTGTCCAAGTACTTCAATGGTTTTTAATGCTGCAACAATCTCCGCAAAATTCTTATCCTCCTCTGATATCGTATCATCAATGTAGTCTTCTCCCTTGCTTACTTCACCATCGTTCATTCCCATCTTATCCATTTGCTTCAACTCAGCATCTTTATTAGATTCTACATTTTCATTTGATGAAATCTTTTGCGGAATAAAATGTTTTACTGCATCTTTAATTTCGCAAAAAATCGGATTATCTTTTGAGTAGTCGAACTCCTCAAAGTTATCCAATTTTTCATAAGCATTTATCATAACATTATCAATAACACTTTGGTCACTGTTGAAATGACATACGAAAGTTACAACATTTCCGTAAGTCTCATTATGAAGAGTCGAGCTCATATGTTCCATTAGGTTTTGTACTTGCTCATCATTTAAATGATTAGCAATGTACTTTGCTGCAAAATAGTAAAAAAAGTATGGATACTTGAATTTATATCCGTCACCATTACTAAATTCTTCTATCAAAACTTTAGCACGTTGCATTCTATCAATAAACTGTTCAACATGAACATTCGAAAGTATTTTTTCTTCACATAACTTTTTAGAATATGATCCAATGTCCTCCTTTGTAATAGCAGTACGTTTACGATGCAGAATTTCATATGCTACTCCAGATAAAATTTCAGTATCTAAATTATATAACCCAGAATTTGTTTCATATTCAGCAATAGATGCAAGACTTTGATTAATCAATGACTCATAAAGATAACCATACTTACTCACATGAATACTTTGGCTAAAAGCATCCTTGTTTTGTAGTATACCAGTTAGAATAATTGGGTATGCAGGAATAAAAGACGCTCCATTTCCCAAAAAATTATTTACTATACCTTTAGCTTGTTCAATCTTTTCATCTATTGTTTTTTCTGTGTCGGAAACATTATTTAATTTATACCATTTTGATATAAAGTCTTTTCTTTTTTTGTTCCCAAATGGCTTGATTTCATAATAATACAATTCATCGCTTGAATTTATTACCTCTGATTTTAAGAGTGTTGTTATTGCAAAGCTTGATGCCATTAGTATTACAACTGTATCAAATTGATTTGACACACAATCTATCACCTTGCTTCTTCTATTGTTATTATTTTGTATTGAATCAAAATTATCTATAATCAATGTTTTATTCTTTCGTGGAAGCTGTCTGAATTCTTCCAAATAATCACCAGAATATTGTTTTTTATAAGTTTCCTCTATGGTCTTTATGATTGCATTTTCAGTGGATGTTGTAAAGTTTTGACCATAAGCAAGAATGCAACACCTTCCTGCATTCAACTCACTACGAAATAGCTGTTTACTTAATGTTGTTTTACCACTAGTTGATTCACCAACAATTATACTCAACTTATTTTCACACAGCTCTTTAAAATAGTTGTCACTTATTCGTACACTGCCGGATTTTTCATTTTTATAATCACTTTTAATTAAGTCTGGCCAGATGAACAAATCGCTTAAAACAATATTTTCTTTTGCAAAGTGTTTAACATTTATTCCTATGTCATCAATATAATCTAATAATGATTCATTTACTGAATATACGGACCTAATTGCCTTATTGCGTTCAAAGACTCTATCATTATCGTTGATTCTGTTATAAATACGGTTTTCGACCCATTCATAGTCCTTTACATTGTAAGATTTGAAATCATCATCGAATGCAATGATTGAAAAGCCACTTTCGCTTGATTTTGAATTTTGTAGTTCCTTTCCATGATAGTTTATCAGTTCATAAGTTTTCCCAGTTTGAATGTAATTGTCTTTATAATGTTCATGCCCAAACAATACAATATCAGCATTATTTCTAAGATGATCAATAAATGGTGTTTTATAATCTGGGTTTAACCAATTTAATGGATGATGACAAACATATATCACAGCTTCATAGTCATTTAAGTCTATCACTGGGAGAAAAGACTGTGGAATTACAAGTTTACCTGGTTGTTCATGCAACTCAGACATCCATGCAGAATTAACTGAAACAAATAGCACATCATTATTATCAATTGAAATTTCCTTTTCCCAGCAAATTCTATTGTTCATATCATCATAGTACTGCAAAACAAAATCATAAAAATGCTTTTGTTTTGCAATAACATTATTTACATACTCTTGATCAATATCAGTTGGGTTAATATTATTAATAAGAATATCCCTAACAGAACTATTCTCTGAAAAATCGCAATCATGATTACCTGGTGAAATTACAACTTCAACCTTTATATTTTTTTCATTTTCAATATACTGTTTTATATTCTCAAAGAACTTAGTTGCTAGCTTATATTGTTCACATTCACCTGAATATGCTATATCACCAGATACTACAATTACCAAAGTGGATTTGTCTTTCACACAACTGACACATGCTTTTGATATTTCTTCATATCTTTTTAAGATAGTGTCATCAGAATTTTTTATATGTATATCTGATAAATGAATAATAGATAACGATCCCATCTCTGCTTCCTCCATAGTTATAGTTATTATTATACAAGCTGATTATACTTGACTTTTTTTATATAGACAATCTGATCAACTTATATTACTGAATATATATGACACCTTTACAGTATAAAGGTTATAGCATCCGGCTTTTTTATCTCTTCCTTTAGCTTAGCTCTACATGCAGATGGCAGGTTGGGATGAACTGTGCCCGTGTTACGTGTTAAATGAAATTCCAAGCTCAGCGATAGGGCTGTCATATCAATAAAACACAAATACCTCATCGTACGTATCATGAAATGCCGAACTTCTTTTCTCTCTCTACACGTTCCTTCTCCGCTTTCTTATCCATCTTGAATTGCTTTCGGAATTCATCCGGTGAGTCAGGAAGTTTTTTATGTCGGATTTATTGTAAAGCGTGCAAAACCTTCTATGCTTATTATAAGTTTTGCTATTTTTATTCGGATATCCCAACACAAACTGACTTTCCGGGATTATAAAAATCACCATCTTTTCATTAGCATCATCTCCTATTAGTGCGCCTTGCCAATAAAAGTTAATCATTTTCTTTTTAACACCTGCTGTATTTTTAAATTTTACCCTAGCACCCTGAGTTGTTGTTAGCACATAATTCCCGTCTTTTATTTCATATTTACCAATTTATAGAGCTATCTATGCAAGAATGTTTGACACAAAAGACGAACGCAAATCGAGGGGGAATCGAGATGCGATACGGAAACTTAGACATAGAGGGAAAACTCGTCACACTAAGGAACACACTGAAAAACGTGGCAAAATAGTTATTAGCAACAATCTCTCAGAGCGACCTGCCGAGGCGGATAGTCGTTCACGTATTGGGGATTGGGAAGATAATACTGTTGCCGGAAAGAAAAATGGTCCTTGTCTCGTTACACTCGCAGATCGAAAAAGTCGATTTCTTCTATGTATGAAGGCAGAAAAGAAAACTGCCGCTCTTGTGAGTGAGGTTATGATTAAATGCCTCAAAGAGCAGCCATTATTCTCCATTACTCCAGATCGTGGAAAGGAATTCGCAAAGCATGCAGAAACCTCGGTTGCATTGAATAATGTGCAGTTTTACTTTCCACAGCCACATCAGCCCTGGCAACGTGGAACAAACGAAAATACTAACGGCTTAATTCACGAATACTTTCCGAAAGGAACCGATCTTTCAAAGTACAGCGATGAATATATACAAAGCAAAGTGGATGAATTAAACAGACGACCTCGAAAATGCTTAGGCTACCTAACTTCTTATGAGGTTTATTATTCAACCTCGTTGCACTTGACTTGACAATTCAAGATATAAAAGCAGCTACCAGCAAAGCTATTATACTGATAAACGAAATGCTTAACTTTAGTGAAAATTTTTTATTCATCTTTACTATACTTTCTCTCTAAATTTTTTCTGGCGATATTCCACGTCTTTTTCATATTGTTTCATATCCTTTAATTTTGGTGTATCAAATGAATAAATTCATCCAGCTTTTGTTCTACGTCTTTCGTCTTGGAGCTGACCTCGTTCAGGTTTTCTATCGCCTCTCTGCACTGCGCTTTGATCTCAGCCGGGTCTAAATAGAAATATTCACTCATACTGTTCCTTCCCTTCAGAATTATTGCTGCTATTATGATGAGAGTCAGTCGATTGAAAATCCACCCGAGAACCTGTAATGCTATTGATCAGGGATACCTTTGAATGTGCATGATTCTGTTCGCGCCTTCCTCTCAAAATTCCGGAATTACAAGAGCTAACATGAGAGGTAATTCGCACGGATTAACTCTCTTTGTCGCATAATCTTAGAAACACTCATCTTCAGCCAGCGCCAGCACCGCATCCACTGCCCTGTGCCATCTGGCTTTGGCCATGATACGCTCGTCCTCGTCAATTACCGGCATGAATTCCTTGTCTATATCCTGATCCTTGAGCTTGATAATCTCATCAATCGACTTGTAGTACCCGGAAGCCAGCCCTGCCAGATATGACGCTCCCAGCGAGGTCGATTCAATCGATTTGTGACGGATGATGTGAACATCCGAAATATCTGCCTGATTCTGCATCAGGAAGTTGTTAAGGGAAGCACCTCCGTCCACCTTGAGATCGGTGATCTTTCTTCCCAGATCCTGCTCCATAGCCTTTATGAGATCATCGCTCTGGAAAGCGATCGACTCCAGGGTTGCACGCACCACATGCTCCTTCTTGGTCGAACGCTTGATTCCGAGGATTGCCCCTCTCGCGTCCGGTTCCCAGTACGGAGCACCCAGTCCTGTGAATGCAGGTACAACCACGACACCGTCGCTGTCTGAAACCTTGCTCGCCAAGCTCTCCGATATGCTGGATTTCCTGATTATCTGCAGATTATCCCTAAGCCACTGAATAGCAGCACCACAGATGAATACTGAACCCTCGAGCGCATACTTCACCTCACCGTTTAATCCCCAGGCTATGGTCGTAAGCAGACCGCTGCTGCTGTACACAGGTTTATTTCCGGTATTGAGAAGCAGGAAGTTACCGGTTCCGTAAGTGCTCTTGATCTCCCCCTCTTCAAAGCATGCCTCTCCAAACAGCGCCGCCTGCTGGTCACCGGCAGCACCTGTTATCTGAAGTCTGCCGCCGAACAGCTCCGGGATAGTCTCGCCGAAGTCTCCCGCGCATGGTACAGGCTTCGGAAGCATTGTACGAGGAATATCGAGGATTGCAAGTATATCGTCGTCCCAGTCCAAAGTGTTGATATTGAACATCATAGTTCTTGCTGCATTTGAATAATCAGTGAGATGCCAGGCTCCTCCCGTCATCTTCCATATCAGCCAGGTCTCGACCGTTCCAAACAGCAGCTCACCTCGCTCTGCCCGTTCCCTGGCACCCTCGACATTGTCCAAAATCCATTTGAGCTTAGTAGCACTGAAATACGCGTCGATTATGAGCCCGGTCTTTTCCCTGATTAACTCGGAATATTCATGATCTCTCAGCCATTCCGCAGTCTCAGCCGTGCGCCTGCACTGCCACACGATTGCGTTGTAGATAGGTCTGCCGGTCTTCTTGTCCCATACAACCGTCGTCTCACGCTGATTGGTTATACCGATAGAATCGATATCCCTGTACGTGAGACTCGCCTTGAGTAAGGCCTCCTGTGCAACCGCCATCTGCGTCGAATAGATTTCCATAGCGTCATGCTCCACCCATCCGTCATGCGGGAAAATCTGCCTGAACTCCTTTTGCCCGACGCTTATCGCTTTCCCCGTTCTATCATATATAATGCATCTGGCACTAGTCGTTCCCTCGTCGAGAGTCATAATATATTCACCCATCGTAGCCTCCTCTTCTGTTATACAAAAAGCGCCATAATCCCGTTACTTATATCTATCCCCGCTTCCGTGAGCCTCAAACCCTCTCGCGTGATAATCAGCTTGCCGTCCCGTTCGTATCGGCGCACTTCGTCTCTCACATCACTGTAATATTCCCAAAATTCGTCGTAGCTGCCGAGTATATCCGCATACCTGATACCTTCTGATTTCCGCAGCCCCGTAAAAACAGCCTCGGACACGTCGTCATGCTCCGAATTCTCGTGAGCTTCGGCGATAGGTGAAATTCCTTTTGCCACAAGCCGCAGATACTTGTCCATAGAGCTGACATTTACGATACGGCGTCCGCCTATATAAGACGATGCGCCCAAACCCAGCCCGAGGTAAGGAGACATATCCCAGTATTTGAGATTATGCTTGGACTCACGACCGGTCCTGCAAAAGTTCGATATCTCGTAATGCTCATACCCGTGCTGCACAAGGTAATCGCACCCTGCATGATACATCGCGCGGTCGATTTCATCCGGAAGCTCTTCCAGCTCTCCACGTTCAAATTCATCAAAGAACCCGGTACCCTCTTCCAGCTGCAGACTGTAGAACGACACGTGCTCCGGCTTGAGCTCACAGATGGCACTGAGGTCCGTCAATGTAGTTTCCGGAGTGCCGCCCGGAACAGCGAACATCAGGTCGAGATTGATATTGTCGTAGCCGGCTTCTCTCGCGAGCTTGATATCCCTGATGACATCGTCTGAGGTGTGAATGCGTCCCAGCCTCTGCAGTATAGCGTCATTCATGCTCTGCACTCCCATGGATAGCCTGTTCACACCGGCAGCTCTGTATCCCTTGAGACCGTCAGCTGACAGCGTGGCCGGATTGGATTCCATGGTTATCTCCGCTCCATTTTCTATGTTGAGGTTCCGCCTCAGCTCGCGCAGCAGTCTGTCTATCTGTTCCGCACTTAGAAGTGAAGGAGTGCCTCCGCCAAAGAACACGGAGTCAAACGTGCCAAGGCTCTCATCATTGCCATTCGCACTTCTTATTCTGATCTCCCGACACAGGCTGTCTACATAGCTCTCCCGCGCGGCTTCGTCCGATAGGACTGACAGGAAAGCGCAGTAGTTGCACTTTCTCACGCAAAACGGAATATGAACATATATACCTGACTTCTTATTTGTCGTCATCGAACTTCAGAACCTCTGTGAACGCCTCCTGAGGCACCTCGACTCTGCCGAACTGTCTCATGCGCTTCTTGCCTTCCTTCTGCTTTTCGAGCAGCTTCTTCTTACGCGAGATGTCACCTCCGTAGCACTTCGCAATTACGTCCTTGCGGTAAGCTCTGACCGTCTCCCGCGCGATTACCTTCTGCCCGATTGCTGCCTGAATCGGCACCTCAAACTGATGCATAGGGATGAGCTTCTTGAGCTTTGCACATATCGTGCGCCCCTTTGCGTACGCTTCCTCTTCCGGCACAATTGTGCTGAAAGCATCGATAAGTTCTTTGTTGAGCAGGATATCGAGCTTGACCAGCTTGGCAGCCCTGTAATCCTTGAACTCATAGTCCAGCGACGCATAGCCCTTTGTCTTGGATTTGAGCGCATCAAAGAAATCGTATATCACCTCATTGAGCGGAATCTCATAATGCAGCTGCACTCTTGTCTCCGTCAGATATTCCATGTTGACCATGTTGCCGCGTCTGCTCTGGCACAACGTCATAATAGTGCCGACATAGTCCTTAGGCGTCATGATTTCAGCCGAAACGATTGGCTCCTCTATCCTTTGTATCTCCGCCGGATCAGGCAGGTTGGAAGGATTCTGAACCATAATCTCGCTGCCGTCCTTCATAACTACCTTGTATATAACGCTCGGCAGGGTGGTGATGACATTGAGGTCAAATTCCCTCTCAAGTCTCTCGATTATAACGTCCATGTGCAGCAGCCCGAGGAAGCCGCAACGGTATCCGAAGCCGAGGGCCGCGGAATTTTCAGGCTCGAAGTGGAATGCGGCATCGTTGACCTGCAGCTTCTCGAGCGCGTCCTTTACATTTTCATACTTCTCACCATCTGCCGGATACACTCCGCAGTACACCATGGACTGCGCCTTCTTGTATCCCTTGAGCGGATGAGCCGCCTGCGACTTGGTAAGTGTGATGGTATCTCCGACTCTGGCATCGGCAACCTGCTTGATGCTGGCGCACACGTAGCCTACCTCTCCTGCCTTGAGCTCCTTGGCAGGAATCATACTCGGAATACAGTAGCCGACTTCAGTCACCTCGTAGTCCTTGCCGGTGTTCATCATGCGGATGTAATCGCCCTTCTTTACTCTGCCGTCAAATATTCTCGTGTATATCACCACACCCTTGTAGCTGTCGTAATATGAATCGAAGATAAGTCCCTTGAGATTTGCATCCGGATCACCTTCAGGCGGAGGTATAACCTCGACGAGCTTCTCCAGCATATCATCTATGCCCATGCCTGTTTTTGCGGAGATCAGCGGGGCATCCTCGGCGTCAATTCCGATTATCTCTTCTATCTCCTCCTTGGCTTCGTCAGGTCTTGCGCTCTCCAGATCCATCTTGTTGAGAACCGGCAGAATCTCGAGATCCTCGTCGAGGGCGAGATATACGTTACCAAGAGTCTGTGCCTCAACCCCTTGAGTTGCATCTACAACCAGCACCGCACCGTCACAAGCTGCAAGCGAACGCGACACCTCATAGTTGAAATCCACGTGTCCCGGGGTGTCGATGAGATTGAGGATGTATTCCTGCCCATCCTTCGCCCTGTAAGCCAGTCTCGTCGTCTGAAGCTTGATGGTGATCCCCCTCTCCCTCTCGATATCCATATTGTCGAGATACTGTTCCTTCATGTCGCGCGATGCGACGAGTCCGGTCTTCTCAATCAGCCTGTCGGCCAGTGTCGACTTGCCGTGATCTATATGGGCAATAATGCTGAAATTTCTGATATTCTTTAAATATTCCATAACTGTATTGTTGTCCTTTGCTACTTTTCCGACTTATCGGCGCCATCTGCTTTACCTGCAGCTTCGTCTATATATGCTATCAGTTCCTTGCAGGCAAGCATGCTTGCATATACGGTCACCGCCAGCTCAAGTGCCATCCTGGTCGCTGTTTCCCTATCCTTGCATTCTCTGACCTTATCCGCCATCGATGAATACTCGGCATCAACAGTCCTACAGTACTCCTCATAAAAATGCTCCACATCCATGTGATCCATCTCCGACTCGAGCAGCACCCCCGCCTCTTTGACGCTCATCACCTGCTTGAGAAGGCAGATAGCAGTCAGATACCCGATATGTTCACGGTCATACTTCTTGCCATGAGCCCTTGGCAGCAAATCGCTCTTCATATAATTATTAATCATCGCAGGCGTAAGAGATTCATCACCGTCGAACTCAAGTCCGATGTGCTGTCTCTTCATATATCCGATAATCTGATCCATGTATAAGTCAATATCCGGAATCTTATCCCAGTTCTCCGGTCTGGAGTGTTCAAGCCTGTATATAAGTTCCTTAATCCGCTCCGGCATTATCTCACCTCTTTCTAATCTATATGTTTCATTATACTTAATCACGTGCGCAAATAACAGCGTTCATTTGTCAAAAAACTCAGCATCAGCTATTGCAATTTTAACAATTGTTTAATATAATATTGAATATCATATTACAAGGTTTTACAAATCTTCTTCACTGTATTTGAATATTACGAGGAGGTAACAAATGACAGAATTTTGCGTGCTTGGCGATTCAATAGCTAAGGGAATAATATTTGATGAGATCAGACAGAAATATGCTTTGCTAAACGACAACTTCATCGCTCTGTTGCAGAAGGATTTCGGCTCCACCTTCAGAAATTTCGCTTCGTTCGGCGCTACAACCTCAAAGGGAAGTAAGATTCTCGACAAGCGTTACTCCAATATTAAGGATTATAAATACACGTTGATTGAATTTGGAGGAAATGATTGCAATATAAACTGGAACGAGGTGTCCGTATCCCCAAATTGCGAGCATTGTGCCGAAACTCCCCTCAGCGAGTTCAAAGAACAGTATGAGCATATAATCGAAAAGACAATGCTCGCCGGCAGCAGGCCTATACTGCTCACTCTCCCGCCTCTTGACGGAAAGCGTTTCTTCCGCTGGGTATCGCGAGATCTCAACAAGGACAACATAATGAAATATCTCGGAGGGGATATCCTATCCATAGAAAAATGGCAGAGCGACTATAACGATATGGTCATCAGGCTTGCGGACGAATATGGGATACAGTTATTTGATATCAGGAAGCCTTTCCTGGATTTGGGAGATTATAGCGACTATATCTGTGCTGACGGCATGCATCCTAATGCAGCCGGTCACAAGCTGATCGCGAAATTTCTACGAAAGGAATTGGCTGCGCTCGACTAATATATAGAGCGAATCCGATTCACAATTGCGCTTTCAATGCAGCTGCCTCCCTTATCACAGGCAATTTATTTAAAAAGCAGTATCTGCGATGTATTTATTATGTGATTGCCGAGAAACTGCGCTCATGAACTTGAAATTTCAAAGCTTGTGAGATATAATTTCAAGGCGAATTATAACTGTTTATAAGAAAAGTGGGGTAAATAAATGGCAAACATTAAATCCGCAAAGAAGAGAATCAAAACTATTGACAAGAAGACTGCTCGCAACCTGAGAGTTAAGAACCATGTTAGCGAAGCTGAGAAGGCTTTTCTAGCTGCAGTTAACACAGGTGATGTTGCAGAAGCAGAGCAGGCATTTAAGGCTGCTGAGAAGAAGCTGATGCAGGCTGCTGCTAAGGGTACTTATCACAAGAATACCGTTTCCAGAACAGTTTCGAGACTCGCTAAGAGACTTAACAGTCTCAAGGAGAACAACTAATTCTCACCCGTCCCCACAGCACATACATGTGCAGCGTATAAGTTAAAAATACGCCGGAACGAAGGAGTGTCTCCCTTCGTTCTTTTTTTGTTTCAATGTCCCGGCTGCACATCTGCGCCAGTCGCCGCTCGCAGCGGACGCGAATGATGAAAGCAATGATAAAAGCCCGCCGGACTGCGGGCTTTCGATTCATTATTTAACACTGTCACTCTTCGATATTCGCTTCGGCCTGTACATAACATCATGTATATTTGTAACCGTTGCAAACGCGTCCGGATCTGCACTTTTCAGGTATTTCATAATCTTGGCGTATTCGTTTCTGTTGACAATCACGTTGAGCTCCTTTATCTTCTCACCTGTAAATCCACCTGATGCCTCGTAGATGGTCACTCCGCTATGCAGCTCATTGAGTATGTACTCGCATATCTCCTCATACTTCTTGGACAATATACATATCTTGAGCTTAGTAGTCATGCCGAACACATAGTGGTCGATAATAATTCCCGTGATGTATGTACCCAATATACTCAGGACTCCGGTCTTAGGGTCATAAATAAATATCGCCGGCGCTGAGATGACTATTCCGACGACAGATGTCGCAACGCCAAAGTCAATGCTCAGGTATTTGTTTGCCATCTTATAGAGCACATCGAGTCCTCCGGACGAAGCATTTCTCACAACCATGAGCGCAATGCCCAGATCGCACAGGAACAGATAGCATATCATGTCCAGAAACTGATCATTCATCACCCCATGATAGTTCGGAGTGAAATACTCGAATACCATCATAACTACCGGAAGACCCACCGACGGGTATGCCGACTTGATGGTAAATTCACGGTCAACGAAGAACCACGAGATGACGAGGAGTACAACATTTAAAATCAGGATAAGCACTGATTTGGACAGAGGGATAAACTTGCCGATCAGAATCGCTACACCGGATACACTGGCAATTGCGAGATTGCTTGGGACCATAAAGAAATAGGTCGCAGCACCGCATATAATCGTACCAATAGTGATAACAATAAAATCTATAATACCGTTCTTGCTTATATTCATCTCTCTGTCTCTATCGCCTTCTCTAATTATTTCTCAATACGCGCATTCATCATCTGCTTAACAAATCGAAATCTATCCCGGGCTGCTCACCTTGCTTATCGCTGTCTATCCGCGCCTATTTAGACTTCCATTACTCAATCGTTCTCACGCTGCTCTCTCTGCTTATTGTTGTATATCCGCAGGCTCTTCAGTATTATCAATTTTCCTGATCTTGCTGCGAACAAATTCCATAAATATCTCCAGGTGAGGTTCAATCCACTTCTCACGTCGATACACTATCTGCGAGTACATCCTACATTTGAAGCTCTTATCCGCATCCAGTATTACAACCCTGCCCTGCTCGAGATCTCTGATAATAGAAGATTTCGGAACGAAGGATACGCAGTTGCTGCTTGCAACTATCTCGCTAATCGCTATAACCGAGCTGACCTCCATGATTGGCTCATACTCTATACCATTGTCCTTGCAGTAGTCGTCGAGGAACCTCGGATAGCTCACCTCCTGATCGGAAGTAATGAATCCGTTGCTGACAATATCCTGAATCGGTATATCCTTCCTCGATGCCAGCGGATTGTCAGGCGATGCTATAAAAATCATCTCCTCGGGATGATCTACGACAGTGTTGCAGTCCTTGTACACCATCTTACGATCTATGAACAGGGCAAAATCTATTTCGTTCTGCTTGAGCTTCTCATATACGTTGTCGAAGTAATCCGATGTCTTGAGCACGAGCTTAATCTGAGGATATGTCTCGCTGAATTCCCTTAACAATGTTGGGAAATAAGCGTTTGCCATCGAAGATGTTGTTCCTATTCTGATTGTCCCATGCAGCTCATCATCCAGCTTCATGAACTTGCGAGCCTGCTCGTTAACCTTGAGCACCTGCTGTGCATAAGGCAGAAAACGCTCTCCACTTGAAGTGAGCTGAATTCCCTTCCCCATTCTGTCAAAAAGTCTCGTGCCCAGCTCATCCTCGAGCTGCTTGATTTGAACAGTTACCGCTGCCTGCGAATATCCCAACACATTTGCGGTGCGAGAGAAGCTGCCGAGTTCTGCGGCTTTTATAAAAGTTATTATAGTTTTAGATTCCATGAGGCGTATTTCCCCTATAAAAAGGTGTAGGCGAGACATACGTCCCACCCCACACCATTATGCTTTTAATAACAACTTGCTTAAACGCAATTATTTCAGCGTTTAATTGCAAATGTGACAGCTTACTTGTAAGACTCGATCATAGCCTTGAATGCAGGCAGCGATCTCTTGATCATATCATTGCTTACGCAGTACGAAAGTCTGAAATAGCCGGGGCAAGCAAATCCGTCTCCGGGAACTACGAGCAGGTTGTGATCCAGCTTAGCCTTTTCAGAATATGCAACGGCATCACCGTTTGGAGCCTTTACGAAGAGATAGAAAGCACCGTCCGGCTTAGCGCACTCATATCCGTACTCTCTGAGAGTGTTGTAGAGAAGATTTCTGTTCTCATCGTAGGCAGCCAGGTCAGGCATCTCACCAACGCACTCGCCGATAACCTTCTGAATCAGAGTCGGAGGGCATACAGATCCGATCTCGCGAGCAGCACCGGCAACCGTATCATATAGCGCCTTAGCATCCGCGCACTTCTCAGGAACATACACATATCCGATTCTTTCTCCGGGCAGAGACAGCGACTTGGACCATGAGTAGCATACAATCGTGTTGTCATATACTGTCGGGATAAATGTAACCTTAACTCCATCATATACGAGCTCTCTGTACGGTTCGTCTGCAATGATATAGATCGGGTGTCCGTACTCCTTGCTCTTTCTATCGAGCAGCTCAGCAATTGCCTTGAGAGTTCCCTCTGTATATACAACTCCTGACGGGTTGTTAGGGGAGTTGATTACAACAGCTACGGAATGCTCGTTGATAGTCTTCTCGAGTGCATCCATATCAATCTGGAAGTGAACTGTATCAGCGGGTACGACAGTCAGCTTAGCACCTGCACAGGTAAAGAATACGTTGTACTCAGGGAAGAATGGTGCGATTGCCACAAACTCATCTTCAGGGGATGTTGTGAGTGCGTGAGCAACAGATACCAGTGCCGGAGCGCATCCACATGTCATGAACAGCTCGTTAGCCTTTGCGTTTACGCCAAATCTCTCGTTGAGGTTGTCAGCGATTGCCTGACGTACGTTCTCGAATCCGGGAGCCATCGAATAACCGTGAAGCTGGATTGAATCCTCTGTGTCAACAAGTTTCTTGATTGTCTCGTTAACCTTAGCCGGCGCCGGAATGCTTGGATTACCCAGTGAGTAGTCGTACACGTTCTCTTTACCCACTACCTTAGCCTGCTGCAATCCATATGCAAACAGTTCTCTGATAACTGATGGGGCTGTTCCTAAGCCATGATATTTTTCGTTAACCATGATTAACTCCTTTCCGTTACGAATAGCCATATACGATTAATATCTTTTATACCCTGCATTATATCATATACATTCTGACATAATAGTATCAATCAATATAATTTAAAGTAAACCTATGGTTTAATATTTATGATATTTGCTCCCTACCCGCGTACCTGTTACAATTACCGCATAGGAACACTAATTTATATGCGGATGTACACAGCGCGTATTCGTTGCTAACTAAAATACAAAATAATCGCTGTGTGTTGAGGTGCGTCGATGCTGTTATCTAAACTCGGGGAACTAATATCTGAATATCAACCGGCATGTACGGTGCTCGTCATCATCGGCTTTGTCGCTGTAACGTATATGTGCGGTATCAATCCTGATAAGCTCAAATGTATTCTGGAGCGATCCACTCATGAGGTATGTGGAAATTCAAGCCGTGCTGACGTACCACCCGCCGACTTTCCGAGTTTTACCCATATCAAGCATGTCGCTGCCCCTGCCTCAAAGTCATACCTGCACAGAGAGATTATTGCTGCCTCCCTTGCGGGGCATGAATTGCAGCTCGATATCACGGATTTATCCGACGATATACTTGCAACCTATGAGGCTATGGTCAAGCTTCCCAATCAGCCGCCCCGGAAGAACAACGTAATTAACAGGAACGCCGGCACTCCGGAGCGATTCGATATCCCGTCCACTGCCGGGCATAACGGCGTAGTTAACAGGAAAGGTGAATCTGAAAGGAGCGGCGGTTCTATGTGCAGCCGGCTGATCATAGATTGCAAGGAAAGCGGGACTACCCTCCGATTTCTCCTACCTGTAGTTGCGTCACTGGGAGTCGATGCTGAATTTAAGCTGCACGGCAGACTAAGTGATCGTCCAATCTCTGAGCTCAACGAGCAGCTGGAGCTGCACGGGATGAAAATTACTAGAGATACACCCGATTCACTCCGGATTTCCGGCAGGCTCCCCAATCAAAGGCTGCAGTCCGGCGAGTTTACCTTTGATAGTCCCCAATCCTCGCAGTTCATAAGCGGATTATTGTTCGCACTACCTCTACTCGAATCAGATAGCGTCATTCGAATTCGCGGGAGGTTTGAGTCAAAGGCATATGTGAGGATGACGCTTTCCGTGCTGCGCAGATACGGTATCGATATCAGGTGTACTTCTGCTTCTGACGAGTGGATCTATACAATTCCGGGTAATCAGCGCTATGTCGGAAAGGTCGGCACAGTAAATGCCCTTGAAATTGAAGGCGACTGGTCAAACGCTGCAGTGCTGCTGGCTATTGGCGCCCTATCCGGCGAGCAGTTACGAGTAACCAACCTGCCGCTCCGGTCGGAGCAGGGCGATAGGCGGATTTTGGATTTGCTGAAGGAATTCGGCATCAAGCTCAGGTGCTATCCTGATGCAATCAGCACGCTAAATGGAACTGTGGACATATATCCGTCAGAGGGATTTAAGTCTATCGATGCCATTGATGCTTCGGATTGTCCGGATCTAGTCCCTATTATAGCTCTGCTTGCAACACAAGCTCGCGGCAGAACGCAGATATATGGCGCAAAGCGGGCGAGACTAAAGGAAAGCGACAGGCTGTCCGGCACATGTGCAGTCCTCACGGAGCTTGGAGCTGATATATCGGAGACGTCAGACGGACTTGTAATAATGGGGACAGGAATTCTCAGCGGAAGCTACGTCGGAGACGGATACGGCGACCACAGGATTATAATGATGCTTGCGGCGGCTTCCCTGGTGAGCGAGCAGCCTGTCAGAATTCACGGCTGCCGAGCAGTAGCTAAGTCGTATCCCGATTTCTTTAAGGTGTTGGGACGGCTCGGTTTCACTACAAAAGTATTGTCGGACGATGACTGACATATATTATTAATATATAAAGTAATATATAAAGGAGAGCTTATGTCTGTTTTACGAGGTGAAAAGCTAACATTATCTATATTCGGCACATCACACGGTACGTCGATTGGCATGATTCTCGACGGTTTGCCACCCGGCATCCGGATTGGTGAAGAAGCTCTGGCGACCTTCATGACGCGCAGAGCACCCGGCCAAAGCAATTTATCGACAGCGCGCAAGGAGCCGGATCACCCTGAATTCATCAGCGGGATCAAGGACGGCATGACAACCGGAGAACAGATCAAAGCAATTATATACAACACGGACGTCAAATCCTCCGACTACTCCGCGCTGGCTCGCACACCCCGGCCCGGTCATGCCGACTATACAGCTCACGTCAAATACAAGGGTCACGAGGACTCGCGCGGCGGTGGCGCATTTTCGGGACGCATGACAGCGCCTCTCTGCATCGCGGGAGGAATTTGCAAGCAGATACTGGAATCCGAGGGCATTGCTGTAAGCGCTTCCATTCACGACATTCATGGAAATTCTTCAGAGCCTCTGTCCGAAATTGTCAAGGCGCAGGCGCTCCGAGATTCCGTCGGCGGCACAGTGATCTGTACAGTAAGCGGATTGGCCGCGGGCTATGGCGGACCTCTTTTTGAGGGGCTTGAAGGAAGGCTTTCACAGGCGATTTTCGGAATACCTGCCGTAAAGGGCATTGAATTTGGCGCCGGATTTGGCGCAGCTGAAATGTACGGCAGCGAAAACAATGACGAGTTTTATTACGATGCAAAGGGAAATGTGCGCACACGAACCAATAACTGCGGAGGAATACTCGGCGGTATCAGCGACGGTATGGATATTGAATTCAGAGTCGCTATCAAGCCAACCCCTTCTATTGCAAGGGTTCAGCGCACCATAATATATGACAGCAGGGAAGAAACTGAAATCGAGGTTCATGGCAGGCATGATCCGTGTATCGTTCCGAGGGCACTTCCATGTATAGAGGCTGCAACCGCAATTGTGCTGGTCGATGTAATGCTATCACAGCAGCCAGGGGAATCGGCAGATATTAAGAGCGAATACGTGCAAATTGAGAATAGCGATAAGGACGCTTCGACTGCCGGCCAAGCAATCGCGCGGTACGGTAAGGCTTGCTACTCTATCAATAGCGATAAGGACGCTTCGACTGCCGGCCAAGCTGCATCCACTGCGCCGGATGAGCAGCTTGATGGCATGTTGAACAGCGGTGACTCCGGTGTTCAGCACATATCGGATTGCAGATCCGAAATAGATGCCATCGATTCTCAGCTGCTGCCACTAATCGAACAGCGCCTTAGAGTTGCAGAAGCCGTCGCGATATACAAGCAGGAGCACAACCTTGAGATTGTTGATCAACCTAGGGAGGACTCGTTGCTCTCAAAGCTGCAGTCACGTTCCAGCCGTGATTTGGCGGATTTAAATAAAGATATATTTAAAGCTATAATAAACGCAAGCTGTAAGCACCAGAAAGATTTCATTACGAGGAAATGAGCAGACTCATTCATCTCGAAGACGTCTCAGTGCAGCCCGTATTACCTGCTTCGCATATCGCTCATCGACGTTATCCACACCGTTCACGATTGCATCTACCATCGAATTTGCAGCAGCAGCCGACTCCTTGTCGGTGGTTCCGGACAATAGCACCTTCTTGGATACTGCCATAAGGAATTTATCGAGCCCCTTCACTTCTCCGGGAACATAACGTCCGGGGCAAAAGTACAGCAGCGTATTCTGCATATTCACGCCATCCTTAAAGTTGATCTCGCATATCTGCTGATAGTTCGCCGGATTATACTCCGAAATTCCGGTTACAAACAGGATAAGCTTATCTTCACACCCTACAATCTGCTTCCTGAACTTATCGAAGCCCACTATACCGCTGCCCCTGAGCCAGCCTCCAAATATCACGACATCGAATCGGTCGAGTGACCCGTAATCAAAGTTAATCAGCGGGACAGCAGTGCAATCGAGCTCCGAAGCTATCCATTCTGCGTACTGCTTAGTCGAACCGCGTTTAGAATTGTATATCACTATGGCTTTTTTACCCACAATATCTCTCCAAATACGAAACTGTTGTTAATCTTATCTTTATTTCAAACATATCTTTTTTACCCGCAATATCTCCCTAAGTACACTAATATTTTACATTTTCCTTACCCAGCAGCTGCTCAAGCTCAATCAGAAGGTTTTCATCGATTGAAACTCCGTTTGCCGAACGCATAGGCTTCTGCCCGGGCAGATATATCAGCATCACTATCCGCCCTCTATGCGCAGATGCCGATCCGAGGATTCTCTGCTGAATCTCGTCCGCACCAAGCTGTTCGACCAGCTCGTTGCTTACCCTAAGCTTAAGGTAGCGTTCATCGCTATGTAGCTTCAATTTATCGGATTTACTATAGTTAGCAGCTGTTCCGGGGAATGAGTCAGCTCGTGCAGGTCCTCTGCCGTCCGCAAGCTCGTCAGCCGAATTGCGATTTCCATATGAGCTGCTGCGTGAATATCTTCTCATGCCGGAGCGCTCATTTCCGTAACCCTGTTCCTCAAACTCACTGATACGCTCAATCTCCGTAACTCTGTTGACAAGAATCTCAGGATCTGAATCCTCCTTAAAGCTGAGCGTTCCCTTGATTGCGACGATTGCATCATTTGCGAGGATGTACTTCGTCTTAGCATAATCTCTGGGGAATACAATTGCCGTAATCACACCATAATAATCTTCAATGGTGAGTCGCGCCATCTCCTGATTGGATTTTGTGACCATTCGCCTCAAGTTTCCAACCAAGCCCGCCATGATGACGCTGTCACCATCACGGAATTTCCCATTATTGCTGCCGCTATCCACTGCAAATTCGGCAGCTTCTTCATCTCTGCCATTCGTATTCGAATCAAATATCTCACCTGTATTCGCGGTAATATTCTTCCCAATCAGCTCGCGGTACTTGTCGAGAGGATGGCCGGACAGATAAACACCCATCATTTCCTTTTCCATAGCCAATAGATGCGCCATGTCAAAATTCTGAATATCCGGCAGCTCCGGAGCAGTCTTGACATCCTCCATCAGGTCAGAATCCAATTGGAACAGAGATATCTGATCCTTTGAAAGCTTACGTGCACTGCTCTGTGCAGCTCCGACGGCATCGTCACTGATTGCGAGAAGCGCCGCTCTATTCGGAGTAAACTCATCCATAGCGCCCGCTTTAATAAGGCACTCGACAGCCTTCTTGTTGAGCTCCGAGGGATCTATCGACTTGATGAAGTCGTACAAATTATCTATATTGCACCCCCGTCTGCCCTCGACGATAGCATCTACAATTCCTGTACCTACGTTCTTGATAGCCAATAGACCAAATCTAATCTTGCCATCCTTCGCAGTGAACTTGCGCCTGCTGTGCAGCACGGAAGGTGGCAGCACCTCTATTCCCAGCTCCTTGCAATTCCTAATGTATGCAGCGATGTGCCTTGGCTCTCCCATAACGCTGGACATCAGCGCGGCCATGAACTCTACAGGGTAGTGCGCTTTCAGATATGCGGTCTCATATGAAATGACAGCATACGCGGCAGCGTGCGATTTGTTAAACGCATATTCCGCAAAGCTAACCATGTCGTCAAATATCGCTTCAGCAGCCTTCTCAGGAATTCCGTTAGCGATGCACCCCCTGATTGCAGGTGTTCCATCTGAATCGTCTTTTCCGTGTATAAAATATTTCTTCTCCTCAAGCATGACGCTCATCTTTTTCTTGGACATTGCACGGCGCACAAGGTCCGAGCGTCCATAAGAATATCCGCCGAGGTCACGCACAATCTGCATTACCTGCTCCTGATACACCATGCAGCCGTATGTAACATTGAGGATTGGCTCCAGATGAAGATCAACATATTTGACATGGTCGGGATTCTTCTTATTATCTATATACTTCGGAATCGAATCCATAGGCCCCGGCCTGTACAGCGAGATTCCGGCTACTATATCTTCGAAGCACGAAGGGCTTAAATTCTTCATAAATTCGGTCATCCCGGTGCTCTCGAGCTGAAAGATTCCCTGAGTGTTGCCCTTGGCAATCATGTCATATACAGCAGGATCGTCATAATCCATCTTGCCGAAATCAATCTCTACGTCATGATTTTCCTTTATCAGCTGCAGAGCCTCGTTGATCATAGTGAGATTTCTGAGACCCAAAAAGTCCATTTTAAGCAAGCCCAGCTCTTCGATTGTAGTCATGTTGAACTGAGTTGCCAGCCCCTTGTCCGACATATACAGAGGTACATATTCGTCCAACGGCATCTTGCTGATCACGATACCTGCAGCGTGTGTAGAGGAATGACGAGGCATGCCCTCAACAGCCATCGACATATCAAGGATGTTTTTAACCAGCGGTTCAGTCTCATAGCGAGTGCGCAGGTCGCGATTTATATCCAGTGCCTTGCTGATAGTTATTCCCAATTCATTCGGGATAGCCTTGGCAATCGCATCCGCCTCTGCATAGCTGGCGTTGAGCACCCTCCCGACATCTCTGACTGCAGCCTTGGCTTTGAGCGTTCCAAAGGTTATAATCTGCGACACCTTGTCCTTCCCATATTTGCGTACAACGTAATCGATGACCTCCTGCCTGCGGTCGATACAGAAATCGACGTCGATATCCGGCATGCTGACACGCTCAGGATTTAGGAATCTCTCAAAAATCAAATTATATTTAATCGGATCTATCTCGGTAATCGCCAGGCTGTACGCCACGATACTTCCCGCCGCAGAGCCTCTGCCCGGACCAACCGGGATTCCGTTGCTCTTGGCATAGTGGATAAAGTCCCACACAATCAGAAAGTACTCGACATAGCCCATCGACTCGATCACCGACAGCTCGCCCTCAAGCCTTTCGCGATAAAAATTGCCATCTTCAAGCGCTTCACTGCCGTAACGACGTTCGAGGCCCTGATAGCAGAGCTGCCTGAGATATTCACGATTGGTTAATCCACCCGGTGAGATGAACTCCGGCAGATGGTAGTTCCCGAATTCAAACTCCACATTGCAGCGTTCCGCAACCCTGTGCGTATTCTCGATAGCCTCCGGTAAATCGGGAAACAGCGAGAACATCTCCGACTCATCCTTCAGATAGAACTCGTCATTTGCAAAGCGCATGCGATTTTCATCGTCCACGGTTGTTCCCGTTTGGATAGCAAGCAGTACATCGTGCGCCTTGGCATCGCTCCGCTTTATATAGTGCGCATCATTTGTAGCGACCAGCGGTGCACCAATTTCCTTAGCAAGCCTGACAAGCCCCTCAGTTACCGCCTTGTCCTCATCAAGAAAATGGTTCTGTATCTCCAGAAAGAAATTGTCCTTTCCGAATATCTCCTGTAGTTCAATTGCCTCCGCCTCAGCTCCGGAGTAGTCACCGCCCAGAATTTTCCGAGGAATTGCTCCTGCAAGACACGCAGACAGGCAGATGATTCCTTCGCTGTGTTCGCGCAATACTTCCTTATCAACCCTTGGCTTAAAATAGAACCCCTCCGTGAAACCGATTGAAACAATCTTGGTAAGATTCTTGTATCCGGTCATGTTCTCAGCTAACAGGATCAAGTGGAACATACCCCTGTCACGCTCCGGATCCTTGTCAAATCTAGTGCGTGCAGCCACGTAGACCTCACATCCGATGATAGGCTTAATACCGGCCTTCTTGCACGACTTATAGAAATCAACAATTCCGAACATGACACCGTGATCCGTAATAGCCAGAGAATCCATTCCCAGGCTTTTGACGTATTCGGGCGCTTCGCTGATCCTGGACATTCCGTCCAGCAGACTGTATTCAGAGTGAACGTGTAAGTGCGTAAATGCCATCTCTACCTCATTCTGTTAATTTAACCATGATATATAACGGGAAATTAAAATTTTTTCTCTAATTCGATTGGTAAATTGTATCACATCAGGGCTATAAAAAGCTAAATATAAATCACTTGATAAATCTTTTAACAATAACTACATATTATCTTTATATTATTGACAAACATATATCAAAGTACTATAATCAGAACATAGACAGACGATCGGGAGTCTGTTTGGAATTATCTTTTTACATCGTTTTTAGACGTATGGAGGTTATTATGTTAATTGTATTAAAAGGACTTTGCGTAATCGGAATGGTTCTCTGTATTGCGCTGACAGCAATGAAGATTAAATCTAATCTTGCAACAGAAGAAGGCAAGGCTGAATGGGCAGAGCAGAAGAGATTTGCTCCTTGGAACGCTATGGTAGGTCTTGTTGCCAACTTCTTTGATACTCTGGGTATCGGCTCGTATGCTACATCCTGCGCACTGTTCAAGATCAGAGGTTCCATCAAAGATATTTATATTCCGGGAACTCTGAATGTCGGAGATACTCTCCCTGTACTTTTGGAGGCATTCCTGTTCTTCGGATTCGTTGAGGTTGACACTCTTACACTTATTTCCATGCTGGTCGCAGCTGTACTCGGTGCATTCGTGGGAGCCGGATTCGTTACAAAGTGGGATCAGCACAAGGTTCGTATCGGAATGTGCATCGGTCTTCTGATTCTCGGCACTGTGATGGCGTGCAAGACTGCTCAGATTGGACCTTTCGGTCTCGTTGGAACTGCAACTGCTCTGCACGGGGTAAAGTTGGTCGTGGCTGTAGTAATTAACTTCTTCCTCGGTGCTCTCATGAACATCGGTGTAGGACTCTATGCTCCTTGCTTGGCGCTCGTATCCGTACTCGGAATGAACGTCGGAGCTGCGTTCCCAATCATGATGGGCTCTTGCGCATACCTGATGGCGTTTGGTAACGGTCCTAAGTTCATCAAGGAAAACAGATTCGACATGGTTTGCACGCTATGCCAGATGGTAGGTGGAGTTATCGGTGTTTGCATCGCTTACTTCCTCGTAAAGAGCTTGCCGCTTGATATCCTGATGAAAATTGTCATTGTGGTTGTATTCTTCACAGCATTCATGTTTGGTAAGGACGCTGTTGCAGACAACAAGAAGAAGAATGCTTAATCGCATTGTTTGATTCAACGTTCAAAAAGGTCTCCTGACGGAGACCTTTTTTAATTTTCGTATTCAGTTACTGTCTAAACTCAAGCACCTTTTCTATGATTGGCTTTATTGTCTCTATCTCTACACCATCATATCCAACCTTGAACCTATCTCTAGCGGCCGATATTTCTTCCTTTGAGAGCGGTGTAAATATCCTATCACCCATCGCCTTGAGTGCCAGCCTATCTGCGCTCTTACATCCGCTAGGATCATATCTGCCGGGAAGCAGATGGAAGCATCCTTCAGGAAGCTGCTTGCATCCATTGAGGCTTTTTACGTATGCGGTATACTCATCTGACGGCTTGATGATGCCTGTGGCAAAGACGATCAAATTGTTGTTCTCTATTCCGAAGTTAACAAGATTCGCTCGCAGCATATTGTAGCGCGTAATCTCCCCGCCTCTTATCCAGCTTCCGAATATTATATTCTGATACATCGATGCATACCCGAGCTTTCCCCTCGAATACTTCATAACATCGCAGTCTAACGCCTTAGATATCCATTCTGCGTACTGTTCGGTAGCTCCGTTGCTCGAATTGTATATCAGTATTGTGTCAGAGCCTTCCGATTCTACAGCTCTGCGCTTCGCCGCCTGTCTGTTTGGATTTCTCATGTATCCCACACCTCTTATGTTATCTACAAAATGAGGGATGCCGGAATTATCCGTCATCCCTCATACGTATTATAGCATAATCGCATACACCAGGTTGCGATTTATCTATTTTTTAATTCTTTTTCCTTCATGCGGATCTTAAGAATCATCAGAGCCTTCTTAACATCGTCTGCAGTCATGTTATTCTCACCCACAATGTTCGATTCAATACCCTCCGGGTTCTTGTTGATGTCTACGATATTGTTCTGTAAATATTCATTCTCTACCACAAACGTAGCCACGGTTCCGCTGAAGTTGAGTCCGGACATCGGGATGCCCATCTCTCCAAGCTCTTCCACGCAGTTTGTATAGTCTACATCACTGTTACCCCAACCGTCAGAGGTAACGATAACGCCATCTGCACGCATACCCTGCGCCATTACAGCTGCACGCTTGCTGTTTCTGAGCTTTTCCTTGTTATCATCGGATGTACCGAACAGGAGCACTCCCATCAGGTCAATTCCCGAATCTGCACCAACGATCTCTACCAGTGGATCTCTGAAGTGGTGCAAGCTTGTTTCTTTAGTCGAAGGACCAATTCCCATATCAGCACCTCCCTATTGCATCGAACGAATAGCGCCGTCTCTGTACTCGTTTGGAGTCAAGAACACAGGCATATTGTTCATCTCTATTATAGAACGTCCGCCGTGAGCACCTGATGGCTCATCCGGGAACAAATATGTGTCGTACATAGCACCCTGACCGGCGACCTGTCTGATTATCAGCACTTTCTTCTGTCCGGGTCTAACAACATCATGATACTCATGACGCTCTGTAGCTTTGTTACCGTCAAACTTCTTCATCTGCTCTCTATAAGTCTGAATGAAGTCATCACAAGCCTGATGCCCCTGTAGGCATCCGTATCTCTCCTGACCCATCTCCTTCTTAAAGGTTACATCAAAAGAAATGATATAATCGTCCTCTCCCGGTGTTCCGGCTCTACCGAGCACCAGTTGTTCACTGAGTTTTCCTTCCGAAGATCCAAACTCGTGAGTTTGCTTGCCCTCAGTATCAACACCGGTAAGCATCACATACACTCCTGTGATAGTATGCGTTATTCCTTCTCCGCACTTTCCCAGAACCTTTGCCGAGATAGGAATAATATCCATGATGGTATTAGTCCATCTATCATGATCTCCCGGCTTTATAATCTGAATACCAATGTTGTCGATAGCATCATATTTCTCCAGAAGGGATGGAATAATTTCCTCAGATACGACCATCTCGCCATTGTACGCTACATGGTTGTGCTCACCCATCTCAACGCTATTCATATGAAATGCCTTGATGACAAGTCTTCTCAAATCAATTTCCTGTACACTCATTTGCATACCTCAATACTTTAACTTCCAGTAATTACTATACTTAAATAATTGCTACATCATCCGATCATCCTTATATGATTAGGTGGCAAATGTGTTAAGAATTTCTCGAATGTTTTTTTGAAAAAAGGGGCAGATATACATCTGCCCCGTCTTCGTTTCCGATGTCCTATTAAGTTCTAGAACTAGATTACAGCGTGATACTCGAAAGGCAGTGGAACAATCTTTCCCGGAGTCTCGATTGTCTCGAGAAGCTCAAGCGTTGCCTTTACGATTGCCTTCTGCATCACTACGTCATGTGGAGCACCTGCATTAGCACCCATAGGTACGATTGGAGCTGCCGCACGCGGAGATCCTGCCTGTCTTACAACAGGTGGAAGCGCTGCAATGATAACAGTAGGAATTCCTGCTTCCTCAATTGCTCTCTGCACGATTGTTGCAGAGCGGTGGCAGGTTCCTCATCCGGCTGTAAGGATTGCAGCGTCAACGCCTTCATCCTTGAGCATCTGAGCGATCTGTGGACCGGTTTCGTTAGTGAATTTCTCGATGTTTCCACCACCACCCATGAATCCGGCATGTGTAGGAGCTGTTGCCTTGATGAATCCCTCATCTCTCAGCTCGTGGAGTCTGTCGATTGGGAACATGCAGTTGATGTCCTTGTTAACATCAGAGTTGTCATATCCACCATGTGTTACCATTAGCTCGCTTGATGGAATATCATCCGGAACCTTTCTCCAAGTGAAGTCTCCAGCGAGGTTGAATCTCTTATCTGTCTTTACGTGTACACCTGCAGCAGTAGCAAGAGCAACTGTCATCTCTTTGAGTGGCTTTGTTACTGGTGTAAATACTGACTTAGGTGTAATAGGAACAAATATTTCAGATTGTAAGCCTTTTACAACTGTCATACTCATTTGTCTTTTCCTCCTTAGTTTATTTGTGCTTTTCAGCATATTCAGCACGACGTCTATTTAGAATATCGATATTACTTACGTATTTCTCGTTGACCTCCGGTCCCTCCTGCTCTATGAAACTCATATTCCAGGCAACCGTCTGGCCTACTTCCAGTGGATAATCCGAGATAACCATCCTCATCGGCACCTTGAGTTCTCCCAATCGACCCTTGATGTCAACACAGATTCCTCCATCATGCACTTCTGTAATGATTCCCTCAACCTTGATTATCTTATCCCCATACTTCATCAGTAATATCTACCTTCCTAACTATAAACTAGTCGTACTTTTCCTTTCTCTTCTCACTGATAGGAAGCGACTGCTCGTTATCTACGAGTTCCATCTTCTTGCCAGTAACCTTCTCGATGAGCTCAACGTTGTTATTCTTAACATTTACGTTGTACTTTCTCTCCGGAGCCTTAATCTCTTCGCCGGCCATCTTAGCCTTCAGCATAGCAAGTCCACGGAGAGCATCCTCTGTGCAGAGAGTGTTGCAAGCAAGAACCTCGTTCTCGATTCCGGACATGGACTTGTTGTTGTCGATCATAGCATCGCAGAACTTGTTACCCGTTACAAGAGCACCCTGTACAGCGCAGAATGAGAATCCTACAACCGGAATTCCTCTCTTACCAATCTGCTCGATGTGGCTTGTGAAGTCAACATGGTTGTTTCCGAATCCTTCTGTCGTAACGAATGCACCGTCAACGCCCATGGACTCAACCATCTGACCGAGTCTTCTGGATACGTAGAACTTATCAGCGTTAGCCTGAGGTGATCCAACGAAGATTACACCAACTACGTCAACATCCGGGTCATGTACAGCCTCAAGAACCAGCGGCTCTCTCCAGTAGTGCCTTGACATCTCCTTGGAAGCAGGTCCGATGCATGTCAGAGCGTGGATACAACCATCGAGTACCTCAAGAGGGTTAGCCATAACCGGAACGTTACCGAGGTCAACGTTTGGCTTAGCTCCCAGTACACCTACAGGGTCGTTAGGGAATAGGAAGTTGTCGTGCATAGCACCCTGTCCCATGATCTCCTTAACGATAACGATCTTCTTCTTTCCCGGGTGTCTTGTCTGCTGAAGAATCTGCTCCTCAGCCGGTGCTACATCCTTAAGATCTCTCTTCATAGCTTCTCTGATCTCAGAAGTTACGTGATCTACTGCAGTGTGAACTGCTATAGGTCCCGGCCTCTCCATGTTCTTCTTGTTGTCGATAACTGCGTGAGCAACGATCATGATCTCACCCTTATCAACAGCACCGGGACGACCCCACATCATGTTCTCGTCGATGTATCCCTCGGAAGAGCCGAATTCACCGACCTGAACACCTTCTTCTGTGATACCGGTTACTACCATGACTACACCATCGAGAACCTTTGTAACGCCCTCGCCAAGTCCCATGTCGGAATCTTCCTTAGTAGCAATTGGCTGGATATCCATTACTGTCTCTGTGTACACGTGATAGTCATCCGGTGTGATCAGGCTAAGCTCCAGGGACTGAACCAATCTCTGAGCTTCTGCACCCTCTGTTGCTGCGCTCTTGCGAACGTAGAGAGTGTCTCCCTCAATCTTAGTCTCATCTCCAAGAACAACCTTGTTGATCTTGTAGTGCTTTCTTGTCATCTCCCTTAAAACAGTCTCAGCATCCTCATCTACCGGAGCTGCGGTTGCAACTGCCGGCGCTGCTGCTACTGCTGTCTGAGCCGGAGCTACAACTCCGCCACCGAGTCCTGCAGGGAGCTCAATGTCGATGTTCTTGCCCTCTCCAATGTGCAGCTTGATTGTTCCTGCTGCGGAAGCTACAGGAGCTACTGCCGGAGCTGCGGCTACCGGAGCTGCCTCCGCCTCTGCTGCCGGAGCTTCTTCCTCTGCAGCCTCATCAGCATCGTACTTATCTACGATGTCCGGTGTAACTGGAGTTAAGGAATCAACAGTTTTAGTTAGTTTCGATCCGTTAAGTACCTGGCCCAGCTTGAGAGCTCCCTCGGTATTCAGCAGACCAGAATCAATTAGATCTGGGAAAATTGCTGGATCTTCGAAGTTAGCCGGCTCAAGAACAGTGCCTTCCTCTGCTCTGCAGCATAGTACCGCTGGGTCGTTCGCATGTTGTTTAGCTGTTTCAGCTGTGATTGACATATCGATCTTCCTCCTTAAAAATATTGCCTTTGCAAATGCAAAATTCTATATTTACTCCGATCGCGCCTCAAATGATCGGGCAAATGAGGCACTCGGATTAAATATCATTAGTTGCTCTCAACGTTATCCACTACGTCGAGATCCTGATCAACCTGCTTAGAAACTCTCAGAGTTCTGTACAACGGATGATCAACAGCCCTCATGACATGGTCTGTCTGGTGAAGAACCTTAAGTCCCATCTTAGGACCGGAGGCCATTACAGTGTTCGAGCAGTCGGAGCAGTTTCCTATGATGATGTACTCACACTTGTCCTTCTTGAATTGTAGGTTGTTAGCAACCTGTCCCGGACAGTTCCCCGGTCTCTCGCACTTTCTCGAGCCATTCTTCTGCTCTTGAGCCTGCTTGCAGTAACAATGCGAAACCTCCTTTGCATTGTACTTCTTGCAGAGCTCCTGCATTCTCTCATAATTACCACCGCATGCACATACCAGGATTCCCATGCTGGCTCCATGCAGATCCATGAACGGCATCGATACCAGGATAGCTCCGGTCGTCTTAGTGATAGGGGCATCCAGATCAGTGGACTTGCCTGTGAATGCACCACCCATTACGATCTCGCCGTACTCGCCGTCAATACCGCCGGCTCTCTCAATTAGAGAACGCACGCTTGTTCCAACCGGAACATCTATAAATACGTGAGCCTCAGAACCGCCGTTTAGCTTACCGCGAACGGTGAGGTTCTTGAGGAACGATGGCTTTCTCTCGTCTACAGCCTCAGCAACTCTTGCGCAAGTCTCGCTGTTGATTACAACCGAGTTTGCAGCAGACGGCAGCTGGCTTGGCTCCAGCTCTATTCCAAGACATTCTCTGACTACAGCTCTTTCTTCTCCCATCGGGTAGATATCCGGCAGAAGATGTCTCGAGATATTCGGTTCATCCTTAAGAAGTGCATCAAGGGTTTCAACAGCTTTGCGATTCTTCTTCTTGATAGCGAAGATAGCCTTGTCAGCTCCGGAAATCTCCATCACGAGCTTAACTCCGCGGATAACCTTCTCCGGCTCATCTTCTATCTGCTGAACGTTGTGCTTGAGTCCGGGCTCGCACTCAGAAGCATTAATAAGAACGTAACCGCCGTTCTCAAAATGTGTATCAATCTTAACTGCAGTTGGGAATCCGGCTCCGCCCATTCCTACAACTCCAGCAGCCTTAATCATCTCAAGAGGTGTTCCCTCCGGAATCTGAACATACTCGTCTTTCTGCTCTTCATCAGGCTTAATAACAATCATCTCGTCTGTTATTTCTTCTACAACGCCATATGCGCTTGAGAAGATATTTGCGCCGAGACCTGTTGGTTCCGCTATGAGGGTGCCCTTCTTAACTTTGTCACCAACTTTAACAATTGGTGCACATGGCTTACCTACATGCTGGCTCAACAAAATCTGCAAATTTTCCATGACACAGTCTCTCCTTAAAATTTTTGACTCTACAAATCATTAATGTGTATCGTTCGAAAAGCCGTGCAAATAAAGGGCTGCACAGTATTTTCTAGATTGATGATAACATAACAATTTATTTATTTCAATGATAATTGCCAGATTATCTATTGAGTTTTTCTATATATAATTCTATGACACTCTATGCACTTATCAGTAATTTTTTCAAGCATATTACATAATTTATTGGACAAATATTTTTTATGGATACGTGGGTTTACACATATTTTTTTCGATAAAACGTTCACAACATTTTTATAAAAACCGCCGCATGCCGTATATTCAAGCCTTTGTAAATCCAACGAGCTAACATGATGTATTTATTTCTTTAATAGGGGCTTGTTATATTATTGACTTTTAATATGCCCTGTTCTATAGTTTATTTAGGTGGCAATTATTTATTTCATAACTTGTTTGACCTAAGGAGGTACATGACAATGGCACTAACAGCTAAGATTGATTACAAAAAGTATACTGATCCTATCAGAACTATCGAAGCTCACACTGAAGGTGAGTACTGCAGAGTGGCTCTTGATTGCCCGGAGACAGAGGGTAATACAATGATCGAGAGAAAGCACTTCCTGGAAGAGCATTATGATTATTTAAGAACAGCTCTCATGTTTGAGCCTCGTGGTCACCACGACATGTTCGGTGCTTTCGTTGTAAAGCCTTGCAACAAAGAAGCTGATTTCGGCGTATTCTTCATGGATGGCGGCGGCTACCTCAACATGTGCGGCCACTGCACAATCGGTGCTGTAACTGCAATTCTTGAAGGCGGACTTATGGAGATGAAGGAGCCTCAAACCGAGGTTGTTCTTGAAGCCCCAGCCGGAATCATCAGAACAATTGCTGATGTTAAGGATGGAAAGGTTACCGGAGTAACTCTTACGAACGTTCCCGCATTCAGATATAAGAAGGATCTTCACGTTGAGTACGAAGGCAAGGATATTGTGTATGATATCTGCTTTGGCGGTTCGTTCTTCGCTCTTGTTGATACAGAGAAGAACTTCGGTATCAAGGTTGGTCCTGACACAGCAGGCTTCTTAACTAAGTTCTCAAGCTTCATGCTGCAGGAAGTTAACAAAACAGTTGAGATTCAGCACCCAGAGCTGGACATCACATCTGTTGACCTGGTTGAGAACTACTCAACCACAGATACTCCGGATGCCGACCTGCGCAACCTTGTAGTCTTCGGTGATCCTGCCGATCCTCAGCTGGACAGATCTCCATGCGGAACCGGTACATCTGCTAAGATGTCTCTGCTCCACGCACTAGGTGAGCTTCCGGTTGGTAAGGAATTCGTATATGAGTCATTCATAGGAACTAAGTTCTACGGCATGATTCAGAGCGAGACTAAGGTCGGAGAATTCGATGCGGTTGTTCCTCAGGTTAAGGGAGCAGCATACCTCTGCGGAGAAGCTACTTGGTTCATCGATCCGGACGATGCTCTGGGAAAGGGGTTCGTAGTACCTAAGTAATCGCGATTAAAAGAACTTCTTTAATAACAAGTCACAGGGAGGGGCTGACGTCGGTCGGCCTCTTCTTCTTTTTCGGCTTATAGGACAAAAAACGTGTTACAAAACCGCTATAGCCATTGAAATTTCAATGGCTATAGCGGTTTTATCTTTTTTGAAAGAAGAT
>NZ_JALU01000026.1:47830-66306 GCF_000525775.1 Mogibacterium timidum ATCC 33093 | reverse complement strand
ATAGCCATTGAAATTTCAATGGCTATAGCGGTTTTGTAACACGTTTTTTGTCCTATAAGCCGAAAAAGGCACACCAGCATTAGCTGATGCGCCTCTTATAGTCGTCAGTTCAGAATCTAATCACAGTCCTATAAGCCAAACAGCCCTTTCTTGACATAAGCTTCCGACTGCATATCAGTAACCTTATAACCCATCTGTCCCAGCTCATAGGTTAACTCGGCTCTTGGAAGCTCATCCGGTGAAACGATAACACAGTCACCCTTTACGTGAGAAGCTTTGACCTTCTTGACCTTAAAATTCTTTCTGATTATATCGCTGACATGGGTCTCGCACATGTTGCACTGCATGCCATCTATCTTGACAGTAGTCTTAATCATGCTGCACACCCCCTATCCGCTGCATTTCTTCGTTAATATCTATGCCAGGCATTATTCCATATCGCGCTTCTGTGGCAGGCTGCATCCCGAACAGCCTGAACAGCTGCCTCCGCAACCGCAGCCGGTAATACCGGCCTTGTGCTTTTTAACCATGTCTCTAACAATCAGGAACGCAATCACGGCGATTGCAGCGATGATAATTATATCTACTACTCTCATATCTCTACCTCCTTATTGATATTCTAGCCTTTATATGTGATGTCTCTAAGTTTATTTGAAGAAGCTGATCAGAACTCTAATAGCGATCACAAAAGCTACTACAACCAATCCGAGCACAATTATATCTGCAATATTCATAATTACCCTCTCTAATAACGCAGCTTGAGCAAGCATACCTGCACGCTCAAGCTGTCATTAATATGCTACTTATTCTCTGTAAGCGGCTCCAGCATAACCTTCTTGTTTGGATCCGGTCTGAACAGCAGATACAGGATGGCGATAGCAATTACACCCGCGATGATAGTCCAGATGCTGAATGCAACCTGCCCTATAGCGAGTCCGATCAGCTGATATACCATCAGTGCAATTAAGTATGCCGATACATTCTGGAATATGATTGTAAACCAGAAATATCTCCTGTTGTTCATTTCCTTTGCAACCGTCGAAATAGCGGCGAGGCACGGAGAATCGAACATATTGAACATAAGGAACGAAACAGCTGCTATTGAAGTTGGGAAGAACGAATCAAACGCTGTCCTCATCGATACCTCATAGCCTTCTATTTCACCCAATCCGGAAAGAACGCCCATCGTTGAAACAATTCCTTCCTTGGCAACGAAGCCGGAGATTGAGCTTGCCACTGCCTGCCATGTTCCAAACCCAAGCGGTGCAAAGATGAAGGCAAGTCCTCTACCGATTGTTGCCATAAGGCTATCGTCGGGATCAACTGCTCCGAATGAACCGTTGTGGAAACCATAGCTGGATAGCACCCACATTACTACTACGCAGAGGAAAAGGATTGTTCCCGCCTTCTTGACAAACGCCCATACTCTTTCCCATACGTGAATCAAAACGCCTTTAACCGATGGTAGATGGTAATTAGGCAGCTCCATAATGAATGGTGCGGGATCACCTGCAAATGACTTTGTCTTCTTGAGGATGATGCATGAGCAAATAACTACAAGAATGCCTGCAAAGTACATCATAGGTGCAATCCACCATTTTCCGCCCACCAGATAGGCTGAAATAGCTGCGATTACCGGAAGCTTAGCTCCGCATGGAATAGATGTTGTCGTCATCATCGTCATTCGACGATCCTTTTCGTTTTCGATGGTTCTGGTCGCCATGATTCCCGGAACACCGCAGCCGGAAGATATGAGGAACGGAATAAAGGATTTACCCGAAAGACCGAATCTTCTGAAAATTCTATCCATGATGAACGCAACTCTGGCCATGTATCCGCAATCCTCCAGGATCGAAAGGAACAGGAATACGCAAGCCATCTGCGGCGTGAATCCGAGCACTGTACCGATACCGTTGATGATACCGTCAACTACCAGGGAAACGATCCAAGCCGAAACGCCGAGGTGCTCGAGCCCGCTTCTGGCCCCGGGGATTACCCACTCGCCAAACAGTGTATCGTTAGCCCAGTCAGTTGCAGGTGTACCAATCTTGGTCAGAGCCAAATAGTAAACTATAAACATGACTGCTACAAAGATCGGCAACGCCAGGATTCTGTTAGTAACGATTCTATCAATCTTATCGGAAGTCGACAGCTTCTCGCGATTAGCTTTCTTGGTGATTGCCTTAGGAGCTACCTTGTTGATATATGCATATCTCTGGTTGATGATGATGCTCTCCGCATCGTCATCCATTTCCTTCTCACAATCTGCAATATGCTCCTCAATGTGCTTGTTGAGGTCTGCATCCAGTGCCAGCTCCTCGACAACCTTCTCATCCCTCTCGAACAGTTTGATTGCATACCATCTGAGATTTTCCTTGCTAACGATATTCTCGATGGATTCCTCAATATGCGCAATCGCATGCTCTACAGAGCCGTTGAACACGTGAGGTCTCGCCCCCGGCTTGTGAGACTCTGCTGCAGCCAGTGCGCTCTTGATCAACTCGCCGGCTCCGGTTCCCTTGAGAGCACTGATTGGAAGCACCGGGCATCCGAGCTCCTCGCTAAGCTTGTCCAGCTTGATGGTATCTCCGGCCTTCTCCACGAGGTCCATCATGTTAACTGCGATTACTACAGGGATGCTGAGCTCCAGCAGCTGAGTTGTAAGGTATAGGTTTCTCTCGAGATTCGTTCCGTCAATGATGTTGATGATAGCATCCGGCTTCTCATTGACGAGGTAGTTCCTGGAAACAACCTCCTCTAGTGTGTATGGCGACAACGAGTAGATACCGGGCAGGTCCTGAATAATAACCTCCTTGTGTCCACGAAGCTTACCGTCTTTCTTCTCTACTGTTACACCCGGCCAGTTACCAACGTACTGAGCGGAACCTGTCAGATCATTAAATAGTGTGGTTTTACCACAGTTAGGATTACCCGCGAGGGCGATCTTAAGTGACATGTTAGTACACTCCTTTCATGGTACTTAATAATAAATATAAGTAGTTAACTTGAACTAATCGGATTTTAAAAAAAATATGTGCCTAATGAAGTCTCTCGGTCAAGGGTTGTTATCTTAATCAACGACTCTTAGGCTCATCTCACCCGGCTTAGCCCTCGGTTTCAACATCGATTAGCGCTGCATCAGCCTTTCTTACGGAAAGCTCATAGCCTCTAACTGTCAGCTCGATTGGATCACCCAGAGGCGCAACCTTTCTAACAAAAAGGTCAGTGCCCTTAGTCAGGCCCATGTCCATGATTCTGCGCTTTACTGCGCCGGCACCGTTGATCTTCTTAATAGTGGCCGTCTTACCTACTTTGACATTATTAAGAGTTGTCATCTGACTTGCCATTTTGTTATCCTCCTTAATAAAATAATATGTAATGCTGAAGAATTAGTGCTAGCCGTGCTAGATCATAATTCGTCTTGCCATAGTCTCATTCAGCGCAATCCTTGAACCGTGAACCTGCAGTATCACGTTACCTTCGTATGCACTGACTACCTTAACATTCGCATCTACTACAAAACCGAGTTCCGCGAGATGCTGTCTAATAGCGTCATTACCTGTAATCTTGCGCACTGTCACAAGTTCTCCTGCTTTAGCTAGCGTGATTGGCATCATATCGTGCATCTCCTTCACTAATTTAATTTAAAATACGCGGTAAATAACCGCGTTGTCAGTTATATAGCCAACACCGTGTTAAGTGTTTTTAACTTAAATTAGTGTACATTAACTGTTTTGTTTTGTCAATCAGTTTGGTTGCTTTAATTGAAATTCAAATTCATTTTCAACATAAAATGGTTGTGATATTTCGTCACAACCATTCTCTCTGCACTTAAATTTTACAAGCTTTATAATAACTCTCTCTATTTCCTGTGATTTGCGCATGGATTGCCCCTATATGTTATGTGCGGGCATACTAAATCCATCTCCAAATACGCAACCTCATGTTATCCTGTCTAGCGCTTTTTCTTAGCCTGCTCGATTTCATCGCGAGTTGTAATTCCTCCAAATCCATCGATATTGTCTACCTTCTTTTTCGTATAGAGCTTTATGGCTACCAGTATAGCCAATACAACCCACACGATAAACCTATAATTCATAAGTGTCACCTCTCATCTGAGCTTTAGTGATGTAAGGCCTTACTCAGCTTAGCTGCCTTGAGCTTCTTATACCACAGCAGCAGTTGAATATCAGATATAATCAGCACAAGCAGCCAAATCGAACCTGCTCCTGCGCCGGCTGTTGCTGCATTTGCCGCTACTGTAAGCGCGCGGTCGCCTGCATCGTCAGCACCTCTTCCGGCCTTTCCCGCTGCAGCGTAATTATCTGACGGGCTGCTCCTGTCAACATTACCGGCCTGTTCATGTGCGTCTCTGTTTATGACAGCATCAGCGCCATCGGCGAAAGCAGTCGCTGCGTCGACAGTCGGATTTCCACCATTATGCGGAACATTGCCGCTCGGCTTACCTGCATGTGGCTGAGTCGACTCCTGATGTCCGGGGTTAGGGCCGGGCTGCGGATTGTCGTTACTGCCATTTCCACCATTTCCAATTGTGACACGCGTTGTCACAGAATTTGTAAAGTCCGAATTGTCCGCTATCTCCAGCGTATATGTTCCCAGCAGCTGCTCCGGGTTAAGCTGGGATGTTCCATCAATTCTGGCAAAATAATCTCTGCCAAGCACAATATCCAAATTATCCGGCAGTCCTCCATCCAGCGAATAAAATGTCATGCACTTGTTGGCTATATATTCCAGAGCCTGATCACTATCCATCCCGCTTATCTCCTCGGGATATATTAATTGAGCTCGCAGAGTATATCCAACCTTATACTCAACTCCGTTGTTCGTAACTGTCAGTGTGTGCTTTTCATTATTGGGCGCGGCAGGTATTTTCACCGTTGCAGGTCTACCAAAAGGCTCTGCTACCCCTGCTCTATTCGGCTGTGAAATGTCACTTGCCGCGTTCGCAGATAAAGTATTATCCTTTGTGGTGTTTATAGCGGCATTGTCCGCATTTCCCCGCGATACTGTTCCGCTAAACGCACTTACAGCAGCACCGGACATAGCGGTTATAGTGCAGACCGCAGCAACTATGACAGCCACACCCGCCATCATAAGCTTCCTAATATTTTTTTTGTTCAATTCTTTCCTCAACATAACTAGTCTTCTTTTATCTTCTTGATATAATTTCTACCCGCCGGAAGCACCGTTCCGTCGCGGAGTGTCACATCACGCATTGTCATTTTAGAGACGTAGTCTTGATTAACAAGATACGCTCTATGAATCCTGATGAAATTCTTGCCCTCCAGTTCCTCACTCAGCTTAGCTAGCGGCGAATAGAAGCTGAAGGTTGAATCGTCATAATAAACGGTTGTCAACCTCTTATACACTTCAAAATATCTAATTGACGCTACATCAATGACGCGCGTCTCACCGGCACATCGAAGGATAATAACAGCTCCTGTGCGTTCTTTCCTGCGCACCAGGAAATGCTTCAGTACGTCGTCGAACCTCGCCGGCGTCGTCTTTCCTTTTACAAGATATGCCAGCGCTTCATAATCGTACCCGTTAATAGCATAATCAATTGTGCTCGAGAAGAATACAATCTCACCGGTATAGTTCATCTCGCGGAGACTCTTTGCAACTGTGATACCGTCAACATCAGGCATCACAATATCTAAAAATATAAGGTCTACTTCGTTTTCAAGATCAGGAAATTTAAAGAGCAGCTCTTTACCGGATGCAAACTCCCGCACTTCTAATCCTTCATCAAAATAATCCTCATGGAGTAGCAGTTGCTTATAGCACAACTCGCGCTCCCGGGCGTTGTCATCACAAATTAATACATACATAATCAAGCGTTACCCCACCTAACACTAGATAATATAGTTGTCAGCAGCGTCCTCCTCCATTAAGTCAGCTATAGTTATTCCATCCAAATACTCGTTAATTATCCTGTCGAGTTCGTTCCACATCGGTCTCGTACGACACTCGGCAGCCCTGTCACACCTGCAGTCAGTCACATCCAGACAGGCAACCGGCGCAAGCGTGCCCTCTGTAAGCCGAAGAATATCACCAACACGATAATCGGCCGGCTCTCTATTGAGCTTATAGCCGCCGCCTTTTCCGTGCTGTCCGTCAAGCAACCCCGACTTCGTCAGCGCCTGCATGATTTTTGTCATGTACTTGAGTGAAACCTCCTGTCTGTCGGCAATTTCCTTCATAGGAATAAATTTGCCATGCCTATGCTCAGCCAAATCAATCATTACTCTTATCGCATATCTTCCCCTTGTTGAAACTAACACAGTCTCCTCCCAGCATATACAGTTCTCTATATTCTACATTAACTTGCTAGTAAACGCAAAAAAGGAGCGGTAATTGCGATGCCGCTCCTCATTCAATTGTCTGTTCCGCTTGTTACAGTCTGTTTATTACAGCATATGAAGCCATTCCTGACTAAGCTGTCTTGCCTTTTCACTGAAATCTTATAATCTTATTTATTTCATTTGCTGCCTAAAGCCCGTTTATGCGTATTTCTGTAACATCGGGCTCCAATCAGTCCCGGAAAAGCGGAGTCGACAGATATCTGTCACCTGTGTCAGGAAGCAGTACTACGATGTTCTTACCTTCGTTCTCAGGCTTCTTGGCCAGTTCGATTGCTGCCCACAGAGCTGCGCCCGCGGAAATTCCTACGAGCACACCCTGCTTGCGACCGATTAGTCTTCCAGTCTCAAACGCATCATCGTTTGTTACCGGAATAACCTCGTCATACACCTCAGTGTTGAGAGTATCCGGTACAAAACCGGCACCGATACCCTGAATCTTATGTGGCCCCGCCTCACCCTTAGCGAGAGTCTGTGAACCCTCCGGTTCAACTGCCACGACCTTGATATCTGCGTTCTGTGACTTGAGGTATTCCCCAACACCCGTCAGTGTACCCCCTGTACCTACGCCAGCTACAAAGTAATCAACCTTACCGTCTGTATCCTCCCAGATCTCCGGTCCTGTCGTATCTCTGTGAGCTGCCGGATTGGACGGATTTACAAACTGTCCCGGAACGTAACTGTTCTCTGTTTCGGCTGCAAGCTCCTCAGCCTTAGCAATAGCACCCTTCATACCCTTAGAGCCTTCTGTGAGCACTAGCCTTGCACCGTATGCCTTCATGATCTGTCTTCTCTCTACAGACATGGTCTCCGGCATTACAATGATTGTCTTATATCCCTTTGAGGCTGCTACGGAAGAAAGCCCGATGCCTGTGTTGCCGGATGTCGGTTCAATAATCGTCGCGCCCGGCTTTAGCTCGCCGCTTGCCTCTGCATCCTCAATCATTCTCTTGGCAATTCTATCCTTTACGGATCCCGCCGGATTGAAGTACTCCAGCTTGGCGAGCACCTTTGCCTTGAAACCAAGCTCCTCTTCAATTCTTGTCAGCTCGAGCAGCGGCGTCTTGCCGATCAGTTGATCAGCTGAAGTATAAATCTTAGTAGCCATGATGTAAATCCCCTTTCAAATCCTGCTCTAATTCTGCGATGGTGCCAGCTTGACCAGCTCGATGATTATCTCAGCGGACAGCTTGGAAGCCTTCTGCTCGAACACCCGGTATGATTCGTTGCCGGTGCCGTCAGCCATATCCGAGATCACTCTCAGCACTGCGCACGGTACACCCGCACAGCCTGCGACATAAGCCAGAACTGCACCCTCCATCTCAGCTGCGTCACCGCCAAAATCATCTCTGAGCGCAGCCTTAAGTTCCGGAGTGTTGATAAACTGATCTCCGCTGACAATTCTGCCAACCGTAACTGTGCCGGCCTCTTCATGCCTACCAGAGATGTCCCTGGACACTTCTGTCAGAAGCGCAACCATCTGTTCGTCAGCCTTCACAACAGTTGGCTTACTTCGGTCACCGGTAGCCAGATTGCCCTTTGCATATCCCAGAGGAGTGAGGTCGAAATCGTGCTGCACAAAGTCATTGCCAACCACTATATCCATAGGCCTCAGCTCTACATTGAGCGCACCTGCCACACCGCTGTTGATGATGTAGCTTGGCTTGTATTTATCTATCATGAGCTGTGTGCCTCTGGCTGCGTTCACCTTACCGATGCCGCATCTGACCAGCACAACCTTGGTGTGCTCCAGTACACCCTCATAAAATTTAAAACCATAAATCTCCTCGACAGAAACACCTCTCATCGCGTCCAGCAGACCCTGCATCTCTACATCCATCGCACATACGATGCCCAGCTTGGCATTTCCCCCGATAACTGCTGCCGCGTCACAAAAGGCAGCTCCAATGCTCTTATCCTTTATAGTCATAATCCAGTCTCTCCTCGTTCCAATCTCTGAGAACTTCCATCATATCTCCGGCCACATCCTTGGCCGCCTCAAGGTCGTGCTCCTTGTAGTTACCGCACTCGCTATGCTCCGCTCCCGGTATATCTCCCTCGTAATCAACGATAAAGGCAAACGACTCTCTAGCCAGATCGATCGCCTGCTGCCCTGTAGCCGTATCTCTCATCAACAGATAGAAGCCGGTCCTGCAGCCCATAGGCCCGATGTAAATAACCTTGTCGGACAGCCCGCTGTTCCTGGCGTATGTCGCGAAGAGGTGCTCAAAGGTATGCAGTGCCTCGTTTGAAACGTAATCACCCTCGTTAGGCCTCTTCATCCTGATATCGTAAGTAACCACGTCACCATCTATTCTTGAAATATACATACCCTTCTGCAGCGTGTCATGATTGACGCTGAAGCTTGCAATTCTCTCCATATTAACCATTGGAGCACCCTCTCTTGTTACAAAAATAATAAGCGCATAAGGCCTCGCCTCACACGCTTATTCTATCACAGTACTTAAGTTTCCGTCTATATCGTCACTATCACGCACCCACCTGCGAGGCAGTCGGAACAGTGCGTTCCGGCTGTGAAATCGGTTGGAAATGTGTAAGACCTTGCGGGATTTTTGCAGGATTCTTGCAAGAATCCGCGACGGAATATATCGCTGTGCCGGGGTGCCGGGTCTTAACCGAAGAACTTCTTGCCCAGCTTAGCAAACGACTCTGCGGATCTCCGGATAGTCTCGTTCGCGATGCAGAAAGAAAGTCTGATGTAACCAGGGCAGGCAAATGCGCTGCCGGGAACCATGAGGATTCTCTCCTCCTTGGCTGCTGCTACGAGCTCTTTCTCGTCTGCAACCGGAGACTTAACCCACAGATAGAATGCGCCCTGAGGTACAATTGCTGTAAATCCGGCGTCTGTAACAATCTTATATAGGTCTTCTGCGTTCTTCTTGTAGTAAGGAACGTCAACCTGTGCGTCCATGCATCTCTCAACTGCCAGCTGAACCATCGAAGGGGCATTGGTGTCTCCGGAGATACGGTTTGCAACCGTAGCTGCAGCCATGAACTCCTCTACATTGTCAGACTTAGGTGAAACTGCGAGGTATCCGAGTCTGTCTCCGGGGATCGAGAGCGACTTTGACCAAGAGTAGGCGATGATTGTGTTGTCATATAGGTCAGGAATGAACACGATTTCCTTATCTACATATACCAGCTCTCTGTAAGGCTCATCGGTGATAATGTAGATCGGGTGTCCGTACTCCTTCTCTGCATCCTTGAGAACCGCTGCAATCTGCTCGAGTGTCTCACGAGAGTAAATCGCTCCTGTTGGATTGTTAGGGTTGTTGATGATGACTGCCTTGACTTTAGGGTCTAGCGCCTTCTTGAGAGCCTCCGGATCCGGCTCGAAGCCGTTTGCCTCGTTAGGGGGTACAACTACGGTCTCTGCGTGGTAATTGCCGGCCCAATTTGCATACTCAACGAAGTATGGCGCAAATACGATCTGCTTATCGCCGGGATCGAAGATTGTCTTCATGATCACGTTGATTGAAGAACCTGCTCCAACTGTCATGATGATGTTTTCGAAAGTGAAATTAGCACCAAATCTCTTGTTGAGGTTCTCGGCTACAGCTGTTCTGGTCGACTCGAATCCCGCATTAGGCATATAACCGTGAACGATGTGAGGATCCATCTCGTTGTTAACGTAATTGATGGCGTCTTTATATTCCTTAGGTGGATGAAGTCCGGGGTTCCCGACACTGAAGTCGTAAACATTTTCCGCTCCATAAACCTTAGCCATCTTCTTACCCTCTTCGAACATTGCTCTGATAACAGAGCTGCCCGCCAGGAATGGTTCCATACTTTTTGCAATCATAATTACCTCTCCTCTATCAATTAATAGTTATCGGTATAGCACCGCATACGTTTTCATTGTAACACACAAGATTCACTATGCAATAGATACGACCTTGTAATCCTTATCCTCGACAGCCTTCCGAAGCTCAGAATCCTCAACCTCATCTGTCATCTCCACTACAGCAGTTCCGGCCTCGTGGCTAACCTCTGCGTTTGCGACACCCTCAAGCGCTTCCAGAGCTTTCTTGACAGTTGCCTCGCAGTGTCCGCACATCATGCCTTCGATGTTCATCGTCTTAGTCATTACCATATCCTCCTTAAAACATTTATCATTTGCTTCCAAATCACCATTAACATCCTGTGCCGCTTCCCTGTCATCAACAGTGACCTCCGACAGCTTGCCTGTCAGTGCCCCGAGTTCAGCGGCGTCTATGCCGGAATTGATATTCCTATCCTTATTGGCATCGTGCACCTTGAACAGATTGAGCCTCAAAGCATTCATGCATACGCAGAAGCTCGATATACTCATCGCGGCTGCCCCCCACATAGGATTCATCGACCACCCTCTCATGATGTGCACGTAAGCACCCGCAGCCAGAGGTATCAGCAGCACGTTGTAGAAGAACGCCCAAAACAGATTCTCATGGATGTTGCGCAGCGTAGCCCGGCTGAGTCTGATTGCTGCCGACACATCTGACAGCTTGCTGTTCATGAGCACTACATCAGCTGCATCTACGGCAACATCCGCACCGGCTCCAATGGCGATCCCCACATCTGCCCTGGTCAGTGCAGGCGCGTCATTGATACCGTCACCTACCATGGCAACCTTGCCTAGGGTGCCAAGCTCACGGATCAGCTTCTCCTTACCGTCCGGCAGCACTCCGGCAACCACGTGGTCTACACCGGCCTGATCGCCTATAGCCTTGGCTGTCTTCTCATTGTCACCGGTAATCATCACTACCTGCAAGCCCTGCTTCTTCATCTCAGCGATTGCACTCCTGCTGTCGTCCTTGACTATATCCGCTACAGCAATCATACCGATGAGCTTGCCGCCGCCTGCAAACATCAACGGCGTCTTGCCCTGTATTGCCAGTGATTCCGCTCTCAGCTTCATATTCGTATCGACTTCCGCTATGCCCGAGAGGAACTTTACACTTCCTGCATACAGCTCGCCGTTATCCTTTGCACCCGACAGCTTAGCCCTGATACCTCTTCCTGAAATCGCTTCAAAAGCCTCTATCTCGACATCCGCAAGGCCCAGCGATTCGCGATTCTCATCGAAGAATCGGGTAATGGCAAGTGCGAAAGGATGCTCGCTGCGCTTCTCGATCGCATTTGCAATATTGAGCAGCTGCGACTCTGTAACGCCTGCAGCCGGAACGATATCGGTAACGGCCGGCTCACCCTTGGTGATGGTTCCCGTCTTGTCGAGGGCAACTATACGGATGCGTCCGGTTTCTTCAAGCGAGCTTGCTGTCTTGAACAGAATACCGTTCTTGGCACCCATGCCGCTGCCGACCATGATAGCTACAGGAGTTGCCAGCCCGAGCGCACAAGGGCAGCTGACAACCAATACCGCTATGCCTCTCGACAGCGCATATCCGAACGGCTGTCCGACAAGCAGCCAGATCAGTGTCACCAAGGCCGCTATGATGATGACTGCCGGCACGAACACGCCCGACACCCTATCCGCAATCTTGGCGATCGGCGCCTTGGTCGCTGCCGCATCGCTCACCATTCTGATGATCTGCGACAGCGTCGTATCCTCCCCGACACGCGTTGCCTTCGCTCTGATAAATCCGGTTCTGTTAATCGTAGCTGCCGACACCTCGTCGCCGGCATCCTTATCTACCGGTACGCTCTCGCCCGTGAGTGCTGACTCGTCTATGGTTGTACCGCCCTCGAGAATCACTCCGTCCACCGGAATGCTATCCCCGGGTCTGACAACAAACACATCTCCCATCTTGACATCGGCAACAGGCACCTCTACCTCCTCGCCATCTCTCTCGAGAACCGCGATCTTAGGAGCGAGCTTCATCAGGCTCTTGAGCGCATCTGTCGTCCTGCCCTTGGATAACGCCTCGAGCAACTTGCCGACCGTAATCAGGGTTACAATCATCGCCGCCGACTCAAAATACAGGTTGTGCATTCCGGCCGTCACAGCCTCGGGATTGCCGTCTGTCAGGTCTCCAGTCATACGAAACAGTATGTATAAGCTCCATAGAAACGAGGTCATTGAGCCCATGGCTACCAGAGTGTCCATATTTGGAGCTCCTGCGCGCACGCTCTTCCATCCGCTGACAAAGAACCTTCTGTTGATAAACATGACTATAATCGCCAGCAGCATCTGTACAAACGCGATACCGACGTGATTACCTTCAAAGAAGCTTGGCAACGGCAAGTGGAGCATGGTGTGTCCCATCGAAAAATACATGAGCACGAGCAGGAAAACAACTGAAGATATCAGTCTCCTCCTGAGCACGGGGCTCTCCGTGTCCTCGAGCGCCTTTTCCTGCGCCTCCAGTAAACCTGTTCCGGACCGCGTGTTTCCGGCGGAATTTTCCGGGCTAGCTCCATAGCCTGCGTCCTCTACAGCCTTGATTATATCCTCCGCATCGGCATTACCTTCAACTCCCATCGAATTGGTGAGCAGGCTGACCGATACCGATTCAACCCCCGGCACCTTGCTGACGGCCTTCTCGACGTGAGCCTGGCAGGCTGCACAGCTCATGCCGGTTACGTTATATCTATCCATCCTGTCTCATCTCCCTTTCCGCATCATCTATATGATATACTTGTGTATTATTCCCCATTGCGTCGTTCTTACAAATGAGTTCCTCTCTCAGCCGATCTATTTCATAAGTTTCTGCATTACCTTGACCAGCTCGTCGATAGTTTCATCATCACCGTTTCTGATGTCATTAGCTACGCAGCCCTTGATGTGACTTGCCATCAGCTCCTTGTTGAAGCTGTTGAGCGCGCTGTTAACCGAAGACACCTGAATCAGTATATCCGGACAATAGGCATCTCTCTCAAGCATTCCCTCTATTCCTCTGATCTGACCTTCTATCCTCTTGAGTCTGTTCATTAGACTCCTATATTCCGTATTAGAGCGCCTGCGGCGTCTGTCGGACATCTCAGGAATATCCGGTTCTGCACAAGCGGCACTATACTCTGTATTGTTCTCTTCTCTGTCAGAAACGCGACCGATTAGATCCAATGCTGAATTCGGCTTACCTTTGGCACAGCCTCTGCAGGCTCTTCTCCTATCGCTTAGCTCTGCCATATTCCCTCCTCACTCTCTTAAAATATTGTCATGATTTATCTGCCGATGGATTTAGGATATACCCCCTACCCCTATAAGTCAAGTATGTCTAACCGTTTTATATTTTTCTATTAAAAGCTGTTATTCTTTCTTAACAATTGAAAAAATATTGGAATAGGAAATATCAGCAGAACAGTTCCTGAGAAAAACCATAATACAAATGCTCCTGCATGGTAGTTCTTATTGTTGTATGTCCAACTTATACTCATTATTAAGGGACTTCAGATACAGCGTCTCGCCAACGCATCCGTTTAATCGGCGATGACTGAGAATTCTTTGTTCCAAGAACTTCCCATCCTCATTTTCAATTTTACAGCGGTAAAAGCGAAAGTTTTTAACCTCTAAAATGATGTTTACACTGAAACAGTTGTGTCGAATACATAGGAATCCCGATGTCAAATAGAATACAAGGAATAAAACAACCTGACTCCATTGCGTAAAATCAAAGGCAAACAACGGTTGCAATCAATTCGTTTGTCTTATTGAGCCGGCAAATAACCCTATCCATTGTGGAACCATTATATTCAGTAATATCGCGGTAGGAGTTAAGCATCCCTTTGCTTCCATCAATATAACGGTCAGAAATTTCTGCAACAAATGATGCCAGAGTACCTTCCGGGAAAAGAGCAATCTTCCTTCCCGTATATGATGTTCTATTCTGCTTGGACGTATTAATTTTCAGCAGTTGTAAAGACCATGCCGCACAATTCGGCAGAGCGGCGAACCTTTATTCTTTCAAGAGTCAATTTCTTATTCCTCCTCGATATTTACATCTCCGGCTTGTATGTGACAGAGTATTTTTGTCATCCATGACGGCATTCCTCCCTTGTTATAATATGCGGTTGGCGAACCGACATATTATAACAAGGGAGGTTTTTTCTTAAGGCTAAAGCCATCCTAATCTCACCGGCATAGCCGGCGATTTATTGATTTCCTTCAAAGTAATCGGCTACCATAGCCAAGTCCTTGATTATCGGCAGGTGCTGTGGGCATATCGCCTCACACTGACCGCAGCCTATACAGTCGCTAGCCTTACCGAACTTCATTGCCGACCTCTCGTAATACTCGCGCTGCGTCGTCCATTCTCTGCTGCTATCCTCTAACTTATCCGTGTTGTAAAGTGAGAAATACCTTGGAATAGGAATGTTCATCGGACATCCCTCTGTGCAGTATGAACATGCGGTGCAAGGAATGCTGATTGATCTGTTGATAATTTCAACAACCTTGTCGATAATCTCATATTCCTCGTCATTCAACGGTTCAAAGTTCTGCATATATGAGGTATTGTCGAGCAGCTGCTCCATGCTGCTCATGCCACTAAGCACTACCTTGACGTTCTCAAGGCTAGCTGCAAACCGGATAGCCCAAGATGCCACTGACATGTCGGGACGGTAAGTCTTAAATAATTTCTCCGCCTCAGGAGGAACATTTGCAAGAATACCTCCCTTGACCGGCTCCATGACGACTACATCCTTGCCATGTCTAACCGCGGCCTCATAGCAACGCCCAGACTGCACGCCCTCGCTGTTCCAATCCAGATAATTGATCTGCAGCTGAATGAATTCGAGCTCGGGGTGGTCAGTCAGAAATTTATCCACATGCTCGGCGTCCTCGTGAGAGGAAAACCCAAGGTGCTTGATCAGACCCTCATCCTTCTTGCGCTGCAGATACTCGAAGCAGTGCAGCTCCTCAAACTTGCCGATATTTTCTCGTCCGACATCGTGGAGCAGATAGTAATCAAAATATCCTGCGCCTGTCTTCTCGAGTTGCGCCTCAAAATACGCGTCGCGTTCCTCTTCTGTGTTGAAAAACCCCGAGTGCAGCTTGGTAGACAAGGTGTATTCGCTCCTGTCATGTCTCTTGACGAGGAACTCCTTGGCAGACGGTTCACTCTGCCTGTTGTGATACATCCAAGCTGTATCGAAGTAGGTGAATCCCCTGTCTATGAAAGCGTCTGCCATACGACCGCTCTCAGCAATATCAATGCTGCCTGCGTCATCGGGATTCGTCTGCGGCAGTCTCATCAGACCAAATCCCAGCTTATATCTACCGTCCATTTCCCCCTCCATAATACATATTTGTTAATCTTTAAAGTCGCAATATTAATCTATAAATCCCGGTTGATAGCCTGTCTCGGTTTTCATAGATCAGTTGACACTATCGTTCAGTTGATTTCCTGTAATTTCATATCCGCCCGACATAGCTTCCGATGATCTCATCAACCATCCTCTGCAGCACAGGCACCACATCTTCCACAAACCAGGGGTTCTTGGCCTGCCAGCGGAAATTGAGCGGACTTGGGTGTACAAGCGGAAAATACTTAGGCAGATACTCCTCATAGCTCCTAACTGTCTCAGTCAGATTCCTCTTCATCTCGCCCTTGAGATAGTAGTCCATCGAATACTTGCCTACCAGCAGAGTCATCTCGATGCGGCTGAGCTCAGCCAACAGTGCACTATGATACTCCTCGGCGATGAACTTCCTTGGAGGCAAATCGCCTGTCTTGCCCCTGCCGGGATAGTAAAAATCCATAGGCATGATGGCAATCTCATCCGAATAAAATGTGGCCTTGTCTATGCCCATCCACGAGATAAGCTTCTCGCCCGACTTGTCGTTAAACGGGATTAGCGTCTCCTCTACCTTTCGTCCGGGTGCCTGCCCGATCACCAAGATTCGAGCATTCTCGTTGATCTGAAATACAGGCGGAATGTTGCGCTCTGTATACTCGGAATTCCTCTCATCCGCCTTAATTCTCTCTATAATCTCTGATACCGACATACCAATCACCACCTCTCTATATTCTACATTCTACACTATTTCTGATTCGCTTTGTCGGAGACTCCCTTTTGTTCACATATCAGGACTTCTCTTTTGTTCACACATCGGGACCTATAGTTCTGTTAATATTTCCCGCTCATATATTCCATTTCCCTGCCGTTATCCGAGTGCAACATCCAGCATCATCATCAGAGAAAAGCCGACTGCAAACATCATCACACCACCATGTGAATGCTCGCCTTCTGCCATCTCCGGTATCAGCTCCTCTACGACAACGTACAGCATAGCTCCCGCCGCAAAGCTGAGCATGTAAGGCAAAACCGGCGTAACAGCCTGTGCAAATATAATCGTAAGAATAGCGCCGATCGGCTCGACAATTCCCGACAACACGCCATTGCGAAACGCCTGATGCTTCGAAGCGCCGGCGGAATATAGCGGCATGGAGATTATCGCACCCTCAGGAAAATTCTGAATAGCAATTCCAATAGCCAAAGCGAATGCGCCGCCTAGCGAGATATTGGCCTCACCGGTAAGCCAGCCTGCGAACACAACACCAACAGCCATTCCCTCCGGGATGTTGTGCAGCGTAACTGCCAAGACGAGCATCATCTCCTTTGACAAGCTTGCTTTGGGGCCTTCCACCTCGTTGCTGCCGGCGTGCAAATGCGGCACGACATGATCCATCATCAGCAGGAACCCGATACCTATCCAAAATCCTATAATGGCCGGCATGAACGCAAACCTGCCCAGCGACTTGCTGTCCTCCATCGCCGGGATCAGCAAGCTCCAGATAGAAGCCGCTACCATAACGCCGGCTGCAAATCCGCTGAGCATTCGTTCAATATTCTTGCTGAGTTCATTCTTCATGAGGTAGACGCATAACGCTCCGAGCGTCGTCCCGATAAACGGGATCATCACTCCATAAATGATGTTGATATTGATGCCCACAAGGCCTCCTGTTCTTATCACGGTCGGCCATTGAGCGACAGGCGACCTGACTGCAGTTTATGATATAATTGTGTGACTTTCATTATACACCTAGGAGATGAATTTGAAACAAAATACAAATATAAACAACTCTACCGGGACAGCGGCAGAAATCACACTTCATGATGATACCCTCGTAAATACTGCGTACAGCGATACCATAATAATCGGTGCCGGCGCAGCCGGACTTATGTGCGCTGCCAATCTGCACGGCAGCGGCATTATCCTCGAGGCCACCTCGAGAATAGGCACAAAACTCCTGATGAGCGGAAATGGCCATTGTAATATCACACATGCCGGCAGCATCAAGGATTTCCCGAGCTGCTACGGCTCGGCCGGTCGTTCCATCCGCAAGATACTCTACAAATATAGCAACGACGATCTCATAGGCTACCTCGAATCGCACGGAATCAAGACCATCACAAGCGAAGAGAACCGAGTATTTCCTGAAAGCATGTGCGCACAGGATATTCGGGATCTGCTGCTGTCTGAGGCCGAATCGCACGGCTTCAAAGTTATAACCAACAGAAAGGTTGTCGATGTTAAACACGATAGCGAATATATTACTGTTCTCGCCACAGCTCCTGACGGGCAAGCCTTCAGCTATGCTGCAAAGCACCTCGTAGTGGCAGCCGGAGGCAGATCGTACCCTCGCAGCGGTTCCGACGGCTCGATGTATGACGTCCTGTCTGCTTCGCTCGGAATTGAACATACAACTCTTCAACCGTCGCTTGCTCCTTTAAGTGTAGCTGACTACCCATACGGCGAGCTAGCCGGTATATCCATAGATAATATCTCTGTCAGCATCTATCCGAAGGTTGGAAGGCGCCTCGCACAGCTGTCCGGGTCAGTGCTGCTGACGCATGAGAATTTCTCGGGTCCGGTTATCCTCAACGCTTCTAAGTATGCAGAAGCCGGCAGCTATCTGGTGCTCAACTACCTAGGGATCAGCAGGGAAGAAGCTGCCGATAGGTTGAACCCCGATACGTTTGCCGGAACCTGCGGTGACAGCAAGGCCGACATTCTGAACCGGGTAAATTATACCGGCTGTGACAGCAGTGCTGAAAGTCTGAATCAGAAAATCGGGGTTAGCTGCGATAGACGAGCCGGCAGCTTCAATCAGAAAACCGGGAAGCGGATCCCGGCGGGCGGCGGCGACCTCGCCACCGGAATATCAAGCGAGTTCGCCCTGCCTCGCC
>NZ_JALU01000026.1:0-47823 GCF_000525775.1 Mogibacterium timidum ATCC 33093 | reverse complement strand
GCGCGGTGACTTCGACAAGGCGATGGTCACCGCGGGCGGCCTTCGCCTCGAACAGTTTGACTGCAAATCGATGCAGCTAAAATCCGATCCCGAAATATACTGCATCGGCGAAATTCTGGATGTCGATGGCATAACTGGCGGATACAATCTGCAGTTCGCATGGTCTTCAGCCAGGGCGGCGGCAGCTTCAATCAGCGAGAAGTGATCAACGGACAGAAATTAGAATTCCCGGAGCCTTGCTTCGCGCAGCATACGTTGCACACCTGCTCGTTTCAAGCATCGGAGGCGGCCGGGGACAAGCGCAGCATGGCTGCCGTGCGGGTGTATATAAAAGGCCTCGGGTGCAGCCCGAGGCCTTTTATATGACGTCCTTATGACGATAACTAACCTAGTACCTATTACAGATATGAAACAGTTTCGCTCAGTTCCTTGCGGCTAAAATGATTTGCCAGAGGCTCCGCATCCTCCGCTGCATACCCCAGATCGAGCGCCATCAATATCTCCTCGTTTTCCGGAAACTCCAGCGCCTTAGCTAATTTATCCGGATCAAGGAAGTTAATCCAGCAGCTGTTCAGTCCCTGATCGGTCGCAGCCAGCATCATATGAGTTGCAACAATTGAAGCATCCTCAATCCCCGAATCTCTCTGTCCGCCGGGATATCTGTAGACATTATCCTTATCAAAAGCAACTACTATAACCGTCTTCGCACCGTATCTGCATGGTGTTTCTATATCAAATTTGTCCAGAGCCTCCTGAGACTCCAATACGTAGATATGCTGTTCCTGAAGATTCTTCGCCGTTGGAGCAAGTCTTCCGGCTTCCAGTACAGCTTCAAGCTTTTCTCGTTCAACTTTCTTGCTGCTGTATTTTTTGCACGCATACCTGTCTCTTACCACCTTACCGAATTCCATTTCAACCTCCTTGGCTTTCGCCATACCCCTTTATTTGCAGCTATTCACACCATGATGTCGGCAATTTACATCCATCGATATATCAACGCTAAGCTGCTCATAACTGCGATTATCGTTTCTTTTTCATGCTGAGTGATATTTTCTTGCGTTTCTCATCGATCGACAACACACGTACATTTACGATATCTCCAACCTTCACTATGTCAAGCGGATGCTTTACGAATCTATCGGACAGTTCGGAGATGTGAACGAGTCCATCATGATGAACGCCTATGTCAACAAATGCACCGAAGTCCACGATATTCCTAACCGTACCCTTCAGCTCCATATCCGGTCTCAGGTCGCTGATGTCCAGCACGTCGCTCCTCAGCAACGGCGCCTGCGCCTCATCTCTAGGGTCGCGCCCCGGCTTTTCTATTTCGGACAGGATATCCTTGAGTGTGTATTCACCAATGCCTGCCTCCTCCGCCAATTGCTTCAGAGAAGGCTTATCGCCATTGCCATTTCCGTGCTTGCTGCCATATTTCTCATGCAGCTTATTCATTGAACTCACATCGGCCGCGATTCCCTTTGCCGCGCCTGTGACGATGTCGGCAGGGGTGTAACCCATAAGCTCCAGAATTTTCCCGGCAGCCTCATAGCTCTCAGGGTGAACCGCCGTGCAGTCCAAAGGCTCTTTACCGTCCCTGATTCTGAGGAATCCGGCACATTGTTCATAAGCCTTCGGTCCGAGCTTTGCAACCTTGAGCAGCTGCCTTCTGCTGTCAAATCGCCCGTTTTCCTCACGATACTTCACGATATTAGCCGCTATCGGCTTGCTGATGCCCGAGACATATTCGAGCAGCGATGCGGAAGCTGTATTCAGATCAACTCCGACACTGTTAACACAAGCCTCTACAACTGCCTCCAGCGCCTCTGACAGCCTCTTCTGATCCATATCGTGCTGATACTGTCCGACCCCGATTGAACGCGGATCTATCTTGACCAGCTCCGCCAGCGGATCCTGAAGCCTGCGCGCAATAGATGCCGAGCTGCGTTCGCCGACATCGAGATCCGGATATTCCTCAGTCGCCAGCTTGCTAGCCGAATACACAGACGCACCGGCCTCGTTGACTATCACATACTGCAGTTTCTTGCTTGGGTTGGCATATAGCCCTTGCTCGTACTCCTTGATAAACTCGGCGACAATCTGCTCAGACTCGCGCGAAGCTGTACCGTTTCCGACCGAGATTATATCAATGTCATATTGTTTGACCAGCTTGGCCAACACCTGCTTGGCTTCCTTGACCTTGTTCTGAGGCGCCGTCGGGTAGATGACCGTCGTATCAAGTATCTTGCCTGTCGCGTCTACAGCTGCAAGCTTACAGCCCGTTCTAAACGCGGGATCCCAACCGAGAACTGTCTTGCCTTCAATCGGTGGCTGCATGAGGAGCTGTTCGAGGTTGCTGGCAAATATCTTTATCGCTGCCTCCTGTGCTCCGAGTGTCAGTTCATTTCTGATCTCCGTCTCGATAGATGGTGCAATCAGACGCTTATACGCATCTACGCAAGCCTCCTCGCTGTACTGCTGAGTCAGCCTGTTATTGCAGGTTCCCAGCTCAGCACAGATATGCTGCTCTACATTGTCCACCGGTGCTTCGAGCTTGACACTCAGCACTTTTTCGTTTTCTCCGCGGTTGATAGCCAGGATCCTGTGTCCTGGCAGACCATCCACCTTCTCAGCAAAATCAAAATAGTTCTCGTACACGCTGCGTTGTCCGCTTTCGTCAAGCTTCTTCTTAGCTGCAGGTATTACCGATGTAATCAGCACGCCTTCCTTATATGTGATGCCCCTGACCCATGTTCTGATATCAGCATCATCCGACACATCACCGGCTATGATGTCCTGAGCCAGTTTGATCGCTGTCTCTACATCTACGACCTCGTGCTCCTCGTTCAGATACTTCTCTGCCTCCTCGGGAACAGGAACCGCAGCATCTGCCGACAATATGTATTTTGCAAGACCTTCCAGCCCTTTCTCCTTGGCTATCATGGCACGAGTGCGTCTCTTAGGCTTGTACGGTCTGTAGATGTCCTCCACTGCAACCATCGTCTCAGCCTGCTCCAGCTTGGCGAGCAGTTCGTCCGTTAGCTTGCCCTGCGCTTCGATAGAAGCTATTACTGTCGCTTTCCTATCCTCCAGCGAGCGGAGATAGCGCAGCCTCTCATCGAAGCGACGGAGCGTCTCATCATCAAGCGCACCGGTAGCCTCCTTGCGGTATCTGGCGATAAACGGAATCGTATTTCCCTCATCTATCAGCTTGATGACCGCCTCGACCTGCCATTTCTTAATCTCCAATTCTTCAGTTATCTTGTGTGTAATATCCATTAGCTCAGCATGCTGCTATCCAGTATCAGCACAATCTCCCCTTCGTTTTTGTATGCGCGATATCTAACCTTCTGGCCTGCCTCGAGTCCAAAGCCCTGCGTGGGTGGTTGAAGCAGAGTTCCGTGAAATTCGTCTTCGCCGAAGCTCGTCGTCCTCACCCATACGACCTCAGGCAGGCTCCCCTTTTGGGCCACAATAATGCTTATGAAGTCCGGAAGCTCCAGATTGCGTCCGCCATCCAGCAGCTCCAGTTCTCGCAGCATCGTCATCTTTTGATCTGCTGACTCGAAGATGTGCAGGATGTCATCCGGCACATCTTCATACTCAGATAGATCAGCCCCCAGCTCATCTGCCATCTCAAACTCATAGTCTCTGACATCCTTGAATCTAACCCTTGCATATCGCTCGCTGCTCCTTGAGCCTACAACCAGTTTGCCTTTCTCATCCTTCCTGACGGAAGCCAGCAGGTTAAAGTTGGTGCCGACCAGATCCTCGCAGAAGCAATAGGCAAGCACTCCGGTAGCTCCGTCGATAATCTCGAGAGTGTCGGCAAGTCCTTCGATTGCGTCCGGGCACTCGATATATATGAATTTATGGAAAATTTCTCTGAAAACAGCCTCATCAATGTACATGTCATATCTCCGATTTCTATTAAAATTCCGATTATTTATTATAGCATGATATTGTATTTTCTCACAGAATCATCACACACAGGCCTGCAAAAATGGTAAAGTGTAAATATACAAATTGTACACAATTAATCAGAGGCGCTTAACGCAATTGGTAATGTAAAATAATGTAAATACGGAGGAAAATAAAATGGCAGCAATTGAATTGACAACAGAGAATTTTGAGCAGGAAGTACTACAGGCAGACAAGCCGGTTCTGGTTGATTTCTGGGCTTCATGGTGCGGGCCTTGTAAGATGCTATCGCCTGTAATCGATGAAATCGCAGGAGAGAGAGACGACATCAAGGTTGGTAAGGTCAACGTTGACGAGCAGCCTGAGCTGGCTCAGAAATACGGCGTTATGAGCATCCCTACAGTTCTTGTCATCAAGGGCGGTGAGGAAGTTAACAAGTCGGTAGGAGCGGTTCCAAAGAAGGCTCTTCTCGATCTCATCGGTTAATGCCGATACGAGATTTGAGATACAGAATCACTTTAATTGAGCCAATCTCATAAGGTAGCAGCAAACGCCTGATTTATTGATAATCAGGCGTTTGCTATGTTGGAAGAAACAATGAAGCTCTTTCATGATATTTCGCCGATTTTTACCTCTCCTATTCCCTGTGCAAGCTTAATAAGATGCTTGTATTCACCCATCAACAACAGAATTGCAATCAAAATTATAATGACATCATTCAATGGCAATGCAAGCCATACACCGAGAACATCTCCATTTAGTAAACGAGGTAACAGCAATACTAACGGAACTACCAGTGCAAGCTGTCTTAGGATAACCAATACTCCTGCCTGTTTTGCTTTTCCGACAGCCTGAAAATAAGTAACTGTCATTATGAGTATGCCGTAAGTAGGGAATACGCAGTACATAAGGCGAAAATTAGTTAGCCCCGAACTTACAATAGCTGAATCGGTAATAAATGCAGATAATATCTGCACCGAAAAAATTTCGATTATGGCAAAGAAAAATCCGGCAAGACAAGTGGAGCCTATAATAAATACATTAGTAAGCTTTTTAACTCGCATATACTCTTTTGCTCCGAAATTCGTTCCGACAGCAGGCTGCAGCCCTTGACTCATGCCCCATATAGGAACAAATGCAAGCTGCATAACTCTTTGGGCGGCTCCCATAAGAGCTATTTGTTTCTCTCCGCCAAAATGCACCGCCGTATTATATACGACTGTCATTTGAACCAACATCATGATTTGCATGAGCATAGCACTCATTCCCACGGAAAAGATTTCAGGCAATAAGTCTTTTGCGGGTTTTATCCCGTGAAAACGAACCACCGGGCTTTTTTTCCGGAAGTATATTAAGGTAACCAAAGCTTGACTGATTTGAGAGATCACAGTTGCGATTGCAACAGCCTGCGGTCCTCGAGACGGCATAAGCAGAATGAATACAGGATCTAATATAATATTCAGAATGGCCCCGGCTGCCATGATCCCCATGGCAATTCCCATGCGTCCTTCTGCCCTTATTACCATGTTTGCACCCTGCATAAAATTTACGAATATGGAGCCGAGATATACTGTTCTTAAATAAGAAACACCCATCTCCATCACCTCTCCGCCGGCACCTGATAAACGCAAAAATTCAGGAGCAAATATGATACCGATAATCATAACTGCTGACGATAAAATGATTACCAGAAAAGTCAGATTCCCTATAATCTTATCAACGGTAGCTTTGTCTTTTTTCCCGATTGCCCGAGAAAGCACAGAGCCCGAACCTATACCAAGAAGAACTGCAATTGCATTGTTGATCAATACAAACGGAGATGCCGCCGAAACTGCACTCATGGCGTCGGTTCCCACCATTTGTCCGACATAAATTGAATCGACAAAGGCATATAATCCCACTATCAGTTGACCTAGAATTGCAGGCAAACTAAGTTTAATCATCAATTTCCAGGAGTTTTCCGTAAGTAATTTATCACGAACATCCATTATAACCCCCTCCTTAATTTTTCATATTATTTTGCCTGTATTTTTCAGCTTTATTCATCTGTTTTTTCCTTTCACGTTCATAAAACAAAAGTCACATTTTTCACCGTTCATCCCCAGTGTCCGGCTTCGCTCAAATACCAAGCCCTTTATATTCCCGAATACAATATGGTCACACAGACAGAATATTTCACAAAGCTCCGGGCATTCAAAAAACTTGCAGGTATCCGCCCAAAGGCACTTGAGCACATCGACGCGGTAGCATCTGCCGTCATCCGACAGGATTCTGCTTTTCCAAATTTCATCACCTGACATCCCTTTTTTCATAAACAGACAGAACAGACGGAAAAACCCGGGGATATGAAAAAATGTTTTCAAAAGCTTATGTGCCTTTTCAGCAACATAAAATGAATACTCCTTTACCAATTCTTTGGCCTCGTTTTTTGAAAGCCCTTTATCTATGAAGCATCGGTACAAGGCTATATTTGAAATGATGCTGTTTTTTTGCCTTTTTTTCTGTTTTTCCGTCCATGACCCTTGATTGATTTCTTTGATAAGCTGCTTCATTTTCGTTTTATGCTCTGCATCTATATCTTTTAATATTTGTGCATTTAACCTTCCGAAGTAAAATCTTTCGTATGTCATGCCCGATCCCCTCCTGCTAAAACATAATTTTCGATATCTTCCTTTTCTTCTCCTTTCAAATCGGTGATTATTTTACCACCTGACAAAAGCAAGACTCTGGAGCATATTGTTTTTATAAATTCAATGTCGTGTGTAATAACAAGCAGGATTTTACCCTGTGCAGACAGACGCTCTATCAGAGCTCCCACTTCTCGCATGCTTTTTAAATCAAGCCCACTGGTCGGTTCATCAAAAATAAGGATTTCTTTATCACAGAGTAAACTGATTGCCACTGCAAGCCTTTGCTTCTGTCCGCCTGAAAGTGACAAGGGATGTCTGTCTTTCAATTCGGCAAGGGACAGCATCGATAGAGTTTCATCAACGTGAGTATCATTTTGTGTTTTTGTTCCAAGTGTGCATTCGGTTTTTACACTATCTGTAAAAAGTTGATGGCCGACATCCTGCATTACCATATAAGATTTTTCAATTCGCGCTTTTGCAGTCAAATTTATGCCGTCTGTAAATATATTCCCCGATTTTTGTTTTAAAAGTCCGCAGATAGTACGTGCCAGTGTCGTTTTCCCCGCTCCGTTTGCACCGGTAATTGCGACGATTTCTCCGCCGTTTGCGGTGAAAGAGATATTTTGCAGGATTGTCTTTTCGCCATATTTGACATGGATATCTTTTAACTCCAAGGTGTGGTCGGAAATTTTTTTATCATCGGTATTTGTTGCGATCTCAGAAAAGTTTCGACACCTAAGTCCCATATTCCGTATCTGTTTAACAGGAAGTCTGCAAAAGTCCTGCATACTCATATCCTTGAAGATTTGACCGGCTTTCATCAAAAGGACTCTATCTGCAATTTCTATTAAGTACCACAAGCGATGTTCGGCAATGATAATCGTTTTCCCCTGCTGCTTTATTCTTTCTATAAGTTTTTTCAGTTCAAGTACAGAATGAAAATCCAGATTGGAAGAGGGTTCATCCAATACAAAGATATCCGGATTAGCGGCATATACAGATGCAAATGCGATCTTCTGTTTCTCTCCGCCGGAAAGCTCGAAAACATTGCGTCCTCTTAATTTTTCTATGTGTAAATCGTTGGTAACTCTTTCAAGCTGCTGTCTTAATTTTTCAGGCTCAAGCATTCTGTTTTCCAGTCCGAAAACAATTTCACTGTCTGTGTCTGTATTAAAAAATTGTGTTCGCGGATTTTGAAAAACTGTACCGACACTATCGGAAAGAGTTGAAATTTCAGTTTCAGCAACATTCATTCCTCTTACAGTTACTTTTCCCGAAAGGCTTCCTTCAAAAAAATGAGGGATCAGTCCATTCACCAGCCTCGTAAGAGTTGTTTTTCCACATCCGGATGCACCGCATAAAAGAACACATTGTCCTTTCGGAATATCTAAGTGCACTTCCCGCAGAGAACCTTTTGCCGACTCCTTGTAGGAAAAAGAGAGTTTTATAAATTCAATCAAGGGAATACACCTCCTCGTAAAAAATCAAAAGTCATCATACATATAATCCCTATATATATGATTACCATCAGGGCATCCCAAATTGAAAAACAAACCTTCTCCAGACAGCTGCGTCTTCCTGCATGATCAATGCCCCTAGTGATAGCGGCTTGCGTGATTTCATCAGAGATTCTGGAAGCGGATACCAGCATCGGCACATACACATACTCCATTATCTTGATCGGCTGTCGCAGAAATCCTGCAAAAGACGCAGAGAGTCCTCGGAGAACCATAGCATCTTTAATATAATTCCATTCCTCAGCCATTGTCGGAAAATATCGCAATGTAACGGAAAGCGCAATTGTAAAGCCTTTGGGCAGCTGCAATCGACTGAGTGCAGCCAAAAAAGCGCTTACCTTGGTCGTGCGTATTAAAAATGTGCCAAGCATAAAACAAGGAATCAGCTTCCTTATATAGACATCAAACATATATATGATGCCCCCTAACGTAACGGGCAATTTCAATATCACCAGCAGCTGTACTGTCAATAACACAATAAAGAGAATTCCGTATTTTGAAGCCGTCCGGAGTTCTCTTGCCTGCAAGAGCAAGAATACGGGGATTGCCGTGAAAAGGCATTCTATGACTATACTTTCATTCAGGAAAACGGAAATACTTGTTATCGACAGAATCAGAAGCTTTGTTCTGGGATCCAAAAGCATCTATATGATCCCCACTTTTTCGAAGTGCTTTTTCAATAATTTTCTGCCAATAAGGCCTCCAATTACGGCGCAGATAATTGTCCCTAAAATCATCAGAGGGATAACCCACCAATTTACTCTGATAGAATTGATGATTCCTTCAAAAGAGGAAACATCGCCTTTTCTACGCATGAATTCATCAAACTGTGCGGGCATTAGTACCATAGGTATATAGGCTCCCATTGGAGATAGTGCAAATACACAATATGCAATTAAATTCCTTCTGAATGATTTGAAATTTCCTGTGCGGCAAATAAAATCCGCAATAAATCCAAATATGACGAAAAATACAGACATCATCCAGAACATACCGGTAACAAATAGCAAGATTCCGGCGAGAATGCCGAGTATGGCAAGCGACCCCCGCTTCGGTATTTTGGCGGTATACAGCATAAAAACACTGCCTGCAAATAAAGCGACTACCATTGGCATAAACGGAAAAGTTACAGGTGTCAGCTGTGCGATACCGCCTATCACGAATGCAATAACAAAGTAAATAAGTGAGAAGACGCCTATGGAAATATAGTCTCTTGTCAATAATTTGTTTTCATTTTTCATAATCAGCACATCCTTTATAATAATATAAATGTTAGTTGCAACTAACTAAGCTATAAAAAATTTTTGCACCTTACGTAAGCCTTAAAAGCCCCTCCCATCCGGAATTGAAAAAAACGGCAAGCTCTTCGACATATTCGATCGCCTGTTCTCTTGTCATATCGTGAACTACTGTTTCAAATACAGCTGTAAAATATGCACTGGTGATCATGTGATGTAAATCATGACTGACGCTCCCTGTTATTTTGCCCTTCTCTTTAAGAACAGCATAGTATTTTTCTGTTCGGGATACTTCCAGTTCTACAAGTTCATGAATATAATCTGCATATTTTGTGCCCTCAGAGCAACAAAGCACGAGCTTGAATTCTTCAAAATAATCATAGATATAATTCACAAAATGCAGAAGATATTTCGTAGACAGCTCTCTGCTTTCTGAAGTTTTATTTGCGGGAATTAAATCAAAATGTGCATCCTGTGCAGCTCTGAATTGTTCCGTCAAACCATCCGCCGCCTCGGAAACAAGTGCCTCAAACAAAGCTGCTTTATCCGGATAATGTCCATAAAAAGCACCTTTGGTAAATCCCGCTTCCGCTACAATTTTCCTAAGGGACGCATCCTTAAAACCTTTTTCCAAAAGTTCGCGTTTACCGACCTCTAATATTTTCTGTTGTGTTTCTGATATTTTCATCCAATCTCTCCACGTTAATATACCGGTGGTATATACCACCGGTATATTAACATACTTGTTCCTTTTGGTCAATAAAATTCGTGTCAATAAAACAGTTTATACTCAGCTTCGTTTTATTATCTGTGTTCTTCCGGCGTAAAGCTCACTACTTCGCATTGCTCTTCACACCTTCGATTACCGCCTGTCTGTCCTCCAGCAGCATTGCATTCTCTTCCTCGCTAAACACATGCTTCCCTATCACAACGTCACTCTGAGTGAGCCTGACTGCAACCACAACCCGGATGAGGAGGCTTACAATAAACACAATAATAAGCATAAACAGGAAAAGCTGAATTTCTTTAAAGGCACTATACAGCGCCGGATAAGCTTCAGTACCTTCGCCAATAATCTTATAACCGTACTTTGCAACTATATAAACAACGCCTGTCGTGCCGATTGACTGCAGCACAATTATGACAATCATGCCATATCTATAGAATTTTTCCGCTGCCGTCAGGTTTTGAGACTGCAAGCTGTTTCCTATTACGTCGACAACTCTTCGTGTTCCGAATATCAGGTTTCTGGTATATATTATTTTGAATACATTCGATACAAGCTGTACCGCTATAAGTATGGCCAATACAATGCATACAAGATGAGTTACAGATGCATTATTGATACCTTCTTTTTTAATAGACAGCATCAGATATCCAAGAGACGATACTACAATCGCTATCACGGCACTTACCGCTGTCACGACAAATATCAGGTTTATGATATTGAATTTAAAGGCTCTTCTATAAAACGGATTAACTGTTCGCAGATAGCCAAGCCCTATCAGCAACAAAATAACCTCTGCCATCTTCAGGATTATCACTACGTCATAAGTCACTTCCGTCGTATATGCAAATGAATAATCAGTGGTGTCGCTCATCGCTGACATCACACCGAGGCTTATTATTCCGGTTGCCCCTCCGAATACTGTGTATGCAACCTCTATCCAAATTGCTGTCACCGCGACTTTGAGCCCGCCAAGGCCAACTGCATTGTTCTTCACGGTTTCCTTCTTTCTGTTTTTTAATGATAACTATAAAATCATTATATGTGCGAACAAGTTGAGTAAACAACAGATATAAGGTAAAATAATAAATAATTAAGAATTAGGAGGAGCTATGGAAGGTAAGAAATATCGAGAAGCGTTTAACAATAACGTACCTGACGGTTACGACGCTGACACATATATCATCAAATGTCCTGTATGTAACAAGGAGTTTCAGGCATCGCCGGGCGATGCGCTATGTCCTGAGTGCGGTGCAGAGCTGAGCTTCAGCGTTGATGAGAATTAAGCAAAACATCCTATCTCAGCGATTGCTGTAATAGGATGTTTTTTATTGCTATTTGATTGTAACATAGATGCCGCGATCTCCGTGTACCTCTACTCTAAGCGACTTGAAGTCGCTTACAAATTCCTTGAGGTATTTATAGCGCTTGCCGCCCTTCATGCTGTAGTATCTGACGTCGAAGTTCTTGTACACGCGATTCAGCTCGTTGCCAATCTGACCGAGATCTGTTGGCTTACCCTTATCATTGTTCTCCATGATAATCTGTTGAATCCTGGACTCAATCGTCTTCTTGCTGGGAGTATTGGCCGTATTTTCAATCACCTCGCGGCTGCGCTCATATTCCTCCTGGCGCTTCTGCTTCCTATACTCAGCCTCCAGCTCTTCCTCTGCGAGTCTTTCCTCTTCTGCCTGCTTGGCGAGAAGGTCGATATAAATGAACTTGTCATATGCGTTTTCAAGTGCCTCTGTTGCCTTGTCCGACTCCCCCATGCCGAGCACGAGACAGCCCGACTCGCTCAGTCTCCTGGCAAGCGAAGTAAAATCACTGTCAGAAGACACTATGCAGAAGCCCTCGACATTGCTTGTATAGAGTATATCCATCGCGTCGATGATGAGTGCCGAATCAGAGGCGTTCTTACCTCTGGTATTGTTGACCTGCATCATCGGCTTAAGCGAATGCTTCCGTATCTCCTGCTCCCACCTCGTCTTGACAATGCGCTCCCAGTTTCCATAGATGCGCTTGTAGGAACAGATTCCGTACTTCTCAATCTCTTCTATGATGTCCCCTGCATATTGAGCCGAAATATTCTCCGCATCAATGAGTAGAGCAATTCTAATATCATCTGCCATCTTAATTTTCCTTATATTTATTAATTTCTGCAACCACAGCCTTGGATATTCTCTCCAATCTGCTCTCTGCTGCTGACTCCGTGCCGTAGAACCCGTAATAAATCTTAAACTTCGGCTCAGTGCCGGAAGGTCTGAAAGCAATCCAGTCCAGACCATTTAACTCATACAGCAGCACATTGGATTCAGGCATGTAATCTGCGTAATTCCTGACATCCAGAATGCCGAGCTCAGTCCCCGGCTCGCCTAGCATACCATTAAGTGAACGCAGATGCTCCATAAATTTATCGCCAACTCCCGCACCCTCGATACAGATGCTCTTTTCAGAAGCATATCCGTACAGCTTGTGCAGTGAATCCAGCTGATCTATCAGGGTTAAGCCCTTTGACTTTGAAAGAGCTGCGATCTCAGCAATAGCAACAGCTGCCATAACGCCATCCTTATCGCGAACAGACGCGTTAAGCATATATCCGTTGCTCTCCTCGAAGCCGAACATGAATGACTCATCGCCATCATCTGAACGCTCTCTAATCTGCTCAGCGATGTACTTGATACCGGTCAAAGTCTCATACAGCTTGATACCGTATCTCGCAGCAATCGCTCTTGCGAGGTGAGTCGAGACGATTGATGTAACCGCATATCCATTTGCAGGCAGCTTGCCCATCTTCTTGGACTCGGACAACAGGTACTCGAGCAGAATTGCTCCAATCTGGTTACCGGTTAATTTCTTGTATTTGCCCTCGTCGTACACCGATACTCCGAGCCTGTCAGAATCAGGGTCAGTCACGATAATGATATCAGCGATGGACATATCGGCATATTTCATGGCGAGTTCATAGGTATCGTCATACTCAGGGTTAGGCACTCTGAGGCTCGGAAAATCTCCGTCCGGCCGATCCTGCTCATCGACCGCAAAGACCTTCTCGTAGCCGAGCTCTCTCATTGCGCGCCTTACAGGCTCGCGGCCGGAGCCATTTAGAGGAGAGTACACGATGCGTAACGAAGCGCGCGCCTTCCTGCTCACGCTGCTGCTGTTAAAGGACTCGATGACCATAGCGTTATAGCTGTCATCAAGCTCTCGACCGAAGTACTCTACCTTGCCCGATGCGACGAGCTCCTCAAAGGATGCTGCCGATGCGATGATCTGAATGCCTTCAATCGGAGACTTGATGCGAGACTTGATATCCTCAGTCTCACAGTCAATCATCTGAGCGCCGTCAGCCCTATATGATTTGAAGCCATTGTACTCCTTAGGGTTGTGCGAGGCGGTAATCATGATGCCGCCGTCCGCTTTGTAGTGCCTGATAGCATAGGAGAGCATCGGCACCGGTCTCAATCTGTCTGAGAAGATAACCCGTGCGCCTGCGGTACATATCGCAGTCGCAGCTGCCTCCGCAAATTTTCTCGAATTATTGCGCGAATCGTATGAAATGACAATTCTAACGTCCTTAATCTGCTGCTTTTCCCCGAGCATCTCAGCCATAGCGTAAGCAGTTGTCGCTACGGTGTAGATGTTCATGCGAGATGCTCCGGGCCCCATGGCGGCTCTCATTCCGGCTGTACCGAATTTGAGTTCTGCCCCGAAGCACGCCTCGATATCATCGGGGCGGGATATCATGTTCATGAGGTCCTGCCTCATATTCGGATCGATTCCCTTGGCATTAATCCATTCTGTATAATTCCTGATTGCCTTGTTCTCTTCCATGTCTATTCTCTAATTCTTAATTAAATGCAATACGTCCTGTCCAATCCCCTCGTACACCTTCACTGCGCCCCTGCTACTCTACGGTTACGCTCTTGGCGAGGTTGCGAGGTCTATCGATCTCACAGCCTTTCTCCTTAGCTACATAGTATGCGTAGATTTGAAGAGGAATAACGCTGAGCAGAGGTGTGACCTCATCCAGGCAATTAGGGATGTAGAAGGTTTCATCCGAATGCTCCTCGATTGCTGTATTGCCCTCCTTGGCGATGGAGATTACATGGGCGTTGCGAGCCTTAACCTCCTGTATATTAGATACCATCTTGTCAAAGAGCTTAGACTGTGTTGCAAGTGCAACGACTATTGTCTTAGGCTCCATCAGTGCAATGGTTCCGTGCTTGAGCTCTCCGGCGGCAATAGCAAAGGAATTTATATATGAAATCTCCTTGAGCTTAAGTGAGCCCTCGTAAGCAACGCTGGAATCCATACCTCTGCCAATGAAGAAAACCTGATCTCTATCGTACAGCTTCTTGGCCAGTTTCTCAATGGAGCCTCTCATCTTGAGTACTTCTTCAAGCTTGCCCGGAATTGCAGCGAGCTCCTCTATAATCTCGCTGTAGTACTCCGGCGTAATGGTATCTTTTAGGTCTCCGAGATATAGAGCCAGCAAATACAGCGACAAGAGCTGAGTTGTGTACGCCTTTGTCGAAGCAACCGAAATCTCCGGTCCTGCCCATGTATAGAACACGTCATCGGACTCACGAGCCACCGAGCTTCCAACTACATTGACGATGGATAAAACTCTTGCACCCTTCCTCTTAGCCTCGCGGAGAGCCTCAAGTGTGTCGGCGGTCTCACCGGACTGGGAAATCGCGATAAACAGGGTCTGCTCATTTACAAACGGATCTCTGTACCTGAACTCAGACGCCACATCGACCTCTACAGGGATTTTGACAAGCTTCTCAATGATATTTCTTCCAACTAAACCGGCGTGATATGCAGTCCCGCAAGCCACTATACAAATCTTGTTGAACTTTGCAAAGTCTTCCTTAGTGAGTGTCATATCGTAGAGCTCAGCTCTGCCGTTGTCGCTGAGATTTCGCTTAAGAGTCTCCATGATTCCTTCCGGCTGATCGTAAATCTCCTTGAGCATGAAATGCTCAAAGTCACCTTTCTCCGCAACGCTCTCGTCCCAGCTGATGTGCATAGTTTCACGCTTTATTTCCTTGCCCGTCTCATCGTAAATTGTAACGCTGTCAGGCGTCAGCACCACCGTGTCCCCGTTCTCCAGCAAATACACATCCTTGGTGTATTTGAGCAACGCTGAAAAGTCGGAAGCTACAAAGTTACAGCCATCTCCCTTTCCGACGATCAGAGGGGCATTCTTTCTATATGCTACGAACATGTCAGGCTCATCTGCTGCGATTGCTGCCAGTGCAAATGTACCTGTCATCTCGGAGGTAGCCTTGTCCATAGCGGCCTTGAGGTCGCCTGACATGTTGTAGTATTTGCCGATTAGAACCGCAGCAACCTCAGAATCCGTGTCACTCTTAAACCCGATGCCTTCGTCCTCGAGTGCTGTTCTCAGCTCTACGTAGTTTTCGATGGTGCCGTTATGTACGAGCGCAACTCTGTTGTCGGCACTCATATGTGGATGAGAATTGACATCCGAAGGAGCTCCGTGAGTAGCCCACCTGGTGTGGCCTATTCCCACATGACCGCCGAGGTTTTCCTTGCCGATAAGCTTCTCCAGGTTGACGATAGCGCCAACATGCTTTCTGAGCTCAATCTCCCCGTCGCTGACAACGGCGATGCCTGCAGAGTCATATCCTCTATATTCCAGTTTCTTAAGTCCCTCGATAACGATGCCCTGAGGCGCGTCATTACCTACATAACCTACGATTCCGCACATAATATTTCCTCCAATATATTCTTATAAATAGCAGTCCTTCGGCGAGCCGGAGAACCGCTAACGATCACTCTGTATTTGTATGAGAGATGTATAAGCCTATCCGAACTTCTTATGGATGAGCTCAGCTATCTGCTCAGCGTATCCCCGGATCTCTTCACTGTCTTCGCCTTCCAGCATTACCCTAATCAGAGGCTCGGTACCCGAAGGCCTGATGAGCACTCTGCCGGTGCCCTCCAGCTTGGCCTCAACCTTGCCTATAAACTCCTTCACCTCCTCGTCCTCGAGCGCAGCCTGCTTATAAGCGTTATCCACCCCGGCGTTTACGAGAGCCTGTGGATAGATATGAATCTCATCCCGCAGCTCGCTCAGCTTGCTCCCTGAAGCAAGATATGCCTTCATGAACTGCAGTGAAGAGAGGACTCCATCACCTGTAGTCGTGTAGTCCAGGAATATCATGTGTCCTGACTGCTCACCTCCCAGCACCGAGCCGGTCTGAAGCATCGACTCCAGCACATACCTGTCTCCGACCTTGGTTACGTCTACATCAATTCCGTGCTGCTCAAGATATTTGTGCAGTCCGATGTTACTCATCACCGTCGCTGTAATCTTGCCCTCTGCAAGCTTGCCAATATCCTTGAGGTACTTGCCGCAGATACACAGAACTCTGTCACCATCGATAATGCGGCCTTTCTCATCCACAACAATCAGTCTGTCAGCATCACCGTCGTAGGCAAATCCCACATCTGCACCGATCTCTACGACCTTGCGCTGTAGATTCTCCGGATGTGTAGACCCACATCCGTTATTGATGTTGATTCCGTCCGGTTCATCGCTGATCACAGTCACGTCTGCGCCGAGCGCCTCATACACGATATGAGCAGTCTCAAATGAAGCTCCGTTTGCAGTATCCAGCACGACCTTGACTCCGTCCAGCTTCTTATCGATGGTTGTGAGCAAAAAGTCTGTGTACTGCTTGATAGCGTTTGTATCATCCTCGCGACATCTGCCGAGCTTATCACCGACAAACTCGTCTGTGCCGATCTCCTTCTCGCCCAGCAGGATTGACTCTATCTCCTGTTCAACGCTGTCGTCAAGCTTGTAGCCCTTGCCGTTAAACAACTTGATGCCGTTGTATTCAAACGGATTATGGGATGCCGAGATTACGACTCCCGCATCTGCATTGTATTTCCTCACGAGATACGCAACCGCCGGTGTCGGAATAACTCCGAGCTTAATTACGTCTCCGCCAACCGCCAGCACTCCGGCCGTAAGCGCATTCTCCAGCATGTCACCGGAAATTCTCGTATCACGTCCGACTACCATCACCGGTCTCCTGTTGTTTTCACCCAGCACAAACGCTGCAGCTCTACCGATATCGAACGCCAACGAAGCTGTCAGCTCTGTGTTGGCAACGCCTCTCACTCCGTCTGTTCCGAATAATCTACCCATTAACTTCTCCTTAATAATCTATCTGCAATATATAAAAAGCTTGTCATTTACCGACTGCATGCACATTGGCGCTAGGCGTATATCTGCGTCATAGAAATCCGCAGCTTTCCGGAATATACATGTAACGGGCTGCTTTCGACATGGCACTACCTGATATCTCCCCCTGTCGCTATTACATCCTGCCGTCAGTAAGTAGCCTTTCGACATGCGCTACTTGATATCTCCCTGCATCCAAAACTTAGAATTGCATACATCATATTTCTTTCGACATAACGCTACTTGATATCTCCCCCACAGAAGTCTGCAGCTTTCCGAAATAGCACCTACTGGATAGTGATAGTTATCTGCGTACGCTCAAGCACAGCCGTCGCCCCGGAATTATTGGTGAGATATGCCGTGACAGTATGTTGTCCCGCTCCAAGGCCTCCGGCATCTGCACTGACCACGAAGGAGCCTGCACCGACATTTGCAAGTCTGGATTGGCTGCCCTTCACAATTATGTTGACACCGCTGTCAGCACTCGCCGTAAGCCCGCTGCCGACGTTGCTGATCTTAATAGATCCTGCCGGCACATTTACTGTCTTCTGTATATTCTGATTGACCTTAATCTTGAGCTTGACGTTGCGAGACTCATTGGCGATGCTTACTCCCTTAGGCAGGTCGTACTTAATATTTATATCACCGGTCTCGGTAATGGAGCTGATATCCATATTCTCTGTTGAAATCTCCGAGATATCCTTGATATCCTTGCTTCTTCCTTTAATCGAAATTGTGTTAGGTGCAGAATAGGTTCTATCCAAGGTTCCGTCCAAATTGTTGGTAACGCTTACCTTGAGCTTGACCGTCTTGACCTCACCCTTATAGGCTGTTACCGCCACTCTGCCGGGACCGGTCATCAGGTACTTGATCTGTCGTCCGCTCCCATCTACAGGAATTGCATTTGCGCTAAACTCCCTCGCCTTATCTGTAACCTTATCAGCATCGAGCTCAAGCTTGACCGCATCCACGTTCTTGACTAGGCTTGTCGCTCCCTGCACCTCGACTTCCTTATTCCCCTGCTTCTTGACCACCGGCTCACCGGACTGGCCGTCCTTATAAGCTGCATATGTGGAAACCTTCTTGACCTCGAGATCCTCGACTGTTACAGCAACATTATTTTCACTCTGAGATTTTATGGTTATGCCGTTCGGTACCTTGACCTGAACTGCAAGCGCATTTTCACCCTTGCCTGCATTAGCTGCATCCACGGTCGCCTCGATATCCGACTTCTCCAGTTCATTAATCGAGGATCTCCTGCCGCGAACCGTGACATTGATCTTCTCCATATCCATCTTACTGACCGCAAGGTCGCTCTTGGCCAGATCCCTGGCATTGGTAACCGTAAGAGGTATATCTGTGTAAGTCTTGGAAACGGTAGGGTTTATGCTATATACAACGTACACCCACGCTGCAAAAGCAATCACTATAGAAAGCACAAGATTAACCTTGTTGATGCCCTTATCGCTTGACACTTTATTTTGCATCGTGCTTCCCTCCCTTCCTGCGTACGAACTGTGCTACCTTGCCGTACATACCGGCTTCGGACGGCAGGTACATGTTGAGAAGAGTCTTTTCGATGGTCTTCATGTCCACAAATCTGCGGATCTTGCCGTCCTCGCATATTGACACTACGCCTGTCTCCTCAGATACTATAATGACCAGCGCATCACAGACCTCACTCAGTCCCACACCTGCGCGGTGTCTGGTGCCGAGGTTTCTGCCGATATTCTTTTTCTCTGTTAACGGGAATACACATGAAGCTGCATGTATTCTGGCTCCACGTATGATCACGCCGCCGTCGTGCAGTGGTGAGCCCTCGTAGAAGAGATTGCCCAGAAGGCGCACAGATATCTCCGCATCCACGACCACGCCTGTCTCGATGATGTCATTGAGCATTGTCTCGCGTTCGATTGCAATGAGTGCTCCCGTCCTGGTTGCCGAGAAATCGTCGATGGCTGCTACGATTGCAGCAACAGCCTCCACCGCTTTGCTCTTATCGATGTTACGAAAAGAGTTTGTATTCATGATATTCTTGCGCCCAACCTGCTCCAGGGCTCTGCGCAGCTCCGGCTGGAACAGCACAACGACCGCAAAAAGTCCCATGGTTACGAGACTCTTGAGCAGCCAGTTGAGTAGATACAGATTGAACATATCTGACACGAAGAATGCCACCACGATTATCACGATGCCCTTAACCAGCTGCATAGCCCTGGTATCTTGGATGAAACCGAGCATCTTATATACGATGTAAGACACGATAGCTATATCCAATGCATCTTCGGGTCTAAAATTAGATAGAATACTTTGAATTGTGCTCAGCATATCGGCTTACCTCCTCTCACAAATACCCATTTTACATGGCATAATTCATATTATTATACAATTTTGCAGGATTTTTATCAATAAGACCTAAGGTGTGGTTTTCGTGTAAATTACAACAAAAATGAGCCACACGTCGTTGCGCATGGCTCCGTCGATATCACACGAAATCAGGGGCAGGCCCACTCGAGCGAAGTTCAAAATTCATCGGATTTGAGTTGGATTTAATTTACATATGCACATGCACCCGGCAGACCTCAATTCTCATTCGGTTATTCGGGCACGGACAGCTTTATCATAAATGTCACACTCGATTTGCGACGCACAACCTTGTGCTCTATACCGTAGCTGAGTAAAATATTTCGTACTATGTACAAACCCAGACCGTTACTGTTATCCTTGCTCAGATCAAAATTCACTTCAAAGAGCCTGTCTATATCCAGCTGTTCCGCATCCTTGCAGGTGTTATTCACATATATCCACTCCTCAGTAACACCTATCGTTACTTTGCCCGGCGAGTCGGAATACTTCACTGCATTGCTTATGAGATTTGACAGAACTATCTGAAGAGCTGTTCTGCCGATATACATTTTCTCATCTGTAATTTGGTTAGCAATGACTATCTTTTTATTAGATGCCATCAGAGAATACTTGTCTATCACATCCTGCAGCACGCTGTTCACTTCCAGCCACTCCTCGTCATCCTTTAAATGCTCAAGAGAGGAAATTGATAAAATCTGCGAAATATTCTGTGACATACCGTCTACTATATCAATGCAGCTTCCGATGTATTCATCTCGATTCCTGTACTTGCCGATATTAAACTTCATATTTTCCAGGATTATCTTGAGGCTGGCAAGAGGTGTTTTTAATTCGTGAGAAGCCCCTCTGAAAAAATCATATTTTATCCTTTCCAGCTTCAGTATTTCGCTATTCTTAACTTCAAGGTCGTCTATGAGCTCCAACAGCGTCGCGTACAAATCATTAATATGCGCCTTGAGCTGCCCAACCTCGTTTGTTGACTCAACCTTTAAACGTGCTCGCCTGTCCAGCTCCATCATCTTTGTGGTAACATCTTTGATTTCCTGAATATTATTTGTTATTGTCTTTGCATAAATCAGCGAAATAACAACTGAAAGCAGAAGCGAAATTGTTATTGAAAGCGGCAGGAATTTAAAGCTCAGCTCCTTTGCATCCCTTTGCATATCCGCCGTCGATACGAACTGCACGGATACCTTCCTGCCGTTATTTAATTTTATTTCCCTTTCCTCGATTATCAGAGAATTGTTATTGCTTGACAGATCAACGTTATCATGATTTCCGAGCCGAACCTCGTTATTATCACTATTTCCTCTTATAAAGGCTTTGATCTCGCTGCTCTTGGAATAGATTTCCAAAGACTGCTCTACGAACTTAGCATCCTTGCCTTGGAGACTTTGAGAAATTTCATTTGCCTTCGAGTTAATCTCCTGCTTCCTCGTCTCGAAATATGTCCGCGGAAAAACCAGGAAAATAAGGAGATGTACCAAAACGATCAGTATGCCGAGAATGGCAAATGTATTTAAGAACATTTTCGGAAATATTTTTAAATTTCTCATTTTCGCTCCAATTTATATCCCACGTTCCTTATGGTGACAATACAGTCCAGCCCCAGCTTTCTGCGAAGCTCTTTGATATATACATCGATTACCCGATCAAATGGCGGCTCTTCTGTTTCTTTCCACACTTTGTCTATTATCTGTTCCCTTGTCAAGGCATAGCCTTCATTATCCAATAGGCACTTGAGTATCTCGAGCTCCTTTGCGTTCACATCAACTTTTTCATTATCAACCTTGGCAGTATAGCTCGTAAAGTTCACCTCTGTATTCTTGTATTCCAACCTCTCAACTTTATTATAGTGTCTCTCAATCAGGGAATCGATGCGAACCTTCAGTACAGGCAATGAAAACGGTTTCTCAATGTATCCGTCTGCCAGACTCGAAAATGCCTCAATCTTATATTCCTCATCGCCAAACGCTGTTAGCATCAAAACCGGCAGCTTACTCTTCTTTCTGATTTCCTTCAGGACTTCCAGACCATTTATAAATGGAATCCGGATGTCCAAAATTACCAAATTAACATCTTGCTCTTCAAATTTTGATAAGGCTTCACGACCATCCTCCGCTTCGATTGTATCGTATCCGAATTCAGACAGAAATCCGCAGACTCCTTCCCGTATCATTTTATCATCTTCAACAACAAGAATTTTCATAAGCCCTCCTGATTATTTTGTATCTATCAACAGCTCCTTTGGTCTCTTCCTCAGGATCTTTGAAGTCGCTATGAGAAGCGAAACTCCAAGTATCACTGTCATGAATAATACCACATAAACGAAAGCTTTTGGATTAACCATAACATCTAAGCTTGTCAAAGTTTTATTAAATCCGTCGACCTCGGCTCCGCCACCAAGTCCCGATGAAGCGGATTCCTTAGCAATCTGACTTGCAATACCGCCTGTCACCCTGTGTAAAACATTGTTTCCGATGGCCTTTCCCATAATTCCTGCTACAAAATACGAGGCTACAAATGCGGGGACAGCTACGAATAGGAGCTCAAAGGCAAATTGTCCGAAGATTCTCACCTTGGATATTCCCAGAGACAGCAGTACTGCAATCTCTTTCTTTCTAGCATTCATCCATAGGAACAGCAACAGCGAAACCACCAGTCCGGCAAATATCAGAGAACCTCCGAACAGCTTATTGGCAATGGAATATATTCCCGAAATCGACTGCTGCAATGCAGGGTAATTCGATGAGCTCTTTACCAGATTGTACTGATTCCAATTTATATTGAGTTTACCCAGATCCTTCATAACCTTATCCAGATTCTTATTTCCCTTTACGAAGAAGGTTGCATCCTGGTACACGGCTGTCTGCTCAGTATTTCCATAAAGCTTGGCAGCTGTGTGGACGTCGCCAATCAAGGTGTTTTCATACAGCTCTGTCGCCGCGCTAACCCCTCCGTTGTTGTGACCGTCAAAAAGTCCTTTTATTTCAACCTCTATGGTCTCATTAGCCTGCTTTTCATTATCTGCATCGTATACATTGGATTTAATCTTAATCTTATCCCCGACCTTCAAATTGTTCTTTTCGGCCAGAGCTTTATGCATTAATATTTTATTTTTGTCATCCTTGGCTAAATGCTTTCCTTCGACTAGCTTGAATGCCCCCGAAACGAATTTTGTCTCCTTTGAAGAATCATTTACGCCCGTCATCATTGTAGTTCTCTTGAATTTTTCAGCTCGATCAGGATCCTCACTGTTCGTAATCTCCTGAGTTCTGATAATATCATGGTCAACCAGATCTGCCACGGCTCCAATTCGCTTGATATAATTATCTATATGACCGGAATCAACTATTTTTTTGATATCCTCTCCGCGTATATTGCCGCTGCCCCTCGGAGTGCCGGGGTTCACCTGCCTGTTTATTTCCATGGTAAAGCTGTTGGTGATACTTCCAAAGGTCTTATTGGCAGCTCTGTTCGTAGCATCTTTGATCGATAATCCAATTAAACTGAGGGTAGACATGGATAGGATCACCAATAATATGATTAACGATTTAAGTCTCTTCCTTGTGACATATGCAAAAGCATTTCTTATCATTGCTTATCCTCCTAGTTATCCTTGCGCACTTCTTTTAATTTCTTGCTGCTCAATTCCAATATCGTATCTGCTGCAGCGGCCACTTCTTTACTATGCGTAACTACTATGACGCACTTGTTGCGCTCTTTTGCCAGCTTCTTAAGCATCTCAATTATTTCTCCTGCTGTATTGGGATCCAGATTTCCCGTAGGCTCATCTGCCAATATTACAGGTGCCTCGGATGCCAAGGCTCTGGCTATGGCGACTCTTTGCTGCTGTCCGCCGGAAAGCTTCATTACGTTTCTCTTTATCTGGCTCTTGTCGAGACCGAGCTTAAGCAGCATCTCATCGGAAGCGTTGCTGTTTACCAGCCTTATATTTTCCAGAGGTGAGAGATAGTCAATGAGATTATAGTTCTGAAATACCAGTGAAATATTGTTTTTTCTATGATTGCTATATCCCTTTCTCTCGATATTTTCACCCCTGAACATGACCTCGCCGCTGTTCGGTCTGTCCAATCCGGCAAGAAGTGACAACATCGTTGATTTTCCGGCTCCCGACTTTCCGGTGATTGCGTAGAATTTCCCGAGCTCAAAGCTCCGGCTTACTGATGAGAGAATTTTCTCTCTTGATCCTATGTAGCTATACGTCACATTCTTAATTCTGAGTATCTCCATTATCTTCCTCCCCTAACTTATTTTTGATAAAATTTCCTTCGGTTTTCTTACTAAAATTATCCCTGATGTTGCGGCGACAGATATGACGATTATAAGTAGCAGAAGTCCGTAGCTCTGCACAAATGTCAGTAAATTATCGCCTATGCTTTCATTCTCTATAAAGCTGCTTGTAATCGACGCATTGCCATCTGCACCGGCGAATCCGCCTATAACTTTTTTAAACACAGCATTCCCAAGCACCAGCGATATAATCGCCGCAGGCATAGATATGAGCACCAGCTCTGATATAAATTGCGCCATAATCTTTGCTTTATTTATCCCGATAGACAGCAGTATCCCTATTTCATATATCCTTTCCCGTAGCCACAGGATTAAGATCAGAGATAATACTATCAATCCGCCTATCATTATAGAATATGTCATGATTCTGATAATATGCTTGATGCTTGCTAATGAAGCAATGGCCTCCTTGAAGGCACTCGTATCCTTCTCCACCTTATACTTCTGCCACTCTATATCGAGCTTCTTGATCCTTTTCATTACAGTATTCATATTTTCAGGGCTGTCTGTGAATATGGACAGTTTATTTGCAATTCTGCTGTTGCCGGCCGGATTCATTGCCCTTTGTCCGGAATCATAATCGGCAAACATCGTATTCTCACTCAGATCTGACGACAGGCCTGTGTGTTTTTCCTGTTTTTTACCGCTGAATATCCCGACAATTTCAAACTCCCGATTTCCGGCGTTGCTGTCGGTTCTATTTTCACTCAAGAACCCCAGACTCACCTTATCATGCAATTTCAGATTGTTTTTCTTGGCGAATTCGCTGTGAACGAGTACCTTGTTTACATCATTTTTCCTAAGATGCCTTCCCTTCTGCATCGTAAAAACCCCGCTGTTGAATAAAAGGCTTCTTTCGGAATTACTTGTCAATTGTACCGATACAATATTTTTTAAATCTCCCGGCAGATCATCTCGCTTTACCTTCTGGTTGCTCTCAATTACGTTACTGTCCGATAATCGAGCCAGTCCGTCATACTCGGGAACTATCTCCTTGATACCATTGATTTTTTTTAAGCTTTTAAACCTGTCAATTTCAAAAGCACCTTGGTTCTCCTTCCCGGTTATGGACAATGAAGAATTTGAGGTCTTGTAGAGAGACCTTTCCAGATTGTCACTTGATTTCTTTATGCTTAAGCACACATGTATACATGTGAGAACCAAGGTCAAAATTATGAGGATTATAAACGTTCTGTACCTTCGCCTAAGAACGTAAGCTATCGCGTTTCTAATCACCTTACACATCACTCCTTCTAAATAATTCTTAATCTAAATTGAGAATATCCTCTTTACGAAGAGCATATTACAGAAGATTTATGAAACGTTTATGAAATCGGAAAATAAATTATTTTATTGCTTGTATATCAATTGTTAATCAGGCATCCGCCCGTTATACGATTTAACTTTCTGATGAGCCTTCAAAATTGTGTATAATCCGGTTAATCTGCTGCAGGTAATTTAAAAGGACGAAACCCGAAGATTCCGTCCTTCTACCTATTACAATCATGCTCTAACGCAAGCTACGCACGACGTCTTATCTTAATTAGAACCATAAGTACCACAACGGCACCTACAACCAATCCGCCATATAGGAAAATCATCGATGCATCTCCGGTTCTAGGGCTTACCTTGTGAACCTTAACAACCTTCTTCGTTGAGTTGTTACCACCTGCAGGCACGTCCTTATATACAGGATATACATTTGTGCGCTGTTCGCTGAAAGCAGCGTTAGAATCAAATGCTCTGCCTGTATTGGCATTAACCCAATGCGAGAACACTTTGCCTGCAGGAGCTTTTGGTGCTTCAGGAACTTTTGCTCCGACAAAGCCGAGCTTATTGCCACGTATAGTCGACAGACTCGCGATCATCTTATCAGCTTCATCTTTGTCGAGAGCTTCCTTGCTCTGCCAGAATCTGACCTCTACTGCAGGAGCCCATACGTACGCTGTACCGTCATGATTTTTACCTACTCTGTACGTATATGCAGGATGAGCTGCATTACCCGGATCAGCTGTGATATCAATATTTGAATTTTCGAAATTCTTGAGGTCAAAACGCATCAGCTTCTCACCGGCTGCATTCACAGGCTGATTGTCGAGATGATTGCCGGCAGGATTTTCAGTAACTACTCCGTTAACTACGCTTGTCTTGTAGTTTTCTAAAACCGAGCCGCCCATAATGGTCGAACCGTTAGTACCGCCTGTAAACACCTTAAGGGAAGCATTATCCATAACCTTACCGTTAAGCGTAACTAATGCACGATCCGAAGCTTCGAGCAAGCTACCGTCAAAAGCATAAGAATACCCTTTGACATCAAGGACGCTGCCTCCTTTAACGGATACCTTTGCACGTCTTATGCCGCTCGTAGCTATACCGCCATTAGCTGTGACATTCAGCTTGGCACCGTTTACAAGATCAATGGTGTTGGTTGCGTTACTGCCTGCATTGATACCTCTTCCTGCAGCACTCGTGTTGATATCAACTGAGCCGGCGTCAACCTTGAGCGTTCCGCCTCCCGCAAGCACCATACCGTACCCTGAAAAACCTGCCTTACTCTCGTTGATTATCACCTTGGTTTTAGCTCCGGTAACCTCCATTGCACCATTCATGTAAATATCACCAAAATTACCGTTACCGTTATTCTCAACAATCAACTGTGCTCCATCAGAAACATTGAGCTTGCCTTTATCAAATTCAATCCCACCTTCATTGCCTGTATTGGAACAGTTTTTAACGGTAAAGCTTCCACCCTTTATGTTCATTGTGCAACCGCCAAAAGCATAAATTCCGAAATTCTTAGCTCCATCTATAGTGAAATCAGTGTGGTCGAAATTAAATTTAGCATTCACATTGCTTGAAAAAAAGCCATAACTGTTCAAATTGTTCATCTCAAAGCTGCCTGCACCTGTAAAGGTAATGTCTGCTGAATTGTTATGCGCTCTAAAGCTTCCGCCCTTAAATTCAACCTTGGCACCGGTGTCAGCCTTTACCTTTACCGGTCTGCTTATAATAACGGAGTCAGGAAGATCATATTTATAATTTCCTGCAGGGAACTCAACACTGTCATACGGGTTGCCTGAGGCATCCGGCTTAGTGCCGGCAATTATCGCCGCAATATCTGCACCTGACTCAGTTCCGGTAGCCGTATAGGTGCTTGCTGCATATGCCATATTAGGCGGCATCAACATCATTAGTGCCAGCAAGAAGGTTATAATCACCGCCATGCTCTTGCCATAACTATGCAAAGTTCTCATTTGATTCTCCTCTCAAAATAAATATACGATATCCATTACGAACATTATACTTGTTTTCTACATACAAGCAAATATGCAATATATAAAATTGCCGATATTAGCAAATAAAAATATGCTGAAACAGTATCTGCTACTTTGCCGAATTCCTTAAAGCATCCGGGGAAATGCGCTCCGGATATTTGCCTTCCGTTAAAATATCGGAAAGGTACTTATTATCCAAAATCATGTCATCACGAATAAGCTGCCAGTTAGCCTTCTTTCTATAAAACACCTTGAATATCAGAAAATTTATGATTGCCCCTATGACCGGAGTCTGCATACCGAAGGCTTCAGTATGGCGGAAATGGCAGCCCTCAGGGGTTCGGGTTCCCTCAAAAGTTATTACAGCGGTCTTTTTATCGCTTTCAAATTGAAAGATGAAGTGATCCGCATCTCTCTCAGCATGTACTATCTTACCGGTCACATCATAGTCAAGCCCCATTACAATCTCATAGAACCGAACCCTGTCTCCGACATTTATTCCGCCATCAAATAGCTGGCATGCCAAGTGGTAAGGACTCCATTTGACAAATTCCTCTTCAAAATTATCCGCCCACAGGCAGAGCTTCTCGAACGGCGCAGGAATATTAATCTGTTCAGTCAATATAACCATAATTACATCCTCCTCTTTAACACAATAATCCCCGTTTTCGATATTATTCGATATTAAATTAAACATTCTCAGCCATCAAGCCCGGATGAGAGGGTTGAAGCACCGTTCTGTTTTCCACGTAGCTATATGATCTTATATCATTGAAATACACATGTGCTTATCGAACAGATAGAGATAGGCCTCTTCGACTCTTGAGCCTGTCCCTTCCTCGAGGGCACGCTTATATAGTTCAATCTGCTCCCGATAGTCTTCCTTGATGCGTTCGAGATCTGCCGATTGATTCTTCCTGCTCAGGCGGTTGCTCTTGTAATCCACCAGCACGAGCTTGTCCCCGTCCCGGAAGTAGCAGTCGATAATACCCTGCACCAGCACCTGTTTATCATTGTGCTCGACCCGTAGAGTGAAGGGCTTTTCCTTTTCCAGCGTGCCGTCTCCGGCGGCGGCAGCTGCACGTCTGCCTATCTCCGATTCGAAGAACGAATATATCTTGCCTAGCTCGAGCGCTGCAAACACAGGCGCGGTAATGGCTCCATTGTCACGCAGCCTCGCGGCTCTTTCATCTATATAGGTTCTATCCACGTCTCCGGATTCGCCTACGGCCTGCTTGAAATCCACGAATTCCATTATCCTGTGATAGGCCGTACCGATGTTGGCAGCATCCGCAGTAGATCTGCGCTTCACACGTGTACTTCTGTCCTCTATTCTGTTGTCAAAATGCCGAGCTTCGTTTGCCTCGCGCTGCAGCTCGCTGACTGAATACTTTGCCTTGCTGTTCAGGTCATCCTTGTATGCATATTCGTAATCGAGTCTGCGCTTGACTTCTGCAAATTCCTCACTCAGCTCTATATCCATCGGCAGCTTGTCTGTAGTCAAGAAATTGTTAAGTCCTCGAGGAAGCCCGGGGCGCATTACCTTGTGCATTTCCACGGACTTGTACTCATTGAATGTGTCCGAATCACAGAGACTGCCCATGATTTTGAAAAAGCTTGTCTTGGAGCGGAGATTATTAGATATAAAGTCTTCCTTTTTGTCACAGCCGATTAGATATAGCTTCTCTCTTGCACGTGTCATCGCTACGTACAGAACCCTGAGCTGCTCCTGATACTCGTCATCCCTGATCCTGGCGGTAATCTGCTGCTGCATAAGCGTCCTGCGCCAATAGTGCTGCTCCGGATTGACGTAGCCGAGCGCTATACCGAGTTCGTTATGGAACTGGAAGCCCAGGCTGCCCTTCGAATACTGCAGCTTATTACCCATGCCGGCGACTATTACAAACGGGAACTCGAGACCCTTACTCTTGTGAATGGTCATGATCCTCACGACATCGTCGTCCTCGCTGACCATGGAAGGCTGTCCCATTTCGACATTTTTCGTTCTGAGCACCTCGAGATAGCTGATATAGCTGCTAAGCGAAGCTATACTCGACTGCCTGAATGCTCTCGCTCTCTCGACAAGGGCACGCAGATTGGCCTGCCTCTGGCGGCCACCGTACATCGCGCCTGCGTACATGTAATAATTCGAGTCGTTGAGCAGATACCAGATGTAATCGTCGAGAGGCATCATCTGACCGCGTACGTGCCATCTCGCGATAGTCTCGAGCGCATCATTTACACGATCTCTGAGCTCCTCGTCGAGCCCAGCCTCGGCATATGCCTTAAGTGCCTCACAGTAGGTCATCTGGTTGCGTGTCACCTCTTCACCCCTGTCCGCAGCTTCTGTCCATTCGCGCTGATTCTGCTCCCTCGCAAAAGCCCTCACTTCGGCGAGGTTTTCCGGTGTGAACCCGAAAATCTCCGATCGCAGCACGGCTATAAGAGGAACATCCTGATGCAGATTGTCCACAACCTTGAGAATAGCCATCGCAACAGCAACCTCGACAGTGTTGAAATATCCACCGTCATCTGCGATGTGCGAGGAGATGCTCTTACTCATCAGGGATTTGTAGTACATGTCCGACTTATTTCTTGTCGAGCGAAGCAGAATGGCTATATCCCTAGGGGTAGCAGCCCTGACCTTTCCGGTCTTGCCGTCGTAAAACTCGCTGCCGATTATCTGACTGACTATATTTGCAACATGCACAGCCTCCGTCTCTGCTTTTGACAGAGCCTTTAGCTCATCATCGGCCTCTGACTCAGAATCGTCATCAGTCATGATTCCCACAGTTCCGGCAGCTTCAAGATCCATACCGATCTGATCCACGCCTTCGCCGTCTTCGTTGTCTCCATCGGAATAACCGCTGTCCGGATCCTTTGCGTCTGTGAGCAGCAGGTGCACCTCCGGCTTGAAATTGTACTCATCACTGCCGGGCAGCCCTCGATATAACTTTTCGTCCTCATCATAACCGGTCATGAGATCCTTGAACACATAGTTGATATAATCTATCGTCGCGCCGTTGCTGCGGAAATTTCTATTGAGATTTATCTGAATTGCGTCCGTGTTGTTCTCATCCCTATACTCCCCAGCTGTCTCCTCAAATATGTGCGGCTCGGCCTGCCTGAACCTGTAGACGCTCTGCTTGACATCGCCCACCTTGAACACGTTGTCAGGTCTTGACACCTGCGACACCAGGAACTCCTGCAGAGAATTGACGTCCTGATATTCATCCACAAATATGAATTCAAACCTGTCACGCAGCACCTTACACGCTTCTTCGTTCTTCAAGATATCCGCCGTGATGTGCTCCATGTCGCCGTAGTCAATGACCTTCTGCTCGCGCTTCCCGGCGTCAAAGATCTTCTCAAATTCCTTGAGCAGCTCCAAATAATACATCGTATACTTGTAGGTCTCCGCCTGCTCTTCAAATAGCGTACCGAGTGTAGCGAAGTTGTTCCTCTTAAAGAAATCCTTAAATTTCTCCTTATACGCATCTCTGACAGGTTTACAGGAATCCTTCACCTGATTGTATGCGTCCTTCTCTTTAGCGCCGTAACTAAACGTGTCAAATATATCAGTCTGCAATACCTGCATGGCGGCTGCTTCGGCTTCTCGCATTTTATCTGTTGTCGAAATGTCTCCGGACAACGCCGCATTTAAGCTGCGAAATGCGGCAATCTCCCGGTCCAGCTTGGCTGCGGTATTAGGAAGCTTATAGCCGGTTAGCCGTTCATGCAGGCCCAGCGCCTCATTGAGAGTCTCGTCCACAAGCGCCTTTGCATCATCCCATATAGAGTGAAAAATTTCACTGTCACGGTAATCACCGCTCTCCGGTAGTCGCAGCTGCTCAGCCATACGGCCCGCCCATTCAAAATAGTCGGGCATACTGCGCAGACTGTCATACGCTTTTATCATTTCCTCCATAAGGAGCTTATCGTCGCGCTCCTTGCTGTAACGGTCCAGAAAATCGCGGAAAGAGCACCCTTCAATGAAGTCATCCTTCTCAAATCCACGCTCAAACACCTCCTCAATCGCTTCCTTCCTCATTATCTCCGCCTTGAGATTATCACAGATCCGAAAGTCAGGCTCGAGGTCGGTCAGGTAGAAGAATTCCTTGATGATGCGATTGCAGAAGCTGTGCACGGTTGAAATGTACGACCTGTACATCCTGCCGAGCTGCCGCCTGAGCCTGGCAGCGCGTTCAGGGTCAGTATCCTTGCATGCTTTGACTTCCTTGTTGATAGCCCTGATGAGCTTGAGCCTCATCTCGGATGCTGCCGCGTTGGTAAAAGTCACGACAAGCATGCGGTCAACGTCCGCCTTGCCCTGCACTATTATGTTGATGATGCGCTCGACAAGCACCGCCGTCTTGCCGGAGCCGGCGGCTGCCGATACAAGGATACTTTTGTCTATCGTATCTATAGCCTTCTGCTGATCCGGTGTAAATCTGACGTTTGCCATGGTAAATTCTCCTTACCCAATGATGATAATATTATATTTTTATTCAGCGGCAGGTTCAAGCGGGGAATCCTTCGCAGGCACTTAATCACGCATACTCGAAGTCCTGGAAAAGCCTGCCCCTCTTGTGTATACTTATGTGTGTATAGCAATCCGGTAAATAGTCAAGAAAGACTCTAAAGCATATTGCTATGAACAGAATTTAAAATATATTGCTATGAAAAGGTGCACTTACGGCCCAACACAGAGAGCTTAAAAAAACACTTCACACTTTGGAGGTAAGCAATGATTAAGCATAGACCAACAATGCTGATGATCCTCGACGGATACGGCATCCGCGAGGAATCGCACGGCAACGCAATTGCTGCCGCTAACAAGCCTAACCTTGACAGGCTTTTCGCCAAATACCCTTTCATCACCCTTGAAGCCAGCGGTGAATACGTCGGACTTCCCGACGGGCAGATTGGCAACTCCGAGGTTGGACACACCAACATAGGTGCCGGAAATGTGGTGCTGCAGGATCTGCCTCGCATCAACAAGTCGATCAGCACCGGCGAATTCTACACCAACAAGGTGCTGCTCGAGGCTATGGAAAATGCAGCTTCCGGCTACACTCTCCACATAATGGGTCTCTGCTCTGACGGTGGAGTTCACAGCAAGCTCGAGCATCTATATGCAGTCCTCGAGATGGCAAAGCGCTCAAAAGTAAAAAACGTCGTTATCCACTGCTATCTCGACGGACGTGACGTACCGCCTCGCAGTGCGATGACATATCTCGGTGCACTGGAGGATAAATGCAATGAGCTCGGTGTCGGACGAATAGGCATCATCTCAGGCAGATTCTATGCTATGGATAGAGATAAGCGTTGGGAGAGGCTCGAGTCGGCATACGACGCGCTCACTCTCTCCGAAGGTGTACATGCATCCGGCGCAGCCGAGGCCATCCGGCTTTCATACGGCAAGAACGAGTCGGATGAATTTGTGCGCCCGACAGTCGTGGATGCCACCCCTGTCCGGGACGGTGACTCCGTCGTGTTCATTAACTACAGGCCTGACCGTGCACGCGAGATAACCCGGGCACTCGTGGATCCTGATTTTGACGGATTTGACAGAAAGAAGCTCCCACAGAATCTCACATACGTCTGCATGACCGAGTACGACGTGTCTATGCCGAATGTCAAGGTCGCGTTCCCGCCGGAGGTAGTAGAGCCAACGCTGGGAGGCGTAGTATCGGCCACAGGCCTGACACAGCTCCGCATAGCGGAGACCGAAAAGTATGCGCATGTGACATTCTTCTTCAACGGAGGCGTTGAAGCTCCGGTCGCAGGTGAAGACAGGATACTCGTGCCGTCACCTAAGGTCACAACCTACGATCTGCAGCCGGAGATGAGTGCGCCAATCCTGACCGAGAAAGTGCTCGATGCAATCGACTCGGATAAGTATGACCTGATAATCCTGAATTTTGCAAACCCGGACATGGTAGGACACACCGGAGTATTTGACGCTGCAGTCAGTGCTATTGAGACGCTCGACGGACTAGTGCAGCAAATCGCAGAAAGGGTACTGTCCAAGGATGGTCAGATACTGCTCACTGCAGATCACGGAAACGCAGACTACATGCTGGATGACAACGACAATGTGGTGACCAAGCACTCGCTGTCTCCTGTGCCGCTCTGCCATATTGCAAATGAGCCAAGGCCATTCAATGTATCTCACGGCAAGCTGGCGGATATAGCTCCGACGCTGCTGACCCTGATGGGGCTGGATGTGCCTCAGGAGATGAAGGGCGAGGTGCTGGTGTAATAGAGGTTATGCGCGCGCCTTCGCGTTACATGTTTACAGCAACTATTTCTCCAGCTCCTTCCTCAGCTTCCGGAGCTTCCTGGCACAGTGTATCGCCAGCTTATCCTCTGCATCCGAAAATATCTCCTTGTCGCGCGCATCCGATATATCGCAGGTGCTCTTGCAGAAGTAATTCCAACCCATACACGAGCACACATATTCCCAGCCATAGTCCTCGTACATCTGAATATAATCGGCCGCCGCACGTCGGTTATGGTATTCGATCCGGTATACGCTCTCCTCAGGCTCACATGCCTCGAACACGAAGAAGCAAGGCGGCACGACCTTTACCAATCTCCATCCTCTCCTGTGCTGCTGTTCCAGCCACTGTTGCTCTTCAATGTAGTCTGCTATTGTAAAGACTCTTACTTTTGTCGTCCTTTTACCCATGATATTCTCCTCCAAGGCTGTTTAAGTATAATCTCTTGATCCTCTTCAGCTCCAGGCTCAGTATCTCCCGGCCCAGGTCTGTGCTTTCGTGAATCTTGCGCTTACTCTCCTCGTTCACGAATCGTATCAGGCCATCTTTCTCCATCTTAGACAATGTACCGTACATCGTTCCCGGACCTATGCTCACCTCCCCGTCCGTCATGGAATTAACCTCCTGATTAATCCCATACCCATGCTGTGGGCTCTGCAGGCAGTACAATATATAAAACGCCGTCTCTGACATAGGCATGTACACCCTCTTAAGCTTTGAGTCCATGTATTCCTCCTTACATCAAATTTCGATATATCGATCCTCGATGCATATCATATATCGCACTTCGATATATTTGTCAAATAAAAAAGGAACTGCATTTCTGCAGTTCCGACGTTAATAAAATTAATATTAAACTTATCCGCCTCGTCATTTCTTGAACCTCTTCTGAGCATTGGCAATAATTACTATGCCAATCAACAGTCCCGCAAAAATAGAAGTCAAAACCCCCACAACAGATTCCAAATACATGAATCCCCCAGATAACAAGCTCCCCAGACCAATTACATACAAACCCTTTGAAATAAGCTTTGCATACTTAGGCATATCCTTCTCTTTTATATTTCTAACATGATAATCATGTATCAAGTTCGTATGCCCTTTACCGATTTGAAATGCCAGATAAAAAATAACACCGGCAATTATCGTCACAATTAATATACCCGGATACATGCTTCACCCCTACTTGCGTTTCATGATGGTTACTCGAAGAACTTCACCCTCTTGCTTATATCCTCTTTCTCCTTAGGATCCGGCTCAGCCACGATTCCGCCAAACGGCATCTCCGCCACCAACTTCCAGCTCTCCGGCACGCCGAACATCTCGCACACGAGCTTGTCAATCACCAGGTTATAATGCTGGAGATTAGCTCCAATCCCGAGCTTCCTGAGCGCACTCCAAACGCTGATCTGCAGCATGCCGTTTGCATGATTGGCCCAAGTCGGGAAATTCTCGGCATATAGCGGAAATTTACCCTGCATATTCTCCACGACAGCCTCGTCATAGAAATACAGCACAGTACCGGCCGCCACCTTAAATCCGTCAATCTTATCCCTCGGCACCTTGCCGCCAAAAGTCTCATAAATGCCGTCCCACAGCTCATCCTGCTTGCTGCCGAACGCCACCACAACCCGCGCGCTCTTCATATTGAACGCGTCCGGGACGAGCTCCGTAACCTCTTCGATCAGCTGTTGCACAACATCCTTGCCGACAGGCAGCTGCTTATCCAGCCGGTAATAGCTCCGCCTCAACTTGAGTTCCTTGTAAATATCCATATCTGACTCCTCCAATCGATCATGTCTCGGTTTTCATAGATCAGTTGACACTATCCATCTCTTAATCAGTCTCAAATCCTACGACTTTATTGTACTCGAACTTCCCCTACGAACTGTCTCGATAGTCCTTGATTGATGACAGTCACTGGAAACTTACATTGATTATGCTGCAAGATATCAAAAAAGTTTCATTTGTTTGCAGAAACATATCAACCGATTCTGTACCCACATGCTCGTCCAAAAATACACTTGCTTTCGACCTGGATAACAAAGTTAATACGCAATCTCCGTGACGGCTCCTCTCCTATGATACATCTTCAACGCTTCTGTTCGTTGTTAACTTGAATACATATGTCTACCCATTTTAGAATCTTAATATGTGTCCATGTTTTTATCCTCACGCCTTTTTTTAATTATCCTCCGCAATTACTTAAAAGAAGAACAATGCTCACTTTACGTTTCCTTTAATACCGACTGTCAATATAATTTATTATGAAACTTTAATAATTAACCCTCAAACCCTTTGAAATACAAGGATATTTGCAAGAGAACAAGTTGAATTTACTACCAATTTACTACTTTTGAGGAAAAAGCCTTGATGTGCTGTAAAAACTCTTGCAGATAAAAGTATTTTACACAGATACAAAAGATATATTGTAGAGATCAAAATTAAATAGGAAATCGTAAAAGCGGTGATCTTCTGCTTCTGTAAAGGAAGCATAAGGACACCGCTTTTTTCATGCCCATGTTACGAAGTAGAGGCATATACAGGCTTGAAATACAAGGCTTTTTGAGGGCGATTTTGACAAAGCAAAGGGAATATACCTTTTCTTTCAAAATCGCCCTTTAACTGCGTAACAAATAAAAATGAAAGGAGCAGAGATCATGGCAGTTTTCAGAGTAGAGAAAAACAAGGGCTATACCGTCATGAGCAATCACCACCTGCGAAACAAGGAACTGACCTTAAAGGCAAAGGGCTTGCTTTCTCAAATGCTTTCACTTCCGGAAAACTGGGACTATGTCCTTTCAGTCTTTTCTATCACAGAAAAATTAATGCTCAGTTTTCAAGTATTTTTTTTATACGTTCTTGTTCTTTTCTAGCAACCTGCATTTTACGTTTATTAGCCAATATCATTATCAGTTTGTTAACACGTCGACAACGTGGAACTATTGCATCTATAATTCCTAATAAAATAAATCCTAATAAAATAAATGAACGGTAGTTATTATTACTCTCTTTCCATTGAGTATATATTGATATTATGCCCACAATAAACACAATTGCAAAAAATATCCAAATGATAATTTTTAATATTTTTGCTGTAATCTCCCTGACACGCTCTACTTTTTCATTTGATTCTATTCGTATTTTTCTCGCTCTTTCTTCTAGCTGCTGTTTTAATTTTTTGTTTTCATCGTTCAACTGCGAACTATAATGCTATCGAGATATATCTTCTAAATCTGCAAGTTGTATATTTGAAATATTTTCAGGGTTTGCGTCTATAAGTTCCATTAATTTCTCTTTTTCAGTATATATTAACTGCCTATAAGCTGCTGCACGTTCTTCGGTTACAGTAGGCTCATTTTTAAATTGCTCAATTTTCTTAATGAATTCAGTACGAATTTGTTCTGTAGGTTCTAATGATATGCGTGCGCTTTCAATTAATTTTAATGTTGGAAAATCAGAAAATCTTTTTGGATTTTTTAACCACAAAAGCGATGTTAACTCCAAATCACTTATTAATAGTGGTACTGAACTAGAAGTATTGTTAATAAATTCTTGGGTAGCATAAACCAAGCTATGATTTGTAGTTACAAACAATGCCTTGCATTTTTCTATTTTTTTAAATGTTTTGCCTTGACGTAGTATATGTATTGCAGATATAGATTCAACATCATTACTTATTGCCATATCATTTTTATAAAATACTTTTTTAGATAGATGTTCTTTTAGCTCAGTTTCCCCTATAGCCTTTTGGAAATCACTTTCAACAATAGTGCCAGAGCCATCACTACTTAGAGTGGGAGTATCAACTATTTCTATAGATCTTTCTTTGAAATAGTCTTCTAAATTACGCAATACCCGTTCTACATCACTTGCTGAATATCTAAGTTTATCAAAATATTCTATTGTTTGTCCGTGTCTGTTTGATGAGTTTAAGATGTTATATTTATATGCTTCAATAATTTTATAAACTTCGTCATAATTATGCCTAAAACATTTGATAGATATATTATTATTAAATAATATCTTAACTAATTGGGAGGCAACGGTATTTTGTTCATCGCTTTTGAACGCAAATATGCACAATAAAAGTGTTGTATCAACATAAACACATACATCTTTAAATTTTTCATTATATGTTACATCTACATATCCATATATTACACGAGAAAGCAATAATCCTTTAACAATATTTTCAATATAAGAAAATACAACTGTTTTTTTATGGTATTCGGCAATAATAAATTGTGCTATATGATAATATATTGTATTTTCACGAGCTGAAATTTCCTGAAGTTTTTCAATCTTTTCATATACAAAATATCCTTTAGTTTCAAGAAATTCTATAAAGTGATTTTTAATTTCTTTCTCGCTAAAATCTTTTTTTAAAAAGCGTTCTTTTTGCTGATTTAAATATTCTGTCAATGCTTTGATAACTTCATCAGTATTTTTTTGAGCCTGCTGTAACTGTAAGTCGATAGTACTACATTTTTCGCTTAAATCTATTTTTAAAAAAAATCCTAGATTTTTGCGTTCAAGAATATTTCTTTTTGATAGTCTCCTAAATGCTTTCTGTAGCACAGAATGGGGCATATCATAAAATCCCAAATTAGTAGAAAGGTATGTAGCAATAGAGGTAATATCAACACGATTACCTACAGAAAAATTTTTCCCTATCGAATATATAACAAAAGGTAGTATTAATTCTAAATTATCCTTTTTTTCTTGCTCCCATATTGCCGCCAACATTGCGGTACTTGTTAATGCATTTTGATTATCCATATAAACATCCTTTCGTGATAATTATAACATGCTATATGCTAAATTTTAAAAACTAAGTATATGTATGAAATAGGTATATAGTTTAAATTGTGTTTCGCTATCTGATTGATGTTGACTCCGATTTTTTGAAGCTCTTCCGTCATTTTCTTTATATCGCTGTGATCGACCTGAATGATATATCCGTCTATCGCCATTTTCCGAAGGTACGCTTCCATATTTCTTGTAGGCACCTGTTTCATTTTTTCTTCAATCAAGCTGCGTTCTTCTTCCGTCACACGAAATTTAATCTGCACATTTCTTTTTCTGTTATTCATAGGTGAATTTCCTTTCCATTTTCATAGAGGGTTTGGGACACTTCCCAAGGGTCTGCCCCAACAGGCTTTAGCCTGCAAGGGTACAAGCAAAATCTCTAACGCTGGAACTGCGGAAAATAGAGATTTTTTACGGAAAGGGTACCCCTTTCCTATGCTTGCTATTCCACTTATCCCTTAATCTCTACAACAACGGAAATTCACTTTTTGCCAAAGATTGCAAAGAAAAACGCTGCAATTTATATAACAGCAACGTTTATTTTGTAAGATCTGTTCAATTAGTATTTGAAACATTAGATGTCTGTTTCTTCGTCTTTTTATCTCTTTTGTTTAGGCGATATCTACCCATTATCATTGGTTACTCATATCATAAAATAACCTAATCACTTATTTATTATCATCTGCATTTTTTCCCTGTATTCGGTAGGCTTCATTCCTGTATGCTGTCTAAACATATCAGACAGACTGCTTATATGTTTATAACCGACCATTTCGGCAATTTGAGATACCGGAAGTACTGTATCTCTAAGGAGATGTTCAGCATGTGTAATACGACGTGTAACAATATATTGCTGAATGCTCATCCGATATACATCCTTGAATATATATTTCAGCTTAGCTTGGCTCATGCATGCAATTTGTGCAAGAAAATCGATCCTGATATCCGCGGCATAATGGTCGTTAATATAATTAGCCACAGATACAACGGCATCCAAATCATCATCGGGTATTAAAAATCTATGTCTAATATGTTCTTTATTCCGTTTTTTTGCTTTTTCAAGAATTATGGAAAGCGCTTCATTCACTTTGCTTTCATAAAACAACTTTGCAGATATACCGTCACCCATATAGCTTTTAATTTGGTTGAAAACCGTGACCAGTTCAGGAAAATCGGGATAGCCGTCTATCTGTGCGAATGCTTCTGAAGGATTTTCATAAAGGTCCGGGTATTGTTCGCTTAAATATTTCTTATAGTATTCCGGCATAAAGGTAATGCTTACACTGTCTATAGGAATTTTTTTGTGAAGTATCATACGATATTCACTCTTTTTCCCTACATATGCCTGGATTGCTCCGGATGTCAAACGGCGGTATGGTGTCAGTATTTCGCCGGAAACAGAGTAAAAATAACCGACGCAAATATATTCCGGCTGTTCAAAAGCGCAACAGGTATCTTCGTAGTGAATCTGATTCATAATGGTGATAGTCACGTATGGGTTACATTGATATACCCAGCAGTGTCCCTTTCCAAGCTCAGGATTCATTTTATAAAATTTGCCGTTCGGATTAAACCCGGGCACGGGTTCACACGGAATAACGCCTCTGTCCGCAAAAATATCCTTGTACATTTTTTCTAATTGCCCGCTCATAAAGTTATATTTTCTCCATTCGATAAATAGTTTATGCTAATAGCTAATTATTGTCATCTTTCATTGACGCTAAAGATATGAATAAGTAATATAAAAAATAGGTTAGATTCGACTAACTTAATTATATATTAGGCAAAATAAGTTTGCAAGATTTTTGCGTGAGGAGGTAAAAATGAAAATCGAAGAATATCTTTCCGCTATGAAAAAAAGATGCTCCCGCAGAAAGTATACAAATAAACCTATTGATTCCAAGTATGTGAAACAGCTTGAAGATATCATTGCTTTGTTCAACAAAGAATCCGGACTTAATATAAAATTAGTCATTGGAAGCGGAGCGGAACTTTTTAACGGATTCCGAAAAAGCTATGGTTTATTTGTAGGTGTTCAGAACTACATTGCTATGATTGGCAACAAAGATCTTCCTGACCGTATGGAGAAAGTGGGTCGTTATGGTGAAAAAATAATTCTTGAAGCGACCGCAATGGGATTATCTAGTTGTTGGGTAGGAACCAGTTATGACAAAAAAGCAGCGACGACATTGTGTAGAGTGAACGACACATTAGACTGTGTGATAGCAATCGGATATTCAGATGAAAAACATTCACTTAAAGAACGAATGATGGAATATGGTATGAACAGGCAGAGTAAAGCTAAGGAAGCTTTAATAGAAACAGAAGCGCCTTTGCCGGAGTGGTTTAACCATGGTATGGATGCCGTTTATCTTGCCCCTACTGCAAGAAATTTACGCCCCTTTGTATTCAAATATAAAGATGGACAGGTAACTGCTTCCATTACAGTACCGACAGAAACTGCGATGATTGATCTTGGAATTGCTAAATTACATTTTGAATTAGGAGCAGGGGGTGGAAGCTGGGAGTATGGAAACGGCAGTCATTATTGTTTTGATGATAAACGGAAGGAAAGTGATAAGCAATGAAAGTCGTTTTTATTGTATTTAGTCCATCAGGACATACACTTATTGCGGCACAAAAATTCATGCATTTGCTTGAAAATAATGGAATTTCCTGTCATATGATCAATATCACAAAAAACGATAAGTATATTCAGGACTTCATAATTACAAAAACACTGGTTAATGATCTTGGAGAACATCATTTGTTAATTCCCTGTGCTCCGGTATATGCCGGACATTGTGAGCAAAATATGCTCAGGACAATACGGGCACTTCCTCGGGAAAAGGAAAAACAGATTCCTGCGATTCCACTTGTGACCTATGGGGGAGTGCACAGCAGTGTTGCACTGGAAGAAATGGGTAAAGCGCTTAATGGCAGAGGATATATTCCGATTATGGGCATTAAGATTGCTGCGGAGCATACTTTGACAGCAACTTTCAAAAAACGGATCAATCCAAATCTGCCGGGAAAAGTTGAGGATCAAATCCTTGCAGAAGCGGCAAAAATAACAGAAAAGGTTGTAAATGACAAGATAGCTGTGGTCAATGTAAGAAAGAAATTTGCATATGCACCGTTTATGAAACGCATTATGTTTCGCATTTTCAGCCAAGAAAAAATTCATGGAAAATATAAGAAAGTTACAATCAATACAGAAAAATGCATTGGTTGTAAACGATGTGTTGCAGCTTGTCCTGTCAATATGTTTGCATATATTGATAACACCATACAAATGGTTCGTGAACCTAAGCATTGTATTTTATGTGCCGAGTGTTATCATCAATGTCCTGTAAAAGCCGTTATACATCCATATATTGAAGTTGCACGAAAGAGACTTTCGAATGGTTTTGCAGAGCTTGAAAACCCACAATCTGAAATTTATCGATAAAACTGATATTCACTAAACATAAAATGGAAAAATTATGCCATAAGCAATTATAAATTAAAGAAAGGATAAATTACTATGATTAACAAAGCAAATATTTATGAACAACTTACAGCACTACCGTATCTCACCGCTTATCAGCAACTGATACAGGGTGCCATCGAATTAGATGTCTTTTCTAATTTAGAAAAGCCTATTACCACAAAAGAGCTATCTAAAAAAATGAACTGGAATGAAGGCAACACCTTCAATCTTTTGAAAGGTTTGTACAGTCTTGGTTATCTTGAGCGAAAAGGAGATACATTTTGTAATATGCCGGAAACTTCAAAATATCTTGTTAAGGGGAAGCCTGCATATATGGGAAGTATGTTAGCATTTTTCTGCAATAATCAAGGAATGAGCCTTGGAAACGTAGCACAGCAAGTGAAAGAAGGTCCTAAACCGCAGGAACAGACACAGCAGTCTATGGATTTTGCATCTTATGGCGATGCGATGCGTGATGCTCAATCAGGGATACGTCAATATGAACTGTTAGAAATTCTTCGATTCCTTCCTGAGTATAAATCTATTCACAAAATATTGGATTTGGGCTGCGGTGCAGGTTGTCTTGGAATTGCAGTTATACAGGACGTAAGCAATCGTACGGGCGTTCTTTTTGACAGACCGGATATGCAGCCACTTATCGAAGAAAGTGTGGCGCTTTCCGATATGCAAGACAGCGTTTCAGTCAAAACCGGAGACTTTATAAACGATGATATTGGCAGCGGATATGATCTAATCATCTGCTCATCCATTATGTTATTCGCCATTGCAGGCGGTGCAAATTTCTTTGCAAAGTTAAAAAAAGCATTAAATCCCGGTGGTGTAGTTGTATGCTTAAATGAAGGAATTGAACCGGATTATTCCGGACCATGGGACATGATTTTAGGCTATATGGCATTTAATTTACAAGGAATGCCTATGGGTGTAATAAAAGGTCAGATTGCTGATGCAGCAAAAGCCGGAGGGTTTCATTCTGTAGAAAATCACAGCGTGCTTCTCAGTACCGGAATGCATGATATCAATATTTTGAGAATTGAATAAAAGATTGAATTTGTGATTTTTATGAAGAGTTTTTTAAGAAGCAAGAGCAAGCCGCCGGTTTCATTTTATGAATGAAAAAGCGGAAGTTCAAATTAGGTCATAGCTTACGAAAAGCGGCGGTATCAAAGGAGGTATCGTCGTGTTCATTCTTCGTTATCTTAAAATCTTGTTAAAAGGGATATACTCTATTTCCGGGTTTCCGTGTCTTTACGGATGACCACTTAAATCATATCCATATCTTTTCATGTCCAATCCCGGCTGCCCTGTGCAGTCGGGATTTTTTGTGCCTGCAAAAACTTTTTTCTAAAAATATTCGCTTTTCTTTGGCAGTTTTCAACTCTCCGTTGTTGAGGGTTTACGAAAGGGGAAATTCTACCCGCTTTCGCGGCTGCGAAAGGAGGTGAATACCATGAATGAACCTGAAAGAACCGAATGGCAAATACGCTGTGCATTTAACGGATTCTGCAAGCGGACATTGAAGAATGAAAGTATCAATGCCCATAAGGATATTAGGAAGCGGCAGGCACACGAAATTAGTTTTTCCGACCTGACCCCGAAAGAGGAAAACCAGCTTTATACCTGTGAAGATTTCTTTGCAGAAGATAAAGAAGAACAAACCTTTTTCGCAGGCGGAAAGGAATTGAGTGCAAATCTTATCGCTGACGCAATCCACAGCTTGCCGGAAGAAAAAAGAAGAGCCGTTCTACTCTACTACTTCTTTGATATGAGCGATGCGGAAATAGCAGCGCTTTATCAGATTCCAAGAAGCACGGTGCAGTATCGGAGAACCAGCTCATTTGAGCTGCTAAAACGCTATTTGGAGGAACACGCTTATGACTACCCAGACTGGTAAAACAACCGACGATGAACGCGGCTTGTTGCCTTATCCGGTAATCATAGCCGCAACCAAGGGAGAGCCGCAGGCAATGAATATTGTCTGCCAGCATTACGCAGGCTATATCGCACACCTTTCTATGAGAAAACTCCGTGATGAACGGGGAAACACCTATTACGGCATAGACGAGGATATACGAGATCGCCTTCGTTCAAAGCTGATGCAGGCTGTCCTGATGTTCAAGGTTTAAGACTGTAACGATCTGCGTTCCCCTTTCCGCAGATAAGACAGATTTTCTTACACCTGTTCTTTGACAAATATACCCGCAAGATAACGGCGGCGTATCATAGGGCAAACCGGACACTTTCCTTTTGTGCCTTAGCTGTGCGGAGAATACGCCATGACACTTTCCTAACCGGAAGCCGAGCGAGAAACATTTTGCCGTAAAGCAAGCGTAGCACCTTGCAAGCCATGACGGCACAAAATACATAATGATACTCCCTTACAGCCACAGTCCGAGCGTTAAAAGCGTCGCAGGCAATGGGTAGGGCTGGATGAGATCCATGCAGGGGTGAAATTCCCGTGAGGCTAAAGCTTACAGCCGTCCGGTAGTGCCTTTCTTAAAAATATAAATATCAGAACTTTTACGATACCTATTTTGAGAAAGGGGGCGATGAGATGAATCAAATTGATGTGCCTATCTGGGAGAAATATACCCTTACCATAGAAGAAGCAGCAAAGTATTTTCGCATCGGAGAAAATAAGCTGCGAAAGTTGGCGGAAGAAAACCCTAACGCAAATTGGGTGATATTAAACGGCAACCGTATTCAGATCAAGCGCAAGCTGTTTGAAAAAATGATCGATACGGTTGACACAATCTAATGGAGATCGAGCCTTGACGATGGTATAATAGATATAGCATATCAAGGCTCTTTCCGTCTTGGAAAGGAGCATAAAATGTCAGAAAAAAGACGGGACAGCAAAAACCGAGTTTTGCGGTCAGGTGAGAGCCAGAGAAAAGACGGGAGATATGCTTACAAATATACAGATACTTTTGGAAAGCCGCAGTTTGTGTACGCGTGGAAATTAGTTCCTACGGATAAGACACCGAAAGGCAAGCGTGAGGATAAATCCCTGCGTGAAAAAGTCAAGGAGATACAAAAAGACCTTGATGACGGGATTGACCCTGTGGGAAAGAAAATGACCGTATGCCAGCTTTACGAAAAACACATACGAAATCATGCAAATGTAAGACATGGTACAAAGCAAGGTCGAAAGCAGCTTATGAGAATACTTGAGGAAGATACGATCGGAGCCTGCAGCATTGAGAATGTAAAAATGTCTGATGCAAAGGAATGGGCTTTACGAATGAAAGAAAAAGGCTATTCTTTCAAAACTATCAGCAACCATAAGCGTTCTCTAAAGGCAGCTTTTTATTCTGCCATTCAGGATGACTGTATCAGGAAAAATCCCTTTGACTTTCATATCAACACAGTTATTGAGGATGACACCGAGCCGAAGGTTCCTCTTTCGCCTGCACAAGAAGAAAGTTTACTTTCCTTTGTGAAAAGCGATAAGGTCTATCATAAGTATTATGACGAGCTTATCATTCTGCTTGGAACAGGACTTCGTATTTCAGAGTTTTGCGGATTGACGGAGAGCGATATTGATTTTGAGAATCGTACAATCAATGTGGATCATCAGCTTCAATACTCCGGTAAAAAATCGTACCGCATTGAAACTCCGAAAACGGAAAACGGCATTCGGAAAATTCCAATGAGCGACCGAGTTCTTGAGGCCTTGCAGAGAGTTGTGCAAAGCCGAAGAAAAAGTAGTTTCGAGGTTGACGGCTACACAGGCTTTCTTTTTCTCACAAGGAACAGAACACCACAGGCTTGTATCAACTATGATGCTATGTTTCGCAGACTTGTAGAAAAGTATAACAAAAATCATGAGGAAGCTTTGCCGGCGGTAACAACGCCCCATACCCTGCGACACACGTTCTGCACCAACATGGCAAATGCGGGAATGAATCCGAAAGCCTTACAGTATCTTATGGGACACGCCAACATTACCATGACCCTGAACTATTACGCACACGCCACCTTTGACAGCGCACAGGCGGAATTTTTCAGACTGGCGGCTTAAAGGAAAAGAGAGATTTTACTACTTCTTTACTACCTTTCAAAGCGAAAACACAAGCGGATTTAAGAAAATATGTGAGTATCTCCCGATAGATAAAATGCCGGCAATGCCTGTAAAGACAGGCTATATCGGCATATAAGAAGTTTTGAGAAGATAGTTAAAAATCGTATTAGAGTTTTCCTGAAATCATATTTTATTTATTTTCTTCAGTTCACTTAATCTTATCATACTCTTTTTTTAATAACTTACAGCCTGTCAAATCTTCATTATTATAACTCTCAAGATGCTTGATGTTTATTTTATACTGGGTTGGAAATTCATGAAATTCTCGTGCCATTCTTTGAATTCCCATTGGACACAAACATGCTGGAGAAGCCCTATCTTCGCCCAATGCAGGGATAGTCTCATCAAAGAGTTTCTCCTCTACTGAAACTCCAAACATTTTTTCGACTGCATCATTTGTTAGTTGTATAAAATATGGTATTCTAACCACTTTATAACCGTTCTTCTCGTAAAATTCCACTCTTTCTGAATCACTAATTATTTGATGAGGAGTCTTGTAATGGTCAACACCATCAAACTCTATTATCAACTTTAAGGTTGCACTTCGCCAATCTGGACGTTTCAAACTCCGTTTACCAGATTTTTCTACTATACCAGTAGTTTCATCATGCACCCAATCACTAGTGCTAGGGAATATAACTTTTAGATATTCATCCAACCCTGTTCTACATAGACCAGTTCTCTTGTCAATTCCAGCTTTTAATGCAGCCTCTTGCGATTCCCTTAAAAATCCCCACTTATTACTATATGTTGGCATTTGTATATCTCCTCTGTAATTTTTATCAAAAATTTAATTAGTGTATGCACAACAAGTCATTGTTAGAAAGTTAGATCTAAAATGAGGCCAACGTACGTACCTTGAAATATTGATAGCAAAACTCGCACAAAGAAAAGCCCGGTGAAGCGATCAACATTCATAGCGATAATAGACAGTACGATAGAACTCTCCGTTGTGGATTCAAGCCTCGTCGTAAGCAGTCCGAGCCCGAATCTTCTTTTGGCAAGACTGAAGGCTCTTTCTACTTCAATGCGATCCACAGCATCCTCGTACTCAATCTTCTTGTCAGCCTTCGGATCTTTCTTCGGTCTGACAAGTGCAGGCCCGGAAAGACGTATGCCATGTAGCTTGAAATAAGCCGTATTGTCACGAGTCCTGTAGATCTTATCTGCCAAGACTCGCTTCGGGTAATAACCATTTCGTTTGAAGTATTGCTCTATGGCACCGATGAGCACTTCACTCTCGTTGTATGTTTCGAAGGATAGCTTTTCTATCCTTGCAAAGCCGTTGTCTATGCTGAGATCGAGCTTTGCTCCAAACTCCGTCGGTTCTTTGGCTTTTCCTCTCACGATTGGTCTGACGTAAGGCTGGCTGATGCTTACTATCCTGTCCGGTACCTTATGAGTGTTATTGCAGTACATGTACTCCTGCTGCTCATAGACTTTGCGAACAACTATGAGTCGCTCAAGCTGTTTTGGCTTGAGTTCTATGCCCTGAGCAAGGAGTTCATCGATATACCTGAGATCCCTGCGGATATATTGCAGCTGCTTCTTGCTCACCTTTCTGATCCTTTTGCCGGTGCGCCTTTTGCACTTGGCTGGAGCGAGATAGTCACCTCTTGCCACTTCTCTGTACATTCTTGGTTTCTTTAGGTTGTACGAAAAGCATATCTCATCAATCATGTACTCAAGATTTTCCCTAGTCTGGTTCAGCAGGTTTATGTCCTGTGGGAACTCAATGTTCTGTGGTGCACATGTGGCGTCAATGATCATTGTACCGGAATTGCTATCTGATGAAGTCTCTTCAGTACATCCCTCTGAAGGTGACCCGTTTGGATCATTGTCATCATCCGCAGTATTGTACTCAAGGATCATGTCATTGATGTCTCCAAGGATTTCGGGCGTCAACCTTTTACGGAACTCGACCAGTAGTGATGGAACAAAT
>NZ_JALU01000025.1 GCF_000525775.1 Mogibacterium timidum ATCC 33093 | reverse complement strand
TGATGTAGCGCCGTATACGAGATCCGTATGTACGGTGCAACGGGAGGGTTGAGGGCTAACGCCCTCGCTCTACCCTATTGTTTAAACTAACAGGATGTAGTTACCTGAGTAGCTGCTAATACCAAGTATCATTGTATTTTTTTAATACATAAAGATATAAAATACATGCAATTTAAAAGTTTGATAAATTATCTGAGTAAATTTGTGCTATACTAGGGTTAGTCATGACTAACTTATAATTTAATAACACTCACTATCATTATAGGAGGAATTAATGAGCAAGAACACGATCTTAAAACCGGTATTAATCGGGGCGCTCATTCTAGCAGTGGCAGGGGGAATAGCTTTTGGTATGTTCTCGGGGAAAGGTGAGAAGGCTAACAAGTCTGCAGTTTCTCACAAGAAGGAGCATGCTGATATTGCTAGTGAACAAAATGAGCCACAGGAGAGTGCAGATAAGGGTACTGCAGGGGACTATGAGACTAATAGTAACGGGGAAAACAGCAGTCACGCGTTAAGAAGAAATTCTGGTGATAATCAGAGAGCTAGAGCAGTTATTTCTCAGAATAGAAGACAGAATCAGGCAAGTGCTTCGGCAGCAGTAAAACCTGGAGTAAGTGCTACACCTTCGGTAAGTCCATCGAAGCCATCTGTAAGCCCTTCAAAGCCGGATGCTAAACCTGGTGCGAATCCTGGAACGAATCCAAGTGTAAACCCAGGAATAACGCCTGGTGAGCCTGTCCCTCCTGTGCTAGATAGACAGGCGCAGATCGAGAAAGAGATAAGCGATTTAATGAGGAAATCCGATCTCAAGGACGGAAAATATGTTGGACTCGGCGATGGATTTGACGAGGCTAGAGGCGGCGTTAAGACCATAGTAACAATCAAGAACAACATCATCGAAAATGTAGTATTTGTCGAAGGTCAGGGATACTCTGGACTAGACTATATGGCAATCTCTGCGAGAGCAATACCATATCTGTGTGGTGAAGAAGGCAAGAGAAATATCGCTATTCTCAAGGTGTATAGAAAGTATATCGACCAGATTGCGCACGCAAAGGACCAGGCCAAGGAAGCCGAGAAGCTACTGGGCAAGGAGTATGCAAGCAAGATTTCTGATGCGAGAAGAGCCGAGATGGTTTCGCCAGTAATCAGAGAGTATCTGGGCAAGAATCACAAGTGTAAGAAGATGATGGACGCGATTTCGGGCGCTACGCTCACTACGGGAGGAGTCGGTCTATCAGTGGACAACGCTTTAGAGCTTTCAGAGAACGACAAGAAAACTGGAAATGACATCACTGAAATCAATGTACTCGAACCCACGGCAATAAACGGCTATACAGGACAGAGAGTTCTGAAGTCGGACATTGCGAAGCCGCTTGATTTATCAGGTGTTAAGATTGAGCTGACCAAGGAAGATGGAACTAAGATAGTGGTTCCTTATGCTGAATTCGATAAGTACGGAATAGAAGTTACCAATAGAGATACTGGCGAGAAGCTGTACGACAAAATGAATCTCTCGGACGAGACTAAGAGTCAGGCGCTAATTGCTAAAATCACACACAAGGGTTCAAAGAGACGCACTGAATTTGCGATATTCTTTGAGTCGTACAGCACAGATTACATCACCAAGATGGAATACAGCTTCGATAATGGCAAGACTTGGGAAGAGGTTGCTGACCCTGCGAAGTCTGAGGAGAATAGTAACAACATAGCGTACAGACAGACTATTAAGCTCAAGAAAGAGTACTTCGGTAAGAAGGCTAGATTCAGAACTACATCCTTAAGCGGCAAACACTACGAGTATGAGAGCAGATTCAAAGTGGATGAGTACGGATATAAGTTCAGCTTCAACTGTGTTAATAAGGATTATGAGAGCAACAAAAATGCGAACTTCGCACTCTATATCACATTCGTCGAGGATGTGGTCGATGAAAATCCAAGTACAGGCGATAACAATGATGAGGGAAATCCTGAAGAGGACAACGAAGTTGAGGATGAGTTCAAACCTGAACTTTCTACGAAGATAATCAACAAGAAGGTTGGAGATGCTGAGCCAACTATTGATGAGTACAGGGCTTTGATCTCAAACTTTCCTAATGACGGTAGCGTATCACTAGAGGTTCTCGATCATCCTAATATGTCAGAAAACGGATATACTTTGGTCAAGATCAAAGTTATTTCGCATAGCTCTGGAAAAGAGTCTATCATCACAATTGGTGTCAGCGTTGCGTAGCACGGGTTGAACCGAAATCACTAGACCAATATGGTATGACTATGTATCAGAAATAATCAATTAGATAACAATCTGTGGAATAGCTACCCATTAAACCACAAAGAAAGTTATAGACCCGAGAAATTGGGAGCTGTCGCATTAATGCGACAGCTCTATTTATAGTGTGCCGGGCATGGCACAGTTCTTACTGGTGAGAGTCCAGTCACGGGTATTTACCGCCAAGTGTAGCGAACCGCAAGCGGAAAGCAGTAATGCTCAAGTGAAGGAAGCGGTGTAGCAAAGCCATCGAGCCTACGAATAGAAACCGGATACAAGGCTAAACGGTGTGTGAGGTTGCTGTACAAACCGAAGCCCAAAAGGTAAACGTATCACCGAGACAGTAAATCCGGAGGTTGTGTGGCAAAAGAACTATGTCTTACCCCGGGAGACCCGGACGGCGTGGAAACACGTGCGGAAAAGGCTTGCGTCCGGGAGTCAGCTGAGACCATAGTACCGGGAGCACAAACGGGAAGGGTCTAATGTCAATGTATTGCAAATCACTGCAAGCAAGGTCGGAATAATCCGAAATCGAGGATATGCTCTGAAAGCAGAAACGTAAGTCTGTGGAGGCAAAAGGTAGAGGGGATGATTTCCGACAGATTTACGAACAGAAAGAGGAGCAACAAGTGGAATTAATCGAATGGATATTACAGGACAGGAATATTGACGAGGCAATCAAGAACGTCAAGCGAAACAAAGGTGCAGCCGGAGTCGATGGGATGACGGTAGATGAACTTGACGTGTATTTTACTCTTCAAAGGGAAGAGCTGAAGGCTCAGATACGTGAAGGTAAATACAGACCGAGACCGGTAAGAAGGGTCTACATACCTAAAGCCAACGGCAAGAAGAGACCTCTCGGAATACCGACAGTCACAGACAGAGTTGTACAGCAGATGACAGCACAGATATTGTCTCTCGGATATGACAAATATTTCAGTGACTATAGTTATGGGTTCCGAGCGAACAGAGATTGCCATGGTGCGATAGAGAAAGCCCTCGAATACCTCAACGAGGGATATGAGTGGGTGATAGACCTTGACATCGAGAAGTATTTCGACATGGTAAACCATGACAAGTTAATTTCAATACTCAGAGAACGCATCAATGATGCGAAAACGCTACGACTGACTCGACAGTTTCTAAGAGCTGGAGTCATGGAAGATGGCTTGATCAGCCCAAGTGAAGAAGGGGTACCGCAAGGCGGACCTCTTTCACCTATACTATCCAACATCTACCTTGACAAGCTCGACAAAGAACTGGAATCAAGGGGACTTCATTTCGTTAGATACGCTGACGACTGCGACATCTTCGTGAAAAGTGAAATGGCGGCAGACAGAGTGATGAAGTCTGTGACAAGCTGGCTGGAGCGCAAACTTCGGCTGAGAGACAGTGCCACTAAGACAAAGGTCGTAAGACCTACGAAGAGTAACTTTCTGGGATTCACATTCTGGAAGAGCAAAGACGGTTGGAAGTGCAGGCCTGCCAAAGACCGAAAGAAGAAACTCTATGAGAAGACTCGTGAGATTCTTTGTCGGAAGAAAGCGACCGCGCGAACCATAAAGTCTACGTTTATGCAACTGAACTGGCTCATCCGGGGGTGGATAAACTACTACAGAATCGGTAGCATGAAAGGCTTTCTGGATGAATATGGACAATGGCTGAGGCACAAGGTGAGAGTAGTGATACTCAAACAGTGGAAAAAGCCGAAGACCATATTCAAGAACCTGATGGCTCTGAACAGGATTCAGAAGTGTGGCTTTGAGGAGGAAAGACTGTTAAGCGTGGCAAACGCAAGGCAGGGATGGTACCGAATGGCTACTATCCGGGATATTAATTTCCTGCTAAATCCAACGATACTTGGCAAAAAGACAAAGAGCCGACCGGGATTGGTCGACCCTTTAGCGTATTATCTGAGTTAATGCTTGATTCTATGTTGATGTAGCGCCGTATACGAGATCCGTATGTACGGTGCAATGGGAGGGTTGAGGGCTAACGCCCTCGCTCTACCCTATTGGTTGAAAAATACGCATCTCTATGATAAAGTTAACAGATATGCGAGATAACAATTTATATATGCGAGAAGCTTTGAAGGAAGCGTACATTGCAGCTGAGCTTGGCGAGGTTCCGGTAGGGGCTGTGATAGTAAAGGATGGCGAGATTATCGCCAAGGCTCACAATATGGTGGAAGCCTATGCATCTTCGTCGGCGCATGCAGAGATGCTGGCAATGGATGCGGCAGAGGCAAGGCTGGGCAGTAAATGGCTCAGCGGGTGCGAGCTATATGTGACATTAGAGCCGTGTTCTATGTGTGCAGGAGCAATGGTATTAGCGAGGCTGGAAAAGCTCTGTATAGGGACAATGGACCCCAAGAACGGGGCCTCCGGGTCGATATTCGATATCACCGGCTCGGACAGTCTCAACCACAGGATAGATGTAGAACGCGGAATACTTGCCGACGAATGTGCGGAGGCGCTGACGAGCTTTTTTAGAGAGCTGAGGATAACTAAGGCGCAGCTGCGCAAGAGTAATATAGTCAAAGACAAAGTCGATATACCGGAGGAAAAGTAGATGAAAAGAAGAGGGTTAATTGCGGTTCTGACAATGCTGATGATAGTGCTTAGCACGGCTATGTGCTTAGCAGCTGACGATAGTGCATTTGCGCTCAAGTCGTCATACCCTAAGGATGGCCAGAAGAACACCTCGATTGAAAACCTGGGAGTTAAGCTGTATTTCAATCATTCAGTGTCCAGCAAGGCTGCACAGGCCAACAACGCCAAGAGCGTTAAGATCATCAATAAGGACGGCAAGAAGATTCCGATCAAGGTTCTGACAGCAAACGATAAGTCGGGACTTGTTCTTGTGCTTGGCGACAACACTGACAAGAAGTTCAAGGTGGAGAATAACTCGGAGTACAAGCTGGTGATCGATAAGAATTTCGTAGATGACTACGGAAATTCTCTCGGCAAGGACACAGTTGTAACATTTAAAACATTCAACCAGAGGCTCAGCATGACCATCAACATGGTTATGATGGTAGTCGTGTTCGGTGGTATTATGGTTGTGACTATCAGACAGCAGAGCAGCCGGAAGGACGACGAGAAGGTCGAGAAGGAGAAGAAGGGGGAGTCCGCATTCAACCCTTACAGAGAGGCTAAGAGAACCGGCAAGTCAGTTGAAGAGGTAATCGCAGAGGAGAAGAAGCGTGTTGCCAAGGCTGAGAAGCGCGCCAAGAAAAAGGGCACAGTTAAGAAGGAGGAGAAGCTCAATATTAGTGAATTGCTTCCGAATGTGTATAAGGTTCATAAGCCAAGGCCGATCACTGCAGGCGGCGGTACATACAAGTCCGGCCGCGGAAAAGCTTCCAAGTAATTAAGCATAATTTCGGAAAATCACAGATTATACATAACATTTTGCATACAAAATAGTACAATTAGTGCGAGGATACGACGTATCCTCGCATTTTTTGAGGTAACGGGTGGTGTTATGAATACACGAGTGATTACAGCACAGGCACTTGAGCTTAATGCATATGCAAAAATCAACCTTTCGCTATACGTGCTATCCCGACGATCGGATGGTTATCATGACATCAGGTCGTTCATGCAGGGGGTCAATTTATGTGACACCTTGAAAATAGAAGCGAATTTACCAAAAAATTACAGTTTTCGTTGTTTTTTTGTTAAAACTAACATATACTTATGTGCGAATAATAAGAAAATCCCACAATCTGCGGACAATCTTGCCGTTAAAGGGGTGGTATCAGTTATTGAGGCTGTTTCCGATAGGGAAAGCGTTGCTGAACTGATGAAGAGCAGAGGTATGGAATGCATCTCAATACATATTGAGAAGAGGCTTCCTGTGGCAGCGGGCATAGCCGGCGGAAGCGGAAATGCAGCAGTCGCAATGCTTGGAGTGAATTCCATGCTTGGCAATCCGTTCTCTCTGAGAGAACTGATGAAGATAGGTGCCGGTGTAGGGGCGGATGTACCGTTTTCTTTAATGATGAATGCGTACATGAACAAAGCCCTTTTATATGGGCTGCCCGGACTCGCAGAAGCGAGCAGTGCCGCTGTAGTGTCCGGAATTGGAGATGTGGTTGAAGCTGCTGAGCCGAGACCATATCATGTAATATTATTTAACCCGGGAATTGCTGTTTCTACCAGGGAAGTATACGAAGCAATGGATGAGGAACCGGACAGAATCTCATATATGAGAAAAAAGACTGATGATCACATCTTCTATAATGACCTCGAGCTATATACGCTTGCGAATTATGAAGAAGTCCGGGCTTTGGAAGAACTGATTCGCAAGAATTTACACGCAGATGAAGTGCTGATGAGTGGCAGTGGACCGACTGTGGTAGCTTACTATACCGACCGTACTAGATTCGAAGCAGACTATGCAGACTTGGGATCTGCTAACTGGATTGAGCCAACTTGGAGATACTGGAAGACGGAGAGTGGAGGGTACAACTAATGGAGTTAGATTTTCAGATTCAGAAACCACTTAGAGAGCTTGTATATTTGGAACTCAAGAGAAGAATTCTGACCGGCGAGATAGAATCCCATACAAGACTCATGGAAATTGAACTGGCAGACAAGATGAATGTTAGCAGGACACCTATCAGAGAGGCGGTTCGTAAACTCGCAGCTGAAGGTTTAGTAGTTATCGAGCCGAGACATGGTGCGTATGTGTCGGAAATTTCGATAAAAGATCTTGAGGATGTATTTGAGGTAAGGGAGGCGCTTGGGGAGCTGGCTGCCGGAATTGCGGCGGAAAGGGCTACCGAAGAGGATAAGGCGGCACTCAACAAACTGTTAAGGCTCAACCAGCTTGCAATTGAGAACCATAATAGGGATGAGATGGTAGAATACGATGAGAAGCTGCACAACTACATCGTTGAATGTAGCGGCAATAAGACGCTGATTCAGATGGTTAAGCAGGTGCAGGAGCTCTCGATGAGATTCCGTTACGTATATTATGATGATCAGAGCAAGTATATGATTCAGCCTGTTGAGCATAAGAGGATAGTCGATGCCATCGTTGCCGGCGATCCGGAGGCAGCTAGAAAAGCAGCGAAGGAGCATATTGCAACTCTAAAGGCATTTATCGTGGAGAGAGATAAAGGAAACGGAATGATGTGATCGCATAGTGGCTCACCAAATAAGCATAACAAGAGATGAAACTTGATGCGCGATGTGCGTAGATCCTTTCATTTTCTTCCATTCCAGCGGGCAGACCGTCACCTGCCCGTTTTTTAGTGCTTGAAGTTGCCGATGCGGTGATTGTCGGCTTATAGGACAAAAAACGTGTTACAAAACCGCTATAGCCATTGAAATTTCAATGGCTATAGCGGTTTTATCTTTTTTGA
>NZ_JALU01000024.1 GCF_000525775.1 Mogibacterium timidum ATCC 33093 | reverse complement strand
CCATAGAGAGGACAATTATCCTTCTTACTGGGATTAGCAAAACACGTTTTTTGTCCTATAAGCCTATAATGTGTCTCAGCAGTATTACAATTATGTACGCAGATATGATGATAAAGTACCGCATATGTCCGGGAATAAGGCAGATAGACCCTTTATTGGAATTGTGCTTGAAATTAATGATTCGCTATACTTTGCACCATTGACATCTCCTAAGATAAAGCATCTTCGCATGAGAAATAGTGTAGACTTTACTAAAATAGACGAAGGAAAACTTGGAGCAATCAATTTTAATAATATGCTTCCTGTTCCGGAAAGCGAGATTACAGAGGTAGAATTAAAAATAAACATTTTTGATTCTAAAAGCCTTAAAGCATATAAAACTTTGCTTGAGAAACAAAGAATATGGTGCAATGAACATAAGGAACATATTTATAAGAAAGCAGAGAAATTGTACAACTTAATTGATAATCCGGACAGAATTAAGATAAAAGAAAGATGTTGCAATTTTAGACTTCTTGAGCAAAAGTGCAGAGAATATGAAGCCGGATTAAGTCTTAAACAAGAGAAAGTTTTTGAGGACGAATTATAGGGGTTCGTAAGAGAGGGCTATCCCTCTCTTTTTTTATACTGTCATACATAATGTGTTAATTTGATTAGAAAAGAAGGGCTATCCCTTCTTTTTTATATATAAATGTTAATTAAGCAGGTAAATTTTTTCTTTTTTACTGGAAAGGGAGGTTTAAAAATGGAAATTACTAAAAAGCAAGAAGCAAGAGTTTTTGGCATTAAGGAAGCTGAAAATAGAAAGAACACAATTTGGGCAAATATTTCTACATACGAAGGGAAAACACAAGATGGTAAGTCTAAATATTCATCTTGGAATACTAATTTTGTAGGTGGAGCATATGAAAAAGCAAAAATGCTTCAGGAGAAAGATGTAATCATTCTTACAAAGGCAAAAATCGAAAACACATATGATAAAGAAAAAGAAAAGTTATATGTAAATCTTACAGTTTTTGATTTTGAAATGAAGGAGATTGAAGCAAAGGATGATGAATAATGTTTCTTACAGAAAAAGAACTTAAAGAAAAATTCTGGGAAAACTACAATTATTCAGGAAGGGCTTTAAGATACGAATTTGAAGCACCTATTAGAGAAGGTTGTGCAGATTTGGTAACAGTAGAAATGTTTCAAAATCAGGTGCAGTTTAACGCATTTGAATTTAAACTTTCAGATATACGAAAAGCCATTCTTCAGGCAAAAGAAAATTCAAAATTCGTACATAAATCTTGGATTGTGATTCCGTCGGAAAAAGAGGACTTAATATCCGGAAGGTATAAATCATATCTGAAAGAAATAAAATATGTTGGTGTAATTGTAGTGGAAGAAGGGGGCAGATGGAAAATGATACACAAACCCTTCTATAGAAAAAATATAAAAATTAACAACAGTATCCTGAAGTTAATGCTACTGGAAATCTAGTCTAAATTGGTGGGTGGGGAAGTGCTTCCCACCCTGTTTTATTTTTTCGCTGTGCGAAAAAATAAAGAGCATAAGGGAAAACTGATAGCACATTAGGTGCTACATTGGCAGTGCCAATGGTTTAGAGTGTTCGCACTTTTTGTGCGAGATGTGTCTTTGGTGTGCATAGATATAAAGGATTAACTTGATAATGCACACGATAGGCACATCAATATAAAGATTTTTTAGGAGATTTTTATGAGAAAACATTACGATTTATCCGATAAAACTATAGAAATAATACATGAGGTTATGGAAGAAACCGGACTAAAGTATGAGGTCGATGCAGTAACCTTTATGATTTATGACTATAAAAAAAGAGAAGAGACAAGGGAGAAAGTTGCAGATATTTTATCCGGGAAAATAAAGGAAGAACTAAAAAATGACCTAACAAGATTAAGGCTGGGAGTTCGTACCGCTGAACGAAACAGTATAATTCTAAAAGATATTGTAAATACGATGCTCTATGTAGATGACTATAGATATTTAATGCCAGCACAAGGGCGAGAAAAACATAAAGTTTTGATAGACGCTGAAAAACACCTTGAAGAAATTATAGCCAATGCAAAGCAGGTAAAAGACAATGAAAAAGCTGGGAAAGGACAAGAGTAATGAGTAAAACAGATATTTACATCAGGGATATAGATTCGGCGGTGAAGGCAAAACTTGAAACTATATCAAGACAAAAGGGAATTAGCCTGAATGTACTTGTAAAAACAATCCTTTCGGATTATGCAATTATGCCGGACATACGCTTAATGAATGACAAGTATGAAAATCTCTTTAAGGACATGACAGCTCTATATAACTACAGCCTAGAGAAAAATGAGGAAATCATATCTGAAAACACAGCACTACTTAGGACTATACTTGAGCTGATTAAGTCATAGGAGGGAATATGGCAAGCATAGTAGTTGTAACAAGGTTCTGTGAAGCTGACGGTAAAGCCTTTGGAGAATACATAAATTATATAGACAGAGATAATGCTACAAAGAAAAAGGAGTTGGATAAATACAATCTTTTTGGTGAGTACATAGGATATATGGAAAACGAGGAGAAGACAATAAGCAGGCATTACCATGAAGGAACTGAAAAAGTCAGCAGTTTGTTTACAAAAAATAACGATAATTTAAGCGAAGCAGAGCGAGATGAACTGAAGAAGATATTTTCTGTAGCTCAGCAGAACGGAAGTAATATGTGGCAAACTGTTATATCTTTTGAAAATAGCTATTTATCTGATATAGGGGTATATGACGGAGAGACTGGAGAACTAAATGAAAAAGTTCTAATGACAGCAGGAAGGAAAGCTATTTGTGCAATGCTTGAAAAAGAAGGACTTCAAAATGCAGTTTGGACAGCTTCGTTCCACTACAATACGGATAATATCCATATCCATGTTGCTACAGTAGAGCCAACTCCCATGAGAGAAAAGAAAGCTTTTCGTGAGTGGGAGAAGAATGAGGATGGAAAAATTAGGATGAGGGAGAATCCTAAAACAGGAAAACTTGAGCGTGTACCTAAACTTGATGTTAATGGGAATCAGGTCGTATCTGAAAGATATAAGGGGACATTCAGAAATAGCAGTATTAAAGAACTTAAGAGTGTTCTTGCAAATGAGCTTGATATGGACAAAGAAAGCACTATTGAAATAACAAATATGCTTAGGGGGATTGTTAATCACAAAAAAGATAAACAGCTTTTATCTAATCCTGAGTTTAGAGATAAATTACTAGAAATATACGAGTATGTTAAGGAAAGCGGTGTTGAGAGAAGATACTGGAACTATAACCAGAAAAACTTTGCAGATATAAAGCCGAAAATCGACGATTTAAGCGACTTTTTCATCAAAACCTACCGTAAGGATGATTTCGATAAAATGTCTGCTCTAATCGAAGAAAAAGAAGCGAAATACGCAAAGTTATATGGTGGGGAGAACTCATATAAAGAGAATAAATTATATGGCAAAAAAGATGGGTTATATACAAGACTTGGAAATGCCATCCTTAAGGAAGTACAAAATTATGATAGGTATTTGAATGGTGAAGAAAGCAAAACTATGACAACAGAACTTAACAAAAAAACTGAAAAAAGAAGCTTAGGAGAGGTTTTGAAAAATCGTCATGAATTTGAGAGAGGATTGCGAAGGCTAAGACGAAATATGCAGTATAATTATATGAACTGGAGAAATCGCATTGAACATGAAAAACTGGAAAGAGAGATAGAATCAAGAGGAATAGAGCTTTAGAAAGGAGTTTTTAGGCTTTTACTATCATGAAGAAGGAAAGGAAATACAAGCACCTATCTTATAACGACAGGCTTATAATTGAACGCATGTTACTTCAAAAGAAATTCTCAAAGAAGGATATTGCAGATGCTATAGGATGTTCCGTTAGAACAATTTACTATGAAATTAAGAGAGCTACATATGAGCATACTAATTCTGATCTAACTACTGAAGAAAGATACTGCCCTGAAGGAGCTGAGAAACGATATAGAGAATATCTTTCGCAGAAAGGCAGAGCACCATCTCTAAAGGACGCATCGAAGCTAAAAGACTACATAACATATATGATAAAGAAGCAGAAATATAGCCCTGAAGCAGTTCTTTTCACTATAGAGGAAGCAGGGCTTTCCTTTGATTTGAGAATAAAGTCTGTAAATACGATATATGAAGGTATACGGAGAGGTTACTTACCGGGAATATCACTTGAAGAACTGCCAAGACGAGGGAGAGCAAAAGAGCGGAGAAAATATGTAAAGGTTCAAAAGAGAGCAACAAAAGGTGTTTCTATAGAGAAAAGACCTAAAGTAGTGCAAAAAAGAAGTCAGTTCGGTGATTGGGAGATGGATAGTGTTGTGGGAAAGATAACAAACCGTAAGACCATTCTGGTATTAACTGAAAGAAAAACCCGTTTTGAAATTCTTGAGCCTATGAAAACACATACATCCGGAGAAGTAATTAAGGCGTTAAACCGCATAGAAAAACGATATGGAAGTAGTTTCTTTAAGATTTTTAGGTCTATAACTGTAGATAATGGTACAGAGTTTTCCGACAGCTATGGAATGGAAAAAGCTCTTTATAGGGTGGGGAAGCGGACAAATGTCTATTATTGCCATCCGTACAGCTCTCATGAGAGAGGGAGCAATGAAAATAATAACCTTTTAGTGCGGAGATTTTATCCCAAAGGAGCAGACTTTGATAAAATATTAAACAAGAAGCGTATCAAAGAAGTAGAAGAATGGATGAATTTCTATCCTAGAAGGATATTTGGCGGAAGATGTTCATATGACTTGTTTTGCAAGGAACTCCAGAAATTAGGATGTGAAAATGTAATCTGACTAAGTGAACAATAAAACAATAAAAAGAAAAATTTCTATCCAACGCTGGATTCATAAACAGTGCTTATTTTGATGTCATAAAAAACATATAGCAAGTGTGTTAATATTACGATACGAATTTATTACTTAAATCATACAATTATCTATTAGTCTTTTACAATTCTAATAGATATAACCGTTTTTTACACTATAATCTTACAATTATGATACAGTTTTTTATAAATGTATTGCCTTGTATTGCAACTATAAAAAATATTTTATATAAATGTGCAATTTACTGTTGACATTCATAGGTCATGTTAATGATGCTGAGTTATAGAATTAAGTTGCAAAAGGAATTGCGGCTTAATTCTTTTTTATTGGAATTTCAGTGTTTTTAGCAACTAGTCTATATGATAGTTAAAAAATGAAGTTCCCAAATGCCAAGTATAACGGACATTGTCCGCCCATATACTATTACTATTAAATATATACTATAAAGAAAGAGAATAATATATATAGTTACTATATATAAATAGAGCCGCAATCGTAATTAGATAGAGAAAAGCGAGGTGCGGTAAATGGAAAAAATTACAGAAACTAAAAGAGGAAGAAAAGTTCAGTGGACTATGGATGCAAGAGCTTATCTTCTTTTTTTGTTAAAAGAGAAAGGGCTAACCTTCCAAGAGACAGCAGATGAATTGGGGGTATCTAGACCTACTGTTATAGCAGAAGTAAGAAATGGTGTGAATAGAAATAATTTTGACAAAATAAATCGTGGTGCTGCTAATACGTATAATCCTTTAAGATCTATCGTTAATACAGCTATAAAAGGGATTGGTATAGATGGAGTTAAAGCTCTGTTGAATGCTACAGGAGAAGTAGAGAGCTTATTACAAGAATTTGTAAACGATAGTGGTGCAGAAGATGAGTAGTTCAAATATTATTAACTGGTACGTCAAATTGGTCTGCGACTTCTTTGATGATATACAGATTAAAAATGTGAGAGACAGTGCTTCTGGTGAACACGGTTACGTAAGAGTTGTCATACTTTTGGAACTCATCGCTAAAGCGGGCGTAACGGGTGGAGTGATTAGGCTAGATGATTGTGAACCATATAGTGTTCCTACTAGACTAGGAAGAATACTTGGAGAAGATGATAAGAATATGTCTGATGCTCTAAATTATTTTAAAGATAGTGAGTTCATTGAAATTATATATGGTAATTCTGTGGTAGAAATACACGTTCCATATGCTAAAGAGAATACTAGATCTATAAAGGAAGATTCGGTCAGAAGACAGGAAAGAAGGTTAAAACAAAGATCCATGCTGCTTGAAGATGGAGAAAATACCACTAAAGCTTATGGGTATTACAAAAATATCTTTTTGACTGATAGTGAATATCAGACCTTACAACAACATGAAAAATGGAATGCAGCCATAGATAGAGCAAGTTTAAGGAAACAGTTAAATAAAACAGCATTTTCAGATGAATTTTCATCGGATATGGCAGCATGTACACATTATTTGCAAGAAAACAAAAGCGATAGCGGTACATATTATATTTAAGTAAGTCATATAGAAAAGGAAGGAGGAAACAATAGATGGAATTGTCAAAAGAAATGTATGAGCTGGTGGTTCAGTACATTAAGACATATTACAGATATCGATCCTTGTATGAAATGTATGCTTACGATGTAGCTAGTATACCTGGGATAACGTATGACAAAGAGAGAGTAGATACAACTGTTACCAGCTACGATACAAAACTCGTTTGCTTAGCGGAAACTAGTAGTTGTATATCAGCTGCATTCAAACCGGTAGAAGATGCGTTAAAGAAAGTTCCAGAGCATAGCAAGATAAATCTATTAAAACTATGTTCAGGAAGAGCAGTCCCACATATAGCAGATTTATACGATATGAAAAATGAGCTGATAACGGAAGTAGCAAATAATCTATTTAGTAAGGAGTTTTTATACGTAGATGCAAAATATTTAAGTAAGTATAGGAAAGCATAGAAATGAATAATCGAGAATATATGAATCACCTGGTTAAGGAAGCCAGACTATATTTAAAAGGATATCCGCTATATAAAGAAGCGGTACGTAATATTGAGAAACATTCCTCTGGTTTTGAACTAGAGAATAATGTTAAATATCAACTATTAAAAGAAAAAATTCAGTTAATAAATGAATCTTTTGATATAGCTGTATCAGATGAATTTAAAGTTAAAGCTTGGGATCATTTTTACTACGGATTACCGCTTGAATCACATGAAGAAGCAAGATACAGGAAAGAATTAGCTTTTTGGATAAGAACACTAATAGAAATAGCGGAGCTAGATATTTTTACAAAGTAAAAGTCGTTTCCGAAATCAATCAGAAACGACCTTTACATATAAAGCAATATCCTGCACTTCAAGAAATGCGGATAAATGGATTATAAAGCAATATTTGCTAAATATCAAGGAAGGTAAGAAAAGAAATGAATACACAAGTGATATCAATAATTAATTTTAAAGGTGGCGTTGGTAAATCGACCATTACATTTAATCTGGGAGCTGAACTTGCTCAAAAAGGTTATGCAGTTTTATTAATAGACTTTGATGGACAGGGAAACCTTTCAAAGTTTGCAGGGATAGAGAAAATATATGATGGAACAGAATTTAATATAGTATCCAAACTCAATGAAATTGTAATAGGAGATATTTCAGATGACGATCCGATTTACAAACTCTGTTTTGATGGGAAGCTAGAACTAGATATTATCCCTTGCAATATAATAAAAGAGGAATGGATGAACAGAGCCTTATCTGAAATGGCGAGAGAAACGATACTTAAGAGATACATAGATGTTATAAAAGATAAATACAACTATGACTATATATTAATTGACAATGCTCCGTCCATAAACCTAGACTTTCAGAATGCATTAGTAGCCAGTGATAGATATCTGGTAGTTACGCAAGCAGAAAGTGCAAGCATGGACGGCATGGATACAATTTTTAATATTATTCAACAGATAAAAACATACTTTAATCCAGAGCTTAGAAGTGCAGGAATTGTCATTAATCAGATAGAGGAACGAACAAATGTACATGCTATGATGCGTGAGTTTATAAAGGATAGATGGCAGGAATTTTATATATTTGATGTAGCAATACCTAAATCAATAGTTGTTGCGGAATCTGAACTTTTGAATAAGCCTGTCTGCGTGTATAAACCATTGTCTAAAGTAGGGATAGCTTTTTCTTCTTTTGCAGCCGAGCTTGAGAAGATTGATATTCTGAATTAATGATTATGAATAATCTAGGAAGGAGAACAAAATGAGCTTAACAATGAGTAAAGAGGAAATTAGGAAACACATGGAGCATAATCGTCCGATTATGGAAGGAGAGCGTGGCTCTATAGTAGATAACTATAGTCAGCTTATGACTAATATAGACAAGGATGAGATACTTAGAGCAAGGGATAATGGTGACAAGATAGAACAGCAACTGGCAGAGAAGAACAAACAAAAGATTGTAAACTTAAAGCTAGAAGATTTATCCGATTCTCCAAACAACGTATTTAAAGAATACGATGAAAAGAAAAAGAAAGAGATGGTGGACTCTATCAATGAACATGGAGTTCTGGAAGCAATATTCGTGCGTCCTGTAGCTTGCATAGAGGATGAGAAGTTAAAGAGATATGTAACCGGTAAATATGAGATATTGGCAGGTCATAACAGAGTTACTTGTGCAAGAGAAGCAGGTCTTACGGAGATACCGGCTATCATAGTTGAAGCAGATGATTCCACCGCAGTAGTATTTATAACTCAAACCAACATCCAGAGAGAACATATAAGTGATGTTGAAAGAGCCAGAGCAATGCGCCTTATGTATGATAAGTACAAGAAGGACAAAGGCGGTAATGATAAGGTTGTAAAAGGACAAATGGCAAAAGCTGAAACCGTTGAAAATACTGAAGTTTTACCAAAGTGTCAAAATGACACTTTGGATACTGGTAGAACAGATGAAATGATAGCGGAAGAGTTTGGAGTAAGCCAGAAGACACTTCATAGGAAAATGGCATTAGCATATTGTACAGATAAGATTGTTAAATACTATGAAGCCGGACGTGGGAGAACTAACCTCACACAGGAACACATTTACTATATCCACAGAATGAACGAAGGTACTCAGGACTGTATTCCGGATATGCTGAAAGCTGTTGGAGCTAAGATGACCACGGCAAAGGCAAAACAGCTGAGGGATGAATATGCAAGGTGGCATGCAGAAGAGCAACCAGGAGAGGGTATCTCTTTTCCAAGAAAAAGGATGCGAGAGATATTTCAGGAAAATCTAGGTGAAGAAGAATTAAAGCCAAAAAGAAAGAGGAGCAGCACAAAGGATATGAGATATTTCATTCCAGACAAGTACTTCCCAGTAGAGATAAAAACCGCCAGTGAAAGAGAAAAATATATTATAGATATTCTCGAAAAAATGAATGGCTAATATCTTACATAAGAGAGGTTAAAGGATATGAAATATAGTAACGAAAACTGCATTTTAGATTCGGTATTAGTAACTGCACCTGTTATAATTGGAGCTGTAATAGGCGAATATATTATATATAAGGATGGTGGATATATGAATACAAGTATAGTTGTTGCTTTAATTGGTGTAGCTGGAGCAGTTATCGGCAATATTTTTATTCTGTTAAGAGATAGGAATGCTATAAGTCGTATTGATTCTAAAAGTAGTGAAATAGAACCAGTAACAAAAACAATAAAAGAAAAAACAGATAAAATTAGCGACTATACAGTAGAGAAGATTTACCCAGATATGAAATCAATGCATGTTAATCAGGAAAAAGTTGCTAAGCTTGTTGGAGATATTCACGAAGATGTAAGGTATAGGCAGCGACTAAATAAAGAATATGCTGGAAGCTTATCTAAAGATATTATGGTTACTGGTATAGAAGATGTGTATAGTGAGAATGCAAATCTGGTAGACAGGGTACGTGAACTTGAAAGCTTTAACAATAATCTGAAAGTGCAGCTTGAAATTAAAGAAGAAGAAATCAGAAAACTAAAGAAGTACAATATTAAGCTTGAGAACAGCATGAATAAATACAGGGAGAAGGATCACGATGTAGAAATATAAGGAATAAAATCATCTGCAAGATTTTTGTAAACAAATTTTTTAAAAAAATATAAATTTTTGTTTACAAAAAATGACCCAAAATACGACAGTTACTTGTGTTAATATGATAGTGTCCAAAAAGTGAATAAAGAAATAGTTTAGGCAGTCCAAAGCGGCTGCCTTTTTATATGCAGAAAGACAGTTTCTGCGTTGCTTAGCATGGAGACATCCAGGCTAAGCATAGATAATCCCTGATATTTTGGGGATTATCCAATATGACAAAGCCTACTCCCTTATGAAAATAAGGGGGTGGGCGAATTTGTCATACAAGATATGGCAATCTTGCCCACCTTGCGGTGTTCAATCTAGCCATATCCGACCTGCGGTCGCTCCGAGACAGTCGGAGTTGCAAGCGAGGGGCTTCACCCCTTACTTGACTAATCCCCGATGCTGCATGAACAAGTTCATGCAGTAGTGCCGCCGACAAGCCGAGCGGCACAGCAAAATCTCTGACGAGATTTTGAATGAAAGGAAACACTTCGTGTTTCCCACAGAATCCATACGAGTAATGTTTAGATTCTAATCTTCATGTTCTCTGTGCTGCAATTTTACGCGTTATACAGCTCCAGCTAGTGGCAAGCGGTTGTAAAAAGCTATGCTTTTTCTCCACCGTCTAGTAAGACCACTTGCTTTTAGCTTTATATACCGCTTCTTTGCCAGCTAACAGAAAACAACAAAACTTGTTCACCGAGAGGGGAGCGAGTAATTGAAAGGAGTTTTAAGATGCTAAGCAACGTATTGGAGAAATTTGTTCCATTCCTCTATAACGAGGATGTGGATTTAGATAATCCACAAGGGGATATAATGATTGAGTTTTGGACGGATACAGCAGGACAGGATGTTGTTATAGAGCTTGATGGAATTTGTGGAAGGCACGATTTATATAAAAAGCTTTATGATTGGTGGGATAGCTATGATGCGGAAGAAGAATTTGAACTTTGGTATCCAATGCATGGCAAAAGGGGTGTTCCAGATTCTCCATACACATTACTTCAGGATTTAGAAGAAGTAGGGAGAACAGTATATGAACTACTGGATGATATCAAGCGTGAAATATATCAAGGTTAGGGAATGGGCGAAAAGCCCATTCCAGCGCTATAGAGACGAGATAGGAGCGTGAATATGAACGTGAATACGACTTAAAAGAAAACTAATATTTAGAAAAAGTGTATGTTATAGCTAAAGGTAATTAGCTGTTGAGGGAAGGTGGATATATGGGAGCAGTTACCAAATTTAAAAGTGAAGCCAGGAATAATCAGTTTAGACATGTACTTAGGAAGAATTCAGGATACAAGAACGCAGATATTGATACAGATAAATCGCATCTTAACTATACCCTTGAGCCAGAAAGAAAAGAAGCTCCGGAGCAGTATCTTAAAAAACGTTTGTCTGAAGTACATGTTATGAACAGGGCAGATGTAAACGAAATGGCTGGTTGGATTATTACTGCTCCGGCAGATATTAAGCCAGAAATAGAGAAAGATTTCTTTAAGGCTTGTTATGAATTTGTGGCGGATAGGTATGGCGGTGAAAAGAATATAGTCACTGCTGCGGTGCATAAGGATGAATCCGGAGAACCGCACATGCATATTCTATTTACACCAATTACGGAATACATTCCAAGCAAGAATCTTGTCAATGTTGTTAGGTACTATAAAGAACATGGTAGAGATGTATCTGTATCTCAGGCAGCGAGAGATATAGGTTGTTCGAGAAAGACTGTTAGAAGGTACAGAGATAAGGCGGAAGCAGATATTAAATATGAGAAGCTTTCCTATGACAGCGTGCTCACAAGAAAAGACCTTGTAACTTTTCATCCGGATTTACAGAAATATCTGGATAAACAGGGAATAGATGCAAAAGTGCATACAGGTATCACTAAGAAGAATGGCGGCAACATGACTGTTAAACAACTCAAGATGCAGCGTGACTACCTTATAGAGCATGGAACAGATATTAGTTCTGTTGTGGAACATATTACAGATATGAACACAGAACCTGTAACGGTTGAAAATGAAATAGAGATTTAGGTTATAAGAGGAGCATGCGATTTGTAGAAAGAATATGGATAAAAATAAAGAATCGTTGTACTATATAATCAATTATAGCATCAGCTAGAAAGAGAGAAGGAACATGAAAGCGAAAAAATATAGACTAATAACAATAATATCAATGCTATTAGTTTTGGGAATAGCATTAACAGGCTGCGGAAAATCCGTAAAAGATGAAGCTTTAGATAAAGTAAAGGCTGTAGATTTAAAGGCATATATGCAAGAGGATAGGGATGCTGTAAAGGACTTTAAGGCAGAATATGAGAAGGATTTAAAGAAGGCAAAGGATGATAAAGCTGCGGAAAAGGTTATGAAGCAGTTTAAGAAAGACCTCAAGACCTTTGCCACAAAGAAGGAAAAGATAGATACCTATACAAAGCTTGTAAAAGAGCAGATTAAAGCTCTTCCTGAAGATAAACAGAAGGAAGCGAATAAGGTGTTGAACAGCTACAAGGAGAAGCTTAAGAAGCTGGATAGCAATAAAGACTTTGATGCTTTAACAACTGAGATAAACGGTAAGATTACCGAGGTATCAGGAACAACCGTTGAGGTTACGTCATCGCAAGTGGAGACGTCTACACCGGCAGCAAAGCAAGTGGTTAAACAGCAAACACAATCAGCTAAAAGTGGCAATAACGCAACTAAAGCAAGCTCAAGAGCTGGCAATACAAGTACACCGCCAAGCAAGGCAAAGCAGCGTGTATGGGTAGTAGATAAGCCAGCTTGGACGGAGACGAAGTACAGGACTGAAACATATCAGTACACCGTGTATAGAACATCAGACGGTAAGGAGTTTGCTACTTATGCACAGGCTTATGCTTATTATGAGAAAATGGGAGACGAAGGATATCCTATCAATTTCGGAGCAGTAACAAAAACAGGAACAAGACAAGTTCCATATCCGGTAAGTCATCCGGAGCAGGGACACTGGGAATATAGATAGCAGATTAAGGAGCAGCAATGCTCCTTTTTTAGTGCGCTATTTATATATAGATGTATGAGATAAGAGAGGAGAGTAATTAGTTATGATTTGGACTTAATATTTAAATTATTGGAAGAATGAAGTTCTTTGTGAGTGCATTGTGCACTCTTTTTATTTGCAAGTAAAAAGATATTAAATGTTAAATCTACGTATTCAAGGAAAGGAGAATCCTATTGAAAAGGTTTAAGAAATTGTCGTCAATTATGGGAATCTTGATGACAATAATTATGATAGCTCCCGGTGCAGTATCTTTTGCAGAGACTATACCAGATGCAGAAAGTAATAGTGCAGATACTGTAATAAATGAGAATAAGTCCGCTGAAGAAACTAAAGCCACTGGTAATTTAGAAAGTCAAGCTGTGGAAGCTTCAGCAACTTCTAATTCGGATGCTGCTAAAGGTGATGAGAATAAAGATGGATCAGTTACCGTTAATCTAACAGATAAGGGTAATGGATCTTTTAATGCTAAGTTGAAAAATGCAGCAGATGAAACTACAAAAGAAGTATATGCAGGAAAAACAGCTACACTAAAGGCTACTGTAGGAGATGAGATTGAGCTATCTACGTATGCCCTGGATGGAAACAAGACTAATATAAATGCAAAAGATGCGGAGGTAACCCAGCAAATCGCATATGGGGATAACTGTAAGCTTGTATATATTAAGATTACAGGAGCTAACCCTAGTGTAGATATTAGCTTTACAGGCGGAGAGAGCTTAGGAAGTTCAACACAGGTGCAAGCAAGGATGATGCGTGGTGTTAGCTTATTCAGAGCACCGGCATCGAGCATGAGTGCATATGTGAAGCTTGATAAATACCAATATGGGTATAATTCAAGCGGTAGAAGATATTACCCTAATAAGTATGGACTGTTTACATCTGGGACATCTGGAGTATACGGTGGAGCAATCTATTGTGCAGAACATGATCGTACACCAACTACAGGAAGCATGACAGGATATACAGTAAGTGATAGCACTTTACGGAAGATACTTTATTACGGTTATAAAGGTCCGGCTCAGTGGAGCGGTTTTTCCAGCCCGTCATACAATAGCCAATATAAAGTTTGGGGGAGTAACACAAATAGAACCGAAATAGCCGGTACTGTTATAACCTCACAGGCATTATCTAATAGATTTAATGCTTTAGGCGGTAGAGGCACCGCTACTAATCCTGCCGGATTAAACGCATTTATGTCTTATGTAAATTCGCAGCCTGATCCTTCTGCATATACTGTATATAAGGCTACTGCTTCTGGACAGGATATGATGTGGGGTGTATATAATCCAAAAGGCAAATTGCAGCTTGTGAAGGAAGTTAAGAATAACAAGACCTTAACTGAACAGTGCAAGAATATGTACAGTCTTGCTGGAGCTGAATATTATGTTTCAAAGAACCGTGACGGATCTGGTTATGTTGGAATGTTTACTACTAAAGAAGATGGTTCTACAGATCCAATAGAACTGGATGCCGGCAGATACTATGTAAAAGAGGTCAAAGCTCCTAATGGATACGGATTAGATACAGAAATTTACACGGTTGATGTAACATCCGGAAATACCTCATGGGTAGTATCTAAAGATGAACCGCTGTTTGATCCTATTAGTATTTTGCTTGAAAAAACATCTGATGGAAGTGGGTATCTAAATCCAAATGCAGATATGTCAAATGCTGAATTTACAATCAAATATTATGATGCAATAGCTAATGATGTATCTGGATTGACACCAGTTAGAACTTGGAAACTTAAAACGATTAGATCAAACAATGGAAAATTCCTTGCACAGTTGCGTGACAAGTATGCTTTAGGGGGTAGCGACGAATTTTTTAAAGATGAACATGGAGCTATTGTCATCCCAAGAGGAACTATCACCGTTCAGGAAACTAAAGCTCCTAAAGGGTACAAGGTCGATTCTAAAACTTACACATATAAGATTGATAAAGATACCAATGATTTGTTGATGAAACTGAATTTTGGCAATACCCCGGAGCAACCCAACCAGCCACTAGTGCCTAAGATTGGCACTACTGCTATGGATGCTGCCACAACAGATAATGTTGGATCAAATGGTAAGAAAATTAAGATTATAGATACTGTTAGATATAAGGAGCTGTCTGAGGGTGAAACATATACCATTAAGGGCAAGCTCATGGATAAGGCTACAGGGCAGCCACTGCTAGTTAAGGGCAAGGAAATAACTGCTGAAAAAACATTTACTGTAACAAAGAATAACTCTACCATTACCGGAGACGGTGCAAGTGGTAGCGTTGACCTGGAATACGAGGTAGACAGCACTGTACTTGCCGGCAAGACAACTGTTGTCTTTGAATATCTATATTATGATGGCAAGGAAATTGCTACCCATGCAGATATAGATGCTCAAAGACAGTCTGTACATTTCCCAAAAGTTGGCACAACTGCTAAATCGAGAGAAACAAATAGCAACCTGGGTATGCCACGTGCTAATGAAACTATTGTAGATACCGTTAAGTATGAGAATCTTGTTGTTGGCAAGGTTTACACGGTTAAGGGTAAGTTGATGGATAAGGCTACAAAGCAGCCAATAAAAGATGAAAATGGAAATGAAATCACAGCATCTAAAACCTTTACTGCTACATCAAAGAGTGGAAGTGTGGATCTTGAATACACCTACAACTCACTTAATAGACAGGGTAAGGCAACTGTTGTCTTTGAAGATATGTATCATAATGACAAATTAGTTGCTACTCACAGCGATATAACCGACATCAATCAGACTATTGACTATCCAAATATTCATACAAAAGCAGATGTAAAGCAGATTGGAAAGCTTAAAGACGGTAATATCACTATAGTGGATAAAGTGTTCTACAAAAACCTAACTATTGGCAAGGTGTACACAGTTAAGGGTAAGCTGATGGATAAGGCTACAGGACAGCCGCTTCTTGTCAATGGTAGAGAAGTTACTGCTGAAAAAACATTTACTGCTACACGTAATACTGGCAGCATTGAAGTGGAGTTTGCACTTCCAGCAAAGGTTCTTCAGGGTAAAACAACTGTTGTCTTTGAAGATATGTATAATGATGGTGTTAAGATTGCTACACATAGTGATATAACAGACCGTAACCAGACGGTATCTATAGGTAGACTGGATGTCAGATATCCATATGGCGGTCACGGTCTAGTTAAAACAGGTGATCCTCTTGCACTGGGATTGGCATTAATGGTATTTGGATTATCATCAATGCTTTTGGTAGTTACAATTAGAGCTAAGAAAAGAGCAAGAGAGCTTGAATAACTAATATATTTAAGGGGTGTTTCGGCATCCCTTTTATCTTGTAGAAAGGATAGTTTGAGAATGAAATCAAAAGCAAATAAGATAGTTTCCTTATTTTTTGCATTGATTATGGTTTTTGTAAGTACAGCATTAAGCTATGCGGCAAACACGGATATTACAAAAACCGATATCTTTTATAGCAAAACAAAAGATTATAACTATGCAGCAGATAAGGAAATAAGGCAAAACGGCAAAACATACAAGCTTAAGAATATAAAGTATGAGCTTGTAGCAGATAAGGGAGCTGAAATAAAGAATGTTAAGCTGGAGAATTTAACCGAAGAAAAAGCTCCGGGAACAAAGAATTTCAAGGTAAAAGGTAAGAAAGTTGCTTTTATTTTAGATAAAGACAACACCAAGTTTGAGAAAAATAAGAAAGAGGGTATCTACGTATATTCAGCTAGAGACCCTAAAAATTTCAAAGCAGATCAGACTAGAGCGGTCAAGGATAAAGAAGGTAACACCTTTACCGGTACTCTCGAATCCGTATCTAAAGGGGCTGTTTACAGAAAACCTATAACAATAGATGGTGAATTTAGGGGAGATGTTGGAGCGCAGTATTTCTACTTTGCCAACACCGGCACGCTATGGCCTTATAATGCAAGCGCACCGGTATGGAATGGTTACCAGGCAGACATACTAAATTATCTGAATCTTGATGCAAGTGCATATAGAATTACCAGCGGCAGCTGGACTGGATCCAGAGTTAGTGGAAATACATTAATCAGAACCGCTAGGTTTACAGGAACATCTAATGTTTGCGATTATACCGCAACATATGTAGATGGAACAGATGGGGATGGATATACCGCAAATGCAGTTTATCTAAGTCCTTATAAGGTAAAAGCAATTGCTACATATGAGCAGGCTGGATTAACAACAATGCAGAAAGTTCTGATTGGGGCAGGAATACTGGTTCTTGCTATAGCAATTGCTTTAATTCTGTATTTCCTCAAAAGAAAGAAAAGAGAGGAAGAGGAAGGAGTGTAAAACATGACACTTTCAGATGACACAAAGAGGTTAATTCGAGAATACGAGATTGAAGAAGGCATCACAGTTTTTGTTGATGATGAGAACCTTTCTCCGGATGATTTAGAAGGAGATGAAGATGGCAAGTAATCAGACCAAAGAGTTTAGAAAGTCAGTAGCGGACATGTTTGTAAAAGGACTTTCTGAAGAAGGCTTAAACTGGAAGCGTGGATGGGTTACTGCCGGAGCTATGAGAAACGCTAATACAAATAGTCCATATAAAGGACTAAACAAATTCTACCTTAGCATGATTTCTGTGGTTAGAGGGTATGCAGACCCTAGATGGATGACATTTAAGCAAATTAAAGATGCCGACTATCACCTGGAAAAAGGTTCGAAAGGTGCAAAGGTTGAATACTGGTTTCCTTACGACCTAAAAGAAAAGAAGGGTATATCTTTTAAGGAAAGAGATAGACTCATTGCTGAAGGAGAACGTAAACCCGATGACTTCTCGTTGACTGCAAGATATTACACCGTTTTCAACGGAGATAATATTAATGGAATCCCGGAACTTGAACTCCCTAAAAATGAGATAGAGCCTAGTAAGGTTCTGGAGCAAATCTCTAAAGGGATGAATGTGGAAATTCATAATGATGGTGAAGACAGGGCTTTTTACAGACCTAGTACAGATGATATACATATGCCGCTTCCTGAAGTCTTTGATAGTGACACTGAGTATAACGCTACAGCATTTCATGAACTAGGTCACGCAACAGGGCATGAATCTAGACTTAGTAGAGATATGAGCGGATTTTTTGGTTCACCTGATTATGCAAAGGAAGAACTTGTAGCAGAAATTACATCTGCATTCATGGCTGAAACAACAGGGATTTCCATAGAAGATATGAACATGGATAATCATAAAGCATACGTAAACAGTTGGATTGAATCTATTAAGGATGATCCGGAAGTTCTCATGAAAGCAATTTCACAGGCAAATGATGCTGCGGATTATATGCAGCAGTTTGTTTGTGAGGTGACCTTTGAACAGGAAAATGTTACAATAGAGCGAGATGGAGAAATTGAGTTTTAAAGAAGAGGAGCAGCTATGATACTTCCACCATATATCATCGAGACGAAAAACTATATGAAAGAAATAGACGAGACAGATAGATATACTGCATACGGTAACTTCCTAGATAGGTTTAGAGAACTGGATAGAGAAGATGGCGGAAGAGAGATGCAGGAGTATATCATTAAGGATAAGCCGTTAAACGGTACAATGAAACCAATTGAGCTTTCGGTTATAGCAGCTTCTGTTGAAGTTCTGGCAAAAGAAAGGAATATTACTGTTCCTAACTGGGTGTATGACAGTAACTGCTTCCTGGATGAGGAATACTATGCAGGTGCTAAGATACCTGAATACAGGAAGTTACTTAAAGATACGGCTATACCAGAGTTTAAGAAGAGGAAGCTATTCCTTGGAGATAACTGCATGAGCAGGGCATAGCATTTACAATTCAATAGACAGTAGCACAGGACGGGAAACCGTCCTTTTTTAGTGCAACAAGAAAGGGAAAGCATATGGAAAAGAAGGAACTTACAGACAAAGATATCTTAAATCTGCTGTCTGAAGTAAATGACAAGTTACATGAACGGGGTAAATCCGCAAGTATACTTCTCTCCGGCGGTGCCTCAATGTCTCTTCTTTTTAGTAGAGATAGGGTCACTCAAGATGTAGATGCTGTGCTTCTTAGCAGTGATAGAAGCGAATTTAGAAATGTAGTTTCAGAAGTTGGAACGGAAAACGGATTAAAAGAAGATTGGCTAAACGATGCTGTAAAAGGGTATATAGACTTTAATTGGCAAAGAGAATTTATACCTATAGGATTATCTAATCTTACGGTTTACTCAGTGCCAGCAGATAAGCTGCTTGCCATGAAATTGAGTTCGGGAAGATCATATAGCAAAGATAGAGAGGATGCTATTGAGCTTATGAAACACCTTGATATAAGAAGTCAAAAAGAAGCCCTGGAGATATTAGAAGATGCAGTGCCAGAGCAGCTTTTAACAGCCAAAACAAGGTATTTTACACTGGAAACTTTTAATGAATATTCTGAAAGATACCATATTGAAGAACCTGGACTGGAACATAAGAATGAAGAAATGGAGATAGAATTTTAACTTAAGAAAGGAGTAATACGAATGATTGATTTAGATGAAAATAGAATGGAATTTAAGTACAGGATGCTTGGAAGGCTACAACAAGACTGTGAATATTACCTGGGTAATGGCGGAAGAGATGCGAATCATGCCCTATATTATCACGATGAAGTTAGGCATATAGAAGAGATGAAAAAACTGTATGATGAACTTCCAGAAATACCAGAGTGGCTACCACCGGAGAAGCTAAAGGAGTATGAAGAACAGTTATTAGGATACAAAGAAGAAGCAAAACTGCCAACAGAAGATATAGAAAATGTCAATGAAAAGCAGCAGAAAGCCTCATCTGGTGAATATGTAAGAATAAAAGTGTATAAGGAATATCTTAATAGAGGAATAGACCCATCTAACGACAGGGAATATAACGCTCTCAAGATGCCAAAGGGAGTAGTGGTTGGAGATATGGATTTATCTGGAGCAACCATTTTTCCGAAACTTGTATATGAGGACAAATTCAATTCAAATATGGTAGTTGCACAATATGACAGGAACTACCTAAAAGACAATGCTGTAAATGTCTCCATATATGACCGTGAGAAGAAGGATTTTGAATCTATTAGGATAGATATAGACGAGCTTAAGAAAGCGGTGGATGCAGCCAATTATGAATACATGGAATCTAAGAAAAGAGAACATCAGACTTGCCCCAAAGAGTATACAGAAGAAATAACGTACTAAAAGTTAGTAGAAACAAAAATGAGTAAGCTAAATAAGAAAATAGAAAAGTTCGCAGAAGAACAAGGCGTGTGCATTATGGGTCACTACGATAGAGACCAGTACAGCAAAAAACACGCTGATAGAGAGGTAAAATACTACACGGTTACATCAGAGCGTGGAGTATTTCTAGGAAGTATTCAGCCAAATTGTTCTTATGAACAGTTTCTGACAAGAATAGCCTTGAAGGCTATCTACGAGGCTGAAAGACTCTCCGAACTAGTAAACGAGATGGAAGAAGAAAATTATTATAGAGAGTTATGTGAAGATACTCTCGAAGAAGAACTTAAATAAAGGAGAAAATAATGAACGGATTAATCAATGGAATATATAATCTTTGCTCAGCACTACAGCCACTTGCTGGAGCTATACTTGTACTAATGATAATTATAGGTGGAATCAGCACTATGGTAGATGGAGCTGAAGGAAGAGGAAGGTTTAAGTCGCATATAACATATACCCTTATAGGTGCTGCATTAGCTTTTGGAGCAGCATCACTAGGTAAAGTTGTAATGGGATGGTTCATGTAAATATCAGAGGACGGGCGGCAATTTTGTCGCCCTTTTTCATAAGGAGATTATTTATGAAGTTTAAAAAGAAGGATAAGGAAGAAAAAGAAAAGAGAAAAAAAGAAGGGAAGAAAAAAGATATTAGAAACTGCCTAGATATTATTCCTATCCGTGAATACGATGATAGTTTAGAAACCTTTAAGCTTGAAAATGGAAGATATATGGATATACGAAAAATCATACCTAGAGATTTGGGAAATATGTCAGAGGATGAGAAACAGATTGAGAGGATGAACTTAAATAAGGCATTTAAGACAGTTGAGATAGACATGAAGTTTGTATCTATGAATTTCCCATTGAATACGAACAAGCAGAAAAGTGTTCTTCTTGAATATCGTGAAAAGGCAAGAGATGAAGTCAGAATAAAATGGATAGACCGGCAGATAAGGGAACTTGAACTGTGTGACAGCAACATTAATACCAGAAACTTCTATCTTTTTTTCTTTGCAGATAACGAGAAAGAATTTATCAAGAATAAGGAGCTTTTAGAAAAATATACGGCTGCTGGAACGGTAAGATTAACAACAGAAATTACGAAAAATGAAAAAATACAGATAGTTACCAAGTTTAACAATATGAATACAACTATAGACCTTATGGATGAAGCCATGAAGAAAGATGACAAATATATAGTAGAGAGAAAAGAAAATGAAGATATTTTAGATGAGAATTTATTTACAGTTATTCAGCCTAAAGGAGGAATAACATTCAAGGAACCGTCATATATAACAGCAGGCGATGGATATATAAGGTGCCTGCATATATACGAGCTTCCGAATACAATCAATTTCTATTGGATAGCAAAGCTGTTCAGCGTGCCCAGCAGCATATGCGTATTTGATGTGTCTTCCAAGGATATGAACGAGGTAAAAAAGAATATAAACAGATCAATCACAGAAGAATACTCCAGGGGAGCACACGCTAAAGACTATATGGACTTATACGATGCTGAAAAGAGAAGAAGAGAATTACAAGATCTATATGATGATCTCACCAGAATGGGTGAGGTTATAAAGCTCTGTGACTTTAGGATCTTTGTAAAAGCAAAAACCAGGGAAGAACTTGAAGAAAGGTGCTCTGAGATATTTAAGAATCTAGAAGCTGAAGGATACAGGACTACCACACTTCTAAATGAACAGAAGACAGAGTTTTGTTCTCTCTATGAATCATATAGAGAAGCACACAAAAAGCCATTCATGATGAGAGGACTTAATCTCACAAGTGAGCAGCTTGGTAATGGTTTTCCGTTCAATTACTCGGAGCTTTTAGATCCAGAAGCATCACTGCTTGGCTTTTCCAATGCTGGAGGGGCAGTACTCTTCGATGAATTTACAAAAACAGCAAAGCGTAAACATTATAACGCTATAGTATGTGGAGATATGGGGTCTGGCAAATCAACACACCTTAAGAAGAGATTGAAACATCATGCATCGATAGGGAATTTCATAAGAGTATTTGATGTTTCAGGAGAATTTACTCCGCTTGTACAGGAATTTGGTGGAAAGGTAATAAAATGCAACGGACTTGACGGAATATTAAATCCGCTTGAAATACTACGTTCCGGAGAAGATGAATTTACAAGCTATTCTAATCATTTAGCAAAACTAAAGTCATTCTTTAAATGCATTATTCCTTCTATGGCAGATGACCTTATGCAGGAACTTGCGAATCAGCTTAGAGAACTATACGGAATATTTGATTTACTACCGGATAACGGAAATATTATTACCGGTAAGGAACCGTCCGAATATCCAACATTATCCGATTTTAGGGTATACCTGGCTAAAGCTTTAGCTATTGTAAATGATATGGATAAAGTGTCTAAAACAGGAGTTGAAAAGAGTCTTAATGTGGGGAAAGCAAAGTATATTAACGACATCTTAAGAGCTGTAGATATGCTTATAAACAACTATGGAAATATGTTTGATGGTTATACGGCAATAGTAGATATAACCAATGAAAAAATAGTCTCCTTTGATATATCAGATATCAAAGACCTGGGAGAAGTTTTTACAGCTCAGATGCAGAACATAGTGTCGTTATGTTGGGACAACGCTATCTCTAATGGCACTGTCATGAAGAAACGTTGGGAATCTGGAACTGTAAGGTCGGAAGATATAACCAAGTTCATTATATTAATAGATGAATCGCATCGATGGGTGAATACGTCGATGCCGCTTATACTTGACATGATAATCCGCTACATGAGAGAAGCGAGAAAATATTTTGCAGGCATAATCCTAGCTTCTCAGTCTATCCGTGATTTTATGCCGGAAGCATCAGACAAGGATCTTGAGAAGATTAGAATTCTATTTGAACATTCACAGTACAAGTTCATGTTCAAGCAGGATTCCGCTGCTAAAGAGCATATACGTAAGATATTTGGAAACGGAATGACTTATTCACAGATAGAAAGCATACCGTTTCTCGAAGCAGGTGAGACGGTGCTTTCTATAGCAGGAGACAGATCTATAGCATTCAAAGAATGGTTGTCTAAAGACTATGAAGAGCAGCTGTTCTCAGGTGGAAGATAATGGACAGGGAAAGAAATCTGGCTAGATATGGCACAAAAGGTGCAGGAGTAGCGGGCAAGGGAGTACTTCTTTTAATTAAAAAACTGATGGTGTTTGTTGGAGTTCCAATCTTTGCTATGGGTATATTTCTTCTTGTCTTAACAGCTGGTGTTGAAACAGAGATATCTTCTATGACAGCTGTACTTTCAAACCAAAAAAGCAGCACATCGGAAGAAGCTGCACCAGATGAAGAAATAAGTGCAGGAGCTATGAAAGATGCAAGGACATCATATCCAAAAGCAGGTAATCCATTTTTCTTCAGTGCATCGTACAACCCATGGGTACAGCTTGGGGCAAAACCAGGATACCATAATTGTACATGGTATGCCTTTGGGCGGTTTGGCGAAATACTAGGGAAAAGACCAACCCTTCCTACGGGAAACGCTGGGACATGGTATCCTAACTGCCATACATATAAAAAGGGCAGTACACCTAAAGTAGGAGCTGTTATATGTTGGTACTATTCAACAGGTGGAGCCGGTCATGTAGCAATAGTAGAAGAAGTAAAAGCAAATGGTGATGTTGTTACTTCTAATAGCGGTTGGAGTGGAACAAGACTATTTTGGATGCAGACCTGGACAAAGGCTTCAGGGTATTCCGGTGGTAAATTCAGATTCCAAGGCTTCATATACCAGCCGTAAGAAAAGGAGACATAATACAAATGGTGACACTAACGGAAATTAAAGGAAAAAAGGTTAAGCTAACAGGAGCGATAATTATGTTAATCCTTGTTGCTGTTATGGCTTACTTCCCAATGCTTCATAAAAATCACATGACAACAGATGAACTTAAGGAAAGTCTTAAAGAGACAGCTTGGGAAAGAGATAGCGGTGATGGTGAAGAAGCAAGACTATTTACTCCATTTGGAGATCTTTTAATTGCAGAAAAAAGTAAAGATGAAAAACTTACATCTAAAAGCTGCTGGAGCACATATAAGGTCATAGACGGAAACACTATAAATGTAACTCTTATGCCGGGAGATGAGGTAATAGAACATTCGAAATATAAGGGAAAACATACTGTTAAAATCGTAGATGATAATACTCTTATATTTGACGGAAAGACTTACCATAAAGCTAGCTATGAGAAATGGCAAAACCTCGGATATGATGATTCCGCATGGGAGAATTAAGGGGGTAAGATGATAAAACGAATTAAAGAACACCGAATGTACTGGCGCATCATTCTTGCAGTTGGCACTGTACTTATGAGTGCATTCTATTTTTCTTCTTTTGCAGAAGTAGATAGAGAGCTTGCTAGGTATTCCGAGCAAGCAGCAGTGCAGAGCATATTCGGTAAAAACTGGTATATGAATAATGCAGATTTGCTAGAAAACAACAGTGCCATGGCAACCGGAATAAGGAAGATTGCTTGGGGAATCATAGGACTGTTTTGTAAAATGGTAGATGCGTGCCAAAATGTATATGATAAGACCTTTGGATTTATTGATTTAACCAATTATCCTGAGATAAATAATCTACTTGTGAAGCTTAGACCAGTGCTTGTGGCAATAACTGTTCTATGTATAATACTACTAGGTATATCCATAATGGTCAGAAAAGATAAACCGCAGATTGCAACACACTTCATATATTTTGTACTTGCGGTCAGTTGCTCTGCATGGCTATTTTCAACAGCGAATGGTCTTGTGACATCCTTTAAAGATGGTGTTTATGATACAGCTAAGTCTCAACAAGCATATGAGACTGTAAACGATAATATATTTGATCTAGTAAAGATTGAAAACAAGACTAAAATTCAGAATCTAAACGCATCTAAAGGTCTTAACTTTAAAAAATATGGTGGAGCAAAGAAAGCAATAAAGACTCAAAATACGTTTAAGCAGATAAACTATGCGGAAACACTTAACTGGAAAGATGAGAGCGTAGGCAAAAATGCATATGGTTGGAACAGTGATTTTAACAATGTCATCCAGTACAGGGAACTTGGTGGTAACCTGGTTGAAAATTATCCAGGCGTGCTTGGCACGACTATAGGGAATGAGTTCTATTATAGATACACTTTTGACTTCTGGACATGTATTCTGGAGCTTGGTTCTCTTGTTGTCTTATATCTTGGGCTTTCTTACAAAAATATGCGAATTGCCTACGAGCTTGTAACTGCTAGAATAATGTCATATATGTATGCGGGCGTAGTTACATCTGGAGAACGTATGAAGCAGATACTGGGATTTATACGAGATACATATATCGCACTATGCATTTCGGTCTTATCTATAAAGCTATACAATGTATTTTCAGCATATATAACTACTAAAGCAGATGGACTTACAAGAGGTATACTTCTGCTGTTTCTAGCATATATAGTTATAGATGGACCGAACATAGCACAGAGAATTCTCGGCATGGATGCAGGGCTTCAGTCTTCTGTAGCAAGAGCTATGGGAATAGGCTTCATGGCTAAAAGTGCACTTACAAGTCCTATTAAAGGTGCGATTACAGGAAATAATACAGTATCACAGGCTGCGAGGTCTTACGAAGCAGGGAAACAGGGACACAGCGGTCATGGGCTTATGGGCTTAGCCGGAAAGGCAAGCAAGAAAATGGATGCCGCAAAGAACGGAGATAATCTTAAAGCTACTATTAAAGACGGAATTAATGGAAGCACCGAAGATATGAAAAATGGATTTACAGGAGATAACAACGGAAATTCGCCTAAGGGCATGGACAGTGACAATCCATTAAAGGAGCATGGTATGGATACTAGCTTTATGGATGCTGCTATGGGTGGCGGAAAAGAAAACTTAACAGATGCATTTTCTAACATGTCTGCCGGGGAGCTGTCTAAAAAGCTTGCTCCGGACAACTCAGCTCCTATAGGAGAGCGGAAAGACTGGCACTCACATATGGACAGGGTGTTTAATGGAGAAAAGCCTAAGAAACCATCTGAGAATGCAAGGGCAGAGTATAAAGAGAGAAATTATAACAACGCCATGCAGGTATATAACTCGTTAGATAAGAATAAGAACAAGAAGGAGAAAGAGTAATGGAAGAAAAACAGTGTTATAAAGAGGAATTTGCTGAACTTTTAAGGATGATGGATGTAATAGTTAAGCAAAATAACATTCTTATTAAACAGAACTTTGAACTTGTAGAAGCTAACGAAAAAAATAGGAATATTATCCTTAACAAACTGGATAAGATGCATGGGTCGCTTAGGGTGCTTTAGATTAAATTAAATTTACGTATTGTTAGATAAAGGGATGGCAACTGCCATCCCTTTTACTATGAAAAGAAAGGATAGAATATGGCAAATACCAATGTTATTACAAATATTGAATCCAAGACTAAAGCAACCAAACATTTCAATCTATCGGATCTATTCTTTTTAACTGGGTTTTTAATAATTGCATATATGTTTAAAGGAGCAGTACACGAGCTTTTATTTATCCCATATATGCTGTTTTCCCTTTTTAATGCAGCATATTTAATTATGCCGTCTAGATATAACAAAGGAAGAAAGAACTATGAGAGCCTTGCAGTTATGATGAAAAAGGATGTTTTAGTATATAGACCGTATTACGGTAAAGATGGTGAAGAAGATGAGTAACGGATTCATAAAAGAAAAGATAAAGACGGATGAGAAGAGAAGACAGAAGAGCGACAGAAACTTAAAGATATTTATGTGTATATTCTTGATAGGCTATATCTTTTTCTACACAAGCAATTACACCTTCCCAAAGGTATATAAAACAAGGGAACTAACCATAGCTGGAGATTCTGTTGAGTTCGATAATCTTACACTTACCCTGGATACCTGGGATTACTCACCTAATGACAAGATGTTTGAGATAGTCTTCGATGTGGATAATCTTAATGTTACAGAGAAGACAAAATGGAATTTTACTTGTAGATCTGGAGACAACATACTCCCTACAGAAGTGCATAGGGATATAGAGGGGAATATCCTTGTTATTCGAACTAAGAAAGTTCCATCAAGATTTACAGACATATCTTTAATGATACGCTGCAATGGATCGAGTAGTAGCATTTATTCACAGGATAGGGTGATGCATAAGGTTCATAAGATTTCGAATAGGAGCAATAAGGATTATAGAATATATGCTTCCAGGTGTAGGATAAAGGGATATGAATATAAGGTGGAAAAAAAGGATGTAGCAGCTAAGAAAACTCAGCAAAAAATAACCCTTGCAAAGAAGAAAATAAATGCTCTTAAAAGGGATATGAAGTATCAGACAGCAGATGAACAGGAAAGGACAACGGGAAAAATTCAGGATATAGAAGCAGAGATAATAAATCTTGGAAAAGATAAGGAAAATTATGAGAGCGAAAAACAGGAATATATAGAACGGATAAAAGCGCAGAAAAAGCTTTTAAAGAGCCTGAGAGAGAATTAGTGCTATAAAGGCATGTATCCATATGATAAGAAAAGAAACGACCGTCATATCTAAAATATACGCCTAATAGCACTGTGAAAGGAGGGGGACTTACTTGATCTTATTTGTTGGAAATAGTATTAAGCTTGGCGGACTAGCAGAAGTCATGCTTAATAGATTAAATGAACAGATTGAATATCTGCCTGAATACTTTGATATACGAAAGCAAGAGAACGATATATTGCATTCTGCAAAAGAAGCAGGATATATCCTCTATGACTGCCGGGAATACTATAACGATGGCAAGGAGATTGCCGATACTATAAAGCGTATCTACAGGACGAATAAGGCTGTTCCAATACTCGTTCTTGATACAGATAATCCAGGTAACGAGATAGTAAAGGAATGCCTGGCGCAGCAGATAAGGAATTTTATTAACGCTGGACTTAGCCTATCTATGCAGAAGGATCAGCTTGAAAAGATACTTGTAGGATATTATGAAAATAACAGAAGGGAAGATCTGGAAGCTGCTGAGGAAATAATTACCGAAGAGAACAAGACTGTAAATGAATTCGTTCAGAATCTCTATGATGCAAAGCAGCGAGAAGAAGAGAAAGAGCGAACAGTTATTATAAAGAAAAAGGGAAATGGTGAAGTAGCCATCGATACTGTAAAGGGTCTATTTCGTGTTATTTTTACTGTTATAAGCATTGTGTTAATGAGCCTTGCAGTTATAACTCTTATTTATGATGAACCAAGGCTAGCTCTATTTAAGGTTCTTAACGAAATATTATTAGAGATACAGAATATGATATAGAGAGGAAAACTAATGACTAACGTATATAAGCTATACATGCTGTGCATAATCTGTGCTGTTCTTATTTTTTTCTTTGCAGCCTTTATTAGATTCATGCTGAATAGTGCATCTAAGATAACAGGACAAAATAAGATAAGCAGGAGCTTAAAGGGAAGCGATTTATCTAAAGATAAACATGGAAACGGTTTTATCTTTGGAAAGAAGGGAAGAAAAGAGGTCTATTTACCTGATTCAGCTGAAGGACACATATCTGTATTTGGTGGTTCAGGAAAAGGCAAAACATCTGCACTTCTGATTCCATCTTTAAGAGCATGGATCGGTTCGTTTTTTGCAATAGATATTTCAGGAGATATATCAAAGAATGTTGATTGTGATAACAAGGTAATACTATCTCCTGATGATCCGAATGAGAGTGGAATATATAACATTTTCCACTCAATAGACAGAATAGCGGATATAAATGAGCAGAGAGAGAAGATAGAGGAGCTTGTAAATATAATTATTGACAAGAAGCCAAATGCAGCGGATGCTACAGCATACTTTACGGACACAGCTAGGAAGATGCTTAGAGCTGCAATGATAGCTTTTTATAGTATTGGTATGGACTTTATACAAATCTGCAAGCAGGTGTACTTTACAGGCTATAAGGAACTATGGGATCAGATTGAATTGACGGAGCATGAGAGGGCTATAGGATATATAGAATCGTTAAGAGGAGAGAATGAAAAAAATCTGGCAGGTGCTAAATCTCTCCTAGATGAGAAGATACGCCTATTTGCAGATAACCCTAAAATGGAAAAAATTCTTCGAAGACCGTTATATGAAAGGGAAGAATCCATATACCCGGCAAGGCTTGAGGATATACACCTATTTCTCAAGATCCCGGATAAGAAACAGGAATATTATTCGACATTTATGAGGGTTATTTCAGGACAAGTGATGGAATATATTTCAGGGCGTATTTACGACAAAAGAAAAGATAAGAGGATTCTTGTAGCACTGGATGAATTTGCTTCTATCGGGCACTTTGAGGTTCTGTCTCCATTTCGGAAGTTTAGGAAAAATGGAGCTAACATATGCATTCTCACACAGTCACTTGCAGATATTGACCTTGTATATAGTGAAAAAGAGAGGCGAGTTATCCTAGACAATTCAGCATATATAGTGGTTCTATCTGCTAATGATAGCTCGACAAGGCAGTATTTTTCAGAGCTTGTAGGAAGAGAACAGGGGCATGATAAACGTGGGAATGAGAAGAGAGAATTTGCAGTGCAGCCGGAAGAATGGAAAGAGTTCACTAATCATCTTGTAGTCATTCATGCCGGCGGATATGTAAAGCTAAAAAAGAACTTCTACTTCAAATAGATAAAATATATTGAGAGGAAAGAAAAATGAGTTTACAGTTAATTGGAAAAGGTGAGATATATGAACCAACAGGTGAAATACTTGAGAATGGATTCCCTAAGGTATGGCAAGGTTATGAATTTGATGATGAAGATATCCAGGATTTACTAAAGGGAAAAGAGGTTAAACTTACCTTAGAAAGCGGAGAGAATGTAATAGGTCTTCTTGTGAAGGAAGCTTATAGGGGCAGTTTCATATGGCACTTCAAGAAAGGAATCCCCCTTATGACACAAAATCACGCATGGAAAAAGGAAGAGAGGGAAGCATTATATAGAGGCGAAATGGTTACAATAGATAGTTTTTGGAATACAAAGAAAGCGTGTAAATTTACTGCAACCGCTGTTTGGACAGGCGATGAAATAGTACTGCTATTTGATTAATTCAGAAAGGCTAGATATGAAAACCGATTTAGAGGAAATTAAGAAAATAAGCATCACAGAGTATGCAAGGCAGATGGGCTTTACTCCGGTTAAGATTGGTAGCTACTACACCTTAAAGGAACATGATAGCGTAAGGATAGATCCCAGGAAGAACATATTCTTCCGAAACTCGACAGGAGATAGGGGAACTGTAATAGATTTTGTTATGGCATTTAAAGGTGTTTCGTGCGGTGAAGCAATCAAGCTTTTATGTGATGAGATAGAGCTTCCTAAAGTATATAAAGAACAGGATAGTGTTCCGCAAAAGAAAAAAGAACTAATCCTACCAGCGAAAGCCAGAAATATGAAGAATGTATTTGCATATCTTGTAAAGACACGATGCATTAATCAGAAAATAGTCCAGGAAATGGTAGATAGGGATATGCTGTATCAGGATGAACGTAACAACTGTGTATTCGTATCAAGAGACGAAAACGGAAAGTCTGTATTTGCTACAGTTCGTGGAACAAATACAGATAAGAAGTGGGTAGGAGATGTATCCGGATGTGATTATTCACATTCTTTTTTTATTGATAACTGCTCTAGGAATCTCATAGTGACAGAGAGCATTATAGATGCAATGTCAATGATGGATATTAAAGAGCAAAAGGGAGAAAACCACCAGGAATATAACTATTTATCTGTGTCCGGACTTGGAAAGAGCAGGGAAGCACTGGGATATCACCTTGGGAAGACTCTCTATGATATTGTCTTCCTAGCTTTTGATAACGATGACAAAGGAAGAGAAATTGCTAAAGAAATGAAAAAGCACATAGAAAGTATTAACCAGGATATCTCTGTCTCCATGCTCATTCCTGAAGCAGCTAAGGACTGGAATGAAGAGCTACAGAAAGAGAAGGGGTGCTTTCGGCATGAAGAAGGTGAAATATTGATTTTCTGAAAGGTATTTGAGTATTTTTTAAGGTAACTATGGTATTGGGAAAAATTCTTTTTTTACTGGAAAGTGAGGTAAATTTATGAACATAAGCAGCAAACAGGAAGCAAGAGTATTTGATGTAAAGAAAGCTGAAAATAGGAAGAATACCGTATCAGCAAGGATTTCTACTTATGAGGGCAAGACAAAAGACGAAAAAGCAAAGTATTCATCTTGGAATGCAGCCTTTGTAGGTGATGCTTATGATAAGGCTACAGAACTTGAAAACAAGGATAAGATTATCCTAACAAATGCAAAGGTTGAAAATAACTATGATAAAGAAAAGGAAAAACTGTATCTTAACGTGACAATCTTTGATTTTGAGCTCCTGGGGGAAGATGAGTAATGTTTCTAACAGAGCAGAAACTAAAGGACTCTTTCTGGAAGAATTATAACTATTCAGGAAGAGCATTAAGATATCAGTTTGAATGCAGCATTAGAAATGGAGATGCAGATCTTGTTACTGTTGAAACATTTCAAGATAAGGTGCAGTTCAACGCTTTTGAGTTTAAGCTAACAGATATTAAAAAAGCTATTCTTCAAGCAAAAGAAAACTCAAGATATGTACATAAATCTTGGATAGTTGTTCCATCTGAAAAGGAAAATCTTATACAGAATAAATACAGTAGTTATTTGAAGGAACTAAAATACATAGGGGTTATTACAGTAGAGAGTGGCGGTAAATGGAGGATGATTCATAGACCGCTAATGCGTGCAGATGATGAAATAGAACTTGTACAGAGTATTTTAAAAATGTTACTTGTTCAAATATAGACTAGATATCTAAGGGGAAGGTTCATGCCTTCCCCTTCTTTTTTTATGGATTTGCGAATGGAATACATTAATGAAAAGCCTTCATTAATATAAAATATGAGTGTGAACGTAAATAGTGAATTTAGTATAAAGGTATTCGCATGGGAAGGAAATTTAAACATTTGACATATAGTGACCGCCTCACTATTGAGAGGATGCTGCTACAAAATAAATTCTCGAAGCAAGATATAGCTGATGCTATAGGTTGCAGCTTAAGGACAATCTATTATGAAATAAAGAGAGCAACTTATGTGCATACAAATACAGATTTAACTACTGAAATTAGATATTCGCCGGAAATTGCTCATGCCAATTACAGGGATGCATTAAAAGCAAAGGGAAGAACACCTAAACTCGTGCGTAATCTTGAGTTTAAAAAATACGTTGAAACCATGATAGTACAGTACAAATATAGCCCTGAAGCCGTACTTCTTGGTATTAAGGAAGATGGGCTATATTTTGATGAAATGGTATTTTCGCATACAACTTTATATACAGGAATAAAGAGAGGATACTTTGAGAACCTTAGCATGGTTGATTTACCTAGACATGGTAAAAGCAACAAAAGAAAGAAAAAGAAAGTTGTCCAAAAACGGATTGCTCCTGGTACATCTATCGAAAAGAGAGATAGAATTGTCCTTGGTAGAGAGACCTTTGGAAACTGGGAAATGGATTCCGTGGTTGGAAAATCCACTAACAGAAAAACAGCGCTTGCCTTAACAGAACGAAAAACACGATATGAAATTATTGAAGTGTTGAAATCTCATACTGCTGATGAAGTGGCTAAAGCTCTTAACCGAATAGAAAAGCGTCTTGGTGCTCGTTTTTATTTGGTTTTTAAAACAATTACTGTAGATAACGGATCCGAATTTAAAGACTTTGAAGGACTGGAAAAGGCAATTAATAGAGTGGGTAAAAGAACAAAAGTATATTACTGTCATGCAAGAGCACCACAGGAACGAGGGTCTAATGAGAACGCCAACCTCTTAATAAGGAGATGGCTTCCAAAAGGAGCAGACTTTGACAAGATACTTACCAGAGACAAAGTTAAGACCGTAGAAGAATGGATAAACTTCTACCCGAGAAGGTTATTTAAGGGAAAATGTTCCTACGTGCTTTTTGAAGAAGAATTAGCTAAGTTACGTTAAATTATGATTATTCACAGTTCATTTATATGTATCAGAAAAAACGGAGATATTCACATTAGTATCTCTATTATTTACGTGTAGTTTTATAGATTATTACATTCATGTAATGCATTTTACCTTGTTATAAGTAATAAATTCAAATAAACAATAAATCAAATAGACTAAATAGCATAATACAATTACTAAATTTAATAATTTTGAAATTATTTTGAAATTTACTATTGACATTTAAGGGTCATGTTAATGATACAAAAAAGCCTTGCACGCAGTGCAACTATTATGTTATAATTCTCATCGCGTTACAAATGAACGCGACTATTTTATAAACAAGGAGGTGCGGCAAATGTCCAGAAAATGTGAAGTTTGCGGTAAGGGTCAGACTTCGGGAAACGCTGTTTCTCATTCTAACAGACATTCTAAAAGAAAGTGGAATGCTAATATTCAGTCTGTAAGAATTAACGAGAACGGTACGGTCAGAAAGGCAAACGTTTGCACGAGTTGCCTGAGATCTGGCAAAGTAAACCGTGCCATTTAGTCAATATACCCGAGATTTGGTCTTAAACGGCTCGCCGTTTAAGACTTTTTTTATGAAAAACTGAGTAATCCAATCGCTAACGTATCAATATTAATATATAATCTCATGGTAACAAGTAATAAAGATGTGCGGCATTTTAAATGCGGGAAGCTTTACAAGCATTATAACGGAGGCGGAGATGGCTCTACTCACAAAGTCTGAATATGGATCAGTTAATATCGGTAAGCAAGTGCTTAGCAAGTTGATCCTGGATGAGATACTGAAATACAGTGATATCATATATCCATGCAGTCGTAATGGTAAGCAGCTAAAGCGAGGCTTTTTTTCAGGCATAAGCGATATGCTGCCCTCGGTTGATGTGCAGGAGACAGATGAAGGGATCAAGGTTGTCTTCTATATTATAGTCAAATTTGGGGAGAGCATTAACGATGTCGCTAATGCGGTGTTTGACAACATAGAACGTGATTTTGCGATATTGGCTCTCGATAAGCCAACAGAAATTAAAGCGAGCATAAAAGGGGTAATGTCTGACCGTTTGGTGAAACGTGATATAGAACTGGTCAGAACAAATGGATAGTTTATGAAATTAAGCGACAGCGTGACAAAAATTAAAGGCGTAGGTTCCAAAAAACAGCAAATTCTAGAGTCAATGGGGATTGTCGACGTATATGATCTGCTGGAGCACTACCCGTTTAGATATCAGAATAGGATAGAGCGCGTACCATTTATGGATGTTCAGGAGGATAAAGACGTTTTAATCGGCGGTTCTCTGGTAAATAAACGTTTACGTTCGATAGGTGGTGGACGCACTATGCTCGAGTGCTCTTTGAGAGACGAGAGCGGGGTATTCCATGCGATATTCTTTAATATGCCCTTTTTAGACAAAAATCTCAGACTCGGTGCTGAATATACGTTGTTCGGTAAGATGAAATGGCGAAATGGTGCCAAAACCATTGTCAATCCGGAGATGGCTCTAACCGGAAGTGCTCGAGACGTCCGAGGCATAGTTCCTTTATACAGACGTTCTGCCGGTATTACTTCTAATGAACTGACTAAGCTTATAAGAAGCGTCTGTGATGAACTCGATGAATCATGCGAATGGATCGGGCGTGAGCTCATAGAGCGCAATAAGCTGGTTGAGGAATCCTACGCATACAAAAATATACATTTTCCGGAAAATGCAGCTGCATACAACCGTTCTCGTTTTAGACTGATTTATGATAAGCTGCTGTCATTTCAGTATTCGATAATCCGTAACAGGATGCTCAGGGATAACGCTTATGGCGATTCTGCTATAGACACGGTTGATATGCACAGCTTTTATGAAAAGCTGCCTTTTGTTCTAACTGAAGGTCAACAGATCGCAATAAAAGATATAGAACAGGATTTGACAAGCCCGATATCTATGAATAGACTGGTTCAGGGAGACGTGGGTTGTGGTAAAACAGTAATCGCGGAAGCTGCAATATTTCGTGTTACTCGCGCAGGATGGCAGTCTGCATTTATGGCACCGACAGAAATATTGGCTAGACAGCACTTCAATAAGCTTAGCGAAGAGCTGGGGCATTACGGGATCAGAGTGGTGTTGCTGGTAAGCGGACTAAAGGCAGCTGAACGTAGAGATTTGATTGAGAAAATAGCGCATGGCGATGTCGACGTGGTTATCGGAACACATGCTCTTATACAGGATGATGTCGAATTTAAACGGCTCGGACTGGTTATAACTGACGAGCAACATAGGTTTGGTGTTAATCAGCGAAAGATTCTCGCCGGTAAGGCAGAGGCCGTAAATGTGCTTGTTATGTCGGCAACTCCAATCCCTAGAACGCTGGCAGCTACGGTATTTGGAGATATGGATTTTTCTGTTATCAAGAGCAAGCCTTCAAATAGAAAAGAAATTATCACCAGATACGTTACCGACAAATCGCGTGAACGGGCTTATACAGAGGTTTACAAGGAAATAAAACGCGGATATCGTGCTTATGTAGTTGCACCTGCTATTGATGAGAACGATGATAGTGATATAGCTTCCGTAACATCATTATATGAGGAGTTGCAAGGTAGGTTTAATGACGTTAACCTTGGTCTTATTCACGGCAGACTTGACAAGCTGGAGAAAGAACGCATTATGAATGAGTTTGCCATTGGTGAAATCGAGTTGCTTGTATCAACTGTAGTCATAGAGGTAGGGATTGATGTGCCTGAAGCTACGGTTATAGTGATTGAGAATTCAGAGCGCTTCGGCTTAGCCCAGCTGCATCAGCTCAGAGGCAGGGTCGGTAGAAGTGATAAACAATCTTATTGTTACCTGATATGCTATAGTGATTCGGAGAATGCCGTAAATCGCATGAATGCTATGGTCACCATGAGTGACGGGTTTGAGATAAGTGAAGAAGACTATAGGCTGAGAGGCGCCGGAGATCTGATGGGAACAATGCAGCATGGGTATTCCGGAAATAGCTTTTATGATCTGTTTGGCTACGAGAGGATACTTAAGCTTGCGACTAATGACGCGGAGGAGATAGCAACTGCATCAGATAGAGAAGATAAGAGCACGGTTGATATATCTCAGCTTAAATTTAGGTCAGCAAAAGCGGTATTACAAGATAACAGCAATATAATATAGAAGGAATTACCTGCTCGGGTAGTTTTGCTCGCGGTACTAAACTGCCGAGAAGCGAGTATGAGGTACATTAATGATGAGGATAAATTCAGGAGAATATAAATATAGAAGTATAGAGGTTCCCGAGAACGCGAGACCGACTACGGAGAAGGTTCGTGAAGCCGTTTTCAGCATTCTCATTGGCAAAGTGGAAGGAGCGCTGGTTCTGGACTTATTTGCCGGCTCGGGTTCGCTTGGTCTCGAGGCGCTTTCCCGCGGTGCAAAGCACTGTGTATTCAACGAAGGAGATAGAAAAAATTATAAAATCCTCCAGGAAAACATCAAAAATTGCAAAGCGCAAGAAAAATCTTCAACTTTTAATAATGATTTTAGAAAGTCTCTAACGCTTGCAAATAAGGAGTTTGACCTCATCTTCGTAGATCCTCCTTACCGTGCAGGATATTATGGTGAAGTATTTGAACTCGTTGATGGTTACGGGATTTTGACGCGCGACGGTGTGATTATCGTCGAACATCTTGACGATAATCTTTTACCTGATGCATTGTCGGGATTCGTCAAATTCAAGAAAAAGAGGTATGGAACTGTAGCTGTAGACTTTTATGCAAGACCTTAAAGCCTTGCAAATACAATATCTGTTTGTTAAAATACCCTGGAGAGATGGTGATTAGTATGATGAGGACTGCAATTTATGCGGGTTCATTTGATCCTGTTACCAATGGTCATCTGGATATTATTGAACGCGCAGCTAATATGTTTGACAGCTTAACTGTCGGCATAGCCGTTAATAGCTCCAAAGAACCTCTGTTCACATTAGAAGAACGCAAGTACATCATTGCTAAGGTGACTGAACATATCCCGAACATCAAAATCGATGTGTTCAATGGGCTACTTGCTGACTATGTCAATAAACATAGTTTTGACACGGTAGTCAGAGGACTTAGGGCTACTACCGATTTTGAATATGAAATCCAGATGGCGCAGATGAATGCACGCTTATACACGGGTGGGACGGAGACTGTTTTCTTGATGACAGACCCTCGGTATTCGTTTATCAGTTCATCTCTCATCAAAGAAGTAGTCTCTTATGGCGGCAGCGTCGATGGCCTGCTACCAGAGTGTGCTAACGAGATGATTAAAACTAAATTTGATAATCAATAAACTAGGAGGAAATCGTTATGAGCGACGCATCGATTAGAGTTATGACACTACTTGACGATCTCGAAGAAATTTTATCCAACGCTTCGAAGGTGCCTTTTTCAGAGAAGGCAATCGTCGACAGCGATGAGATTAGGAGCATCGTTGATGACATAAGACTTAGCATGCCTAAGGATATTCAGCAGGCAAAGTGGGTTAAGGATGAGCAGGATAGGATCCTAAACGAAGCTAGAAGCGAATACGATAAGGTTATCGTAGCTGCCAAGAAGCAGGCTGAGTATCTAGTTGAGAACGACATCATCAAGAAGGAGGCTGAAAAGAGAGCTGACGCTCTTATCTCTGAGGCAGAGAATCACAGCAGATACATTAAGCTCCGTTCTTATGAATACGTAGACAAGCTTCTGTACGATATGCAAAATGATATTGCTAAGGTTGCTACGGAGTTCATTCAGCCAATGAACGATTATTTCACCGATATGGTCGGCGAGATGAACAACAGAGTAAATGGCAATCGCCAGGAAATGAAGGCCTTGGCAGAGCGTGTTCAGGGCGGCTCCACATATACTGAAGAGCAACAGACAGCTGATGAACATGCAGAGGGCGTTGAGGAGTAAGCCTTTACCGATGAAAGTTCTGGGAATTGTTGCAGAATACAATCCTCTACATAACGGACATCTTTACCACATAGATAGAGCTAAGAGAGAAGCTTGTGCCGATGCTGTAATCGCTGTGATGAGCGGCGATTTTGTGCAGCGAGGAGAGCTTGCTTTCGCAAGTAAGTGGGACAGAGCAGAGTCCGCAGTTAAGAATGGAATAGACGCAGTGTTTGAGATACCGGCTTTTGCGTGTCTCGGCAATGCGTCTGTTTATGCGTCTACGGCAATTAAACTGTTAGCTGCAATAGGGGTTGTAGATGTGATATCGTTCGGGAGTGAATCGGGTAACATAGACAAGCTTACTATGGTAGCGGAAAGGCTTTCGGATTCGAGAATATCAGATAGGATGGTGGAGCTCGCCAGAGAGGGATACAGTTATCCCCGGTCCAGAGCGGCAGCTTACAGCGAATTTTTTGGTGACGATGGAGAATCGGTTCTCCATGGAGCCAATGATACTCTCGCTATCGAATATATAAGAGCTATTACGGAATTTAATAAATGTACAGAACATGAGCTTGAAGTTCACACTATTAAACGTGAGGCTGCCGGGTATTCTGCGAGGTTCGATACCAGTCGGAAATTTCAGAGTGCTTCAGGCATAAGACAGGCAGCGAGACAGGGGATTGATGTATCCGAGTTCGTTCCTGATGAATCGGCGAAGCTGATCAGCTCATGTTTCTCAGAACGCGCCGATACGATCGATGATAAGCTGTTCGATTTGATTAGATATGTGCTTCTTAATCTTAACGCTTCGCAGGTAGATGAGGCTCCGCAAGGCGGCGAAGGCATCGGAACAAGGCTTATTGAAGCTGTGTCAAGGTGCAAGAGCTTTGACGAACTCGTCATGCATGCGAAGAGCAAGCGCTACACTTATACCAGGATTTCACGACTGCTGCTGCAGTTATTGCTCAATATCAAGCGCGATGAACCGGGAGTTTGCGAACCGGGGTACCTCAGAGTGCTGGCAGCAAATGAGACTGGGCGGAAATTAATCAAAAAAGCAAAAAAAAATAGTCTTAACGATATTCCGATCATTACCAATATCAACAGAGAGGCAAATGAGTTGTCTGATTCTGCGAACAGTCAGCTTCTCCTTGACATTAGGGCGGCAGATACATACAATATTCTGACGATGAATGATATGTACGAAGAGTCGGATCATGTGAAAAGACCTATATTACTGTAATTTTCATTGACATACTACGGTTTTGCGTATATACTATCATCCTGTAGTGCGTAAAATGCAATCCAGACATTTTAAGATAATCACATTTGTAAGGAGGTGTCGACAATGGCAGTACCAAAGAGGAAAACATCGAAAGCAAAGACTGCTGGCAGAAAGGCTGCTAACATGAAGATGGGCGCTCCGGGACTTTCAATTTGTCCTCAGTGTCATGAGCCAAAGCTTCCACACAGAGTTTGCCCTAATTGTGGCTATTATGACGGCAAAGACGTTGTTAATGTTGAGTAAATCAGTTAAGCCATTGATCCGAGATTCCTCGGGTCTTTTTTCTTTTTTGCAAAAAAACGGCGTAAATAGTATAATTAATCAGTATATCGGTTGATTGAATTATAATATATATGGGGAATTATGGCTGAGGAAAAGAAAAAGCGCGGTCCGGGAAGGCCTCCCGGCAGCAAGAATAAATCCAAGAAGAATAGCACTTCTTCGTCTGATAAGAGGAACAGCAGCAAGGCGGAGACTGCCGAACAGAAGCAGATTCGCGAGATGCAGGAGAAGCGCAACTCAAATAGAAAGCTTATTGACGAGATATGGGGAATTGCCATATTTGCAATAGGTATTTTTTTAGTATTCACTATGAAGAACAACAGCACAGGAAGCTTCGGACATGGGATTCACAATGTCCTTCGAGGTTTATTTGGGGGAATGTCATATGTCTTGCCTTATTTTTTGATTGTTGTTGCTGTATGCTTGTTTTTTCAGAAGCTGCAACATCTCAACGCGAGGACCGCTTCACTTACAGCTCTCGTGTACTTGATGATGTGCGCTCTAAATGGATACAGATTTGTCAATTCAGGTAAGCCTAAGTTCGGTTTTGGAGATATACTGCTGTATTACAGAGGCGGTGTCAGAGGAAACAATGCAGGTGCGGTTGGAATGGAGCTTGCCAACATTCTGGTCAAGTTTATCGGACGTCCGGGGCTGATTATCTTTGCTTTGGCAGCGATAATAATTTCAATTCTGTTAGTTGCGAATACTCCTATTTCCAAGCAGATCAAGGCGTTTAAGGAGGCTCGTGAAGAAAAGAGGCTCATAAAGGAATTTGAGCGTTCAGGAGGAACAGTGAGCCCTGTCGCTTCTAAATACGAAAATATATCTACGGATACAGCCGTTTCATCTGCTCGTCCAAGTGTAAATGAGCAGATGGAATTTGGTTTGCATGATCACAGAATGGGTACGAAAGCTACTTCACCGAATCCTGCTTCCGGGACAAGCTTTACTTCTAATGCGCACATAGCTTCGGTGGATGACAGCTATGTGGGATATTCCCCAAATGTGCAGGACGAAGAACCAACCTCAGGATTGTTTGGAAGAATGCTGGCAAAGCATCTTAATTCCAAGAAACAGAAGTCTGTAACAGATGCGGGAATTGGTACGGTTACTGCAAATCCTGTTAACGCCGCTGCTGGTAATCGTACAACCGATGTAGGGGGTTCGGCATATTCATCTGTGGATGCAGCTTATAAAGAGAAAAAAACGGCAACGGGTTTCCCTGATGAGAGCACGAGACGTGAAATTGCAAGTATGCTGGATAGCAATGCTCCTTTTGAAGAAGATGAGTCAGGAATATATGATGGGTATAGAGGTAGAGCGGCCAGACAAATTGGTACTGGATTAGGAAGCTCTGATGATGGTATTGTTACAGGCACCGGCTATGGATTGGATGGCAAATCAGGAGAAGCCGGTACAGAGAAAACAACAGGTCTCGGTGGATATGACGGTGCTCCTGAAGATGGAGCTGCACCAAAGGGAAGGGGATTTGGCTTGGACGGCGGAAAGCCTTCCGGGAAATCAAAGGTCGCGGAGTACCGCGGACGCGCTTCAGGTGGCGGTGATTCAGCATTTATTTCGTCCCCCGGTTCAAATAATTTATATGGCGCAGGTGCTTCTCGAGACTTTGGAGCCGGTGTTGGAGTCACTGCAGCAGGAGCAATTGCTGCTGCCAATAAACGTAGTGCGGACGCAATTGGCAGCTCCGACAATATGACATATTCCACATCTTCTAATGAAGCTCTGCACGAGCAGAAAGAGGATAACAGACCGACCAAGGCGGATCACGATGAAATCGCTAAACAGGCTCTGGCAGGGCAGTCAAGGAGGGATGATGATTACGTATTCCCATCGGTAGATTTGCTCAATCGACCTAAACCCGGCAATAATCTAATGAGCGGGCAACAGCTTGAGGAGAAAGCACATCTTCTGGAGCGGACTTTAAATGATTTCAATGTAGAGGCGACAGTTCTCAATGTTACACAGGGGGCGTCGGTTACAAGATATGAGGTTCAGCCGGCTACAGGCGTAAAGGTCAGCAAGATTACCGGGCTTGCCGATGATATAGCACTCAACATGCGTGCTAAAAGCATCCGTATTGAAGCGCCTATACCGGGCAAGGCTGCTGTCGGAATCGAGGTAGAGAATGAAAAGGCGGCGCCGGTTCTGATTCGCGAGCTCATTGAGTCTAACGATTTCAGACGCGCTAAATCCAAGATCAGCTTTGTTGTCGGCAAAGATGTATCAGGACGAAATATTGTCGCAGATCTACACAGTATGCCTCATATGCTTATTGCCGGAGCGACCGGTTCAGGTAAGAGTGTGTGCATTAACACGATAATAACAAGTATTCTTTACAAAGCATCTCCCGATGAAGTTAAACTTGTTCTTATCGACCCTAAGGTAGTCGAGCTTGGAAGCTACAACGGCATCCCTCACATGCTCATACCTGTTGTTACAGATCCTAAGAAAGCAGCAGCGGCGCTTAACTGGGCAGTCAACGAGATGCAGCAACGATACAATAAATTCGCTGAGCTTGGGGCAAAGGATCTTGCGTCGTACAATCACACTGTGTCGACGAACGGAGAGGACGATAATGTATTACCGCAGATTGTTATTGTAATAGACGAGCTTGCAGACCTCATGATGGCAGCCTCTTCGCAGGTTGAAGAGGCAATCTGCCGTCTGGCTCAGAAGGCTAGAGCTGCAGGGATGCATCTAATCGTCGCTACGCAGAGACCTTCGGTTGACGTAGTTACGGGACTTATCAAGGCAAATATACCATCACGAATTGCATTTAGTGTATCATCGCAATTTGACTCTCGTACAATCCTCGATACTGCCGGTGCAGAAAAACTGCTAGGCAAGGGAGATATGCTGTTCTCGCCTGTAGATGCCAATAAGCCGATTAGAATACAGGGACCGTTTATCTCTGAAGCTGAGAGTGCTGCAGTAATTGAATTCGTTAAGTCGCAGAGTGAAACCGAGTACAGGGATGATGTAATCCGAACGATTGAGGTCTCTGACAAGCCTGCCGCTCAAGGTGACAGCCTTTCTGATGAACTGACAGAGGACGCGATCGAGTTTATTCTCAAGCAGAAGCAAGCATCTGTATCGATGCTGCAAAGAAGATTCAGAATAGGATATAATCGGGCTGCACGTATCATCGATGAAATCGAGGAGATGGGAATTATCGGACCATCTGACGGGTCAAGACCAAGACAGGTACTAACAACAGAAGAGGAGTACTATGGTCAGCCGGATCAGACTGTTTTTGTAGATGAATCAATTGATGCAGAAGCAGTAAATTTAGATGGTGATGAGCCTATAGAAAACGATTAGATAATGATGGAGACAATGTTTGATGAATAAGACGAACAAGACGTTCTATATAGATACTCTTGGGTGTGCCAAGAATGACTATGACTCTCAGGTGCTCGCCGCTCTGCTGATGCAGCGCGGCTGCACTTTGACCGAAGCACCGGAGGCTGCGGACATCTTGATAGTGAATACCTGTGGCTTTATCGAATCAGCTAAGATTGAGTCGATAGAGCATATATTCAGCATGGCATCGCTCAAGGGTAAGACCAAGAAGCTGGTAGTTACAGGTTGTCTTTCTGAGAGATATCACGAGGATTTGGTGAATGAAATTCCGGAAGTTGATATTTTTACAGGTGTAAATGACTACGATGAGCTTCCGGATTTGCTGTTGTCCGACAATAAGGTCATGGCTGATAGCGTAAAGGGTAGAGTCGGTAAAGTGTTACCATATAAGGAGAGGGTGCTACCTGGTAAATCATATTCCGGAGTGCTCAAAATTGCGGAGGGATGTAACAACACCTGCGCCTTTTGTGCGATACCTAAGATTCGCGGTCCATTCCGCAGCAAGAAAATCGAGGACGCAGTCAAGGAAGCTGAGGTCATGGCTGAGCAGGGAATCAAGGAGCTGACAATTATCGCTCAGGATACCTCGTATTACGGCAAGGATCTGTACGGTGAGGCTATGCTTCCGGAACTGCTCAGACGGCTATGTAGAATTCATGAGATTAAATGGATTAGACTACTCTATGTGTACGACGATGGTATTACAGATGAACTGATAGAGACTATAGCTGCTAACGACAAGATTTGCAACTACCTCGATATCCCGATTCAGCACATCGCTGATAACGTCCTATCCCGGATGAAGCGCAAGTCGACAGGAGCATCAATCAGGGAGACCTTTAGGAAGCTCCGCGCAAATATTCCTGATGTACATATCAGAACTACGATGCTTGTCGGGTTTCCGGGAGAGAGCGAAGATGATTTTAAAGAGCTGATGGAATTCGTAAAGGAAGCAAGGATAGATAGATTAGGGGTATTTGCATTTTCCGATGAAGAGGGAACTCTGTCGTATACAATGGATGATAAGCTCCCTGAGGACGTCAAGGAGACGCGTAGAGACAGCATCATGGAGCTTCAGCTGTCGATCAGTGAGGAACTCAATCAAGCCAAGCTGGGCAAGACCTATGAGGTTATGATTGATGAAATTCATGATGGCAGCTACATTGGTAGGACTAAATACGATGCGCAGGAGATCGACAACGAGGTCAGCTTCGTCAGCGAGAGATTGCATGAGCTGGGAGATATAGTTAACGTCAAGATTACAGAGGCCTATGAGTATGACCTCGTGGGCGAGGAGGTTTAAATGAATTTACCTAATAAATTGACAGTTGGTCGTATGATAGCTGTTCCGTTTTTTGTCGGTGCATTTATGATGCATTATTATTTTGTGGCATTCGTCATTTTTATATTGGCATCATTTACAGATATGCTTGATGGGAAAATTGCAAGAGCGAGGGGACTTGTTACTAACTTTGGAAAAATTATGGATCCGCTTGCTGATAAGATCCTGGTGTATTCTGCTTTGTGCCTGCTGATTGGGGAGGGAACTATCCCTGCATGGGCGCTGATAATTATTCTGGCAAGGGAGTTTGCAGTGAGCGGGATGAGAACCGTTGCAGCTTCGGAGGGCAGGGTAATTGCGGCCGGTATGAGCGGGAAATTCAAAACTGTTCTTCAGATGATTGCGGTTCCGTTGCTTATCCTCGCTTTGAGATTTGATTCGGTATATCTATTAATGAGCGCGGGCATGTGGGTATTCTGGGCATCGCTTATCGCGACTGTTTATTCAGGGTGCGAATACATCATCAAGAACAAGGATGTGTTTTCGATGTAGCTATTTGTTACATGCAAGCTGATGCATATATAAATTATATAAAACATTATCGGTGTACTTGAAGGTACGCCGATAATTGCGTAAAGGGGTAATATTTCGATGGATGTTTCAATAATTGCAGTTGGTACCGAGCTTCTCTTTGGTCAGACTGTTAATACTAACGCTACCTATATCTCGAATCAGCTCAACCACATGGGATTTAATGTTATGTATCACCATGTTGTTGGTGATAACCCGGTGAGGCTTAAGGAGCTTGTAAAGGCATCACTTAATGAAATGGACATGGTTATCTGTACCGGTGGTCTAGGACCTACGCAGGATGACCTGACTAAGGAAATCGTTGCGGAGGCCATGGGGGTCGATCTGTACTTTGACGAGAAATGCTATGCGGAAATTAAGTCGTATTTTGACGAGAGGCATCGCAGTATGGCAGAAAATAATCGCAAACAGGCGTACATGCCGGTTGGTGCAGAAATTTTTCATAACGAGGCAGGTACGGCGCCGGCGTTTGGACTGGAGAAGGATGGAAAATGTGCAATCTGCCTGCCCGGTCCGCCAAGGGAAATGAAGTGGCTGTTTAAGCACTGCGTTGTGGATTACCTGAAGAGATTTTCTAGCAAGGAAATGTATTACAAGGTCATCAGAACAATAGGAATAGGAGAATCTGACCTCGAGACCAAACTGATGCCTGTGATTAATAACCAGAGTGATCCGACTATTGCAACTTACGCAAAGGAGGGAGAATGCGCGCTTAGAGTTGCATCGCAACGAGATACTGCCGAAATGGCTAAGTATGCAGTTGATGAGATGATTGAGATGATAGATGGATTGATTGGCGAATACATCTATAGCTATGATGACGATGAGCTTAATCAGGTTGTAGTTCATCAGCTTCAGAGACGAAGACTGTGGCTGTCATCTGCAGAATCGTGTACCGGCGGAATGTTTGCTTCGTGTATCACAGATGTTGCCGGAGCTTCGTCGGTGTTTGCAGAGGGATTTGTAACATATAGTGTAGAGGCAAAATCCGAGATTTTGGGTATAGATACGGCTGTGATTGATAAATTTTCTGTTGTAAGCGGTGAAGTTGCAGTCCTGATGGCAGATGGTGCCAGGAGAAAATCAAAAAGCGACATATCAGTTTCTATAACCGGATATGCTGGCCCTGAAGCGGACGAAGGCAGAGAGAACGGTAATGCATTTATCGGGTATTCTTGCGGAGGTAAGCTCGGCAATAAGCGTGGATTTATAGAATTAAATACCAAGAGAAATGATAGAAAGTGGAATCGGAATTACTTCAAGCTGCGGATGCTGCTGACAGTATATAATATTTTGAATGAAAAGCTTTAAGTTTGAAGGTGGAATAGTTTAATCCGTGATATTTTTAGGATTCGATTTTAGTTCTGCAATGCAGCTCCGGTTGCTCTGATATCGTTTTCTGACGGGAAAATTATAATTATATTAGATAAAAGTGCAGATATTGCAGGATTAGGGGCATTTTTAATTTGACCGTAATCGAGATGAGATTATATAATCTTGACAAATGAAAAGTTTGCATATAGAATACGAACGAATGTTCGATGTGATACAGGAGGAACTATGGCAGGTAAATCAAGCAAATCAGACAAGGGCATTAGCAATATAAATGACAAGGAGAAGGCATTAGAGCATGCTCTTGATGAGATACAGAAGGTGTTTGGCAAGGGCGCCGTCATGAAGCTCGGAGACAATGGGCTTAACAACAGTATAGAAGCGATCTCTACAGGATCTATTTCCTTGGATGTTGCTACCGGTATCGGCGGTGTACCGCGTGGACGTATTGTTGAGATATACGGACCGGAATCTTCTGGTAAGACAACACTCACGCTGCACTGTATTGCAGAGGCTCAGAAAGCGGGAGGAAAGGCTGCATTTATCGATGCTGAGCATGCCCTTGATCCGGTTTATGCCAAGAATCTTGGCGTAGATGTTGATGATTTACTTGTATCACAGCCTGATACCGGAGAGCAGGCGCTTGAGATTTGTGATATGCTCGCGCGCAGTGGAGCTATTGATTTGATTGTAATCGACTCCGTTGCAGCTCTTGTACCTAAGGCAGAGATTCAGGGTGATATGGGAGATTCACACGTAGGGCTACAGGCAAGACTTATGTCACAGGCGCTTAGAAAGATTGCGGGAACAGTTAACAAGACAAATACCTGCGTTATATTTATCAACCAGCTTCGAGAGAAGATTGGAGTTATGTTTGGTAACCCTGAGACAACTACAGGCGGTCGGGCACTTAAATTCTATGCCAGCATGCGCCTTGATGTTAGACGCGCTGATTCGATCAAACGAGGGGATGAGACCATCGGTAATAGAACCAAGGTTAAAATTGTCAAGAATAAGGTTGCGCCTCCATTCAAGCTTGCTGAGTTCGATATCATGTATGGAGAAGGTATTTCCATCGCCGGAGATGTTCTTGACACAGCAACAGATATGAAGTTTATCGATAAAGCTGGTTCGTGGTACAGTTACGAAGGTGAGCGAATTGGTCAGGGGCGTGAGAATGTCAAGGAATTCCTTATCTCTCATCCAGATATCCTTGAGACTCTCAAGATCAAGATTATGGATGAAATTCACGGCAGGGATGAAGATGATCTCAAAGTTGATGAAGATGGTGTAGTTATTGAGTAATTATGCATAACATGTTCTAGGGTTTGACATAAATACTAGAACATGTTATACTTGGTTGGTTAGCCGCTCAGAATGGGTTATAAAGCATAGCACCCGTGATTCTGGCGAGTCTGGTTTGAGGAGGATTTTAATATGTACGCAGTAATTAAGACAGGCGGAAAGCAGTACAGAGTACAGGAGAATGATGTACTTAAGATAGAAAAGCTCGACGCTGCAGTAGGAGAGACAGTTACCTTTGACGAGGTTGTAGCTGTTGGAGGAGATAAGCTTCAGGTAGGTGCACCTTTTGTTGAAGGATGTACAGTTCAAGCCGAGGTACTGGAGCAGGGTAAGAACGAAAAGGTTATTATCTTTAAGTACAAAGCTAAGAAGGACTACAGAAGAAAGAATGGGCACAGACAGCCATACACGCTAGTTAAGGTTACAGGCATCGGCGCAGTAGCTAAGAAGACAGCGCCGGCTAAGGCCAAAGCGGAGATTAAGGCTTCCCTTTCAATGAAGAAGGATGAGCTTCTTGCAATCGCTAATGAGCTTGGAGTTGAGGTTCCGGCTAAGGCTACTAAGGCTGATATTCTTTCGGCAATTGAATCCAAGTAATATAATCAGTTCAATATAGGAGGTGACTAGTCATGTCAAGTAAAAAAGGAGTAGGTAGTTCCAAGAACGGTCGCGATTCCGAGTCGAAACGTTTGGGGCTAAAGATAGGTGCAGGACAGTATGTAAGTGCCGGAAGCATTCTTGTTAGACAGAGAGGAACAAAGTTCCACCCTGGTAACAACGTTGGTATTGGCGGAGATGATACTCTGTTTGCAAAGATCAATGGAAACGTTAAGTTTGAGAGATTTGACAAGAAGAGAAAACAGATCAGCGTATACGGCGAAGAAGCGTAAACTTATTGACCCTTTGTTATGAGGGGTCAATTTTAGTATTGGAGATTGATATGTTCGTAGATAGAGCAGAAATTATAATCACATCCGGAAAGGGCGGAGATGGAGCAGTAACCTTCAGAAGAGAGCCATATGTTCCTGAGGGTGGTCCGGACGGAGGAGACGGCGGAGATGGCGGCAATATAATTTTCGTTGCTGACAGCAACCTGCGCACGCTGATGGATTTCAAATACAAACGCAAATATGAAGCTGAAAATGGTCAAAACGGAATGCGGCGTAAGAAGTACGGAAAGCGCGGCCGGGATTTGGAGATTAAGGTTCCCATAGGAACAATGATTATCGATAAGGAATCCGGACTTCTTATGAAAGATATGGCGGATAAGGGTGACCGACTTGTTGCCGCAAAAGGTGGAAAAGGCGGAAAAGGAAACGTTCATTTCAAGAATTCTATCAGACAGGCACCTAATTTTGCTGAGGCTGGAGAACTGCCCAAGGAAAGGACTGTGATTCTTGAGCTTAAGCTTATAGCGGATGTCGGTTTAGTAGGTTTTCCTAATGTTGGTAAGTCTACACTGCTTTCTGTATCGACAAGCGCCAGACCAAAGGTTGCTAATTATCATTTCACTACTATAGATCCTAATCTTGGGGTCGTTGATATGTATGATAAGAGTTTTGTAATGGCTGATATTGCCGGTATCATTGAGGGTGCTCATGAAGGTATGGGGCTTGGTCTAAAGTTTCTAAAGCACATAGAGCGCACAAAGGTTCTTATTCATGTCGTTGATATCTCCGGAAGTGAAGGCCGTGATCCAATTGATGATTATAAGAAGATAATTGAAGAACTCGGGCAGTACGACGAAAAACTTTTGTCAAAACCGATGCTCGTTGCTGCAAATAAAATCGATGCTGCTTGCGACGAAGAAAGGCTTGAAAATTTTGTAAAGTTTGTTGAAGCGGATGGTAAGCGTGTCTTTAAGATTTCGGCCGTAGCTAGACAAGGGGTGCAGGAACTGCTCAATGCCGCACTTAATGAGCTGGAGAATTACATTGAACCTGAAAGTGATGAGATTGAGTATTTTGATTTTGTGCGGGATGAAATAGATGAGGATTTCAAGAAGCTAAAAGCTTATCGAGATTTGGACGGAGTGTATGTACTGGAAGGCAAGCAGTTGTCCAAGATATTTAGATCTACTAATTTCAACGATATTGGTTCGATGAGATATCTATATAAGTTTATAGTTGATAGAGGCGGGATTAAGATGCTTGAGAAGCTTGGACTCAAGGAAGGCGATACTGTCAGGATCGAGGACTATGAATTCGAATACTATGAAGATTAGTGCCCGTGCGGATAAACATAAGAAAATACGATATATGAGCCTAATTGAATAATTATACAAAATATATGGAGGCGTGTGCTGTCATCCACTAGATGCTGTGCAGTTAGATATGTTTACGATAATTGGTGAATACGAGATTGCATTATTTGTAATCTGTATTCACCTTTTTTATGAGATCTTTTTATAATTTCTACGGCATGCATGGTATATACATATGATCAATCCCTTTAAATCACACTATTATAATGTCTAATTAACAAATAATTTATGGTTAAATTTTATGACAAACCAATATTCAAATATATTGAAAAATAATTGTCTAAATTGTATTATATTTATAGTTGAATCTTGCCCCAAGAAAGGGCAAAATATGAAAATCTTTGATAGTGACCAAGTGAGTCGAGCAGTTCAGTGCATAAAATTTCAATTTTCTAAGGATAGGAAGCTCAAGTATAAGATAGGCATATTGATAGTAATCTTGGTGGGTGCCGCTGTGCTGCATATTAAGTCGAGTAACGCTAATACGATAAAGCTTGACAAAGCTGATAAAGTCAAAACTAAGGAGGTAGCAGAGCACAAGGAAGAGTTCTACATTGATATAAGCGGGGCAGTGAATTCACCAGGGGTATATAAGGTGGAGAAGAAGACCAGAGTTTTTGAGTTGATCGAAAAAGCCGGCGGTCTTAAAGAAGGTGCTAATCTTGATGCGATTAATCAGGCTGAGTTTGTTCAGGACGGACAAAAGCTTGTGATACCGAGCAAAATCGACAGCGGTGATGCCTCTGAATGTGATTCCGGCAGAAGCACCGCGGGAAAATCCGAAAAGGGAGGTCTGATCAACATTAATTTGGCGGATAAGCCGAAACTTACTGAGCTTCCTGGTGTAGGAGACGCGATTGCTCAGAGGATTATAGATTATCGCAAGGGACACAGATTTACTAAAATTGAAGATCTTAAACAGGTAAAAGGGATTGGAGAAGCGACATTTGAAAAGCTAAAAGGTATGATTACAGTCTAATGTCAGAGTGTGGACATTAGCAGGTATGTTGAGAAGGACAGGTTGACTATGAATACCAAACTAAATCTAAATGAAGTTTCTAATTCTTCTAAAAAAATTCCAGATCCGTTATGCGGCATAGACTTTTTAAAAAATGAGCCCATAAGTTCAGCATTAAATTTCATAAATCCGGAGAGGCATCTTGGAGATTTTAAACTCAAGATTATCTTTGCGGAAATTCAAAAATTAATATTTTACAGAATGGAAGGTGTTTATGATTTAGATTATCTTGTCGATGAGCATTTGCTGAGAAAAGTTTTGTTGGGATTAATTCTGATGCCAGATAGAATAGGTACATATTACTTGGTTGAAGCCGTGATTGTCTGTAAGTATTTACTCATTGATAACAGTGTTGTTGTCGTTGGCGAAGTATACAAGTGTGTTGCTGAGAAGTTCAATGTATCACCGGAAGCCGTAGAGAAATCTATTCGTAAGACTATGAAGGTCTTATGGGAAACTTATCGATGTGGATCGAAGGATACCGTTGTTTATGACTACATATTTCCTAGCATATATTCGTCACCGACTAACAAAGAAATTATAACATTTATGGCTATGAATGTTTTGGGAATTCAGAATTTCTTAGAGGCTGTAACTGCATAAAATACAAGTGTTTGCAGTATCCATTTTCATTGAATGGATATATGAATCATGTTAAACTATAGCCATTGAAATAAAGAAAGTTGGGGCATCTAGGATGAATAAAGTAAAAAGGATAAAGAAGACTATGGATGGCAACACGGCTGCGGCTCATGTTGCATATGCTTTTTCGGAAGTTTCCGCGATTTACCCGATCACGCCATCTTCAGTCATGGCCGAAAATATTGATAAATGGGCTTCAGAAGGACGGAAGAATCTGTTTGGGGAAAAGGTTTGCATAGTGGAGATGCAGTCAGAGGGCGGCGCAGCCGGAGCTGTACACGGAGCTCTCAACACAGGCGCTTTAACAAGCACATATACGTCATCTCAGGGATTATTGCTAATGATTCCCAATATGTATAAAATCGCCGGTGAACAGTTACCTGGCGTATTTCACGTAGCAGCAAGGGCTGTATCTACGCATGCACTATCCATATTTGGAGATCACTCCGACGTCATGGCTGCTAGAGCAACTGGCGTTGGAATGATTGCTGCGAATAGTCCTCAAGAGGTTATGGATCTCGCTGCAGTATCTCATCTTGCTGCGATTAAGTCGAGCATGCCAATACTTCATTTTTTTGACGGATTCAGGACGAGCCATGAGCAGCAGAAGATTGAGGTATGGGATTATGATACGCTGGGATCTCTGCTGGATTATGATGCAGTGGACAAATTTAGGAATCGCGCCAACAATCCATGTCATCCTCATCTAATGGGATCTGCTGAACAGCCAGAGACATTTTTTCAACATAATGAAGCTAGAAATAAATCCTACGATGAATCAATTGATATAATTAAAGGCGTTATGGATCAGGTTAATAAATGTATCGGCACTGATTATAAGCCATTTAACTATTATGGAGCACCTGATGCCACAGATGTAATCGTCGCGATGGGATCCGTATGCGAAACTGCAGCGGAAGTTGTTGATTACCTTAATAAAAACGACGGTAGAAAGGTTGGATTGATAAAGGTTAGGCTGTTTAGACCGTTCTCTAGCAAATGTTTTGTAGAAGAACTCCCTAATACAGTTAAGAATATCTCTGTTTTAGACAGAACAAAGGAGCCGGGTTCAAATGGTGAGCCCCTCTATCTGGATGTTGTCTCTGCGCTTGCAGATGCTGAGGATATTCGCGTTAAATTGACAAGAGGTCGTTATGGACTCGGATCAAAGGACACACAGCCTGGCGATATCATTGCTGTGTATGACAACATGGCTTCTGACATACCTAAGAAAGAATTTACCATCTCCATCACAGACGATGTGACAAATCTATCGTTGGAGAGAAAATCAAACCCAATAGTTTCGGCTGAGGGAACAGTTGCATGTAAGTTCTGGGGACTTGGTGCTGATGGAACTGTTGGAGCTAATAAAAATAGTGTCAAGATTATAGGAAATCATACAGACAGGTATGTTCAGGCTTACTTCCAGTATGATTCCAAAAAGTCTGGCGGAGTTACTATTTCTCATTTGAGATTTGGAGACAATCCAATAAGATCAACCTATTATGTTAACTCTGCTGATTTCATCGCATGTCATAGTGCGTCGTACATGCATAAGTATGACATTGTACAGGATGTAAATCCCGGCGGCATATTCCTTCTAAACTGTAGCTGGTCTGATGAGGAGCTAGATAAGAATCTGCCTGCTGCTGCTAAAAGATACATCGCTGAAAACAACATTCAGTTTTATACGTGTGACGCTGTCAAGCTTGCCAATGAAGTCGGTCTCGGATCTAGAAGAACTAATACTGTACTTCAGGCAGCGTTCTTTAAGCTTGTTAATATAATGCCTATCGAAGAGGCGGTAGATTACATGAAGGCCGCAATCAAGAAGAGCTATATTAGCAAGGGTGATGATATCGTGTCTATGAACTGCAAAGCTGTAGATGCCGGTGTTTCGCATGTTCACAAGGTTGCAGTGCCTGACCTCTGGAGGTCGATAACCGTTAGTGACGACAAGGTAGAGCTTCAATCAGACAGACCGGAGATGGTTAAGTATCTCAATGATATATTGATTACAGACGCTGCTATGAAGGGCGATGAGATTCCTACCTCTAAGTTCCTTGATTTTGCAGACGGACTTATTCCGGCAGGAACCGCAGCATTTGAAAAGCGAGGGATCGCAATAGATGTTCCACTATGGATAGCTGATAACTGCATACAGTGCAATCTCTGTGCATATTCGTGTCCGCATGGTGTAATCAGACCTTTTGCTCTCAGCGATGCGGATGCGAAGGCAGCAGGTGGAATCACCTTACAATCAAAGGCTAATGGCGACTTCCGGTTCATGATCTCCGTATCTACTGTCAACTGCACCGGCTGTGGTTCTTGTGTCGATGTGTGTCCTGCAAAGGAAAAGGCGCTAAAGATGATTCCTTATGAAGACGAGCGTTCCGCTGCTCAGCAGAAGGTGTTTGAATATGCAAATGACCATACTGACGAGCGGATACTTGATGGCAATAGGGAAAATCCAAGGAATATCGGATTTATCAAGCCTCTACTCGAGTTTTCGGGAGCTTGCCCGGGATGTGGTGAGACCCCGTATGCTAAACTTGTTACACAGCTATTTGGTGATAGAATGTTTATCGCTAACGCTACTGGTTGTTCCTCAATCTGGGGCGGAAGCGCTCCAAGTACGCCTTATACCATCAATCGTGAGGGTAGAGGTCCGGCGTGGTCCAACTCTCTGTTTGAAGACAATGCGGAGTTTGGTTTAGGTATGGCTATTTCAATGAAAACCCGCAGAAATGAAATGAGATCAGCGGTTAAGAGATTGGCTGACAAAAAGGCGTTCCACAAGGAGGCAACAGAGTGGATCGAAGCCATGGATGATGACCGTGTAGCTGAGTTGGCGGCAGCCAAGCTGATAAGTGTATGCTCTGGCAGCGACAACGATGATGCTAAATTTGTGATGAACAATCGGGATTTACTGCCAAAACCATCAATGTGGATTTTTGGTGGCGATGGCTGGGCTTACGATATCGGATACGGCGGTCTTGACCACGTAATCGCATCCGGCGAAAATGTCAATATATTGGTATTTGATACTGAAGTTTATTCCAATACCGGAGGGCAGGCTTCAAAGGCGACACCTGCCGGTGCTATCGCACAGTTTGCTGCATCTGGTAAGACTGTAGGCAAGAAGAATCTCGCTGAGATTGCGATGTCGTACGGATACGTATATGTTGCACAAGTTGCGATGGGTGCAAATCCAAGTCAGACGCTTGCTGCTCTTAGAGAAGCCGAGTCATATAATGGACCATCGATTGTAATCGCGTACTCACCATGTATTAATCATGGCATTAGAGCCGGTATGAATTGCTCGATGAACGAGATGAAGAAGGCTGTACAGTCAGGATATTGGAATCTATTTAGATTCGATCCTCGAAGGACGGCAAATGGCCAAAATCCCTTGATGCTGGACAGCAAGAAGCCGACTCTTGAATACAATGATTTTTTGAAGGGTGAGGTCAGATATAGGGCTCTAGAGCAGACTAATCCTAAGAGAGCTAAGCAGCTTTTCGCTGAAGCTGCAAAGCAGGCGAACGATAGATACGAGACTCTTGTTAAGAGAAGCAAGATGGATAAATAGTACGTATACGTCGCGTGCATGTCATACTCACAAAAGTGAGTATGACATGCTTACATAATAGGATATTTTATGATGGAGGATCAATGAAAAAGGAAAAAATCGATAGAATCAATGAGCTTGCTCACAAGAAAAAATCTGAGGGCCTTACTCCTGATGAAGTGCTTGAGCAAGCTGAACTCAGAAGAGAATTTTTAGCTGAAATAAGGGCTGATGTGAAAAGTCAACTTGAAAGCATAGAAATAGTAGATTAATTGAGATACCGGAGTGCTAATTGCTTGAGAATATTGGAGTTTCAGTATACAATATAGGCATTGTATATAAGGGAGAGTGTTGTTGAATGGAAAAACTGGGTCTTAACGAAATAAGAGATATGTTCCGTGATTTCTTCGTTAGTAAGGGTCACTATGCGGCAGGTAGTGCATCGCTTATTCCTAAGAATGATAAGAGCTTGCTCATCATCAACTCGGGAATGGCACCACTTAAACCATATTTTGCAGGTGTTGAAACTCCACCCTCAAAGAGGATGACTACATGCCAGAAGTGTATTAGGACCGGAGACATAGAAAACGTCGGTAAGACATCTCGCCATGGGACTTTCTTTGAAATGCTCGGAAACTTCAGCTTTGGAGACTATTTCAAGGAAGAGTCGCTGACTTGGGGATGGGAATTTATAACACAGTATCTCAAGATGCCAACTGACAAGCTATGGGCTACTATCTACACTGATGACGATGAGGCGCACGATATTTGGGTTAAGCTGGGAATGCCTGAAGAGAGAATCGTTAGACTTGGTAAGGAAGACAATTTCTGGGAGATTGGACTTGGTCCATGCGGACCATGTTCAGAGATTTACTATGATAGAGGAGAGGAATACGGCTGTGGCGATCCTGACTGCAAGCCTGGATGCGAATGTGATAGATATATCGAGTTTTGGAATCATGTGTTCTCACAGTTCTCTAAGGAAGAGGATGGATCATATTCAAACCTCGCGCATCCTAATATCGATACCGGAATGGGCCTTGAGAGACTTGCATGCATCATGCAGGATGTTGATTCTATCTTTGATATAGATACTATCAGAAGAATTCTGGATGCTGTTGCGAAGATGGCGGATGTGAAGTATCAAGCCGGTGATGACACAGCTGATGTCAGTCTTAGAATTATTACCGACCACCTGCGTTCTATGGTCTTTATGATTGCTGATGGTATTATGCCCAGCAACGAGGGCAGAGGATACGTGCTTAGACGTCTTATCAGGAGAGCTGCCAGGCAAGGGAGGCTTCTTGGAATCAAAGAGAAAAATTTCTTGGCAGAGCTGATGGATTCTGTAGTTGAAGTTTCCGGGAGTGCTTACCCCGAACTCGTTGACAAGTATGACTATATAAAGAAAATAATTACTATCGAGGAAGAACAGTTTGCAAAGACGATGGATAAGGGCCTGGGGATTCTCGAAGAGTACGCCGCTGCACTGGAAAGGTCCGGAAGGACAGTGCTAGATGGTGCAGATGCGTTTAAGCTATATGATACATATGGCTTCCCTGTTGAGATGACTGAAGAAATTCTTGCCGATAGAAGCATCACTGTGGATATGGATGGTTTCAAGGATAACATGAATCGGCAGAAGGAACTGGCTCGTCAGGGTCAGAAGTCTACAGCTGAGGTAGCATGGAAGGATGCTGCAGAGTACGACAAGCTGCCTAAGACTGAATTCCTCGGATACACTGAAACTGAAGCCGAAGCTGAGGTGCTGTATTCCAGCAGTAACGATGGCAAGGATATACTGATTTTTGACAGAACTCCATTTTACGCTACGGGTGGCGGACAGCTACACGATGCCGGAGTAATTACTGTCGCAGGAAATGACTACCATGTAGTGGATGTAACAAAAGAGAATGACATTTATCTGCACTTTGTCGATGAATCGGCTGATGCTGTAAGTGCCGGAGATAAGGCGATGCTTAAGATAGATGCTGTTTGCAGAAACAGAACCGCTAGAGGGCACAGCGCTACTCATATCTTGCAGCAGGCTCTTAAGGATGTACTGGGCGATCACGTAGCCCAGGCCGGATCATACGTGGACGAAGCGTATTTGAGATTTGATTTCAATCACTTTGAGGCGATGAGTTTTGCACAGATCAAGCAGGTTGAGGATATTGTAAATGCCAAGATTGATGCATTTCTCCCTATCCGCATGCAGGAGATGAAAATTGAAGAAGCTCAGAAGCTGGGGGCTACGGCAATTTTCGGTGAAAAGTACGGTGAGATTGTCAGAGTTGTAAGCATGGGCGACTACAGCGTCGAGTTCTGTGGTGGTACTCATATCGATAATACCGGCAAAATCGGAGCCTTCAGGATTACAGCTGAAGTTGGTATTGCATCCGGAATTAGAAGAATTGAGGCGATTACCGGAACTCAGGTTATCGATTATCTTGAGAGTAAGGAAAGCCTGATTTCAAACGTATGTACAGCTATTAAATCTAATCCAAATGATCTGGAAAAGAGGGCTGCACAGCTAGTTGCCGATAATAAGGAGCTGGAGAAGACAGTTAAATCATTAAAAGCAGATGAGCTTGCGGGGGCTCTTGACGACGTTATCTTGGCTGGCGTTGATATCAATGGCATCAAGCTAATTACGAGAAGATTTGACAATACGGACGTAGAACAGCTCAGAGAGATGGCTGATGCTATCAAATCCAGGGAGAGCAAATCTATATTTGTGGCAGCTGCAGTTAATGATGGCAAGATTGCTATCATAGTTTCGGTAAGTGACGAGCTTGTAAGTGATGGCTTCCATGCAGGGAAGCTTGTTAAGGAAATAGCTCAGGTGGCTGGTGGAAATGGCGGTGGCAAGGCCGGTATGGCTCAGGCTGGGGCTAAGGATGTGAGCAAGCTGGATGAGGCATTTGCGCTGGCAGAGAAGCTGGTAGTAAGTAAATAAAGTTAGCAAGTCGATGGGCAGATGTGTAACAGACTTATTTGCCTATCAACTAAAATATATTTTTATATGATTTTATAAAATAGGAGGCAGATATGAGCAAGGACACTATTTTGTTTGAAAGCGCAAAGATGAAACAGCTTTCCAATAAAGAAGCGCTTCATCAGATTTATGATTCCCTACAGGAGAGAGGCTATAATGCTATCGATCAGATGGTAGGCTACTTGACATCCGGTGATCCATCTTATATTACAAGCCACAATGATGCCAGAAATTTGATTCTCAAGATTGATAGAGACGAGCTCCTTGAGGAGATCCTCAAGTCTTATCTTGAACTGGATAAATAGAATTATTTATGAGAAAAATAGGACTTGATGTCGGTGATAAGACGATAGGAATTGCAGTAAGTGATCTGCTGGATATCACTGCGCAGGGAGTCACTACGATAGAGCGTGTTGGTATTCGAAAGGACACTACCAAGGTGCTTGGTTTAGTGCGCGAATACGAGTGTGATACTATTGTGGTAGGGCTTCCTCTTGGCCTTGACGGAACCGACAGTATACAGACTGAAAAAGTACGTGAATTCCGTACTATGCTTGAAAATAAGCTTAGAAGTTCAGGTCTTGCACATGTAAAGCTTGTGTGGCAAGATGAAAGATTTACAACCAAACTTGCGGAAAATATCCTCATAGCCGGCGATGTTAAAAGGGGCGACCGCAAAAAGGTAATAGATAAGCAGGCAGCTATAATAATATTGCAGAGTTATTTAGATAGGGTGAGCAATGAACAAGATACAAATTAACGAACTTAGTTTTCTCGCTTCTAATGACTATTGGGGCAGGGGCATCCTGATTGGAAAAACATCAAGGAGGATTGCCGTTGCCTATTTTATAATGGGAAGAAGTGAAAATAGCCGTAACAGAGTGTTTTACCAAGATGCCGATATGATTGCTATCGCACCGTTTGATAAGAATGCCGAAATAGATCCAACACTCATCATATATTATCCCGTTAAGACTAACGGTAGAAATCTTATTGTCACTAATGGCGATCAAACCGATACAGTCGAGGAATTCCTCAACGAGGGAAAAACTTTTGAAGAAGCTCTCAGAACTAGATGCTTTGAGCCGGACGCTCCGCACTTCACTCCTAGAATCAGCAGCATTCTGAATATGGTAGATGGTTCCTACAAGCTCAGCATTCTCAAGGATTCAGATGGTCATGGAACTGATTGCAGCAGATATTTCTATGAGTATGCATCTCGAGATAACACAGGACATTTCATACATACCTATGAGGGCAATGATTCGCCATTACCTACATTTGAAGGGGAACCAAAGTTGTTCAGAATTCCCGATTCCTTTGAAGAATTTAGCGAGACAATCTGGAACAGCCTGGATGCAGACAATAAGATTGCTCTGTGCACTATGATGATTGATTTTGATACGCTCGAGAGGGAAGTTAAAATTTACAATAAGAGGATGGGGGACTAATGGAAACTACAAGATTGCAATATATGTCGCCGCTGTCGACCAGATATGCGAGCAAGGAGATGAAGTATATCTTCTCCGAAAAGAAGAAATTCACTACCTGGCATGAGCTGTGGATTGCTCTAGCTAAAGCAGAGCGCGAGCTGGGGCTTGATATCACTGAAGAACAGATTCAGGAGATGGAAGCCAATAAGGATATTGTGGATTTTGAGGTTGCCGAAGCTCGTGAGAAGGATGTTCGCCATGACGTAATGAGTCACGTATATGCATTCGGCAAGCGTTGCCCCAAGGCAGAGGCTATAATTCATCTCGGTGCTACATCGTGTTACGTTGGTGATAATACCGACGTTCTGTTGATGAAGAAGGCTCTTGAGCTGATTCTTGAGAAGTCTGTACAGGTGCTTATCAATCTCAAGAAATTTGCGAGAGAATACAAAGATATGCCTTGTCTGGCGTATACACATCTTCAGCCGGCTCAGCTCACAACGGTTGGCAAGAGAGCTTCGCTGTGGATGTATGAACTGTCCCTTGATGTGGTTGAGCTTGAGCGAAGACTCACGGATCTTCGCATGCTTGGCTCAAAGGGTACAACCGGTACTCAGGCCAGCTTCATGGAGCTCTTTAACAACGATGAATCCAAAGTCAAGAAGCTTGACGAGATTATAGCAAATACCTTTGGCGTGTCCGGATGTGTCCCGGTTTCAGGACAGACGTACACTCGTAAAGTAGACGCTAACATATTATCGTCGCTTTCAGGGCTTGCACAGAGCGCATCAAAGTTTTCTAATGATCTTAGAATTCTGCAGTCATTCGGCGAGATGGAGGAGCCTTTTGAGAGGCATCAGATTGGATCATCTGCGATGCCTTACAAACGCAATCCAATGAGATCCGAAAGAATCACATCGCTTGCCAGATATGTCATTATTGATTCGCTAAATCCGGCTATTACAGCTGCTACGCAGTGGTTTGAGAGAACCCTGGATGACTCGGCTAACAAGAGAATTTCGGTCCCTGAAGCTTTTTTAGCTTTGGACGGGATTCTTAATCTGTATATCAATATCACAAGTGATATGGTAGTGTACCCTAAAGTAATAAATGCTCGTACAATGGAAAAGCTTCCGTTCATTGCAACTGAGAACATAATGATGGAGGCCGTTAAGAAGGGCGGCAACAGACAGGCGCTGCACGAGCAGATTAGGATCCATTCACATGCTGCAACACTAAGAGTCAAGAGAGATGGTCTCAACAACGACCTTGTAGATAGGATTGCCAATGATTCATCTTTTGGATTATCAAGGGATGAAATTATGGCGGCTATGGATCCGAAGTTGTATGTGGGTAGAAGTCATTCACAGGTCGAGGAATTAATCAGCGATGTGATAGATCCTATCATCGGGCGTCATCCACAAAAGGCAATCGAGACAGAGATTAACTTATGATTTCGCTTTATTAGTGTTAGGGTGGTGGAATTAATGAAAAATATCGAACTAAAATATGGATGTAATCCTAATCAGAAACCGGCTTCTGTATATATGGAAGATGGTTCTGAGCTGCCTTTCGAGGTTCTGAATGGCAGACCCGGGTATATCAACCTGCTGGATGCACTTAACGGATGGCAGCTGGTGAGTGAAATCAAAGCAGCAACAGGAAAGGCTGCTGCTGCGTCCTTTAAGCATGTTAGCCCGTCCGCTGCAGCTGTTGGCAGAGTTATGAGCGATAGGCTTAAGAAGGCTTGCTTTGTTGATGATGTTCCCGGGCTCGATGAATCTCCAATTGCAACTGCCTACGCCAGAGCTAGAGGTACAGATAGAATGTCATCTTTTGGAGATTTTATCGCACTAAGCGATGTGTGCGATGAGACCTGCGCAAGACTCGTCAAGCGCGAGGTTTCTGATGGCATCATTGCACCCGGATTTACAGATGAAGCTCTTGAGCTTCTCAAGCAGAAGAAAAAGGGCAATTATCTTATTCTCAAGGTTAAATCGGATTTCAAGGCTCCGGATGTGGAGACAAAACAGGTATTTGGGATAACCTTTGAACAGAAGCATAACGACATCAAGATTGACAGGTCGTGCCTAGAGCAGGTTGTAACGGAAAATAAGAATATTACGGAGGAGGCAAAGGAGGATCTCGTAATTGCCCTTATTGCGCTTAAATACACGCAGTCCAATTCAGTTGCATATGCTGTTGATGGACAGACTATTGGTGTAGGAGCAGGACAGCAGTCGAGGGTACATTGTACCAGACTTGCCGGAGCAAAGGCAGATAACTGGCATCTGCGACAGACAGATATGGTTCTGAATCTGCCATTCAAAAGGGGGGTCAAGAGACCTGATAAGGATAATTTTATCGACAGATATATTGCTATGGAGGATACGCCAGAGTCACGTGGAGATATCGAGTGGGAGACACTCTTCTGCGAAAAGCCACAGCCATTTACAATTGAGGAGAAGAAAAAAATCCTCTCTGCGATAAGCGGCGTTTCTGTTGCGTCGGATGCGTTTTTTCCATTTAGCGACAATATTGACAGAGCTCATGAGAGCGGTGCAACATATATTGCTCAGCCTGGCGGATCAACTCGTGACGACCTGGTAATTGAGTCGTGCAACAAGTACGGAATCGCAATGGCATTTACAGGATTTAGATTATTCCATCACTAGGAACACCAGGAAGAAAAGCCTAGCTGCTGCTTGACGAACGTAGCGGCTAGGCGTACATTGTATGAATTGAAGTTATCACTTGTGTGTAAAAGGGCGATGAATGACATGAATGACCTTCAAATCGATTATTTTATGGCCGTAGCTACTAACTCAAGTTTTACCAAGACTTCGGAAGAGCTATTTGTCTCTCAACCCGCTATTTCTAAACAGATTGCGCTTATGGAGAAGGAATTAGGGGTTAAACTCTTTATTAGAAATAACAAGCGCACTGAGCTTACAGAGGCCGGTAGGCGGTATTATGATTTTTTTAGCAGATACAAGGCAGAGATGGGAAACATCAAGCACGAGGTCTCAGAGCTCGAGGGAGTTACGAGTCAGACTATAACTGTCGGTATACTTGAGGGCTGGGATTTTTCACCCTGGCTCACCAGAGTGATTAAGGAATTCAGAGATTCTCATGGATATGTCGATATCATCATTAATTACTATGGAGCTAAGGAACTGTCGACAATGCTCCTTACTGATGAAGTGAATCTTGCGATTTCTCTCAAGAGTACATTTGATTCATTTGCTGAGATAGAGAGCAGCAATATCTTGACTGCGAGGAAAAAACTCATTTATTGTAAATATAATCCTATTGCTTCCAAGGCTGAGCTGTCTCCTGAAGATTTCGTAAATGAGAAATTCTTTGCACCGTGGAGTATAATGGACGATTCAATTGTAAAGAGTATCAACACATCTATGCAACCGTACGGGATTCGGCCTAATATTCAGTTCGTAAACAATTTTGAATCTATGGTAAATTGCGTCAGGTATAACCTTGGTGTTGCGATTTGTGACGAATATACGGGATATCTAAAGGATGCGGATATAGGAGCTTTAGATCTTATTGAAGCTGAATATGTAAGTGTAGCGATTATTAATAGCAGCACTAATGACGAGGTGAGAGAGCTCTATCAGATAATAAAGGATGCGGTGCAGGGCCTATAATAAACTGCAAGTCTTTCCTTTGATATGCCTATGTAATATAACAGCGCGGTTATGTAATGCATACCCGATATTCAATTATACAAAACGACCATGTTTGTTTAGAATATAAACGAACATGGTCGTTTTGATTTTAACGATTTTGGACTATTGATTAGTTTCTTTGATGGATGGAGGGGTGATTATGCCTAAGAGTAAAAAACTAACAGCAGTATATGCACTAATTATGGATTTGCCATTGAGCATTGTTGTAACAATCGTTGCACTTGCACTCGGTGGAAACCTAAGTATGGAAAGATTTATTCCAAGCTTTTGCCTAGCTTATGTGCTGACATTCTTTATTAACTTCTTACCAGTTGGAATGATTGGGTTTAAGTTTGCAAGTAAGCACGCAGAGGACAATACCTTCAAGTTCGGCCTACTTGCAAATATGATTATTGCTCTATTCTTTGTAGTTATTCTTGATCTTGTGATGACTGCATTTGGAGTATTTGTTGCCGGTCACGGAACAATGAGCGAGTATTTGTTTGCTGTTGTAGCTGGATTCATTCCATGTTACATCCCTACGCTAATTATCGCTATGGTTTGGTACCCGGTTGCTGACAAAGCATCAAGAGCGATTTGCCACGAGTAATGCAGGAACCGGGATATAATTTCCAATAGCAGTTTGCGTTTAAATGATTAACGGCTTAGAAGATAATTGGAAAAGATATTATTATAATTATAATAATGATATCAATTAATTGATTGTAAGCGATTGGCAATTTACGCAGTTTGGGGCGTATTAGGAGGAGAGAACACGATGAAGAGACCTGATTTTTATCCAGTTAGAAGCCTTATCTATGTCGATTTGGCTCATGAAGATTACAGAATAAAGCTTGAGAATTGGCTGTACAGATATCACATTCCGGATAGCATTTCGCAGTTTGGACCTTATGTATCTAAGTACGCATTCTACCAGGCGCTTCCAACACCTCCGGGAGGTGAGAGATTTGGAACCGTAAGGATGCAGATGACTGAACATTACTGGCTGGCAAATCCAAATGACATCAGAGAGTTTGTTCATCATAAGGCGCTGACAGAGTTCTTCCCTAAGGACGTACTCGTATGGCAGAACAATATTCCTGATGAAGGAAAGTCTCACTTGATTGAAAAAGGAAAAGAAGAGAACTTTGAAGGTGACGATGCCAGATCGACGAAGGGGAACGAGGAGCTTGGAACAGTTCCATTTATATTCGCTTTTGTACCAGTTTGGTGGGAAGAAGATTTCAAGGGGGAAGGCAGAACGGTTGAGGATGGTCCTAACTACAGATGGCAGTTCGTGGTTCGTTACCCTGAAGGTATAAGTCAGGAAGAAGGCGACAAGTGGATCAAGGAAGAGCTTATCCCGGCATACACCGAACAGGATGAGTGCTTAAGATGCCTATCCAGCAGGATTATCAAGGAAGTAAATAATTGTGAGTTTGATCGCCTGGTCGAGATGTGGTTTCCGTGCCAGTCTGCGTGGGTTACAGCTACTGAAAACGCAAGCAAGAAGGTGGCTAAGCCGGCATGGGCTGAAACTCAAGACTTCCCATACCTCAAGAAGTCGTATGGAATCTCGGGTATCTTCTTATCGGATATAGCCAGATCAGACAACATGACTTCGTATCACGGCTATATCACAATGAGATAGTAGGAAAGAGACATATTGTATGAATAAAAGAGTTGAATTTGATCATAAAAACAGCAAGGGTAAACACAGAGAGGTGTTAACCCTTGCTCTCTTAGTTGCGGTACTACCGCCGACCTGGGCGGTAGTAAGTCCGTATCTGGGAGTACACGTTGGTCCAATAGCACTGATAACAACAGGAATATATGGTGCCAAGTCTTATTAATTAAGGGGCGTGGGCACATTAGATTAGAAGAGAAGGGATCAAGACAGGCATAACTATTCCTAAAATCATAATTTTGGGAATAGTATATAATGCTCGAAAGCGACTGCCTTGCGGCAGCCGTGTAAATGGAGCTTTATGTATTTGACAACAAGTGATTAACACTGTATCAATACCTAATTAATAATTGAGATGTACATAGTACATAATCTGATTATCCATATAGAAATTACGTGGATAACTATACCCTAATTTCTAAAAAAACGCCTCTAAAGCGAAATATAAGCCTCAAAAAATCCAAGTTTATCTTATAGCTTATAACGACGTCTATTAGGATTCTACCGGAACCAGAATGGTATCCCCGGGCTGCACATCAGATGCGTTGATGCCGTTTATATTACATATCTTATCTACAGCAGTACGAGGGTCAATTGACTTGCCACAATATCTATCTGCAATTGACCATAATGTATCATTCTGATGAATCTCGACTTGTCTATATGTATCTGTCGTGCCGGCTTCAGTCGCTGCAAAACCGAGCAAATTGTATACGAGCACGGTCAAACTCAAGATAACAATCAAAACAAAAATAAAGAATCTAACTGGTGATACAATCTTATATCTCTTCTTCATAATAACATCCTCCCAGATAGACTTGCTAAAAGTCAAATCCTTATATTTTAAATAAAAGAACAAATGTTCTTTTGAAGTACTCATAGTATAACGCTATGCCCAGGAGAAGTCAATAAAAAATCGAACAAATGTTTGAAAAAATAAAAAGTGCTGCAGTCCAGTAATTGCAGCACTTTTATGACTGTATATATTAAATTTTATTACATTTACCGATATTTTCTACGCATTCTACGCAGTAATATCTACTAATAAGGCTCCTATAAAATCAGCCAGTACTTCGCCGTTAATAATTATCTGAGCTCCCCTTTTGCCTGCTGAAATGTAAATCCTGTCATATAGCATGGCTGTTTCATCGATAAATGTGGGAAAAGGTTTCTTCATTCCTATCGGTGAGCAACCGCCTCGTACGTAACCTGTAAGAGGTAGAAGTTCCTTGACGTGAATCATTTCTATCTTTTTTACTCCGGCCGCTGATGCAGCCTTTTTAAGATTGAGCTCAGAAGCTACCGGAACTACAAACACGAAGTAATCTCCGGTGTTTGACCTCGTCACGAGTGTCTTGAAAATTTCGTCTTTTGATATGCCAAGCGCTTCAGCTGCATGCTCTCCGGAGAGTTCTGTCTCGTCATATTCATATTCTCCTATTGCGTGTTCAATGCCGACGCTATCAAGCTGTCTCATCGCATTAGTCTTTTCTATTTTGTCCTTTTTCGACATAATATTTTCCTTTTTATTATGAATTTACAATATAAATGCAACAATCTCGGTGTCATCCGTTATACGGTGTACACCGTTTTAGACTTCTAATCAGTTATCATCGGTAGTATCTTCGTATGAACCTATTAAATTCATAATCGCTTCTCGCCTTGTAATACAGAACCAAAGGATAGAAAGACTTACTGCGACAACTATTACAAGACCAATGTAGTTCTTATCGGCTAAAAAAGCACCAAATAACAGGCTTTCGATAATTCCAGGAGTCCTTCCCAGTGTCGAAAGAACAAGAAATGGACGCAGTCTTATATTAGAAACTCCGGCTACATAACTTACGAAGTCCTTTGGAATACCCGGAATCAGGTATATAAGGAAGATAAGCATATAAGAGCGTTTGCTGTTGAGCTTGCGCACATATGAGCTTACCTTCTGCTCTCCAAATATGAGGTGAAGCGATTCGTTTCCGAGGAATCTGGCGAGAAAATAAGTGATCGTCGAACCGATAAGTGCTCCGATAATAGATATCAAATATCCACCAAGTATTCCGTACAAATAACTGGAAGCAAACTGTATCGGCTGCCCGGGAATAAAACAGACGATAATCTGAACTATTTGCAAGATAATCAGCGGAATGAAAGCAAAAGTCTTAAAATCTTCAAGCTTATTTGGAATATTTAACAGATAATCTTTATTAAACAATGTATTCCTGAACATCAGAAATAAGATGATTGGAAGCCCTATCATTATAAAAATAAGCACGAAGAGCTTGAGGAGAGCGATTACACGGTTCTTAAAGGTTGAATTCTGAACGTTGACGTGCACGTCTTCCTTGAACAGGCGCCAACTCTCCTTGGTCTCTCGCATGTGTTCTCTGTATTCAGATATTTTTCTGTGCTTTCTTGACATCGATTAAGCCCTTATCCACTAACTGCTGCAAGCTCTTGATGATACCGAATCTAGCGTGTTCGTAAGTAAGCCCGCCCTGATAGTAGGCTATGTACGGTTCACGCAGAGGCGCATCGGCGCTGAGCTCTATTGATGATCCCTGTACGAATGCGCCGGCGGCCATTATGACCTGCTCGTCGTAACCGGGCATATCCCAAGGGATTGGCGTAACATAGGCATCAATAGGTGCTGCGGACTGGATAGCCTGGATAAATGTGATAGCGAGATCAGGATCGTTGAATTTGATGGCCTCTACGATATCGCTTCTTTCAGCCGTCACCGGTGGACATACCTCATATCCGAGCATGTCGTACACCGTACCGCACAGCATAGCACCGCGAAGAGCTGCATTTACGACCTTTGGAGCGAGGAATATTCCCTGTAATACAGCCCTGTTCTGCCCAAAAGTAAGTCCGCATTCCGCCCCTATACCTGGACACGTGAGTCTGTACGAAATTCGCTCAACGAGCTCTCTCCTTCCGCAGATATATCCGCCGGAAAGTGCGAGGCCGCCACCAGGATTCTTGATAAGTGATCCTGCGATGACGTCAACACCGAAGTCTGTCGGCTCTTCCTCACTTACGAACTCTCCATAACAATTATCGACCATGACGATGATGTCAGGACGAATTTCATGTATCAATTTTGTGACCTTGCGAATACTATCGAGTGTGATAGCAGGTCTCCAGTCGTAGCCTGTCGAACGCTGCATTGCTATAACTCTTGTATTGTCGTGAAGCGCAGCCTTGATGGCCTCGAGATCGACATCGAGATCACCATTTAGCGCAACTTCGCTGTATTGGATACTATAGTCGGTCAGAGTGCCCATGTATTCGTGTTCGTTAATACCGATTACGGTTTGCAAAGTATCATATGGCCTGCCGGTTACATATATCAGCTCTTCGCCGGGCTTGAGAAGTCCAAAAAGAGTCGTCGACAGAGCGTGTGTCCCATTTACGATGTTAGGTCTTACAAGAGCTGACTCCGTGTTGAAAATGCTCGCATATACATTTTCTACAGCATTACGGCCGGCGTCATCATATCCGTAGCCGGTGTTCCAACTAAAGTGAGTGTCGCTGATGTTATTCTCCTGAAATGCGTTCAGCACCTTAAGCTGGTTAATAGCGCATATATCCTCAAGTGTATCGAACTTGTCCTTTAGCTTGGCTTCCGCCTTGTCTATCAATTCCAGAACCTCCGGCTTAATGCCAAAGTCTTTAATTAGATGCTTGTTATAGCTTGTCATCAGTCGTTGTCCTTTCTCTCCAGTTCCCATTCCATATCCTTGACCAGCTCTCGCTTGACATTCATTTTGTGGGAAGCGTAGAGCTGTGTAGTGGTAACCTGTTCGTGATCAAGCAGCGCCTGCACGTCGTAGATTGAATTGCCGCGTCCGATAAGGCTGGTAGCTGCAGTTGCACGAAGCTTGTGTGGACTGTAGCCGTTGTGTTTAGTCGTGTTAAGCGCAATAGCCGTATATTTTTTTACAAGCTCACGTATTGCTCTCGCGGTCATACGTCTTCCCTGCAAAGACAGGAATAGCGCGTCTTCGTCCACTTCGGACTCCTCGGCTATGGTACTTCGCTCGTTGCCTAGGTAATCCTGAAGTGTCAGCTGGATCGAGCTGTTGATCGGCATCTTGGATTCCTTACCTCGCTTGCGATAAATGGTAAATTCGCCACGCGAAAAGTTGAATGAAGATATGTTGAGCTGCTGCAGCTCGGAAAGCCTGAGTCCGTAGGTCAGAAAAAGCATTAAAATCGCCTTGTCTCTTAGCCTTGTCTTCTCCCAGTATTTGCGTTCATGTGGCGTGAGATGCGAACCTGTAGTTACTGCATCGAGCATGACCATTACCTCATCATCTTGCAGAGCCTTGATTTCACGCTCGCCCGGCTTGGGAACTCTTATGGGGTCGAATCCATCTGTAATATTGGCTTCGAGGAATCCGTCTCGGTATAGCTGCTTGAACATCACGGAAATCGAGGACTTCTTGCGAGCCAGTGTCTTGTTGTTGTTCTCGTAAATTATTATTTTGTCTCCGTCATCGACCGTGTACTTGCGGCAGTAATCGATGTAGAGATTTACATCCATGGCGGTAATCTGCTGAATCTCTTCGAGCTTAATTCCCTTTGGCACGTCGGCGTCAGTGAGCGATGTGTTTGCAATGAGATAATCAAAGAAAAATCGCACATCGTGGAGGTATGCGAGTCTCGACATAGGGAGAACATTGCCTTTCAAATAAACAAAATATGAACGCAGAAAACTCGGCAGCTCCCGTTCAACGGTCTCGCATTGCATGTATATTTCATTTTCACGCTCAATCACATTGTCAGGCTTGTCGCTTTTGTTGTGAATTTTGAGCCGCTTGGCACCTTGAACGGTGTCCCCGGTAGTCTTATTGATAGCCATATCTTCCCCAGTTATTTACCAGTCTCAAGGATGTTGTCGACGATGTTGCCGACCGTCTGACCCCTCTGAATCTCTATCCAGTGAGCGTTTTGATAACGTTTGAACCAAGTTAGCTGACGTTTTGCATAGTGCCTGGTGTTTGTCTTGATGTTTTTAACGGCTTCATCCAGCGTTATATCCCCGTTCAGGTATGAAATCAGCTCCTTATATCCGATTCCCTTCATAGCAGGCGTATCCTGATTGTAGCCCATCTCGAGCAGGTGCTCGACCTCCTTGAGAAGACCTTCATCCATCAGCTTGTCGACGCGCCGGTTGATGCGGGTATACAGCCATTTACGGTCCATGCTTATTATATTGATGTTGAAGTCATACTCGGTGTTAGGCTCCAGCTTGTCCATAGATTCCAGCTTTGAGCCAAGCTCGTAAGCTTCTATCGCTCTGATAATCTTGCGCAGGTTGTTGGGATGAATCCGTGCGGCTGCCTCAGGATCAACTGCTGATAGCAGTTCGAACAGATATTCGTTGCCTCGCTCAGCTGCCAGATGCTCGAGTTCACTACGTCTCTTGAGATTAATTGGCTTCGCAGCAAATGACATCTTGTAAATCAATGAATTGAGGTATAAACCCGTTCCACCTACAACTATCGGCGTCTTGCCGCGCGAGATAATTTCATCAATCTGCTCGAACGCCAGCTTCTGATACTGTGCGACAGTGATGTCATGTGCCGGATCTACAAATCCGTAAAGGTGATGTGGAGCTGCCGCCATATCCTTCAGGGAGGGCTTTGCACTTCCGATATCCATGTGTTTATACAGCTGAACCGAATCGCAATTAACGATTTCGCCCTGAATTCTCTTGGCGAGATACAGAGCAACCACGCTCTTACCGGCGGCTGTCGGACCCCCTATTATATACACCTTTTTCGCATTAAGTGTCGTCATATTTCTTTCCCTTCTATGTAAACGCATTATCGCTTAAATGCGCGTGAAATTTCAGATAGAGTGAACCTTATAAAGGTAGGTCGGCCGTGTGGGCAACTGAATGGATTGACACAGCCTGAAAGCTGCTCGAGCAGCTCATTGATCTCTCGTGTACTGAGGCGATTATTGCCCTTTACAGCCGCTTTGCATGACCTCATGATCAGTTTATCAACCACAACAGTGTTGCCCCTCTCAGATCGTGATTCCGGGTCCTCAATGTAGGTGCGCAGGAACGTCTCAGCCTCTCCTCTATCCATGTATGTCGGAATACCTCTGATAATAAAAGTATTATTTCCAAAGTCGTCGATATCAAATCCAAGCTTGGTTAAATCATCCATCCAGAAGCGTTCATCAGAATACACGTCGCTGGATGTCTCTATCGAGAATGGCACCAGCATCGGCTGAGAGATGTGTTCCGCCTCGTTGTACATATTGATAAATCTCTCGTACATAATTCGTTCATGTGCAGCGTGCTGATCGAGCAGATAAGCGACATCAGACGATTGCATGATGATGTATGTATCGAAAAGGTACCCTTTGTAAATAAGCTGATCGAATTCAAAGGCTCTTACCGATGGAGTCTTAAGTGATATACGTTTACTAATTATATCATTATCGGAAGCAGTGTCATTGGATTTTGATACCTCGGGCGAGTTGTTTTTTGAACCGACAGTATCAGCTGAAACAGAGGAGATGATTTCTTCGTTTATATTGTTTGATTCGGCTGCTTCCGATACCTTTGAATATTCCGAAGAGTCAATAATCATGCTCTTGTCTGCTCCGTAAGACTTGCAATTATCATCATTATCTGCGACCCGAGTTCTATTCGCAAGAAATGACCGAATGTCGACCTGGGTGCTTTCGCCTTCCGTTACTTTTTTCCGGTCATCATCAAGGTAGGTTGACGTAAAAGCAGCACTGGCTGTAGCCTTATCCTCCGACCTGGAGCCGATTGCTGCGGGAATTGCATTTTCAGAGCTGATAACTCTTAAGATTGCAGCTGCTATATCCCTGACAATTTCATCCTCGTGCAGAAATTTTACCTCTTTTTTGTTTGGATGGATATTGACGTCTATATCTTCCGGGTTAACCTCAATGAAGAGGATTGCAGTCGGATGACCCGAAAACACTCTATCACCATATCCTTTTGCTATACCCTTTTCGATTGTGGGACTGTTGATATACCTGCCGTTGACAAAAAATATCTGACCGCGTTTATTGCTCTTCGTACTGCCCGGATCAGATATAAAGCCATGGGTATATTCCCCCTGTATTTCGATCAATTCTCGGTAAGTCGGATAAATCGACTGTATGGTAGTGAGTTTATCGCCATTTCCAGGAGTCGATATTACTGTTTGCTTGTTGTTAATGAGTCTAAAAGCTATGTGAGAATAGTATATAGCCAGCTTCTGTATCATATCTATGATTACAGTAGCTTCAGCAGCATCGCTCTTCATGAATTTTCGTCTGGCAGGAGTGTTGTAAAATACATCTTCGATAACCATAGTGGTTCCCGTATTCATACCTGTCTTCTCGGCACCTATGGTATTACCTCCCTGCATTTTGAGCTTTGTTCCCATCTCATCAGCCTCTGTCTTGGTATAGACTGTGAGCCGGGATATCGCTGTAATGCTGGCAAGAGCTTCCCCTCTGAAGCCTAATGTGCTTATATGATTGAGGTCGCCGAGTGTCGCGATTTTGCCTGTAGCGTGCCTCTCAAAAGCCAGTTCGACTTCGTTGCTCTCAATGCCCGAGCCGTTGTCAGTTACGCGTATGTATGATTTGCCGCCGTTCCTGATCTCTATTACTATCTGTGTGGAGCCGGCGTCAATTGAATTTTCAACAAGTTCCTTTACAATTGAGAGCGGTCGTTCGATAACCTCGCCGGCAGCTATTTTATCTGCTACAAATTCGTCAAGAATTCTAATCATTTATAACTCCTCTATCTTGTGCTGAAGTTCCTTGAGCTTAATCATTGCGTCCATTGGGGTGATATTATTGAGATCTATACTCTTGATATCATCTACTACGTCGTCGTACCGACCGTCCTCCGAGGATTCAAAGTTCTGTCCAAAGAAAGAAATCTGATCACTGGTCAATGGAGATGTGCCGGAATCCGATTCTAACTCTCGCAGCTTGGTGCTTGCCTTTCTTCTAATCTCCGCCGGAACACCTGCAATTTTAGCAACATGTATACCGTAGCTCTTGCTGGCCGGTTGCTCAGAAATCTTGTGCAGGAACACTACATCGCTGCCCTGCTCGCTGACTGCTACGGAAAGATTTTTGACATTGGCGAACCTTCTCTCGAGTACAGTCAGTTCGTGATAATGAGTTGCAAACATGGTGCGGATGCAGTTTCCCGGTTTTGATAAATATTCTATTGTAGCCCAGGCGATGGATAGCCCGTCAAAGGTACTCGTGCCCCGTCCGATTTCGTCGAGAATGATCAAGCTTCGATCAGTTGCATTTCGCAGAATATTGGCTAGCTCACTCATCTCAATGTAAAAGGTTGACTGGCCATATGAAAGGTTGTCTGAAGCACCTATACGCGTAAATACCCTATCGACAACGCCGATGTGAGCACTCTCACAAGGTACAAAAGAGCCCAGCTGAGCCATAAGCACGATTATTGCTGTCTGACGCATATACGTAGACTTGCCTGACATATTAGGTCCGGTGATTATCAGCATGCTGCGGGAAACGGTATCGAGCAGGGTGCTGTTTGAAACGAAGAGTCCTTCTCCAATCATCTGTTCAACCGCAGGGTGGCGACCCTCTCTGATATCTATTACATTTGAATCGTCAACCGCCGGCTTGACGTATCCGTACCGGGATGCTACAGCTGCAAGAGCTGTGAGTACATCGAGCAACGCAACAGAAGCTGAGGCTTTCTGCAGCCTCGCGATATAAGGCTCGATAGAAGCTCTGATCTCCTTGAAAATCTCGTATTCCAAGCTGTTGATCTTAGCCTCGGCTGAGAGGACCAGACTTTCCTTCTCCTTAAGCTCAGGAGTTATGTAACGCTCATTGTTGACTAACGTCTGCTTGCGCACGTAATCATCCGGGACAAGCGGTAGATTGGACTTGCTGACATCAATATAGTATCCGAACACCTTGTTAAATCCCACCTTTAGATTCTTGATGCCGGTTCTTTCCTTTTCCTTAGCCTCTAGCCCTGTTATCCAAGCCTTCGCATCCTTTATTGACAGCTTGAGGTTATCCAGGTCGGTTGAATATCCGGACTTAATCAAGTCCCCATCAGTTATTGTAAACGGAGGTTCATCCACTATAGAGTTCTCAATGAGCTCCTCTAACGACGAAAAATCATCGAGTGATGAAAAGATTTCATTTAAAAGAGGCGCATCTATGTGCTTCAGTTCATCCTTGATGGCGGGGAGTTCGTGAAGCGTCGTCTTGAGTGCCACCATGTCCTTCCCGTTAGCCCTCATGCTGGCGATTCTGGCAGTAAGGCGTTCAAAATCGTAGACGTGTTTGAGCGATGCTACGATGTTTGCTCTGTTGAGAGGCAGATCAACAAGCACTTCGACAGCATCGAGTCGCTTGTTGATAGCATTGGAATTGTTGAGAGGCTCCTTGATAAATCTCCTAATAAGTCTTCCTCCCATAGCGGTATGCGTCTTGTCTATCACGCCGAGAAGAGAGCCCTTTTGACTATGGTTGTATTGAGTCTCGAGCAGTTCCAGGTTTCGCATGGTTGAACGATCAAGTACCATGCCGGAGTCAGATTCCTTAATATTGAGATGCTTAATCTGAGGCGAAGCCTGCTTCTCGGTCTCCATCAGATAGAGCAGCAGCGCTCCGGCTGAAATGGTTATCTCCCGTCTGTCCTGTATATCCAGAGGGATAAGCGACGTGACTCCAAACTGGGTCTTGAGAATGTCGGCGCAAGACGAATATTTGAAGTATGAGTCGTCTATCTCATTTATATAAGTTTCGGGTGACATTTTGCTATATCTGTCAATAAAAGCTGAAGCGTCTTTACTGTAGCAGATAATCTCCCTTGGTACGATTCGTGAAAGCTCCGCAATCAGCTGCTCACAGTCACCGTCATCCTTTATCTCAAGCGCATTAAATTCACCGGTTGTGATGTCGACATAAGCAATTGCGCTGGAGCTGCCGTTTACATATATCGATGCAAGATATAGATTGTCCTTGGCACTGGTAGCCTCGTCAATATCGATCGTACCCGGCGTAATAATTCTGATAACCTCTCTATTAACAATCCCCTTAGCTTCCTTGGGATCCTCAATCTGTTCGCAAATTGCTACTTTGTATCCCTTGGACACGAGCTTCGCTATATAGGAGTTTGCTGCATGAAATGGAACTCCACACATTGGAGCCCGCTCCTCAAGCCCACAGTTTCTGCCTGTGAGAGTCAACTCCAGCTCTCTCGATGTTGTAAGTGCATCGTCAAAAAAGAGCTCATAGAAGTCACCCAGTCTATACATGAGCAGGCAGTCCTTGTATTGCTCTTTAATGGCAAAATATTGCTTCATCATCGGTGATAGTGCCATGACGCTAATCCCCCTATAAATTCTAATCGTCTAATTCGCTATGCGCTCTTGCGACGACTTCCCGTGGTGAAATGTCCGAGTCTGATTCGCTCTTCTTGAGATATAGCAAATATTCGATATTGCCTTTTGTGCCCTTGACCGGGGAATAATCCAAGCCATGCGGATATAATCCCTCAAGTGCAGCATACCCGATAACCTTCTCTATAACATCTAAATGTACTCTGTCGTCTCTTACGATTCCCTTCTTCCCAACCTGTTCCCTGCCGGCTTCAAACTGCGGTTTGATAAGGCACATAACAGCCCCGTCATCCTTCAGCAAGGCAGATGCAACCGGAAACATATGTCTCAGTGAGATGAACGAAACATCGATCGAAATGAAGTCGATGGGCTTCGCTATCAGATTCATATCCAGATAACGGATATTGGTCTTCTCCATGTTGATTACACGAGAGTCCACTCTCAACTTGTAGTCCAGCTGGCCGTATCCAACATCCAAGGCATAGACCTTTACTGCACCATTCATAAGCATGCAATCGGTAAATCCGCCCGTTGACGCGCCCATATCGACAGTATAGCAATTTGCAAGATCAATTCCAAACGAATCAATTGCCTTTTCGAGCTTGATCCCGCCGCGGCTCACGTATTTAAGCAGCTTCTCCTTGACTGCGAACTCACTGTCAACGTTGAACTTCTGACCCGATTTGGTCTCAACTACTCCATCTACAGTAACGAGGCCGGCCATAATGGTCCTCTTGGCATTGTCTCTGGAAGGAGCCAGTCCTTTATTTACAAGTATGACATCAAGCCTTTCTTTCAAAATACTCAATTGCTCCTTTCACAATATCGTCCGGCATCATGCCGCACTCATCTCGCAGCTGTTCAATAGATCCATGTCCTACAAATTCATCAGGAATAGCTATATTGATAACTCCGTAGCTGTGACCGCAAGTAATTGCGGCAGCGGCAAAGTTCTCTCCAAATCCGCCTCGCTTCATATTGTCCTCGATGGTTACAACCAGCTCGGTGTTGATTTCCGTTAAAGCTTCTTCAAATGGAGCTACCACTCCGATGCTCGTCACGCCCACGCTGTATCCCTCTGCCATAAGTGCTCTTGCAGCTTCAAGTGCTGTATCTAGCATGCTGCCGACAGCAAGAATTGTGACGTCACTGCCCTTGGACAGCCCGATGTTTTTTCCCGCAAATGGCCTTAGCTTGAGGTGTTTAAACTTCGACGATCCTCTGGGGTAGCGTATTGCTACTGGAGAATTCATTTCATTTATAGCGTAATCGAGCATTTCTTCAAGCTGCGTTCCATCCGCAGGAGCCAAGACTGTCATGTTAGGAATGCTTGATAGATAGCTCAAATCAAAAGCTCCATGGTGTGTTTCTCCGTCCGCTCCGACTAAGCCGGCTCTATCTACTCCAAAGATAACGTGTTGGTTCTGGATACAGACATCCTCGATTAGCTGATCGTAGGCTCTCTGCAGAAAGGATGAATAAATCGGTGCAACAGGGATCATCCCCGCCTTAGCAAGGCCGGCAGCGAAGAGGACTGCATGCTGTTCGGCAATTCCGACATCAAAGAATCTATCCGGAAAGGCTTCGTAAAATGGGCCCAGTCCTGTAGCCGTTCCCATTGCAGCGGTTATGGCCACTATTCTGTCATCCTGTCTGGCCAGATCGAGCAGCTTGTTGCCGAAAACTTCAGAGAACGAAACCGGCTTTGAAACGCAATCAGACGATAATAAATTACCGTTACTTATATTGAACGGACCAACTCCGTGGAACTTCCTCGGGTATTTTTCAGACCAAGAGTAACCTTGTCCCTTCTTGGTTATTACGTGCACGAGCGTAGGACCGTCAACTGCATTTGCGGCTCTGAATGCCCCCAGAAGTTTAGGAATATCATATCCGTCAACCGGACCGATATACTTGATACCCAGCTCTTCAAAGATAATTCCCTGCTGGTCGAGCACTGACAGTTTAATCCTCGACTTAGTCCTGCTGATTCCCTTCGAAATAGATTTGCCTATTAACGGAACATTATCGAGCGAAGTGCGGATGGATTTCTTAGCGTTGATATAGTTTGACGAGCTGCGAAGTCTTTGCAGGTGCTTGGACATGGCACCGACGTTGTGGGCAATAGACATACCGTTATCATTAAGGATAATTTTGATATTGAGTCTGCTCGAGCCGATGTTGTTGAGAGCCTCATACACGAGTCCTCCAGTCATCGCACCGTCTCCGATTAGAGCTACTACATTATTATCCTCGCCTCGGAGGTCACGAGCGACTGCATACCCAGCTGCCGCACCTAGAGAAGTGCTGCTGTGACCGGTATCATATGCGTCGTGCACGCTTTCATAGGATTTAGGGAATCCGCTGAGCCCCTTGAACTTGCGCAGTGTGTCGAATTCGCCTGCTCGACCTGTTATAATCTTGTGCACGTAGGTCTGATGTCCGACATCGTAAATAAGCTTGTCATTAGGGCTGTCGTACGCCTTGTGCATCGCTATCGTTAGTTCAACAACACCGAGATTTGATGCGAGATGGCCGCCTGTCCTAGAGATTTTCTGTATCAAAAACTCTCTGATATCATGGCAGAGATCACCTAAGTCGTGCTCGTCTGTATTCTTAATTATTGATATTAGATCTTCATGTTCAAGATCGTATTTCATCAAGCTCTCCTTTTTTCTAGCTTAATTGCCAGATCTGTAAAGAATTTTTTATCGGGTGACTCGTATTTCTCAATAGACTCAATTGCCGACATCGTGAGCGTGTGAAGTTCAGCCCGAGCGCTGTCAATTCCGTTGACTAAGGCAAAATTAGCCCTTTCATGATGCGAGTCCTTGCCGGGAGTCTTGCCCAGTTCGTCAACTGAGCCGGTCATATCCAATATGTCATCTGAGATCTGAAATGCTTTGCCGATGCATCTGGAATATACTGTGAATGCATCTATCATTTCTTTGTCCGCCCCTCCGATTCCCAAGCCGGCAATAACAGGTGCAGCAATAAGAGCTCCTGTTTTGTTTTCCTCGATGAAGTCAACGAACTCCTGTGAGCAATCATCCATGCCGTTCTCTACATCTACCACCTGGCCTGCAATCATGCCGGTAACACCAGCCGCCTTTGCAATGGTGAGACCGGCACAGCTGTGACGCTTGAGCTTCTCTGAGTCATCGAAGAAGTAAGTTAAATCTCTGAACATCACTTCCATAGCAGTGTTGAGCAGAGCATCTCCCCCGAGAACAGCGATATCCTCGCCAAATACCTTGTGGTTAGTTGGATTCCCCCTGCGAAGGTCGTCGTTATCCATCGCCGGCAGGTCGTCATGGATTAGAGAATAAGTGTGTATGTATTCAAGAGCGCAAGCGAATGGCAGAGCCTCGTAGATGTCTCCGCCTGAAAACTCACATGCAGCGAGAAGCATAACAGGGCGCAGTCTTTTACCGCCGCTCATCACGCTGTATTTCATAGAATCGAAAAGCGTTCTGGCTTTGATATCAATTTTCGGAATGTAGTCTAGCAGATGCTGTTCTATTATCGCTTTATATTCATCGTAACTGTGCATGGTGACCTCTACTTGCCTTCCTTGGTGTAAATTTCGATTTTTTGTTCCGCTTCGTCGAGCATCTTGGTGCAGCGCTCTGCATCCTTCATACCCTCATCAAACAGTCTGAGAGAATCGTCTATGGACGTGGTCTGTTTGGTTATGTTGGTTGCAGCGTCTACTAAGCTCCGGTAAGCCTCCATAAATGTCTTTTCTGTTGCTTGTGTCATTTTTCTCTCACCTCATGAATTCGAGTATGTATTTGCCTTAAATTTGTGTTTTACCGATAGCTTCGGCTTCAAAAGAGCCATCGGTCATCGTTACCGTATAAATCTCTCCTATAGCGATCTTTGCCGCTTCTCCGACCACTTGCCCATCCTTGGTCACCAGTGAGTATCCCTTGTTGAGAATATTTCTCGGATTGTTTGCATTAAGGGTTATAACCGCCTTATCCACGCTTAATCTCATCTCGCGAATTTTGCTGTTCATGACGTGCACGAGGTGATCTCTCTGAAGCTTGATGTTGTTGCGTTCAGTTTTGATCTTGTAGTCGATCGATTTTCTGAGCTCGAGCTTATTGTGTTCAATCTGCTCTCGAAGTTCAAACGTGTTGATTGCAGCCATATCGGCTGCGGCAGTAGGTGTCTCTGCTCTTGCATCAGCGACCCAATCGGAGATAGATACATCCGACTCATGGCCGACAGCGCTGATGACGGGAATCTCTGATGCAAATATAGCCCTTGCAACACCTTCATCGTTAAAAGCGGCAAGATCTTCAGCGGAACCACCACCACGTCCGACTATAAGCACATCTATCTTCGTGCCGCCGAGGCTGATCTCGTTAGCTAATTTAATGCTGCTGATAATGCTGGCCGGTGCACCAATACCCTGCACGAGTGTTGGAAATATAAGAATATCAGCGTAATCGTTTTTGTCGGTAATGATCTTCTTGATATCCTCTACGGCAGCTCCTGTATCAGATGTTACAACTCCGATGCGTTTAGCAAATTGGGGAATTTGCTTCTTGTGCTCTCGGGAGAACAGACCTTCTGATTCGAGGAGTTTCTTGACTCTGTTGTATTCCTTTGCAAGATCACCTTCTCCGAAGCTTTCGACCATGCGAACAGAGAAAGAGTAGCTGCCTCCGCGGGCATAGGCACTCATGTCGCCTAACGCAACTATTTTACTACCATTTGTGATAAGTGATGTGTCGATTCTAGAAATATTGTTTCTCCATACGACTGCACGCAGAACACTGTTTTCGTCCTTTAGGGAAAAATACATGTGTCCATTGCTCATCGAAACTCCGGAAACCTCACCTGTCAAGGGGATGTTTCTGAGGTTGATGTCGCTGTTAAGTTTCCTCGCTACGTATTCGTTAAATTGTGTTATTGAAAATGGATTCATCTATTCCCCTTCTCGCACAATGCCCTTCCTCCGAGCAATGCAATGCCTACAGCATTATCACCGGATAATTCGGGAAGCCCAAAGCGCATTTCAAATCTCTCGTGAGCATTTAAAGCTCTACTCCTCATTCTAAAATATTGACTGGAGGAAACTCCTCCGGCCATATAGACTCTGTCGATTGCAAATTTATCGGCAAGCATGCACGCGGCATCACAGAGAAGGATGCTTATCCGCTCCAGCAATTCGGGCACGACTTCGTCGCCAGAATCCGCAATGGACTTCATAACCTGAAACTCTGTACCTGACAGATTGAACCAGCCGTCTGTCACTTTGATTTTGCTTAGCAGTCTTGAACCGTCATAGCCTCTGTCACATGACAGATTATCCAGATATCTTCCTGCCGGAAAATCATAGCCGAGTGCAACACCTGTCCTATCCAGAAGCTGACCGACACTTATATCTCTGGTTCCTCCGATTATCTGCAGGTTGTAGTGTGAGTCTTCGATTTCTGTCAGCAGCGCCTCAGTAGTACCTCCGCTAAGATGAAAAAATAGTATTTTACCATCTAATCTCTCATCAGGAAAAGAATGAAGCACAGCAGACACATGACCTTCCTGATGAGAAAATTTGAACAGCGGTATCTGAAGGCTGGAGCTTATAAGTCTGGCCGCGTCCACTCCTGCCGCGAATACCGGCATATATGATCCGGCTAATCGGCGTGGAGCTTCAGATACAGCAATGCAGCCAATCTCATCAGGATTAACAGCGGAAAGTGCGTCATCAATAAATGAAGGCAGAACATTAACGTGCTTAAAGAAAGCGACAGACTGTCTGAGTCCGCGCGCGCCATGCTCAACCTCCAGAAATTCAGATTTACTAAATATTATATTGTTCTTTTCATCTGTCACCGCGACAGACGTTTTGTAGTTTGATGTGTCAATGCCTAGACTATATCTGCCGTTGTTCATGTAACTGCCTGTTGATCTTACCGAGCACGGAATTAATAAAAGCGTAAGAACGGTCGTCACCATATGTCTTGCCGAGCTCTACCGCCTCGTTGATGGAGACATTTGCAGGAATCGTATTGATATAAATCATCTCTGCGAGTGCTGTTCTGAGTATCGCCAGGTCAGCTTTAGGCAATCTCTTGATATCCCAGTGGTCGATGTTATCGGCGATAAGGCGGTCGATGTCTGCGATGTGGTCGCGAATCGCTTCAAGGGTCTCTATCGCTTGCTTCTGTCTAAGCGCCTTTTCGGCCTCCTCAACACAGCTATGCTTTTCGTAATCGAAGTTATCCGAGACGTCCATCTGGTATACGAGCTGCATTATATTTTCTCTTATTATTCTTCTGTTCATTAAAGCTATTTCTCCCGATCGATGCCTTCAATCCCGATATTAACTGCGTCTACGGTAAGCCCCGTGTATTCCTCTACTGTTTGCTTTACAGCGCCCTGAATTTCATACGAAATCTTGGGAATATTTATGCCGTAGTACACGATTATATGAATGTTAATCGTGATGTTGTTGCCGTCGCGAGTGATACGAACGCCATTCATACCGCTGTCTCTGCCGAGTATATTCTTTGAAAAGCTATCCGAGATACTGGAAAGCATGCGACTTACGCCTTCAATTTTCTGAACTTCTTCCGTGACATAACCGACAATCACCTGATCCTCAATCATGATATTGCCGCTGCTCGTATCGATATTACTCATCAGAATCATCTCCTTTTTCAATCTCTGTATCTGTTTCATCTATAGAGATGCGCACCTTCTCAATGCGTCTATCCTTAACCTCCAATATCTGAAAAATGATATTCTCATAGCGGATCGGCTTATATGTTGAATTCTCCTTAGGAATCTCACCGATGTAATCGATGATAAATCCACCGACAGTTTCGCTGTTCTCTGATTCAAGTTCAATTCCGGTCTCTTCATCGAGGTCATCCAAATACACATTTCCATCCACAATATACTCGTTATCCGAAACCTTCTCGATTATACGATCCTCATCATCGAACTCATCGTCAATGTCTCCGACAATCTGCTCGATGATATCCTCGATCGAGACGATTCCGCTAAAGCCGCCGTATTCATCTATAAGTATAGATAAATGCTGCTTTGTCTTTTGAAGCTCGACGAACAGTGAGTCGATATTTTTTGTCTCAGGCACAAGGTAAGGGGCTCTGAGTATCTCCTTGATATCGATGCTGTCAAAGCCGTCAGTTGCACCCTTGAGTAGATAGTCCTTGATATGGAGAATACCTATGATATTGTCCGTGTCACCCTCGCAGACAGGTATTCTGGAATGTCGGAGCTCCATCAGCTCTTCAAAGTATTCGTCTTTATCATCCTCGAGGTCAATCATGAAGACATCCGTTCTTGGCGTCATGATCTCGTAGGCTAGCAGATCATCAAACTCGAAAATAGAGTCAATCATACGCCTGCCCTCTTCCTTGAGTTCACCGCTTTCCTGTCCCTTGTCGAGCATCGATCTGACGTGGTCCTCGGAAAACTGCGCGTCATCAACATCGAGATCCTTTCTTAGAATGAGAAGAATGATGTTGGCAATACCGACACAAAGCTTGGTTATAGGCAGCAGCACTATGCAGATAACTCGCTGCAGCCTTGCGAGCCTAAGCGCATACGCCTCCGCAGCTTGTGCGGAAAGCTTCTTAGGCAATATATCCGCCCAGGCGATGTAAAATATCGCAAATATCACATTGGCTGCGATTGGCAATAACCGATACGAGTAGAGCTTGAAGCAGAATCCGAAATTAAATATCACGATAGCAACGATGGACATCGAATACATAAACAGCCTGTCTGGATAGTGATATCTGGATGGCTTTTTAATATAGCTATGGACGAGTTCTGCTCTTTTGTTGTTCGGATCGTCTTCTTCTATCTCGTTGAGCTTGTTCCTGTCGACAGAGTCGAGCGCATTGAGCGCAGCGGATACCAATCCGTTGGAAACCATCACTATCAGCAGTATCAGTATGTATATGGGCCAACTCACGGGGTCAGGTGACATAGTATGCTCCTTACTTAATTCTAGTATTTTCAGCGTCCCTTTTTATCAGTATAATCCAGCCTATTAAAGCTTACAATTCATTTTAGTTTTAAATTAAAGAATTGCTGTATATCTGGGAAGTTCAGACTTCCTTTTTTTATTTTTTATCTTCTCATGCCAACAAAAACTTTACACTAACTACCGGTAATTTACCGATACACTATTTTTTCTTTCTGAGAATAAACTCGGCCGGATAGGTCTTGCTAAGCTTTACCTTGACTGTCTGCTGTGGATGAGGTGCAGCTCCGATGGGCTTGTCGTCCTCATCGTACATCTCGCGTACAATCTCATCAGTGTACTCTGTGCGAGGTCCAAAGACTTCGATCTCATCTCCCACACAGAACTTGTTGCGCTGCTCAACGACAGTAAGGCCGGTGTCCGTTTCGCATTCCTTGACCACTCCGATAAATGAATACTCCCTTGTGTAGTCGCTGCTTACGTAATTCTGTGCGGAGCTATCCGGCTTGGAATAATAGAAGCCATGATAGAAGTCACGGTGACTGGCCTTGCATAGTTCATCAAACCACTTCTCCTGGAACTCGTAGTGCTCCGGATCCTCCATATACGCATCAAGTGCAGCCCTGTACGCAGAAACGACAGTAGCAACGTAGAAGGAGCTCTTCATTCGACCTTCAATCTTGAGTGAGTATATGCCTGCCTCAATAAGGTCAGGAAGCTTGTCCAACATGCATAGGTCTCTGGAGTTCATGATATAGCTGCCGCGCTCGTCCTCCTCAACCGGGTAGTATTCACCAGGTCTCTTCTCTTCAACTAGAGAGTATTGCCAGCGACAAGGATGTGTGCACGCACCGCGATTAGCATCTCGTCCAACCATAAAGTTGCTAAGCAGACATCGTCCGGAATATGACATACACATTGCGCCGTGAACAAAGGCTTCAATTTCAGTCTCGGGAGGGAGTATTTCCTTCATTTGACGAAGCTCCTCGAGGTTCATCTCTCTGGCAGCTACGATACGACTAGCTCCCATCTGCTGCACCCAAAAGGCTGCAGTCATGTAGTTGGTCGTATTTGCCTGAGTGCTGATGTGAATTTCAGCGTCAGGTATAATCCCCTTGACGATAGTCATAACTCCCGGATCGGAAATCAGAAAAGCGTCGATAGGAATATCCTTTATCTTTTCAAGGTACGATTTGAGAGGTGCGATGTCCTCGTTATGAGGATAGATATTGATGGTCATGTATCCTCTTGCCTCATGCTTGTGGATAAAGTCCATAGCCTCTCTGATTTCATCTATAGACAAGTTACCCGCTCCGGCGCGCAGACTGAACAGCTCTCCGCCGAAATAAACGGCGTCAGCACCATAGATAATGGCGGTTTTAAGCTTTTCGAGATCTCCCGCAGGAGCAAGTAGTTCGATTTTCTTCTTAGTCATCTAATTTAACTATTGAAAGACCATCACCGCAGCTCAGTAACGATATGGTCAAGTCCTTTCTTCCGTTTAAATACTCCAAAAATTCTTTCATTCTCTTGACACTTGTCCGGTGTCTGTGTCCCGGATCGACAGTTGAACCTGTCAGATATCCGTGGATAAGCATGTTGTCGCATACAATGCTGGCACCGGGTCGAGCAAGCTTCTCCGCTCTGTCAAAGAATTCCCTATAATGGCTCTTTGCAGCATCGATGAATATAAGGTCAAAGTCTGAGTCTCGGCTATTATCACCAATTATAGAATCAAGAATGTCGTTGGCATCTCCGAATCTTACATTTATTCTGTCGCTCAGCTTCATAGCTTCAATATTCGAAACTGCGTTTCTATACATGTGCGGGGCTCTCTCTATCGTTGTTACGTGAGAGTCCTCACATGCTGTTGCAAAATAACACGCTGAATAACCATATGCTGTTCCTATTTCAAGGATGTCTTTAGGTTTGGTTATCTTAAGAAATGTGTTTAAATAGCTTTCAGTCTCGCGCAGGATGAGCGGCACGTTATCATCCTCACATTTCTGCCTTAACCTAGCTAATTCACCATTGATCGGAGAATAGAATGAGTCTAAGAATTCAATGATTCGTTTATCGGTTATGCTCATTATTTGTTCTTCTCCGCTAATGCCTTTGAATATGCGTCCTTATCTTTGAGGAACTGGTTGTAATCCTTGCTGAAGTTATGTGTACCGTCCAGCTTCTCACTTACAACGTAGTACAGAAAATCTGTATCTTCGGGATACAGCGCTGCCTTGATGGACTCTTTGCCGGGTGAGCAGATCGGCCCCGGAGGCAGTCCCTTATTGGTGTATGTGTTGAATGGAGAATCAATCTTAGTATCATCAATTGACAGATTCTCCTTTGTTTTCCCAAGTGCGTACTGAATAGTGGCGTCAATCTGCAGAGGCATGCCGGCTTTGATTCTGTTGTAGATAACGCTTGCGATTTTTGCTCTATCTCCGTCATACTGTGACTCTCTCTCTATAAGAGAAGCTATGATGATAATCTGATTTTCCGTAAGGTTGAGTTCCTTGGCACGCTCCCTGTATTTCTTGGTAAATACCTTGTCATACTGATTGAGCATTGTTGTGATAATCTGCGTTTCATCTGCATCCAAGTCCACAGCGTAGGTATCCGGGAACAGATAGCCTTCAAGGTGGTTATCACCTGACTGGGCTCCCTTCAGGAAGCTAAACTTGCTGAAATCCCCATGTCTTGCTACATCGAGGAATTTGTCCTTATTGACAATGCCTTCCTTGTCAAGCTTCTTTGCTGTCTGTTCGAGCGTATAACCTTCAGGAATCGTGAAATTCTTAGTGCTGGATACCCCTTTTGAAATTGTCTGCGCTATATCACTAGATCTCATGCTGGGAGAAACAGAGAAGCTTCCAGCCTTATACTTACCGTCGTATCTCCACAGCTTGGATACAAGCTTGTATTTAGACACACTGCTTATAACACCCTTCTTGTGCAGTGCGCGTGCGATATCGTCTGTCGAAGATCCTGCTTCAATCTTGACGATTACGAAAGTGTTATCGTTTCTATCCTTTGGTCTGTTTATGATTAGAAGCGTAGCACTTAAAGCGATTAGGATGAGCAATATCACAATAAGAATGGTCAAAGCTTTCTTTGCTGATTTCTTCATATTTCCTCCCACAACTAGGAATAATGTTAGCCAATATCGATACCGAATCAAGATCAGCTAACAATTACCTAAACGTCTATTCAATAATTAATAGTTGTAATACCAATGAGCTTGGATTACTTGGATCTGCCGAGGTACTCTCCACCATCTCTGGTGTCAATCTGAATCATCTCTCCCTCTTCGATAAAGATAGGGACCTGAATAACAGCCCCGGTTTCAACCGTAGCAGCCTTTGTTACGTTGGTAGCCGTATCGCCCTTAACTCCCGGCTCAGTCTCGATGACCTTAAGGTCTACGAAGTTCGGAGCTTCAACCGCAAATGCATTTCCCTGGTAGAACTTGATTGTAGCAGTGTCATTCTCTCTGATGAACTTGACAGCATCCTCAACTAGATCAGCGCTTAGAGGAACCTGATCAAAAGTCTCCTGATCCATGAAGTAGTAGAGCTCTCCATCGTTGTAGAGGTACTGCATAGTCTTAGTCTCGATATGAGCCTTAGGGAACTTATCGTTAGGGTTGAAGGCCTCTTCTCTTGTCGCTCCTGTAAGGATGTTTCTATACTTAGTTCTTACGAAAGCTGCACCCTTTCCCGGCTTAACGTGCTGAAAGTCGAGTACAACATGCGGCTCGCCGTTCATCTCAAAAGTTACGCCTTTTCTGAAATCTCCTGCACTGATCATATTTAATCTCTCTTTCTTTAAATATCACAATTTATATTAAATCATCAATCTAATGTATATGTTACCTTATATACTTACAGATGTTCAAATCAAATTTAAATATTGACTTTGACAACATCCGAAAGGATCTCATATACGTCCTTCATCATTATAGCAAATCTCGCTTCGGCTTGCATGTATTCGGCCGCTTTCGGGTTAGATGCCATCATTGCATATAATGACTGCATTTGAGCAACGGCTTCCTGTCCAACCTCTTCCCCTTTAAGCTGCTTAGTCTGGATTTCAATCTGACGCTTTTCGATATCCTTTATCATCCGGCTTAGATTAGCATCCTGTTCGAGCTCCTTGCGAAGTCTCTCGAAATCTATATACTCGTTACTCGCTTTTATTGCAGCTGCAAGATCATGTGCGCTTGCATATACGTTCATGTAATAACCTCCTGCATACTTGATTGTTTATAATGTTAAATATTCATAATTATAGGCAGAATCACAGGACTTCTCCGAGTTTTTTTGTATATGAAGCCTCTCATGTCATCCTTGATAATACCCTTCAAAGCGTTATAATCTTCTGAACCGGAACTATTCCATTTTTCAATTGAATCGTAAACGGTATCAGTAGCTTCATTGATAAGCGGCATGTTTTCCTTTACATAGATAAATCCGCGAGTAATCAGCTCCGGCCGAGCTGCCAGCAGTCCGGAATTGCTGTCTATCGATACGGCAATTACGATTAATCCTGATTCAGATAGCTGTTTGCGGTCTCTCAGTACAACGTTGCCAACGTCGCCTACTCCGTAACCATCGACAAGAACATCCTCTGCGGATGCTTGAGATAGCTCTATCTTGGCTTGCTTGCCGGTAATTCTCAGCGCATCTCCGTTGTTCATTACGAAGATGTTGCCTCTATCCATGCCCAAGGACTCGGCTAGATGAGCATGTTCTCTCAAATGACGATATTCACCGTGTGCCGGAATGAAAAAGCGCGGTCTGACCAACGAGTGGATTAACTTAAGCTCTTCCTTGCACGCGTGACCTGAGACGTGTATATCGACAAAGTCGGACAGAAAAACATTAACTTTTTTCTCGTAAAGCTTGTTGACGATATTGGTCACTGCCTTTGCATTGCCGGGAATTGGTGACGATGAGAATACGACAGTGTCCCCGCTCTTGAGCTTAACCGCCCTATGAGCATCGTTTGCCATTCTTGTCAACGCCGACATAGGCTCTCCCTGGCTTCCGGTGGTGATAATCGTAATGTTCGCATCCGGAATATTTCCAATCTTACGGATATCTACAAACGCTGATTCCGGAAGGTCGAGATATCCCAGTTCCCGAGCAAGCGTCGAAACATTTTCCATAGAACGTCCTGAAATTGCAATTTTTCTACCATACTTGATGGAAGCCTCCATGAAGTATTTGATGCGATATATGTTGGACGAAAATGTCGCTATGATAAGACGCTTATCCGTCTTAGAGAAAATCTCGTTCATCGAATCAACAACAACTCTCTCTGACGGAGTATATCCCGGTCTGAGTACATTAGTGCTATCGCACATCAGCACGTCAACACCTTCTTGTCCGAGTTGTGCGAACTTAGCCAGGTCGATGCGTTTTCCGTCGAGCGGCGAATAATCAATCTTGAAGTCTCCAGTGTGCACGAGGTGACCTGCCGGGCATTTGATCGAATAGGCCATCGCATCCGCAATACTGTGATTAGTGTGGATAGCCTCTATTCTAAATGCACCCACATTGAATACAGCACCAGCGTCAATAACGTGCTCATCCATGCTTAGGCCATGCTCTTTGAGCTTATTTCTGATCAACCCCATCGCAAGAGGCGGAGCGTATACAGGTATATTGATCTCCTTTAGAAGAAACGGTACACCTCCGATGTGATCCTCGTGCCCGTGTGTGATAATAAGACCTCGGATTTTTTCAAGGTTCTCCTTGAGGTATGTGAAGTCAGGTATTACGACGTCGATACCAAACATCTCATCCTCCGGGAAAGAGAAGCCGCAATCGATAATCAGTATGTCATCCTTGTACTCAACAAGCGTAATATTCTTGCCTATCTCCTTGAGCCCGCCTAAAGGCATGATCCGCATAGTTTCAAGCGGTGTCTTTGAGCGTCTGCCGTTGTTATATTTTCTGTTATTCTGAGCTTTCCGATTGTACCCGGAACTTTGAATACCTCTGGCATTGTTGCTTTTATTTGAATTGTTCTTGTGGTTATTATTGCTATTTCGTTTTTTGCGAGTCTCGTTATTGCCGGTAGAACGGTCACTCGATGATTTGCTCAATAGTGACCTCATGCTCTTTGCTCTGGAACGAGAATTATCACTGACCGCGAAGCTGCCGCTTCGCGCCGAAGCAGCTCCTCCGGCACTATTTTTAACAACCTTTCTTTTATCAGTCCCTGCTGATTTTAACTTGTCATCGTTCTGGAACTTTTTATTATTATTTTTATTATTATCTATTCTCATATGTGTCATCTATGTGTCATCAGAGCTTATTTAACAACGAAGTTAACAAGTTTGCCAGGAATTATAATGGCCTTAACAATACTTAGCTCACCAACAACCTCCTTCACCTTATCACTGCTTCTAGCTGCTTTCTCAAGCTCCTCATTAGAAGCGTCCTTGGACATGGTCAGCTTGTCCTTAAGTTTGCCGTTAATTTGTACGATAATCTCAACCTCGTCAAGTACGAGAGCTGATTCATCAAACTCAGGCCAAGCAGCTTCGAACACACGAGATTCTTCCCCGAGCTCTGACCACAGCTCTTCGCAGATGTGCGGCGTGAATGGGCTCAAAACGAGTATCATGCTCTTGACAGCTCTGTCGAGAAGCGGCATGTTCACGGTGTCAAGCTGCTTGTATTTGTATAGCTCATTTACAAGCTCCATGATTGAGCTTATAGCTGTATTAAAGCTGAATCTTCCACCAACGTCCTCAGAGACCTTCTTGATAGTCTTGTTGAGCTGATAGTTGAGAGCTCTGTCCTCAGAGGTGGATACAACCAGTTCGCCGGTTGCGGAGTCGGCGTCTCTGATATCGGTTACATATTCGTACACAAGTCTGTAAACTCTGTTGAGGAATCTGTAGCTGCCCTCAACTCCGGCGTCAGACCAGTCGAGCTCTTTTTCCGGTGGTGCTGCGAAAAGTATAAACAGTCTGGCGGTGTCAGCTCCGTACTTCTTCTGAATCTCTTCGGGGCTTACGACGTTGCCGAGCGACTTACTCATCTTGGCTCCGTCCTTGATAACCATTCCCTGTGTGAGCAGATTCCGGAAAGGCTCTGTTGCGGTAACAAGACCGAGATCTGCAAGTACCTTCTGGAAGAATCTGGCATAGAGCAGGTGCAGGATTGCGTGTTCTACGCCTCCGATATACTGGTCGACGTTCATCCAGTAATCAGCCTTCTGCTTGTCAAACGGCTTCTCGGTATTCTTAGGATCGCAGTATCTCAAGAAGTACCAGGAAGAATCAACAAATGTATCCATTGTGTCGATCTCTCTTCTTGCGGGCTTGCCGCAGCACGGGCAGATTGTCTCTATAAAAGTCTTGCTTGTAGCGATTGGAGATTCTCCCTTACCCGTGAATTCGATATCTGTAGGCAGCTTGACCGGGAGTTTTTTTTCGTTTTCAGGCACCCAGCCACAATCCTCACAGTAAACCATAGGTATTGGGCAGCCCCAGTATCTCTGTCTTGAGATAAGCCAGTCTCTGAGCTTATAGTTAACTGTCTTTTGACCTATTCTCTTATCTTCGATAAGATCAATTATCCTGGGAATCGCCTTGAGGTTATCCATACCGTTGAACTCGCCCGAATTGATAAGCCTTCCCTCCGCAGGAGCAGCAGACTCCAGGTTGTTGAGGTCTACAGCCGGATCCTCGACGTCAACAACCGGTACGATATCGAGTCCAAATTTCCTGGCAAACTCAAAGTCTCTCTGGTCGTGTGCCGGAACGGCCATAACTGCTCCGGTACCATAGTCCATCATGACGTAATCGGAGATGTAGATTGGAATCTTCTTGCCGTTAAACGGATTTACACAGTAATGACCGATAAATACACCCGTTTTCTCCTTGGTTAGCGAAACTCTCTCTATTTCGCTCTTGTGAGTGCACTCATCTATGTAGTCGTTAGTTGCCTGTTCGTACTCAGTTCCCTTTGTCAGCTCAGTTACATATGGATGCTCAGGAGCCATAACCATGAAGGTCACTCCGTATACTGTGTCACATCTGGTTGTAAATACCTCGAGCTCACGGTCCGTTCCGTCTATTGCAAATCTAATCTGGGCACCCGTGGACTTTCCGATCCAATTCTTTTGCATCAGTTTGACCTTGTTAGGCCATCCGTCCAGAGTGTCGAGCTCCTCGAGAAGTCTGTTTGCATAATCCGTAATCTTAAGATACCACTGCGACAGGTGCTTCTTAGTTACAGGCGTGTGACAACGCTCACAGCAGCCTTCGACTACTTGCTCGTTGGCAAGTACTGTCCGGCAGGAAGGACACCAGTTTACAGGATTCTCCTTCTTGTATGCCAACCCTTTTTTCTGGAACTGTATGAACAGCCACTGCATCCAGCGATAATAGTCGTCCTTGCATGTTGCGACCTCTCTGTCCCAGTCATAGCTGAAGCCCAACCCGGCCAGCTGCTTGTGCATCTCAGCGATATTGCTGTCAGTCCAGATAGCCGGATGAATGCCGTTCTTAATAGCTGCGTTTTCAGCCGGCAGTCCGAATGAATCCCATCCCATAGGATGCAGCACATTGTAGCCCTTCATCTTCTTGAATCTGGCTATAGCATCTCCGATTGAGTAGTTGCGCACATGTCCCATGTGTAGCTTACCTGATGGATATGGGAACATCTCAAGCACATAATATTTTTCTTTTGTCTCATCGTCAACAGTCTTGAAGGCATGCTCGTCAGACCACACCTGTTGCCATTTCTTTTCGATTTCTTCAAAGTTATACTTATCTCTCATATATTTCATCCTTTTCTCTTTGCTCTTCTATGTATATAGTTTCGCAGTCGCTCCAAATCTTGTCCAGAGTGTACTTGTCTCTTGTCTCGGCAGTAAATAAATTTATAATGATATCTCCCAGATCGACTAGAACCCAGCCTGAGCCATGTAGACCTTCAACGCTCTTCTCTTCGAGCCCCAACTCAGCAGCCTTATCCTCTGCGAAATCCAGCAGCGCACTCAGTTGCCTTTCAGATCCGGCAGTTGCGTTGATGAAGAAATCTGCGAAGGATGACTTCTCCGCAATGTTAATCACTGTGATATCGCGAGCTTTTTTCTCGGATAAAACCTTGGCAATCTCGATTGCATTATTCTGCATTGTCATATGAACACTTCCTTTCGGTTAATTTTATCAAGTACGAAGCGTTTTGCTTCGTATGTATCTGTATCTATCTTGATGCCTCTTTTTCCAAGCAGCGCAATGCTGTAATCGATAATTTCGAGGCACGCTTTGTCAATGTCGTGTTTTGCAAGCTCTCTTAGCGCGGAAGCTTCAGCATACGTCCTGTTCATTTCAATCGCATCAGCAACGTATACAATTTCTTCAAGCAACGTCATTCCGTAACGGCCGGCGGTGTGCGAGGAAACTGCCATTAGAACATCTTCATCGCAAATATCAAAATCCTGTTTGAGCATTGCTGCTCCGACCTTGGAATGAGCAAGCTCCGGGTTGTTGATATACCGCAGCTCCACGCCGTATTCGCGGATAAGTCGGTTCATCATCTCACATGAATTGCATTTTGCAATATCGTGTACGAGTCCGGCGAATCTGGCCTTTTGCACGTCTGCTCCGTAAATTTCAGCGAGCGTGCCTGCCATTTCTACGACACCTAGCGAATGCGTGTAACGCTTAGGCTTTAAAACCCTTCTCAGATATTCGTCGAGCTCTTTAATCTTTGTATAGTTCGTTTGCAATTATGTATTCCTCGACTTTCTCATCTACCAGTCCCGTGAGAGGGTTCCCCGCTCGGCAAGCCTCTCTTATCGCAGATGATGAGCAATCGATCGGCGGCATATGCAGAATGTGTATTTCGGCACTATACAGTTCTCTGTATTCTCGTATCTTGTTCTTCCCTATCTCGTTTTCTGTACCCGGTCGTAAAGCCGTAATGAGTGGAAACTCACGAAGTATATTTGCCCCTCTGTGCCATTTGTCTATAGCGACCACGGAGTCGTAGCCAAGGATAAAGTATAAGCGAGAGCTATATATCCTGGACAACTCGATCAAGGTCTCGTAGGTATATGAAATTCCTTTCTTCTCAATCTCATACCTCGTAAGCTCAAGCTGAGGATTGCCCTGTATCGCAAGTTCAATCATATTACAGCGATCTGCACCAGATGATATCTTGGCGTCGAGCTTGAACGGAGATACGGCATTGGGCATGAATATGACTTTATCAAGGTACAGCTCATCCACAGCAGTTTCAGCTAATCTGATGTGCGCGAGATGGATGGGATCAAATGTACCGCCAAATATCGCTATCTTGCTCATTTTGTATCTTCTAATTACTATCTTCTTTAACAATTGCAAGCCCCAGCTCTTCTAGCTGAACCTTGTCTGCCTTGCCGGGTGCCCCGGAAACAGGACACTCAGCGTTTGCATTCTTAGGGAATGCTATTACTTCACGGATACTGCTCTCGCCGAGTAGCAGCATTACCATTCTATCGAGTCCGTATGCAAGGCCGGCATGTGGTGGGGCGCCGTATTTGAAAGCTTCAATAAAGAATCCGAATTTCTCCATCCGTTCTTCTTCACCAAGACCAAGAACCTGGAACATTTTGTCTTGCAGCTGTCTATCGTGGATTCTGATTGAACCGCCACCGAGCTCCACTCCGTTGAGTACGATATCGTAAGCATCGGCGTTCAGAGACAGTATATCTCCATCAAGCTTATCGAGTTCATCGAGCTTAGGCTGTGTGAAAGGATGATGCATAGCCTTGAGATTACCATCCTCGTCCTCCTCAAACATCGGAAAATCAACGACCCAAAGGAAGTTGAATTTGTTATCATCGAGTAATCCAAGTTGGCTCGCTATCTTTCTTCTGAGCCAACCTAAAGTATCGAAAACAACCTTCGTTGCCGCGGATACTATAAAGATGATATCGCCGACATTGGATCTACAGCGTTCTCTAACCTTGTCAAGCTCTTCGGTGCTGAGGAATTTGCTAGCGGAAGACGCATACCCGGCTTCCTCCACCTTAATCCAGAGCAAACCCTTCGCTCCGTAGTGCTTGGCTTCTTCTGTGAGCTTATCTATCTTCTTACGTGAGAACTCAGCTGCTCCGCCGGGAACAGAGATGCCACGGATATCTCCGCCTGCAGCGAGAGCATCTCGGAATACCTTAAATTCGCTTCCTTCGAAGATATCATTTAGCTTGTTGAGCTCTATTTCAAATCTAGTGTCAGGTTTATCCGATCCATATCTCTCCATCGCTTCAGCGTATGTAAGTCTAGGAAATGGAGCTTTAAGGTTTACACCCTTGAGTTCCTTCATGACACGCTTTAGGAAGCCTTCCTGCATGGTCATAACATCCTCAGAATCAGCAAATGACATCTCGAGGTCAATCTGCGTGAATTCCGGCTGTCTATCAGCTCGGAGATCCTCATCTCTAAAGCACTTTACTATCTGAAAGTATCTGTCAGCTCCAGAAACCATGAGAAGCTGCTTGAACATCTGAGGAGACTGCGGCAGTGCATAAAACGAACCTTGGTTTACTCTGCTCGGTACAAGGTAGTCCCTAGCGCCCTCAGGTGTAGGCTTGATGAGCATTGGTGTCTCAACCTCGATAAACCCATTCTCGTCAAAATAATCTCTGGCAAGCTTGGTTAGTATGTGGCGAAAGGTGAGATTATGCTGCATTTTGTTCTTGCGCAAATCCAGGTAACGGTATTTTAACCTCAAATTCTCATCTACATTATCGTCATCTCTGATGTAAATCGGCGGAGTATCCGCTTCAGAGTAAATCACTAAGTCGTTTGCAAATACTTCGACATCGCCTGTCGGAAGCTTTGCGTTCCTGGAGGCTCTCGCCTTTACCGCACCGGTAACTCCTATAACGTATTCTGATCGGAGAGACTTGGCTCTTTCCAGCAGGTCTTCGGGTATGTCTTCATTAAAAGTAACCTGAGTAATTCCGGATTTATCTCTAATGTCGACAAATACCAGACTACCGAGACTTCTCGCCTTAGCAACCCAGCCATTTAGGACAACGTCCTTACCTGCGTCCTCCAGTCGTAATTCTCCACACATATGTGTTCTCTTAAGTAATGTAGACATTATTTTGTAATCTCCTTAGTTATATCCTTGCTATTAATTTGCTTCTGCTCTCCGCTCTTCATGTCCTTGAGTGTAACAACGCCGTGCTCAATCTCGTCATCACCAATTACCACTGAATATCCGGCTTTTAATTTGTTGGCGTATTTCATCTGCCCCTTGAGGTTGCGGTTGAGAGTGTCTATAATCGCAGCTACGCCCTGCTGCCTCAGCTCGTGTACCAGACCTAGTGCGTACAGTCTGGCTTTGTCACCTATGAAGGAAACCGCAATATCCGGAGCATTGTTATCCTCAATCAAGGATTCCTTTTGTTCCATCAGGATTATCAATCTTTCCTTACCTAATCCAAATCCAACTCCGGGAATTGAAGGTCCTCCGATTTCTTCGACCAGATGGTCATATCTGCCACCGCCACACACCGTGTCCTGTGCACCAATCCCGGTAGTTACGAACTCAAACGCAGTTTTTGTGTAGTAGTCCAGACCGCGGACAATTCCAGGATCAATCGTATGCCTTATGCCCATAGCATCCAGGTTTGACTTGAGCTCCTTAAACGCAGCTCTGCAATCATCGCACAGGTAATCAAGCATGTCAGGTGCAGCCTGGGCGATCTCCTGATCATGTGGATCCTTGCTGTCTATGATACGCATCGGATTAGATTCAAATCTGGTCTTACTTGTTTCGGACAATTCCCCGTAATAAGGTTGCAGGTAATCCTGTAGTGCCTTTCTATATACAGGCCTGCATTCTCTGCAGCCGACGCTGTTGATGCGAAGTTCGATATCCTCAATCCCGACCTTGGTCAGAAAATCCGAAGCAAGAGCTATAACCTCTGCGTCTGCCATCATGTCAGGCGTTCCGAAGCTCTCCACTCCGAACTGATGAAATTCTCTAAGTCTACCGGCCTGAGGTCTCTCATATCTAAAGCACGGAGTGTTGTAATAATACTTAGTAGGCTGCATTTCAGCGTAATCGCGACTTTCGATAAAAGCTCTTACAGCCGGAGATGTTCCTTCCGGTTTCAAGGTTATGCTGCGATGACCCAGATCCTCAAAAGTGTACATTTCCTTCTGAACGATATCTGTTGTCTCGCCCACTCCGCGGTTGAACAGTTCGGTGCTCTCGAACATCGGAGTCCTAACTTCGCCAAAACCGTAGCGGCGGCACAGCTCGGCAAACTCTCTTTCAATGTATTGCACTTTAAACGAGTCCTTCGGCATTGTATCCTTAGTTCCCTTTGGTGCTTTGATAGCCATAATCTCCTCCTGAAAATTATATTATTAATCGAAATATCTGCGTTTCCTTGCTATGATATCTTCTATTCTGTCTACGTACATCCTGTAGTCATTAATGTTTGGAATTCGTTCCAGACGATTGTCATCTTTATAGAATCTCTTGCCTATGGCACCTGCCCCCAGGCCGATGATAGTCTGCATTTCTTCCATAATTCGGACGTTGTACATTGAATGAAGCCCCGGCCTGCACCAGCCGGTATTTTCAAAAGAGCCCATCTGATGCTTTTGTCTATATACGTAATAAGGTATAAATCCGGCTTCATGTAGGATTTGAGCTGTAAGCTCCAGCATATTCTCAACTTCTCTCACTCCGCGCAGATAGTATTCGGGATCTTCGCTCTTAAGCTTGGAGCCTCGCTTGACCGATAATGTATGCACGGTAATATTATTGGCGCCTAGCTCTATAAGTTCGCGAACCGTATCTGCAACATCGTTAGCGTCTTCACCTGGAAGTCCGGCGATTACGTCTGAGTTGATTACTTCAAAGCGATATGATGCTGCAAGCTCGAACGCATGTGCGATATCACGGGATGAGTGTAATCTGCCAATCCTGTGCAAGGTTTCATCCTTCATCGACTGCGGGTTGATGCTTATGCGGTTAACCCCTGCAGTTCTGATAGCGTTGAGCTTCTGTTCATCAATAGTGTCAGGTCTTCCCGCCTCAACGGTGGCTTCAAGGTCTGAAAGACTTATGTCGAATGAAGCTTCAATTCTTTCAAATAGTGCTTTTAGTTCGGAAGCCTTCAGTGATGTAGGTGTTCCGCCTCCAAAGTACACGCTTTCTATTCGCTTATCACTCCTTCTAAACAGACTTCCGCACTCTGAAATCTCACGATTCAATTCGGGGAGATATCTAGCTATTGACTTCTCCCTTGCCAATTCAGATCCGAAAGAGCAATAAGAACAGATACTGGGACAGAATGGAATGCCAGTATAGATAGCCCAGTTATTGTCATCAGCCGCAGGTACATTTTCAGTTTGGTACTTAAGAATCTCGTTGATCAGAGCTCTCTTGGCATCGGATACAAGATATATCTCTGACAGGCTATTATCGACCTCCTCCAGATCGCTACCTGCAAGATATAGGTTCATGGCCGGCTTAAGAGGTTTAACTCCCGTCAGCGTTCCCCAATCGGGAGTTATACCGGTAATCGAAGAAAGACGAAAGAACATCTCTTTTTTGATGCCGTCTCTATCGAGAGTATCCTCCGAGTTGAAGATGAAACTGTTTGCACCGAGTGCAAGACCACCCGCATTTTTAATATAAATCGGAACTACCTCGTAGTCGCCATCGCTGAAAAACTCGCGAGCAAGCTCCGAATAATGATGCTCATTGCTTATTCCGTTAACGTACAGTCTATACAAAAGGATTTTCCCTCATCTCTAATTCAATTGTTGTCGATGGACCGTGACCGGGATACACCTTCGTCGAACCATCCAATTTGAATAGCTTATCTTGGATAGATGCCTTCAGATCTTGCCAGCTGCCACCATATAAGTCGGTTCTGCCTACGCTCCTGAGAAACAGTGTATCTCCACTAAAAAGCTTATCGTCAACGAGGATGCACATCCCGCCTTTTGTATGTCCGGGGGTTGCGATAAATCTAAGCTTGGAATTTCCGAGCGAAAGCTCCTCGTTGTCAGACACGTATATATCGGCTTCTCTGGATATTGCGGATTCTGTATAACGAGCGCTGTGATTAATCGACGAATCGATAAGCATCTCCCGCTCATCAAAGCTCGCCACGACACGCGCGTCAGGATATTTGGATACATACTCATTGAGAGCAGCAATGTGATCCCAGTGCGCATGAGTGAGAAGGATATATTCGAGGCCGGATCCGTCGTAAATAAACCTGTTGATAGACGCAGTCATACAACCCGGATCGATAACTGCGCATTTACCGGTACTCTCATCCTTTATTACATATGTGTTTTCTCCAATTGGAGCAGCTTCAATCTTTGTAAAAATTATACTCATTATGATCTAACCCTATATACTTCTGATATTCCGGGAACATTTCTGAGTGCGATGAGAAGTCTCTGCATCTGATGCGTATCAGAAATTGAGACGGTCAAAGTACATGTTACAAAATTGTCCTCTATCGGCCTCATATTCACACCGGACAACTTGATATCCAAATCCTCACATGCCTTGGAGATATCGCTGAACATTCCCTTTCTATCCTGTCCCGATACGTTTACATCAGCGTAATACGTCTGACCGAGCTTAGGTGTTTCCCATTCAACGTCTATAAGCCTTGCCTTCTCCTCATTAGGAAGGCTCAAAATATTGGTGCAATCCTTACGGTGAACCGTAATGCCTCGCCCTTTAGTTATAAAGCCGATTATGTCATCTCCGGGAACAGGGTTGCAGCATCTGGCAACCTTTATCAAAAGGTTGTCGGCGCCCTTCACTGTAATCCCGGGAGTTCCTGAGTTGTGTTCCTTTCTATTAGGCTTTTTGTTAATTATCTCGTCTTTTTTCTTTTCTTCCCTGTGAGTTTCCTCAGTGTAATACTCAATCAGGCGCTGACCTAGTCTGGTCTGTGCTGCACCGCCGCTAGAGATAGATGCGTAAAGCTCGTTGATATTGCTCATACCCAGATCTTTGACGGCTCTGAGAAGGTACGCATTCTTAGCTACAAGCGTTGGATCGTACCCTTTTTTCTTAATGTAGTTGGTTATATTATTCTTGCCTTTTTCAACTACACTTGTTCTATCGGCTTTGCGCAGCCAGTTTCGAATCTTGTTCTTAGCCTGAGAGCTCTTGGCTATATTGAGCCAATCCATGCTCGGACCGGCAGAGTTCGCAGAGGTTATAATCTCTACGATATCACCGGTCATAAGCTTATGGTCAATAGTAACCATCTTGCCGTTAACCTTGGCTCCAACACATCTAACACCTACGTCGGTATGAATTTTAAATGCAAAATCGATCGGCGTAGAGGATGCCGGTAATTCGACTACATCACCATGAGGTGTAAATACAAAGACCTGATGGTCGAAAAGATCAACCTTGAGCGTCTCGAGAAATTCCAGAGAGTCGTCCGTCTCCTTTTGCCACTCCAGAGCCTGTCTGAGCCAAGCCAGCTTTTTCTCGTCTTCGTTTTGCTTGCTGTCGGACTTGCCTTCCTTGTATTTCCAGTGTGCTGCAATACCATATTCAGCTATGCGATGCATTTCCTTGGTGCGGATCTGTATTTCAAAGGGATTTCCTTCATCGTCGAGCACCGTCGTATGTATCGATTGATACATATTGGGTTTAGGCATAGCTATGTAATCCTTGAATCTGCCGGGAATTGGAGTCCATCTAGTATGAACAAGCCCCAGAGTGGCGTAACAGTCCTTGATATTATCGACAATCACTCTGATGGCAGTCAAATCAAATATTTCATCCAGCTGTTTCTTTTGGATTACCATCTTCTTATAAATACTGTAAAGGTGTTTGGAGCGCCCCGTTACCTCATATTCGATGTTTGCCTTGTCAAGTCCCGCTTTAATCTCGGTGATTAACTGCTGAACAACGGCTTCCCTGCTCTGACGCCTCTTATTAACCTTGTTGGATAGCTCCCTGTACTCAGTAGGATGTAGGTACATCAGAGCAAGATCCTCAAGCTCAAATTTAATGCTGTAAATTCCGAGCCGACCGGCGAGCGGAGCATATATCTCAAGTGTTTCGAGAGCCTTCTCCTCTCGCTTAGTGGTAGGCATATATTCGAGCGTACGCATGTTATGAAGCCTGTCGGCAAGCTTAATAATCAATACACGAATGTCCTTTGACATAGCGAGGAACATTTTACGGAAGTTCTCCGCCTGAAGCTCCTCTTTTGAATCGTATTTGATGTTGCCGAGCTTTGTTACACCATCTACGAGAAGCGCAATCTCTTCACCAAAATCCTCGACAAGCTGCTCGCGCGTATAAGGCGTATCTTCTACGACGTCATGCATCAAGCCGGCAATGATTGTCTCTGTATCCATACCAAAATTTGCCAATATAAAAGATACAGCAATAGGATGGATAATGTACGGCTCGCCACTTTTCCTAAGTTGCCCTGAATGTAATCTGTTAGCAATTTCAAAAGCCTTAACAACAAGCGGTAAATCGTACTTGGGATTAATACTTTTGAGTTGAGCTATAAATTCTTCAGTTGTCATAACGGGAGCTTGTGCCTGCAAATTGATGCCTCCGATAGTTGAATTTTGTGCGGCTATTTGATTATGCCGTCATTTTCGCGCTTTGCACGTTCAATTCTCTTCCGTTGCTTTTCATTCTGTTCAACCCGCTTAGCATACTTAGACATACTTCTCTTGCGCATTGATTCATAGAGCAGAGGACTGCACAGGAATATCGATGAGTATGTTCCGACCGATACACCGATAATCAGTGGAATCAGGAATTGTCTGATCTCAGATGACACAAGAATAAACAGCGGGATCATGACGACTAACGTTGTCAATGATGTCATAATCGATCTCGACAGTGTCTGGTTGATACTGTCGTTAATCAGAGTTTCAACTTCCTTACGCTTGTAGAACTTGGTATTCTCACGAATTCTATCGAATACAACGATTGTATCGTTGATTGAATAACCTACAACTGTCAGGATGCCGGCGATAAACGGGTTGTTGATCGTAAATCCAAATATCGCATATAGAGCAAGTGTTACGAGTACATCGTGAGCCAGTCCGCCTACAGCAGCTAATCCGTAATTCCAATTTTTAAATCTGAACCTGATATATATCAACATGCAAAATGTCGCAATCAGAATAGATTTAACAGCGTTGTGACGAAGCTCTTTGCCGACTGTTGGTCCGAACTCCTCTGACGATAAAACAGCGCCTTTCTTGAGATGATACTTAGCGTCGATTGTATTGATTACATCCTGCCTTTTATCAGCCTTGAGAGCCTTAATTGTCTTGATTACAACCTGTGTGTTCCCCGCACCGGCATACACAATCTGAGGGTCAAGCTTATGCTTTGCTATAGTCTGCTTTACTTCGTTGATATCTACCTTCTTGCTCATCTCAAGCTGAATAGTTGTACCGCCGGTGAAGTCAATTCCGTAGTTAAAGCCTTTAAATCCAGCGCATGCAATTCCTATCATGATAACGCAAAGCGATAGAGCGTAGAACTTCTTGCGGTTAGCAACAAAGTTAAACTGACGCTTAATTTTGAACTTTGGAGTTCCGTCTTCTCTGATTCCAAAGAATTTGTTATGACCGAACCTCTTGCTGTCCGCAAGAAGTGTTACGTACAACTGAGTGATAATAACTGCCGTAAAAATACTGCAGACAGTACCTATCATCAGGGTCAGCGCGAATCCCTTTACAGCTGTCGTTCCAATCAGGTATAGAACAATTGAGGCAATCAGCGTAGTTGTCTGAGCGTCTACAACAGTAGATAGAGCTGACTTAAATCCCGAATCGACAGCAGCTCTGACGGACTTGCCCTTTGAAAGCTCCTCGCGGATTCTTGTAAAGATGATTACGTTGGAGTCAACCGCCATACCTATCGAGAGTATAATTCCGGCAATTCCTGGAAGCGTGAGAACTGCTCCGAGAGTTGCCATGATCTCCAGCACTATCAGGACATATAGAGAAAGAGCAAGGTCAGCGATAAAACCAAGCAAACCGTAGGCAACTAACATGATCAGAAATACAAGTCCCAGACCGATGACACCGGCCTTTACCGATTTAACCAAGGCGTTTGCGCCTATGGTTGCGGTTTCAACGGACGAGTTAACCTCCGACAAGCTTGCAGGAAGTGCTCCACCTCTTATGAGAGATGACGTCTGTGACGCTTCTTCTTTGGAAAAGCCGCCAGGTCTGGTGATTTCACAGCTTCTGCTGTTAATAGCACTCTTAGCGGTCGGGGCTGAAATCACTTTATTGTCCAGCATGATGATGACAGACTGTGCATCTACAGGTGTACCGTCGGCATTTTTGAGTGTCGAAGTAACTGAACCGCGCGAAGTCCTTTCAGTTGCCCTGGCGAACTTGTCAGAACCTGCAGATGTAAAGTCCATTGTAATTTTGTATCCGCCGTTGCTCTGATCTGTGCTGAAGGCTGCATCCTTGATATCGTTACCGCTCATTATCTGAGTTCCGTCAGCGAGGAGGAATCTCAGCTGAGCTGTTTTACCGATCTGCTTGATTGCCGAATCCGCATCATCAACACCTGGCATCTCAACACGAACCTTGTTAGTTCCCTCAACAGATACTGTTGCTTCCGATATACCCATTGCATTGACACGATTCTCAAGAACGTTCTTAGTCTGATCCATGAGCTTCGCAAGATCCGACCCCTTTGCCTTAGTGTCAGCCTGAAGAAGCACATATACACCGCCGTTAATATCAAGACCGTATTTCATCTGTTTGCTGATGCTCTTTATGGGACCAACACCCTTTATAGCAACTGTCCATCCCAGAACGATGATGAGAGTCACTATAGTCGCCAAAAGCTTCTTTGTTCCAGTTTTCATGATTGTGAATTGCCTTTCCTTCATCAATGATAAATATAAAAACAAAATTAAGGTCACACGACCTTATTGTCAAATAATACTTCAAGATATTTTACATTATATAGTCGATTTCTTCAAGTTATAAATCCCTTGATAAATATGGATTTTCTAGGATTTTGAACATTTCGGGTATTTAAATTTGTGATACCGTATCGGGGGGTTACAGTTGATACAAATTAGAGAAAAATATGCAAAAGGAAAAGGTGTGCAGCTGCACACCTTTTCAGTTCACTGTTATTTGTCGGTTTTACCGTTCTCGTTTTCTGACTTTTTAGCTCCAAGCTTTTTAGGAGTAACCTTTTTGCTTCTGTTTACGTGAGTCTCCTCAATTTCCGGCTCAGCTTCCTTTTCGGAAGTGGAATCATCCAGCTTTTCAGTTGCCTGCTTACCCACTACACTACCGACTGCGGTCTTTACAATTTCCATCTTGGTTTTGCCGGAACCGGTTTCAATTAGGATACGATCATCCTTGATCCTAACAACTTTACCGACAATACCGCCGATAGTGACAATCTGATCTCCGGGCTTAAGCGAAGCCCGCATGTCGGAAACTTCCTTATCACGCTTTCTCTGCGGCCTGATCATCATAAAGTAGATCAAAGCGATAAAAGCTACCAGTAGAACAACGTTAAAAACACCTGCATTCTTCATTTCAGCACCTCCAATATTTTCGTTAATATAAGTGAAAATATGATTGGTGCCGGCGATGGGGGTCGAACCCATACGGTATTTCTACCACGGGATTTTGAATCCCGCGCGTCTGCCAATTCCACCACGCCGGCAAATCTTATTTTTTGTAAAAAAAATGGTGTGGCTGACTGGACTCGAACCAGCACGGTCTCCCACATGCCCCTCAAGCATGCGCGTCTGCCATTCCGCCACAGCCACACGACTACTTAAATATACAAAAAAACAGGTGAAAATGCAAGTAATTTCTTAAAATAAGTTAAACTTCGTAAATGTCAACATCAACGTTAACGGTAAAGTTCCAAATAAATAGAATTTTCCGGGAATCGCGATCCGAGCGCTCATTTGATAACTCAATCAATATCTGAATGTTTAAACAACCGGATCTAATCAACTAGTAATAGAATCCGGTGCTGGCATCGGTATATTGATTGAGTCTGAACGCATACGCTTCTCTGGCTATGTCGTAATACGCAGGCGTAAAACCGCCTATACCTAATTCAGCAGCCAAAGCCTTCGTGAAATCCGGGTTAAGTATCAACAGCGGACCGAGCAGATATGTACCCATAAAATTGTTATAATGGATACCTTCCTGTTTGATATCAGGGTTGAAGCCCGGACCTCTTGTTGTATCAAAAAGAGCCGGTATTTCACTATCATAAAAGCCTTGCGAGAACTGACTCTTGAACCCTACAACCTTGAGATCCGCGTACGTGCCTACATACAGCGAATTGAATCTTTTTGCGACTATGTCGCGCTCTACATGAAAATCAAAGAACTCCAGACAGTCAATCTTTTCTCCGGACTTATCTATAATATAGTTGCCAAAGAGCTCAACAGCGTTCCCCGTCACGAGGAAATGTTGCCCGCGTTCAATGGCAGTCTTAAATCCTCCAACGTACGGCTCAGCATTTTCGATAAATAGCTGCTGCCCGTGCTCGGTAAGCGTGCCGCGATAGACAAGGTCAACCTTTCCGTCAATAAAGAAAGGTTTATCACCTAGGTGTGTCTCGATAATCTTGGTCTCAGGGTGTGATTCCTGCAGATATTTGATGTTGGCAGAATCACCATATAGATTGCTTAGCTCGGGATAGAGCATTTCAATAATCATTTAGTTAACCTTTCCATGTCTTTAAGATATTTCTCCAGCTTTTCTCTCACCTTGCGAGCAGGCGATAACGGGTCAGTTCCATAAAGGAGATATATCGTCTCTCCCTTTGCAAACTTCAAATCATCAATGCATGATAGAGGGTCCCGTACAAACTTAATTCTGTCAGGCTGCACTCCGGCCATTAAGAGTCTGAGCTTGAAATCAAGTCCGCGTGAACCTGTAGTTATGATGGTTTTTATTCTATCGTCCCGCAACAGCTCAAAATCAGCGTCATAGAGCCAGCACGTGTTCTCCGACCATTTGACATCATCCTGAAAATTGTTATTGAATAGCAGGATCTCCTTGTCTCCCGGCTGTGCATCTATATATTCAAAAACACGGGAGCTTGCGTAAGCATTTCTATCCTTGCAGAGTACTGAGCTAAGACAGATGTCTCCGGCTTTAAACAGGTTAAGACGTTCTTTTGTAATATTTACGTTGTCTACTGCAGCCTTGATTTCATCTACTGAATATCTGAGTTCGCTAAGCGCTGCTATTAATGTAACCTCATTATAAATGTTAAAGGTTCCGTTGTTAAACAGCCTAAATGTACAGCTTTCCCCCTCAAGCTCGATATTCATAGTCATTGATTCAAGATTAATGTCTGTAGCGAGATAATCAGCATCAGGAGACTTGAAATCACAATTAGGACAGTATGCTCTTCCTATATTGCTGTATCTATTCCTTGTATATTTTAATTTATTATTGCATACCGGGCAGATTGGACAATCGTCAATAAGATTGGTGCACTCAGTTTTATCACTTTTGAGCAGGTCGATGCCAAAAAACACCCTGTCACCGTCAGGACATAGCTGCGAAGATACAAGATCATCTGCATTTAAAATGAGCTTAGTTGATTTATCGATATGTGCCTCCAGCACTGAACGAATGTATTCAGGATGAGCATTTCGCATGATGGAGTCGCGAGATAAGTTAGTAACTATCAGATGATCTATGTGCACATATGGAAAAATCCGCCTTGATGACAGCTCGTCAATCTCGAATACTGCCGTCCCATATCTCTGCTTGCCGAACACATTGACGCTGGTAATCAGTGATGCAGTGATGCCGGTGATAGTATTGGAACCGGCGGAGTTGTTGAGTACGCTCTCTCCGAGCACAGCAAGCGAGTCTCTCAGCAAGTTGGAACAAGTAGTCTTGCCGTTAGTACCCGTTACTCCGATTATTTTGTTAGGCAGCTTGATGTACTTGAGAAAATTTGGACATATTTTAATTGCAACTATTCCGGGAAAGTTTGTTCCCTTATGCCCGGTCATCTTCAGCGCTATAATCGAAAGCTTTGCAATTATAAGTGCACAAAAGTAACGCAGTTTACCCATCTGAAATACGCCGACCTTTCTAATTCTTACCTATCACAATAGAAATTTATCACTTATCATCACTTACTTGTACAGTTCATCCTTGAAGCTCGGAACGAGCTTAAGGATATCAGGAATCACACCGACTCTGCCGGGGTTCTGCTGTGGCAGCTGCATGTAGTCATATGCTGTGTAATCGTTGCCTTCTACAATCTTGGGTCCCTTATTTGTAACTGCAACATCCCAGCCAACATATCTCATCTCAGGGACCTTCATGGCAGCCTTGAGAATCATATCCTTAGCCTCCCGGAACATCGGAACCTCATACTCAGTAAGGTCATATCCGGTATCAGGATGCTTTGTGTATATCAAATCTGTATCGGTATTACCGCTGTGGAATGGAAAATGTACAACTCCTGTCTCGAGATCAATCGGCGCATGAATTCCATGAACATCAATGAAACGTCCGTGTACTCCAAATTTTTGTGCCGCAAAAAACAAGTGCGGCTGCCCATCGTCCCCGATGATAGTAATCATTCGCATGGTGTTGAGAGCCGGCTTGTATACCTCTCTAATTTTATCGTGATTGATCAGATATTCCTCTACTACACCAAATCCCTTTTCCTTGATGTAATTGTAGAACGCCTCAGCATTTTCAAAATCGGCCATCCTGATGATTTCCGCCCCCTTGCCACACGCAAGGTCAAGCATCTTAGCGAATCCGATTTCATTTTCATTGTAGAAGCGTGTCGCCTCCGTTAAATCGCAATTTACAGCATCCAGGTAATCTCTGGAGATAAATTCCTTGAAAACCTCATCGAACTGATTTTTGTTATCAAAAAGCTTTGCCATCTCAGGATCGTTGAGAAATGTTACGAGCTTCTTGCTGCGCATACGAGTCATGTACGTGTCACGCATACTGTCGTCGAGCTCATAAAAATGATAGATTATATAATCATAATATCCACTTCCAAACTTCCTGTAGCAGTGAAAAATATCCTTGATAATGCCGGCCTTACTCTTTCCGCATCTCTTGTTAATTTCAGTTGTAACCTCGTTAAGCTTAGAGAATCTTGCTCCCGAAAGAACTCTTAATTTGTATAAAAAATCAGCTCTCATACTATCTCCCTCGTCCTATATAATGACATAGAATTGTATCACAAATACTATATATGCTCAACTAAGCTTCGAGACCGTATTTGTTCAAAAGCTTGTCCACATTTTTCTTAAGCTCAGGAAGGCTGCCGTTATTTTCGATTACATCTGATGATAATTTTGCTTTTTCATCATCGCTCATCTGCGAAGCAATGATTCTGTTGATAATCTCATATCCCAGGTCATCTCTTTCAGAAACGCGCTCTACACGTGTGTCCTTATCTGCGATTACAAGCCATACGGCATCATAATCATCCTGCATATCGCACTCGAACAGAAGTGGCGCGGCGACGAACACTACCTTACTGCCTCGCAGTTCATGTACTTTTAGAAGACGAGCTACGGTTTTAATCACTGATTTGGTGACAATATTCTCAAATTCACGCTTACTCACTTCGTTGCTGTATATAATGCTACGCATTAGATCACGATCCAAGCCGCGTTCCGGATTGGCAATATCCGATCCCCATTTCTCGCAAATTGCTGTGATTGCGCACCCGCCCGGACCGGTCATTTCCCTTGATATCACATCGGCGTCTATGACAGTGAAGTCCAGATACTTGAGATAATCAGTAATCGCAGTTTTTCCGGCACCTATTCCGCCGGTAATAGCAATTTTTAGCATATTATACCCCTATTTTAAATCGTACCATGTGCTGCCGGTGTGCATGTCGCATAACAGCTTAACCTTTAGTTCGACAGCACCCTCCATATTACGCCTTAGCAGCTCTTTGACAACGTCAATCTCTTCATTGGCCGCTTCAATTATCAGCTCATCGTGAATTTGCAGGACGAGCTTTGATTTGAGTTTTCTATCCTCCAATTCCCTATAAACCCTGTTCATAGCCAGCTTTATGATGTCTGCCGCACTTCCTTGAATGGGAGTATTCATAGCAAGTCTGTGCGCTAGTTGACGCTCCATGTATTTGCGCGATGTGAACTCCGGTATCTGTCTGATACGTCCCATAATAGTCTTGACGGCATTGTCACGCTCTCCTATCCTGATCTGTTCATCAAGATATGCCTTTACAGCTTCGTGCTTAGCAAAATAGTCATCTATATACTTCTGCGCCTCGGCTCTGGAGATCATCAGCTCTTCGCTCAACCCGAATCCGCTCATGCCATAGATAACTCCGAAGTTAACCGCCTTAGCTCTGCTCCTGTCGAGAGCTGTGACCTTGTCAAGAGGTATATTGAAGACTCTTGAAGCAGTTATGCGGTGAATGTCCTCGTTGTTGTTAAAGGCATCTAAAAGCACCTCATCACCGCTGAGAGCCGCAAGAATACGCAATTCAATCTGTGAATAATCCGCGCCGATAAATGTATGATTATTGTCCTCAGCTACGAACGCCTTGCGTATATTTCTCCCGTATTCATCGCGGATAGGAATATTCTGCAGATTGGGCTCCGTACAACTGATACGTCCTGTAGCGGCGACAGTCTGATTGAAATGAGGATGAATTCTATTGTCATCACCAATTAGAGCGATAAGTCCATCGATGTAAGTGCTTCTCAGTTTTGTAGCCTTTCTGTACTTGAGAATATCGCCGATAATCGGATTGTCTGTCTGTAGCTTCTCCAGCACGTCGACGGAAGTCGAATACCCGGTCTTTTTCTTGCTGCGAGCGGGATATGGGATGCCCAGATCTTCAAAAAGTACTATTCCCAGCTGTTTGGGCGATTTGATATTGAACACCTTGCCGGCCTTATCGTAGATAGCGGACTCAAGTGCCGCGATCTTATCATCGAGCTCAACGCCGACCTGCTCGAGAACCGACTTATCAACACGTATTCCTGATGCCTCCATATCGGCCATTGTCTCAATCAGAGGTAACTCGCATTCGATATAGACCTTAGATAGATTGTTAGACTCAATAAGCTTGCGTTGCTCCACACAGACCATCCAAATATAATACAGCTGTGTCAGCTCATCTGCCGACTCATCATATGCAATCGCCGTATACTTGATCAGCATCTTGTCTATACCGTACCTGTTCCTGTTAGGATCGATCAGGTACTCAGCGATTAAATCATCATGTACAATGCGCACACCTCTGATCTCGTAACGAAGCATTGAATATAGCAACGGCTTCAGGTCATATCCGATATATCTATAGCCTTGATTTGCAAGAATAGTTAAAGCGGTTGATACGTTGAGCGGGGATAGCGTCAGCTCTGTGTACAGCTTATCGACATAAGACAGAAGCATTAGCCTTTTCAGTTCAGGAAGACCGGTGTGGTTGTTATCTCCTTCGTACAGGACGACAACCTCACTGCCGGCAGATACTTTAGCGTAAAACTTAGACGGATCAACTCGTTTGAATTTGGCCAGCTCCGAGCTGATATCTGCGCCTGAATTTAACACCTCTTCTTCGGCAGCGCTGCTGCTCAACCGCAGCTTTTTGATTAAGCTGTTGAATTCAAGCTCTCTGTACACTTTGATCAGAGTTTCATAATCAGGCTCAACGTATCTCAGATCATCAAAATCGTATGCTACGGGAACTTCACGCATGATTGTTGCCAAAGCTTTGGACAGTCTTGCCATCTCGATATTGGCTCTGATGTTATCACCCATCTTGCCCTTAATCTCATCAGCATGTTCTATTACGCCTTCAACTGAGCCGTACTCCTTGAGCAGAGCTATTCCTTTTTTCTCACCAATGCCGGGAACGCCCGGAATATTGTCTGATTTATCACCCATCAAGCCTTTTAAATCTATAAATTGCAGCGGTGTAAGAGAGTATCTCTCGAATATAGCCTCCTCGTCATACATTGTAAACTCTGTCATACCCTTTTTATTGATGACTACCTTTGTGTTTTCGTCTACCAGCTGAAGCTCGTCCTTATCACCGGTGATTACTATAGATTCAATGCCCATGCGGGAAGCATCCGCCGTAATAGTACCTATCAGATCATCTGCCTCATATGACTCCTTTTCGAACACCCTGATATTCATAGCATGCAGGACATCGTGCATAAGAGGAATCTGTGAGAGCAATTCAATCGGCGTCTGCTGTCTTCCGGCTTTATATTCGCTGTACTGCCGATGTCTGAAGGTCTCCGACTTCATGTCGAAGCACACCGCTATGTAGTCGGGAGTGTAGTCGGACGTAATTTTATTTAGCATATTGATAAAGGCGTACACACCGTGCGTGTACACCCCATCCTTTGTCATCATTGGCCTCATAGCGAAATATGCTCTGAAGAGCAAGCTATTGCCATCTATTATTACTAGTCTCATTGTCAGTTTCCCTCTTAAATCTTAAATAAGAATTTTATTTGCCGATTATTGAACGCGAAGACTTCAGACCATAAGCGTCCGTGGCGGCAAGCGCGCTATCGATAACGCTGTACTGAAGTATATCTGTGGCGAGTGCTGCAAATGCGTCGAAGTTGACCTCAATCTGATTTGTGCTCATCACGAATATTGCATCACCGTCTAACGTACTGTGTACCGGCTTAATCGCTCTTGCATAGCCGTCATGCAGAATTGAAGCGAGCTTGTTAGCTTGAGGCTTAGTCAGCTTAGCGTTGGTAATTAAGCATGAAATGGTTGTGTTAAATGGTACATCATAGCCCATCTCCTCTATAGTAATTGGCTCATATTCAGGCTTATCAGATCCTGCATCATCCAGTTCGGCTTGTAATTCTTCAATCCTGGCTTCAATATCATTAACCTCACCACTTGTATCGGGGTCAACAGAAGTTACTTCAGCATTAGATATAGAAGCATCGGCTACGGCACTTGCGGATTCTGGCTCAGCACGCGCCGATAAAGATTCGGCTTTGGCTTGTAACGGAACTTGAGATTCTAATGTCGATTTTATTGCCGCTTCGGTGAGATAATCAGCCTTATTCTCTACAGAAGCTTCTACGGCCAAATCAACTTCTTCACCGTTGTCAAATTTAAATGTTGTGTTTACATCCCCTCTCTTAAATGGATCTCTGATATCTGGAGCTTCAGGACCGGCTTCTCCGTGAACATGGTTCTTCATCACAGAGATCGAACCCTTGATATAACACTTATCCTTGCTCAGAAGACCTGCAATTATGTTGTTATTGCCGTTGTACACGTCCCCCAAAGCATTGACAGCGGCGATTGCCCCGACTTCAAGCACACCGTCGGAGCATGCGAAGGTACCGAGAGATGATTTCATAGCCCTGTCCATACCGTATAACTTTCCAACAGATGCGCCGGTTCCGGCTCCATGGTTGCCGTGCTCGAATTTGTCTTCATATGCGCTGATGCATGCCTGCTTTCCCATCTCAACATCAGGTCTCACATCGGCGCTTCCCACATCTAGATCATACAGGGATGCTTGTGTGACAATCGGTATGCATCTGTCCCCCATATTAAAGCCTACGCCTTTGTCTTCGAGGTATTTCATTACTCCTGCTCCTGCTTCCAAGCCAAATGCGCTGCCGCCGCTCAGGACAACTGCGTTGATGAACTGGACGGTGTTTTCTGATTTTAGCAAATCAGTTTCACGAGTAGCCGGACCTCCTCCTCTGATATCAACCCCGGCGACTGCTCCTTCTTCCGATATGATAACTGTACAACCAGTACCTGTAGCCTGATTTTCGGCATTTCCAAGCTTGAACCCTTTGATTTCCTTTACGTCAATTCTCTTAAAGCCCATTTTCCGATACCTTTCGCTTTGATTCTTATTAAATTACACGTCAAGCGGATATAAAACAGCAAGTATATATCAATTCATCACATTATAGCATGTAATTATTGTAATTAAAATAACAGCCTCGTCCAAAGACGAGGCTTGCGTTTAAAGCAAAGATCCGAAATACCGTCATGCTCTTAATTGACGCCCTATCGAAAGATAAGGTGGGTACTTCCTGTCGCTATTCAGTAATTCCCGGATATATCGGAAACCCGATAATCGAGTATATCGCCTAGCAGCGAACGCGGAATCCCGTGCAAGAAGTGTAGGTTCAATTAATGATACACAACGCATATCCCAGAACTTATATTTAAATTATAGTGCCAATTAATTATATTTCAATACTTGAAATATCGATCGATTAGTGATTGGAAACCAGACTACTCTACATCAGGTAAATCGCAGTTATACGACACCTTCTGAACGTCGTCATTGTCCTCCAGCGTATCGATCAGCTTGTGTAAGGCCTTAATTGAGGCTTCATCATCTACGTTTGATTCCATCGAGGGAATAAACTCAACCTCAGACTCAACAATCTCATAACCGGAGGCCTTGAGTGCATCGAGAACTGTATGGAAATCGGCAGCTTCCGTTCTGATCTCGAGGTTATCCTCGTTGACAATCATATCCTCGGCACCGGCTTCAAGCGCTTCCATCATAACAGAGTCTTCATCGAGTCCGTCAGCCTTAGCGATGACGATGACACCCTTTCTTGAGAACATGTATGATACGCATCCGGGAGTTCCGAGATTACCGCCGTTTCTGTCAAATGTAGATCTGATAAATGCAGCGGTTCTATTTTTGTTATCTGTAAGTGCCTCGACAATAACAGCAACCCCTGATGGACCGTATCCTTCAAATACCAGCTCTTCATACGACTCACCTGCTAACTCGCCGGTTCCTTTCTTGATAGCTCTGCTGATGTTATCGTTAGGCATGCCGATTGCCTTTGCTTTGTCGATTGCAACTCTAAGCGATGAGTTAAACTCTGGGTCGCCACCCTCCTTAGTCGCAACAATAATCTGTCTTGTATACTTAGTGAACATTGCTGCTCTTCTTGCGTCCTGCGCAGATTTTCTACCTGCTATTGTGCCATGTCTACCCACAGGTGGCACCTCCTTCTATCTAATTTCTAACAATTTGCCGTAACATGATAGCATAAGCCCTAATTCTTTTCAAGATTCTTAAATGCAGTCGACATCATCATCTTGATTCTGTTGAGCTGATTTACGTTGCTGGCACCGGGATCGTAGTCGATAGCTACGATGTTGGCATCCTCGTCATAGCTGCGCATAACCTTAATCATGCCCTTTCCGGTAACATGATTAGGCAGGCAGGCGAACGGCTGCAGACAGAGAATGTTTTTGACTCCGGAGTTGATGAGGTCAACCATCTCTCCAGTTAAAAGCCATCCCTCTCCGCACTGGTTTCCGACGGACAATATGTGCTCAGCGTTCTCAGCTGTTTCCTCGATGTAATCATCGGGTTCAAATCGCTTGCTGTCTCGGCAAGCCTGCCTTACGAATTCTCTATAATGTTCAACAGCCTTGAGCGCAGCACTGTTGTAGATCATTTCCTTGCGTGAACCTGAGAGGTTCTTGAAGTTAAAGGTCTTGTTGAGCATGCCGTACTCAAAGAATCCGATGAAGCTCGGAACAACGGCTTCTCCTCCCTCAGCCTCGATTATTTCAACCAGATTGTTGTTGGCATTCGGGTGGTATTTAACGAGTATCTCCCCTACGATCCCGATCTTTGGTTTTTTGATATCCTCGTATATTGGAAGATTATCGTATTCGCTCACAATCCGCTTGATGTTCTTCTTAAACGTACCTGTCTTACAATCCAGTACGTTGCTGACAATTCTGTCATACCACGAGTTCATAATCTTCTCTGCACTCCCCTTAACCGTTTCGTAAGGTCTGGTGCGGTATAAGCACTTCATGATCAAGTCTCCGTAGTTTACGGCAAACACAAGTCTAAGTGCCATCTTAGGAGTAATTTTAAATCCTGGATTCTTCTCAAGTCCTGCAGCATTAAATGAGATTACAGGAACCTGCTCCATGCCGAGATCTCTGAGAGCCTTACGGAGAAGTGCAACATAGTTGCTAGCCCTGCAGCCACCGCCGGTCTGCGACATGAATACCCCGACCTTATTGAGGTCGTATTTGCCGGACTTGAGTGCCGATATAATCTGACCAAGCGTAACTATAGTCGGATAGCAGGCATCGTTGTTGATATATCTCAAGCCCTCTTCTTCGGAGTTCCTGGTAGACTCCGGCAAAAGTTCAGCCCTGTAACCGGCGGCTTTCAGGATTGGGGCAAAGTACTGGAAGTGAACGGGCGACATCTGAGGGACAAGCAGAGTGTAATCCTCTTTCATCTCTCTAGTGAAGACAACGCGCTCGTAAGGTGTGTTTATGCCCTTTGTGTGAGCACCAGCCTTTTCTCTCTCATCCAGGGCTGCCTTAAGAGACCTGATTCTGATTTTGGCAGCTCCAAGATTTGAACCTTCGTCTATCTTGAGCACTGTATGCAGCTTGTTGTTTTTCCCAAGCAGCTCATCCACTTCGTCAGTAGTAACTGCATCCAGACCACAGCCGAACGAATTGAGCTGAACCAACTCGAGGTCATCGCGCTGCCCTGCAAACACAGCTGCGCGGTACAATCTCGAGTGATATGTCCACTGGTCGAGGACTCGTACATTTCTGGCAATTTCAATCTTATTGGCAATCGAATCTTCAGTCAATACAACCATATCCTGCTGGTTGATTACATTGTTGATGCCATGATTGATTTCAGGGTCAAGGTGATAGGGTCTGCCGGAAAGAATGATTCCCTTCTTGTTGTGCTCTTCCATGAATTTGAGGGCTTCGGTACCAAGCTTATCCATGTTATCCTTGAACTCGCGATACGCACTTCTGCCGGCTCTTATGGCTTTTCTCAGCTCGCTTCTGGAGATATTCATATCAAAAAGGCCGTATTCTCTAGTGTCGGTTTTAAATTTATTGATGATATCCGTGTTCCTGACTCTGTCGATATCTATCTTACGCTTACCAGAGAAAAACTTATGCAGCTCTTCAACCATTCTGTCATCATCATCATACGGCAGGAAAGGATGATAGAACTCGACTCCGTTGTCGTAGAACAGCTCAGCCATATTCTTGTCAATTACCTCAGGGTATGTAGCAACAATCGGGCAGTTATAATGGTTTGCTGCAGTCTTGTCTTCTATAACCTCAAAGTTGACGCAAGGATAGAATATCCTCTTAACTCCATTCTTGACAAGCCATTTGACATGACCGTGAGTGATTTTAGCCGGATAGCATGCAGTGTCAGATGAGATGCTGTCCATACCCGATTCATATAGCTTCTTGGAACTCTGTGGGCTTAGAACGATGCTAAACCCGAGCTTTGTGAAAAAACCGTGCCAGAACGGATAGTCCTCATACATGTTGAGCACTCTTGGGATTCCGATAACACCACGCTTCGCCTCGTCTGCCTTGAGATTGTATCTGCCGAACAGCAGTTTCATCTTCTCTTTGTACAGATCGGGATTGTTGTGAGGTTTAACAGTATCACCTGCTCCTCGTTCACATCTATTCCCCGAGACGTACTTGCTTCCATCCGAAAATGATGAAATCGTGAGCAGACAGTGGTTACCACACTTCTGACATCTGTCATTGCTTGTTTCAACAGAGAAGCTATCAAGCCCATCCTTGCTAAGAACGGTAGACCTATTACCTTCAACGTATTCGTTATAACCGATGATGGCCGCACCGTATGCACCCATCAAGCCGGAGGCATCCGGTCTAACGACATTCTTGCCTAGAATTAATTCGATACTGCGCAAAACCGCTTCATTGAGGAAGGTACCACCTTGAACGACGATTTTGTCGCCGGTTTCACGAGGATTCCTGAGCTTCATTACCTTGTACAGGGCATTTTTGATAACTGAATACGAAAGACCGGCTGAGATGTCGGCAACAGAAGCACCCTCCTTCTGAGCTTGCTTTACCTTAGAATTCATAAATACTGTGCATCTGGTACCTAAATCCACAGGACTACGCGATTCAAGCGCATATTCGGCAAAGTCCTCTACATTCGTATTTACTGATTTTGCAAAGGTTTCGATAAAGGAACCGCAACCAGCCGAACATGCCTCGTTGAGCATGATATTGTTTATGGCTCCATCCTTAATCTTCATGCACTTCATATCCTGACCACCGATATCCAGGATGAACGACACTCCCGGAAGAAATTCTTCTGCAGCCTTATAATGTGCCATCGTCTCAATTTCGCCGGCATCCAGTCTATATGCTGCCTTCACCAGCCCCTCTCCATAGCCGGTTACCACTGACCTTCCGATAAATGCAGCTTCAGGTATCCTGTCGTATATAGCATTCATGATGTTGTGTACTACGTTGAGAGGATCGCCCTCGTTGCTCTGATAATATTCGAAAACCAGCTCCTTATCTCTGTTGATGAGAGCTGCCTTGGTTGTCGTAGAACCTGCGTCGATGCCGAGGAACAAAGCACCTGACTGATTAGCAATGTCGGCTCTCTTGACTTTTGCCCCGGCGTGGCGGGCTCTAAACTCCGCGAGCTCGTTTTCGCTATTAAATAGCGGATCAAGATAAGCTGTTCCTCCGGCAGCAGCCGGATCAGCGTGACGAACTATGTCTATCAATTTTGCTAATGAAACTTTATTGGATTCATTCTTTGCAAGAATTGCAGCTCCAATTGCCACAAAATATTTTGCATTGTCCGGAAAAATAACCTCATCATCGCTGAGCTCCAGTGTTTCGACGAAGCGCTTTCTCAGCTCCGAGAGATACTGGAGCGGTCCACCAAGGAACGCGACATGTCCCTTGATCGGGTGACCGCAGGCAAGTCCGCTGATCATCTGATTTACAACTGCTTGAAATATGGAAGCTGCGATATCCGCAGTCTTGGCTCCGTCGTTAATAAGGGGCTGAATATCTGTCTTGGCAAATACACCGCACCTTGAAGCGATCGGATAAATCATTGTGTGCTCTTTGGCCGCTTCATTAAGTCCTTCCGCATCTGTATGAAGAAGGACTGCCATCTGGTCGATAAAAGCTCCGGTACCGCCGGCACATGCACCATTCATCCTCTGCTCGATAGTCGACTCAAAGAATGTGATCTTGGCATCTTCACCACCCAGCTCTATAGCGACGTCAGTCATCGGGATAATGGTCTCGATGGCCTTGCTGCAAGCTATCACCTCTTGTTCAAACTTTATTCTCAGTATCTGAGCTAATGCCATGCCGCCGGAACCGGTAATTACGGCATTTACTTCAATGTCGCCAAGCTCATCCTCCATATCACCGAGAAGTTCGGCAACTTTATCAAAAACATTCGACATATGACGCTCATATTTCGAATAAACGATATTATTTGAATCATCAAGAACGATTAGCTTAACCGTAGTTGATCCAACATCAATACCTAATCTCATATGTTACACCTAAAAAAGTCCCGATAGAGTATCGAGACGTCCCCTTACTCGTATCCCTAAATTAAAATGGGCAAACTATAAGCCGGGTTCTGTATTTGACGATCATCCATCTAGAACAGCTATTGCTAACTGCTTCAAGCGACTTACCTACCGGCTGCGACGGGCCGTCGCGTTTTATGCCTATCTTAGTCTTGCTCCGGATGGGGTTTACACGGCCATCATGTCTCCACGATGCCGGTGAGCTCTTACCTCACCATTTCAACCTTACCACGGCATTACCCGTTTCGGCGGAATGTTTCTGTTGCACTCTCCCTATAGTTACCTACGCCGGACGTTATCCGGCATCCTTGCCCTGCGGAGCCCGGACTTTCCTCATGGTGCACAGCACCATGCGATCATCCAGTTTACCCATTTCAGAATATAATAACACAAATACATTGTGTAAAATACGTAGTAATTGTGATGAATCTATTTTAATTCATTATTGACAATTCTTGTATTATTAATAAGTTCATTAAAGAAGTTTAATGATATCAACAGCAAAATTAGCCACCCTATGTATCCCTGTGCCGGGTACAGAACACCTACAATATCTTTAAAATCAGTTAGCCCGAGGACAAATCCGATGACAGCGCCGACAATCAGCACGTACTTTTTATACTTGCCCTTTTTTATGGTAGTGCTAAATCCGTAGTATGTGCTGCATGAAGTCTGATAAATCGCTCCCATGAGGGCAACTGCATATATATAACCAAATTTTCTATTGACTAAAGACGCCCATCCCACCATCGGAAGTCCTAATGTGCTCGAGTACTCCGGCCCCTTTAGAAGAACTGTCAGGAGCATCAGTGTAAGTCCGGTGAGAAAAGCTAACCCTAATGCTGCACCAAGATATGCATGTTTTGAGTTCTTGGCATTCACTGCAGAGGATCCGGCCATTGCGATCATACCGAGCGAATTATATGACAAGAACAGCAACGCGGACAGCTGCCAATTAGGAGATATGCCTCCGGGTTTGAAGGATTTACCCGCAGGAGCGTCTGTATGAACTGACAGAACCAATATAATCGCTAATATGCAGATAGCAAACAGCATAGGTACAAATCTCTTGAATACTTCCGATACTCTGGAAAAATCACCGAGAACTGTCAGCAGTGTAAGCACAGTGATGATTCCCCCGCCAATCCACTGAGGTATACCGAAGACCTGATTGACTAGAGCACCGCCGGCAGATGACATAGCGATTAGCATGGTGTAGTAGATAAATGCTAATATCACACCTATTGCCTTTGAGAGTCTCACGCTTTTGAAAGGAGATATCAATTCCCCGAGCATTATGGTGTTCTTGGAGATCGCAACATAGTTGAGCATGGCAGCTATCAGCAGAAAGCCTATTCCATTTAGAATAATTCCAATATATCCCTTGCTTCCAAATATGCCGAAAAATTGCCAGCATTCTCTGCCGGAGGCAAATCCGGCACCCATAATTACGCCTACATACATCGTGGCAACGCCGATAAAATTAAGTCGCTTATTCATCTATCTCACCCTTTAATTCACGCAGGTATTTAAGCTCGGACTTCACAAGTCTAATGCGATTGCCATTATCTTCTCTGCTTCTGCGCAGGTTATTAATCTCCTGAACATGGTTATTTATAGCATGTTGAAGACGATTCAGAACTACTCGCTTTTCGCTTTGCAGTATAACCCTCGGGTATCTCCAACGAATGTCCGATTTGCTATAGGGCAGCTCTCTTATTGTGAATAAACCGGAATATTTATCCGTCAAACATATCTCTCCTCTGAGCGCGACAATAACTTCACACGAGAAATTTCCCTCCATGACGAGCAAATCCGTAATAATGTCGAAGCCTTTTTCATACAGGAAGCTCCTGACACAGCCACTGTTATTTCTAGGCTGCAAAATCAGCTTTTTGAAACTGTACAGCTTATCAGTCTCCGATAATATATCAACTATCGTAAGTCCACCGAGGCCAGCTATTATAACATCATCTACTTCACCGGCTTTAATAACATCAAGTCCGTTACCAACCCTAAATGCAGATTCCGGCATGACTATGTTGGCATTTTGAAAGCTGGATCTAGCCTTGGATAGCGATTCTTCACTTATGTCACACATAATCACTGACGGTGAAGTCTGACTTTTGTATAGAATTAACGGGACATAGGCATGGTCAGTGCCTATGTCCGCAACAGTCTCACCTTCAGCGACAGCTGCGCAAATAGCTTTGATTCTGTCACTAGCCTTCATATTTACTCCAAGTAATCTCTAAGCTTCTTGCTCCTGCTCGGGTGGCGAAGCTTTCTGAGAGCTTTAGCTTCAATCTGTCTAATACGCTCTCTGGTAACATTAAACTCTTTACCGACCTCCTCGAGTGTACGCGGTCTGCCGTCCTCGAGTCCGAATCTTAGCATCAGTACCTTTTTTTCTCTCTCTGACAGTGTGTCGAGTACCTCCATAAGCTGTTCCTTGAGCATCGAATAAGCTGCAGCCTCAACCGGTGCCGGCACATCATCATCCGGAATAAAGTCTCCGAGATGGCTATCCTCTTCTTCGCCGATTGGGGTTTCAAGCGAAACCGGGTCTTGCGAAATTTTCTTAATCTCTCTAACCTTTTCCACCGTAATACCCATTTCCTTAGCGATTTCCTCTGAAGTTGGTTCGCGCCCTAGTTCCTGCAGCAGCTGTCTGGAAATTCTAATCAGCTTGTTGATAGTCTCAACCATGTGCACAGGAATTCTGATCGTTCTGGCCTGGTCAGCAATCGAACGTGTAATGGCCTGTCTAATCCACCAAGTTGCATAAGTCGAAAACTTATAGCCTTTGGTGTAATCAAATTTGTCAACGGCTTTTATCAGTCCAAGGTTGCCTTCCTGAATCAAATCGAGGAAGCTCAGACCTCTATTGAGGTATCTCTTAGCAATGCTGACGACCAGACGGAGATTGGACTCGCAGAGCTTTTTCTTAGCATCTTCGTCTCCCTGTTCCATGCGGATTGCGAGCTCTCTCTCCTGTTCTCCGGTCAGCAGCGGTACCTTTCCGATCTCCTTGAGGTACATTCTGACGGCATCATCGGTAGGAAGAGATTTAGGAACTGTAGCATCAACATCGATCTCTCCGTTGTTTTTAAGCACAACCCCATCAGCTGAGTCATCCTCATCCTCGACATCATCAAGCTCATTGCCATTAGGCTCCCTAGTGTCGACAATACTGATGCCGTTCTTCTCAACCAGATCATAAACCTCATCAATCTGGTCTTTATTGAGCTTAATCTTTGATAGATGCTCTCCAATTTCAGCAAGTGTAATCTCATTACCCGTGTTCTCGGAGAGCTTCATGATCTCCTCGACAGCCTGTTCAACGCGCTCATTTGCAGTTGCTTCGCCTGTTTCCTTTTTTGGCATGTTCTACCTGACCTTTCTTCTTTTAGTTTCTATATCTTGTAGCTGCAGCGCAAGACGTGAGATCTCTTCTTCATTTCCCAGCTTCTCTGCGACTGCAATCGCGTTTTGAAGCTCTATTATCTTTTCCCCATATTGCATCTGCATATACTTGACGTAACATTCTCTATAGTACGAAGCTTCATCCGCACCTATTCTTATATTTGAGAGCAGGTTCCGAAGCTTCTTTTCATCCTCAGGATCCACTTCTTTATATACATCCTCTATCCGTATTTCCGAAGCAGCTTTTCCACTGATTAACTTCTCGGCAATCTCAAAAAACTGCTGGCCTATGCCGGTTCTGAACTCAATGCCGTCCTCAGCAAATTGCCCGAGAAAACGCGCATCCCTTGTCAGCAGATAGAGTAACGACAGTTCTATGCGCTCGTCATTACTGTATTTTAAACGAATGCGATCTTGTCTGTCAGAAAGGCGGTTATTGTTATATCCGTATCTTCTTGACCCTTCAGCTGAAGCAAGCTCCGTGTGAATTGCATGCTCAGAGATATCAAACTCTGTAGCCAATTTTTTGATATACAGATCCTGTTCGACGGCTCCGAGCTTTTTGAGAATAGGCACACAACTGCGCACGTACTCAATCAACTCGAGATTGTCGTCAAGGTTGAAATTCTTCTTAATCATCTCCAGTGAGAAATCAGTGGCCGGCAACGCCCCTGTTACCAGCTTTAAAAATTCCTCCTTGCCATATTTTTTGACGAATTCATCAGGATCCTTACCGCCTTTAATTTGGAGTATCCTGACGTTAGCGTGCACTGTGCGCATTACATCAATACCTCTGAGTGCCGCCTTGATACCGGCACTGTCGGAATCGTATGATAACACGACATTCTTGGTGTATCTGGTGATCAATTGGCATTGATTCTCCGTCAATGCGGTTCCAAGCGAAGCGACAACATTACGAACGCCACTCTGATAAAGAGAAATAGCGTCCATATATCCTTCGACCATCAGGACTTGATCGTCCTTTCCAATGTACTTTTTGGTGAAGTTTAGTCCGTATAGATTGTTCTTCTTGAGGAACACATCACTCTCCGAAGAATTGAGGTATTTAGGTATCTCATCACCAAGCGCCCTGCCTCCAAAGCCTATGATCTTACTCTGAGTGTTGAAGATAGGAAACATGACTCGTCCGCGAAATTTGTCATACAGACCTTTCTTGCCCTTATTGACAAGCCCCAGCTTGAGCATATCCTCGTCGGACACGCCTTTATCTCGCAAATAGTCATAAAGGTTATTCCATGAATTAGGCGAGTATCCCAGACCAAAATGGCGAATAGTGTCATCACTAAGTCCGCGCTTATGGATATACGTGTATCCAGGGTTAGCATGCTTCGTCAGATTATCAAAGAAAAATCTGGCAGCCATGGAGTTTATCTCGTAGTAGTGAGTCAAATCAACTTTCTTATGACCACCACGCTTAGGAAGCTCGATGTTGTACTCTTCTGCCAGCTTTTCGCATGCCTCCATAAATTCGAGGTTGTTATATCGCTGAACGAAGTGAATAACGTCACCTTTCTCTCCACAGCCAAAGCAGTTGAATATCTGTTTTTGCTCGTTGACCATAAAGGATGGTGTCTTCTCATTGTGAAAGGGACACAGTCCTTTGTAATTGCTACCAGCACGCTTGAGGGGGACTTCACGTCCGATGACATCTACAATATTGACTTTCGATTTAATCTCATCTACAAAATTGCTGTTGAATGCCATAGTCTCTCCTTACTGCTCTAGGCTTGTGCGCAAAATAAATCATTATTTAAAATCTGTCCAGCCGCGAGGAACGAAAAGTTCTGAATATAGAGATATCGCATAGCGATCTGTCATACCCGCAACATAATCCTTAACTGCAATCCCGGTTCCATCCTCCGATGCAACCTCGCGATAAAGCTCGGGCATTTTGGCAGGATGCTGAACGAAATAATCATAGAGTGCAGTGATGACGACTTCGACTTTATTCATATCTTCCTCTTTCTTAACAAGTTCGCTGCAATATACATTATCAAACATATATTTTCGAAGATGTAAAAGCGCGTCGTTATAATCAGGGCTAAGCTTGATGACATCCTTCCCATCACTTGTTCTGGCGAGGTCCGTTATCAGATTATTGATGCGCATACTATGCGAATGACCGAGAATATCAAGATCCTCGGCAGGTAAATCTGCAGCACTGATAACATTGCTGCGAATCGCATCGTCAATATCGTGATTAATATAGGCGATTCTGTCGCTAATCTTGACGATCTGACCTTCCAGTGTGATAGGGATTACTGCACCGCGATGATTCAGAATCCCGTCCCGTACCTCCTTTGTAAGGTTAAGCCCTATTCTTTTGGCAGTACATTCAAGGCGCTCGACTGTTCGCAAGCTCTGCTCGTTGTGACGGAAGCCACCCTCGTGAATGCGGTTGAGCACATCCTCGCCGTTGTGACCGAATGGAGTGTGCCCTAAATCATGACCCAGAGCAATCGCCTCGGTCAAATCTTCGTTGTAATTGAGAATTCTGGCTATAGTCCTCGCAACCTGGGCAACTTCAAGGGTATGTGTTAATCTCGTCCGATAGTGGTCTCCTTCGGGTGCGAGAAATACCTGAGTCTTGTGCATAAGCCTCCGAAATGCCTTTGAATGAATAATTCTATCACGGTCACGTTGATAGTCCGTACGGAAGTCGCACTTTTCTTCGGGAACCTCTCTGCCGGCGGATGCCAGAGCTTTGGATGCTCTTGCATCGAGCAGTTCATATTCACGCTCTTCAAGCTCTTGTCTTAATAGCATCTATCCCTTTACCCCTGTGTGTCCAAAACCGCCTGCACCGCGTTCAGTATCATCCAGTTCTTCGACTAAAACCGGCTCAACTCTCTCATAAGCGGCAATTACAAGCTGAGCAACTCTGTCTCCGTTATGAACAGTAAATTCTTCACTTCCAAAGTTTATCATCGGTATCTTGAGCTCACCTCTGTAATCGGAATCGATCGTACCGATGCTGTTTACAAGCCCGATCCCATGCTTAATGGCAAGTCCCGACCTAGCCCTAACCTGACCTTCATAGCCTTCCGGAATCTGTATGAAAATACCGGTAGAAATTAAGCGTCTCTCCATAGGAGCCAGTGTAATGGATTCATCCAGATAAGCCCTGAGGTCCAGACCTGAAGCTCCGTCGGTAGCGTATCCCGGCAAAACACCGCTCCTTGAAATAACTTTCAGCTCCATAATTAATGATATCCTTTCTGTTTTATCGTTAGCGCTTCGACGATAAGTACGAAGTATATAGTAGCAAACTCATATATTTAACGGTTAATTTTTACCCGTAACATTAATTATGCTATATGAATCGTAATCAGCTATCATGTACTTGATAGCGTTAATATCGTCGAGTGTGATACGTTCAATTGTCTGAAGCACTTCAGAAGGTGAAATACACCGACCATATGTGAGCATATTTCGCCCATTAAATATCATCAGGCTCTGTACACTTTCCTGACTGAATATAAATCCGGACTTGAGCTGCTCCTTTGAGCTGTTGAACTCCATTAGGCTGATATCATCACCTTTGAGCCTGTCCAATTCTTCTCTGATAGCATCGAGAGCTTCCTGTGTTCTTTCCTTTGCAACTCCGGCCGAAATGATGAATACTCCAATATGCGCATAGAAGCCAGTCATGGCATAGACTGAATATGCCAGCCCTTTCTTGACACGGACATTTTGCATCAGACGCGAGGACATGCCTCCCCCCAGCAGATTGGATAAGAGCATCATCGGATATCTTCTGTCATCATCCGCCGGAAACAGCCTTACGCCCATAGCCAAATGCGACTGTTCAATCTCCTTGCGAATCTCCAGATAGCTGCCATCAGGAACCTTGGATATATTCTTGACTGTACTGTCTGCTCTGTGCTCCTTGAGGTTGTAAAACTTTTCGGCAAAGTACCCTATCACCTCCGCCTTGTCAAACGATCCCGCTATCGATACTACAATCTCGTCTCTTGTGTAGTGATTAAAATAGTACTCATTTAGCTTGTCATGATCAAACGAAGACACAGTTTCCTTGGTACCAAGCACCGGATGCGCCATTCTCATCCCCACATAAATACTGTCTTCAAGCATGTCAAACGCAACATCGTCAGGATCATCAGCATTCATGTTGATCTCTTCAACGATTACAAGCTTCTCCTTCTCAAGCTCGTCTGCCGGAAACGTCGGATGGCAGATCATGTCGGTAAGCACATCTGCTGTCGCACGAAAATGTTCATCAAGGCATTTTACATAAAAGCAGGTGGCTTCCTTGCCTGTAAAAGCGTTCATCTGACCGCCCAGACTGTCGATTTCGTTGACGATATCGAAGTGACTGCGGTTTTCCGTACCTTTAAAAAGCATATGCTCGATAAAATGAGATATCCCCTGCTCATCGTCATTCTCATTCACCGAGCCGTTGTTGCACCATATACCGATGGATAACGATCTCACTGAATCCATCGAATTTAGTATTAGTCTAACGCCCGAATCGAGCGCAATAACTTCCAGCATATGTCCTCCTAATTGTATTCAGCCTCTATGATGTCAGATACCTTGACCGAGTATGAATCTCCGACATATTGATATGCATCGTCAAAATTGTAATTACATTCGTCTCCTGTGAATCTCGATGCGCTCAAGTTGTATCGCGCATCCCTCACATTGAGTTCAATTCCCGACTCCTCGTCATGCACGTGATCCTCGAGTACGTACCAGCGTCTAAAATCATATATCGCTTGAGCGAGCGAAGAATAATCTTCATCCGTCATATATTCGTTGAAATTTCCCATTATACTGAGCTTTGCGGTATCGATGGTCACATACAATTCGGCAAGCTCATCCGGGATTACCTTGTTCCATTCGTCAAAGTATGATTCTAACATATCCGCGAGTTTTTCGAGCTCTATTTCCTTCAGCAAGGCTAAAATGAGATCACTGTCTATCATTTCATCTGCTTCCAACAGAGCTGACAGATTTTCGTAGTACTCGAACTCGTCGGGAGACTCAATATCCAATATTTCGTACAGCTTATCTCTGTCCATTAATTCACCTTTAAAATGATTTATGCTATAATGATACATCGTCAATTATAGCATAAGGAGTTAACTAAATGAATAAATACGAATCAAAAAACCGCTCCGAGATAGCGGCTTATGATAAATGGAATATTGAAGCTATGTATCCTGACGAATCAAAATGGGACGAGGATTTAACCTCCGCCCTAACCGAAAGTCAGGAATTCTCATCGCTTAGAGGAACGATTACATCATCCGCTTCGCATCTGCTGAACGCTCTCGACCTGTATGTCGATATTATGCGCAAGGCGGAAAATGCTTTTGTATACTCTCGCATGCGTCATGATGAGGACAATGCAAATTCAAAATACACTGAGATGAACAGCAAATCGTTATCAGTTGTAGCTCAGATATCAGCCAACCTGTCATTCTTCACGCCTGAACTCCTCGAAACCGACAAGGAGACTATTGACCGCTATGTCGCAGAGCTATCTGAACTCAAAGTTTATAAGTTTATGCTCGATTCCATCATGATCAGCAAACCGCACGTTCTCTCATCTGATGAAGAACGAATAATAGCGCAGCTGAGTGAGACGGCAAAAGCCCCGGACGAGATATATACGATGTTCAGCGATGCCGACTTAACATTTGGCACTGTTACAGATGATGACGGCAATGAGGTAGAGCTAACCCATGGCAATTACGTACAGCTCATGGAGTCGGAAGATCGCAACGTGAGAAAGCAAGCTTTTGAATTGCTTTATGGACGATATAAGGAATTTAACAATTCCATTTCGGTTATGTACAACTACAACGTCAAGCATGATGTGATTATGTCACGAATGCGCAAATATGAATCAACTCTCGACAGTGCGTTGTCTGGCGAATGCATCCCTATCTCCGTATACGAGAACCTTATTGATGCAGTGCACAGAAGCTTACCGGCTATGCATAGATATATGGAGCTCAGAAAGCGAGCCCTTGGGGTAGACGAGCTTAAAATGTACGATGTATACAGACCTCTGGTTAAACCCGAAGGCCTCAAGTGCAGCTTTGAAGAGGCTGTTGATATCGCATGCAAAGCACTCGCTCCTCTTGGTGAGGAATATGTCAGCGTGCTTCGCAAGGGCTTGACTGAAGAGCGCTGGGTGGATGTCTATGAGAATAAAGGCAAGACCTCGGGAGCATATAGTTTTGGCTCCTATGATAGCTACCCATACATTTTGATGAATTACAGCGGAGATCTCAGAGATGTGTTTACGCTTGTTCACGAAGGCGGGCACTCGATGCATTCGTATTACACGCGCAAGGAACAGCCATATATATATGGCAGTCATTCGATTTTTACTGCCGAGGTTGCGAGTACAGTGAATGAAACTTTGCTTATTCACTACTTGCTTCAGACCTCTGAATCTGACGATATGAAGAAGTATCTTGTCAACTTCTATATAGACGAATTTAAAGGGACTCTATTTAGGCAGACTATGTTTGCCGAATTTGAAAAGTTAGCCCATGAGCTTGTAGAAGCCGGCGGTTCGCTCACTGCAGAAACGCTGAATAAGGAGTATGACAAGCTCAACACTATGTACTACGGTTCTGCTATCGAGCACGATGACCTTATACAGTACGAGTGGTCGAGGATTCCACACTTCTACCGTGCGTACTACGTATATCAGTATGCAACAGGCTACTCTGCAGCAAACGCTATCGAAAACAGAATCCTCAACGGCGGAGAAGCAGAGCGCGATGATTATTTAAAATTCCTGACAACAGGAGATTCTAACCATCCTATAGAGCTGCTCAAGATTGCGGGCGTAGATATGAGCGCTGAGGAACCGGTTCTTTCTGCGTTATCAACATTCAATAACCTCGTTGCAGAGCTCGATGAGATGATCTAGATTGAGGGACTCAAATGAAACCGACAATGATATACATCTATAGTAATGATACGGGACTATCCAAGGCTACCAGAGCTGAGCTCGTTAAAGTTTTGGAAGCTCGTCAAATTGAAGTCGCTGATACGTACGACGAGTCAGTTGATTTGATTGCGTGCATTGGAGGAGACGGAACGTTCCTGAATTGCGCTCATGAGTGCAGATTGCCTGAAACTCCTATAATAGGAATAAATACAGGTCATCTCGGATTTTTTCAGGAGTTGATGCCCTCTCAGCTGGAGATGTTTGTGGAATATTTTGAACGCAGAGAATACACTATTGAAAAAATCAAGCCTATTAGAGCTTTGGTTACCGATAGAGACGGTGTGCACGAGCTTATCGGCATCAATGAAATACTTGTAATGGGGATGTACGCTAAACTTGCACACCTTGCCATCATCATGGATGATACTCCAATACAGGAGTTTATAGGTGATGGAATGCTGGTATCCACATCTGTTGGTTCTACGGCACACAACTATTCTCTTGGAGGCTCTCTGGTTGCACCACAGCTTGATGCTTTGCAGCTGACGCCTATGGCACCCTTGAACACCAGTGCATATAGGTGCTTTAGATCAAGCATACTCTACCCTGCTTCCAAAAAAGTACGAATGATTACTCGCAAAAGTACAGTCGGCGATAAGCTGCTGCTCGCTTATGACGGATTTACCAGAGAATTTAGCCGAGTTTCCAAAATTGACGTCACGCAGTCCGACAGCCAGATCCAACTGGTTAGGCTCCCGGGCTATGATTACTGGGAAAAGCTGAAGGGTAAATTACTATAAATAATGTAGAAAATACTATTAAAACAAGAGGAAATAATGGAAAAATACAATCACACCGTTACACAAGACGAGGTTGGACTCTCAATCAACCAGATTATCAAGGCCAACTTCAAATTCTCATCCAGATTTAAAACCAAGATGAAATATCAGCAGCTGGTTGATCTAAACGATATACAAACACCCGGATTCAAAAAACCTGAAGAAGGAGATGTGATTTCAATCAGACTGCCGCAAGAGACCAGTGATTTCCCGGTTGAGGATATTCCTGTCATTGTTCTGTATGAGGACGATGATCTGATGTTTATCAATAAACAGCCCGGTATTATAGTCCATCCTACCAAGGGGCATCCGCATCATACAATTGCAAACGGCATAATGAAATATATGCAGGATCACGATCAGAGTTATAAAATCAGGTTTGCGAACAGGATTGATATGGATACATCAGGTATTGTTATCGTAGCCAAGAACGCCAATGCTCAGAACGATATCTCACATCAGATGAGATCCAATACAGTACATAAGCAGTATATAGCTATAGTAAATGGGATTATCGATGAAGATGAATTTACTGTTCATGCTCCTATCGGCAGACCCAGAGAGGAGTCAATAAAGAGAACAGTTCTCGAAGAAGGCGGAAAAGACGCCATAACAGATGTACGTGTGTTAGAGAGATTTACAAATAACACATTAGTTGAGGTCACTCTCCATACGGGGCGGACGCACCAAATACGGGTTCATTTAAAGCATGTCGGCCATCCTATCACCGGAGACCGTCTATACGGCGGCGACGCACCGGGCCTGATGGAACGTCAGGCTTTACATGCGGCACAGATGACAGTTCGGCATCCTATGACAAAGGAGAAATTAACTGTAGAGGCGTCACTTCCGGCTTATAGGACAAAAAACGTGTTACAAAACCGCTATAGCCATTGAAATTTCAATGGCTATAGCGGTTTTATCTTTTTTGAAAGAAGATA
>NZ_JALU01000023.1 GCF_000525775.1 Mogibacterium timidum ATCC 33093 | reverse complement strand
CCGTTTGGATCATTGTCATCATCTGTAATATTGTACTCAAGGATCATGTCATTGATGACTCCGGTTTAATCAGGTGCACGGTTTTTGGCCGTTTTTACAACATTTCCTTGCACCTGTATTATACTACAGATGAGCCTAGACTGCAGTACTTTCAATGAGCTAAGCTGCATTTAACAATGCTTCGGCATGCGTGAGCACTCACTATTTAACAGTTTCTTAATCACTATAATTCCTCTCTACAATATTAATATTTTGTTACAACTATTTTTCATTACCTACAAACTCAAAGTACCCATCCTTCCAACAAACATAATTATTGTACGATTTACTACCATAATATTTAACGCCTTCAACCCCAACTACCTGGCAACAATCAGAAACGAAGCATGGAATTAAATACTCTCTTGGCATTTTATCGGTAATTGAATCAATTGGATACCTTAAATACTTTAAAAAATGCTTCCTTTCCTCATCGTATTTGATAGATCCAGTATAACAATAGGGTTAACCGGCTTAATTTTAATTGTTTGAATTTCCTGTTCATTTTTAAGATGTTTTCTTACTTCTTCAATAGCTCCATGCTGTGTATTTGCAAAATAATAATGGGATCTTCCAGGATGATTGTACCTTCCAGGTCCAGTTACACCTACCGGAGCCTTTAACATCTGAGCACTGACATATGGAGCCACGCCGCTATATCGGGCTCTTGAATGGTAATAAAAATCTTCATCAAACCCAATTTTATTGGGCGATGATGAAGATTTCCATATATTTCTTATCACTTCCATTATTTTTTTGCCAGCAGAATGAGTACTCCCCAGAGTAGGAGTTCTAAATAAATGATCCATAAAATCCATTAATTCTATTTCTTCTACAAATTCATCCTCCTCATTTCCATTATATTCAGCATTCTCATTTGATATTTTTTTCATGCTATCAAAGGTCTCCGTTTAGGATTATTTAATCTCACATTCTTTCAATATTTTATCTACAATTTCCCAAACTGAAAGCGACGGATTTTCCTTATAGAAACTGTACTCTTTATACTGCTGAAGCCTATATCCGCTTTTTTCATTTCTCTTCATAATGGCTTCAGCCCTTTTCACCGCAGAAATCACATCCTCAATGGTAAGTTTTTTCAGGATTCTCTTAAAGTCATTCTCTCGCTTATATTCCTGTAAATCTTCAAACTTCTCATCATAGGCTTTGTTTAACTCTGGAAGATACTGCTTGCGATGAGTTTTAGCTCCGTTACAATCCGTTTTATGCAAAATTATCCATAACTCAAAAGTAAAATTACTATAGCCCAACTTGTACTTAATATCTTTGCCAAGCTGCTCTGCATCGCTCATACGATCTAAAGTTTCTTGAAATTGCTTTACATGAACATCATCCTCACTCTCTCTGTCAAAGACATGGGTTATCTCTGTCGATTCTAAAAGAGTCATACCTTTTACCCGTGTAAGAGGATTTTTTTGGATTTTAGAGTCAAGTTTTACATTGTATTTTGACTCCGTAATAGAATTTATCGTCTTCTGTAGCCAATCCAAATACCACTTTTCAGTTTCACCTTCTACCGAAAAATAATATTTTTTCGTCTCTTTTCTCATCATTACACCCCTTTTCTATCCTTCAAAAGGCTCTCAAAAATCGGTGTAAAATCAATATCCTTGATTGCACCATAACGATCTACAAAGTAGTTTTTCATATAATCTTCGTTTTTACGCACACCACTTTTCCCTGATGTTCCAAAGTCAGATAGAGAGTAGTGTATACTACAGTGAGTATCATCATCTCTTTCAACAAACTTTATTTCATCACGCCTAAACAGATTTGCATTCAGAAAAATAGGATTGTGTGTGTTGAACACCAATTGTGCATGTTTTTTATTTATCTCATCATTATGAAAAATATTTATTATGTTCATCAGTGCCATTGGATGTATAGAAGCATCAAACTCGTCCACCATCAATGTTCCACCGTTTAGCAATGCATTTACAACAAGAGGAAACATATTAACAAAGCGAATTGTTCCGTAAGATTCAAATAACTCTGCCGGTATTGCTGTATTCTTTTCTGTTGTTTCAAATATAGAAGCAAGCCTTGCTTTTTCACTTTCATCATCTATCACATATCCAAGTGCATTAGAATTGATACCAAATAGCTCTGCAGCTTCATTTATAGTTTTCTCTATATACACTGATTTCTTTTTAGGATCAGCAAACTTACGAATAAGTTGCATGGAATCAGCACGATAAATCACCATGAATTTATTATTTAGCCAATCCGATACGATATTTGCAATTTTTGAGCTAAACATATTTCTAAAGCCATTCATCAAGAACAGCTCTTCATTATTTAGATTATTTTTTGCGATTGCAATAACGCCTTCTGCATATTCTTCAAATTCATTTACAAGATAATCTCCAATTAAATCAAGTGAGCAAATTTCCAGTTCTTCTTCTCTGTTAAACAAAAGTTTCTCGTTGATTTTCAATGATTCTTTTACAACTTTTCTGTTATATTCCAACTCTAAAAATTTTCCAATGTCCATGGAAAAAGCATACTCAACAAGCATATCTTGTTCTATAAACTTTATTGAAAAAGACACAGGTTCAGGCTCTATACATGTATTATTCGGAATTAACTCAAGTGCAACAGATGCTGCATTGGGAGAATCTTTTTCATCATTACGAATATTGCCTCTGAGCACGATGTTTTTAAAGGCATCCATCGCACCAATAATATTAGTTTTCCCGGATGCATTTGCTCCATAGATAATTGCCGAACTTAATCCCTTGTATGTTCGATTACCTATTTTTTCATGTAAGATACTATAATCAAGTCCTTTTTGTTTAGGTGCCGGTATCATTGAGAATATTAATTCATCCTTAAAAGATTTATAATTAGTTGCTTTAAATTCTAACAGCATATCCTTTCCTCCATTCTGCAAGATTTATGCAAAATCTTATTTATAGTGTACCCATGTTTTAAAAAATAATCAATATGTTATTTTGTTTTGCATAATATTTGCAAAATCATTGTTGCACATTCTTCCATAGTTTTGATATTTTAGTGATTTGCGATTATATTTGCAACCAACCTTCTACTCAACATTTAACACGAAGCTCATAAATTGCGTTTTACCATTTGCACAGAACAATGCTTTTCCCAATCGTTTTGTGCATTTTTCAATATAGATAATGTTTTATAAGGGTTAGTCACTCAATCAAAGCATGAATTTTTTCTACTTTTCTCGACCGAATAATTGTATCTTGCAGCATTTATTAGGTCGAAGGCTCTTTCGATCGTGTGATCGAAAGCTTGAGGAAGCATGTATCACAATATTTGTAGATCAATTGATACGCAGATGTTTTGAGCTTTCCGTTAGCACCAGACTAATCGATTTTCTTCAAAAGATACTCATAGCCATCTCTGTGGACATCAATATTATCTCGTTCCGCAAAAAGCCGCACACGAGCATTCCTATCTGTTATTTACGAACTCCCCTGCCTGATAGCTTACCAAGATCTGCAATTACCACGCTTAATCAGTTTAAATATTCTAAATATAACGGATAACCCCCGCATCTACCTGTACTTCTTACCCTCCTCAGTCAGTACATATCTCCTGGCTCTGCCCGATCCTTCCGGCTCCAAATATCCGCCACCCACGATCCTCGCGAGCAGCTTGCCAGACTGTGAAGGTGTCAGCTTGCACAACTCCGCCACGTCCTTGCGCGCAATTCCTCCAAATGCCCTCGCATACTGAAGTATCAGCTGCATGCTACGGGTATAATTCTTGCCCCGTGCCTTTGCCGGCCTGAGCCCATCTATCTCGAAGCTGCTGAGCCACGGCTTCTCCTCGTAGCGAATGACGATCTTGCCCGTCTTTACCGCACCACGCTTCGGATAGTATACGTTTCCAAGCACGCTTCGATCCACTTTGTATCCTCGACTGAGGTAATATTCAGCATCTCTGTCCTTGTCAGTAAAACCTACTGACATCTCCAACTTGGGAGGCGCACATCAGCTTGTAAATCTTATTACATCGATGACAATGTCCGAGAAACCCCTGTTCTCTATATATTCGATGGCGTTGTCGTTGAGTTCTATCATCTTGTCCTCTCTATAAAAATTCTTCCTTTTCAGAATGATCAAGCTGTGGTCTGCTGTCCTCTTACGTTATGTAACCTTTTGACTGGTCTATGCATTATATCCGGCTGCCTCACGGATTGCTTGAGACCAGCTTCGCTTGGATTGGATTGATTGGATTGGAGAAAGCTCCTGCACCTGCATTATACCGTAAAGGAGTCTCCGCTTCAGCGTCTTTCTATCAGCTGCACAACCGTGAAGCCTTATCCGAAGAAACGCTTGATCTCGATTTCGGCGTTCTCGACAGAATCGGAACCGTGAATCAGGTTCTCTCTTGTGCTGTGAGCGTAGTCGCCGCGGATTGTACCGGCAGCAGCTTCTTCAAACTTAGTAGCTCCCATGATGATTCGCATGCCCTGTACAGAATTCTCTCCCTCAACGATCATACCGAGAACCGGGCCCGATGTCATGAACTCTACAATCTCCGGGAAGAAAGGCTTGTCAGCCATATGTGAATAGTGTTCCTTGAGGATAGCTTCGTCGAGGTTCATCATCTTGGCATCTACAATCTTGTAGCCCTTTCTCTCGATTCTGGAGATAACCTCTCCCATGAGGCCTCTCTTCACGCAGTCCGGCTTGAGCATAACATATGTCTTTTCAATACCCATTTCTAATCTCCTCCTCATATAATCAAGTGTCAATTGTTGAAAATTCAGGTTTGTAAGTCTGCCTATCGCCTAAATATAATATATAAAGTGTAGTGGTCAGCACCAGTACTGATTGTGCAAAATTCTTATTTTGTTTGATGAAACAAAAAGGGCAGATTCTCAACGAGCAATGTACTGATTGTACAAAAATCTTATTTTATTATTTCAATGTACTTTTGACGGGGAGCAGTTCACGACATTAGGTTCGAAACTGCTTCTCTCATTGCTAAAGCTTTTGTAATTCAATACTTACCTATAACTTATACCATATTTCTTAAAGACTTTGTACTTTTTGATATATACGATACACGGTCACTCTAACAAATCATAACAGAATCGTCATAATCGAATGGTACTATAATGGTGCAAAAGAAATTAGTGCATAAAACATTTTCTTTTGATTGTTCTTTCTTAATTAAATAATTTCGTAGTAGAAGTGAACCGCTGTCGCCAAGCAGCGGTTCACTTTCGTTTTTGACATTTGTCCTATGACCCTATGGCTCAGATTGGACTATCAACAGGTTTGTCCTATGACGACCGTGCGCCGTGAAATATGGCGCAGCGGCGCAATTGACGACCAACACGTTTGTCCTCCTATAGCCCGTTATATCGGTATTGATGCCGATGCAACAGCTCTCTTTGTCCTATAACCCTCTTTCTCTTTAATCGTATCTGTCGATGCTGTCGCCGCTTTATCGCTTCTTATACCGGTATTGCCTCTACCCTACCTAACGAACACCGTTATTCGTAACCCTAAATAGGATGGGGTAGCGAAAGCACTGAAGGAACTCCCTACCGGTCAATATTATTCGTAACAAGATCCGGAAACGATAATAGCAATACTTCTTGACGGTCGTTGATATTACACCATATGGTACCAACAAGCTCCGGAAACGATAATAGCAATACCCGGCAAAGAAAAACCTATCTACCGTCCGCCATTATTCGTAACCCCGCCGGCTATTGACAGCCATGTTCAAACAATGTAAAGTTCAGTTGGTTACACAAGGAGGCCTGACATGAACGATAACAACACCAGCATTTCCGGCTACATACTGAGCCCTCATTTCCTGCGTAGTGCTCTGACGGTTGTCATCGGCAACCTGATCTACGCCATCGGAGTCGCGCTCTTCATCCTTCCGTCCGGCCTGATCACCGGCGGAACGACAGGTATTGCGATTATAACGAACCATAATTTTGGCATATCCATCTCCATCTTTGTGGCAATTTTCAATGCCGTGATGTTCGTAGCGGGATTTGCACTGCTCGGCAAAGAGTTCGCGCTCACCACGCTCATCAGCACCTTTGCTTACCCGGCGTTGCTCGGCTTCCTGCAGAAGCTCATCGGCCCCTTCAAGCTCACCGACGACTTGTTCCTGTCGGCATTGTTCGGAGGCCTGTGCATCGGATTGTCGCTGGCTATGATTATCAGAATCGGCGCCAGCACGGGTGGTATGGATATCCCGCCGCTCGTATTAAATAAATATTTCAGAGTGCCGGTTTCCGTCAGCCTGTACGTGTTCGACTTCATCATACTTATAGGACAGATGATGTTCTCACCTACACGCACCAGTCTGTACGGAATCGTGCTCGTGCTCGTCTACACGATAACTCTTGATAGGCTGCTGGCGATAGGAGCTTCCAAAACCAAGCTCGAAATCGTCACCAAATCATCAGAGGAGATCAAGAAAGCCATACTGCAGGATATCGACCGCAGTGTCACCCTGCTGCATGGACAGACCGGTTATCTCGGCAGAGAAACAGATATAGTGCTGACTATCATATCTTCGAGGGAGCTGTACAAGGTTGAAAGGCTCGTGCATAAGCTTGACCCCGATGCTTTTATAATACTTAGCAAGGTTGGAAGCGTAAGCGGCAGAGGTTTCAGCAGAGAGAAGCGGTATATTGACAAAAAATAACGAAAACAGCCAAGGCTCACACTTCGGCTGTTTTACGTATTACATACAATATCCTTATTTACCTTTTACTGCCGACGAAAGAAGTGCCAACAGCGGAAGGCTTATTTAGACGCCTTGATCTCTCCGCTCTTGAAGATCAGTCTGCTCTCACCTGACATGCTGCTGTCCTTACCGCCGACAAACACCTCATGCTTGGAAGCTTCGACTGTTGCTTCCAGTCTGCCTGCAATCTTGTTAAGCTCCGCCTTCTTGAGCGTTCCGATGAATTTCCGTATGCCCTGTTGGTTGAATTTTGTCATACCGGCTGCTAACTGAGTAGCTCCGGCGTCCAGCTTGTTGGAGCCCTGATCCATCTGTGCGATTCCGTTGTTGAGCTGATCCAGACCTGACAGAAGCTTGCTGCTGCCTGCTGCCGCCGCATCTACACCGGCAGTGTACTGCTTAACACCGGCGATGAACATCTCCAGCGAATCCAACTGCTCCTTGAGTGCCTTGAGCTTGGCCGGTGCATCCTTGCCAACTGCTATTGCAGACAGCTTCTTGACATTGTCGCTTGCTCCCTGACCTGCAATCTGGTATTCCTTGGCTGCAGTAAGCAGATTAGTTGCATTAGCCTGCTGAGCCTGCAGTGTAGCCATGTTGGTGCTGCCACCGGTGAGTCCCATCTCGACGGCAGTAAGCATTACAGCCTGCTGTCCATCAGGATTTCCCAGCTGGGCGTCTGTATATCCGGCTGCCTTGAGAACTGTAATTGCCGCGCTCCTATAATGGTTGATATATTCGGCTGCTGTCTTAGCCTGTTCTGCTGTTGCTGCCGCCTGCCGGATGTACTGTGTGATTTCTGCCTGAGTTGCCTCCGACTTGCCGTCTGCCATCATCTTATTGTAGGCAAGTGACAGGATGTTGTTCTGTGTTGCTGCATCAGATACTCCGGCAGAAGCCAGCGCACCTCTCAGCGTGTTCTCTGCTTTAGCCAGCGCTCCGTCTGAGATCCCTGCAATTACCTGCGCATATGTAGATGGCGAGAGCACTATAGTGTTATCACCCAGCTGATCCTGTATCTCTGTAGTGGCTGTTGCAAATATCTGTGTTTCAACCTGCTTAGCTCCGCTTCTGAGCGACTCGCTGTTAGCCGTGAGCTGCTGCAATCCGTTGTTGAGTGCCCTTGCTCCACTCAGAGCTTCGTCGCTGCCGGCCTTGAGTCTAGTTGTTCCGCTTGCCAGCTCATCTGCACCGGCCTTGAGCTCATTGCTGCCCTGCTCCAGTTTGTTGGCAGTATCCCCCATCTGTGTGAGAGCACTCTGAACCTTGGCCGCCTTGCCCTTTATACCGCTGAGGTTCCCGCCGAGATCGCCGGCGATTCCTGACATCGCAATCGTATAAGTGCCGTCAAGCTCGAACTTATCAGCATGAGCATTTACAACTACGCTATTTGGAATATCGAACTGCGAACGGTTGATACCGAGATTCTCGTTCATCCCCGGGAAGGCAACTCCCATTACCACAGTCTTGTTGCCGTCATCTATAGCCTTTCCGTTGGAAACGCTTACGTCGCTGAACTTTTCATTGTTCAGCACTAATCCGCTGGCTACGGTGTATGGATGCTTAATCAGATGTCCCTTTACATACTCCGACTGATTGACCGTGTAGTCAAATCTGATAGTTATATTCCCTGACTTTCCGGCAATCTTCTTGGCAGACATCTTTTCGCCGTTGAGGAAATACGTAATCTTGACATTCACCGGGAGTCCTGCGGTCGGCGTTCCCTTGTATTTGATAGGCTTGCCTTCTGCATCCCAGGAAACGTTGTTGCCGTTCTGCGTAAATTTCTCGTGGCCTGAGGTGTTCTCTATATCCTTGAGAGTCGAGTAGTCATTCAGCCTGTCAACCTTGCCATCATTTGTAAGCTGCTCAGTTACCACCGTTTCCTTGACATTGCCTTCTGCATCCATGGATGTGTATGTAGTCTCGACCTTATCCTTCTTGGACGCAGTACCTGCACGCGTCAGGCTTGGATACGATGACTCTACAGCCTGTTCCGTCTTGGTCTCTCCGATTAGATCTGCACCCTTGCTTTTGTTAGCTGCGTTTGCACTTAGCGGCGTCACAACGTACATGACTCCGACTGTCAGGCAGAGAGCCAGAGCTGAGGCCCCTCTCTTTATTTTCTTGCTGTTACCTAATCTATTCATTTCTATGCCTCCTAGATTGTATTGCTCTCGACATTAGTATTGCTCTTATGCTCATATATATCTCTGAGTCCGCCGGTTGTGCGGCATACCAGGCTGTCAAATGCCATCAGGAACGACGGCAGCACCAGTATTACGGTCAACATACTGATGATTGCACCTCTAGCCATCATCGTGCACAGAGTACTGATGATTCCGATATTGGAATAAATAGACACACCTATCGTCGCTGTAAAGAATCCCAGCGCACTGACTATAATCGACGGAATCGACGCTGCAGCCGCGGTGCTTACCGCATCCCTCTTGCCCAAGCCGGCAAGCCTTTCGGACTTGTAACGCGTCGACATCAATATCGCATAGTCAACTGTCGAGCCCAGCTGGATTGTGCTGATGCAGACCGGAACGATGAACGGCAGCTCAAGTCCTGTAAATCCGGAAATTCCCATGTTGACGTATATCGCAAACTCGATTGCCGCTACGAGTATGAACGGTAAAGATATCGATTTCAGCACCGCCAGAATAATCAGGAATACCAGCCCGATCGAAATCCAGTTTACGACCTTGAAGTCCTTATCCGTCAATCTAATCAAGTCCTTGGTTGCCGGAGCTTCTCCGATTACCGTGGAAGATTTGTCATACTTGTGAGCTATGGTCTTGACCGTATCTATCTGCTTGTTGCACTCCGTTGTAGATACCTTGTACTTGGAGTTTACAACTATCATCTGATGCTTCTTGGACATCAGACCGTTCCTTAGCTCGTCCGGCAGCATGTTCTTAGGAATCGATGTCCCCATCACTGAATCCAGTCCGAGCACACTCTGTACGCCGTCGACCTTCTTGATCTTGTCACTCATCTCCCTACCATCAAGAGCGGATAACTTGGCATCAGCGATTATTATATATGAGGTATTTATTCCAAAATCCTCACTTAACTTGTTGTTGGCTGTCAGAAACTGCGTCTTCTCGGCAGGCAGCTCGTTCTGGCCGCTTGAGAGCATCTTGGTGAAGTCGTATACGACATTTTGATGATTATATCCATAGATCGCCGGGATAATCAGTATGCAAAATATCGCTATATATATCCCGTACCTGCTCGTCAATCCGTGTGCGAACTTAGTCATGTCCGGAATTAGCGATTTGTGTCTTGTCCTCTTCAGAGTCTTGTTAAATCTGAGGAGCAGCACCGGCAGCACTGTCACGCTGGAGATTACTCCAAATACGACGCCCTTGGCCATTACTATTCCGAGATCCTTGCCCATCGTGTAAGTCATGAAGCACAGTGCGAGGAATCCGGCGATTGTTGTAGCCGAGCTCCCTGTTACGGATACGAGGGTCGCATCAATTGCCTCGCCCATAGCCTCGTGGTTGTCAAGTCCCGAGTCGAGCTTCTCCATGTAGCTGTGCCACAGGAATATTGAGTAGTCCATCGTGACCCCCAGCTGCAGGACAGCTGCGATAGCCTTGGTGATGTATGAGATCTCTCCGAGGAATATGTTGGTTCCCATATTGTAGAGAATCGCCATCCCTATGCTGATCATAAATATGACCGGTGCAGCGTATGAGTCCAGCAGAAGCATCATAGCGAGCAGCGACAGAATGACTGCAACTGCGACGTACTTAACCTCCTCGTCCTCACACAGTGTCTTGAGATCCTGTACGAGAGCCGACAACCCGGATACATAAGTGTCCTTGCTGCTGACCTTGCGCATTTCCTCAACTGCGGTGAGAGTCTTGTCATCAGATGTCGAGTTCTTGAAGAATACGACCATCAGACTCGCATCTTTATTTGAAAGATTCCTGGATACCTGATCCGGCAGCATCGACTTGGGAATGCTTGGATCCAACACATCCTCCAGGTTGAGCACCTGATCGACCCCGTCAATCCTGCTGTAGTCGGCCTTGAGCTTGGTGACATCGTCACTCTTCATGTGCTCGAGCACTACTATTGAGAATCCGCCCTTGCCGAATTCGTTCATCAATACGTTCTGCCCCTTCATCGTGTCCATCGTAGACGGAAGATAGGTGAGCATATCGTAGTTAATTCTCGTCGTCTTGTAACCGATAAATGATGGTATAAGTAGCAGCAGAGCTGCAATCAAAATGATGCGTCTGTGCTTAACGACTTTAGCTCCTAGTTTCATCGGTCTTTCCTCCTTGCTCCTTGAAACGATGATAGTATAGCGCACTACTGACCAATAGTCAATTATTATTTTTTTAAAATTCTTTTACCCGCTTAAGCTTTTATAAATCGTTGATTTTCTACCGCTCTCTATATACTTTTTACCGCTTTCTATAACTACATATCATATTGACCCTAAGTCACAGTTGGGTATATCATTGACCTGGCGGATGCCGCATGGTATATGTAAATGATTATCTTCAACACAAGGAGAGTCACAAATGGGCAAGATATTATTAAAAAAAGAAAAAAAGCGCACCGACATCCTTAACTCGGCGTACGAGCTGTTTACGACAGTTGGATTTGCAAGAACGACGATTCTCAATATCGCCCTCAAAGCCGGAGTTGGTAAAGGTACGTTCTATCTATATTTTGATAGCAAGGAAGATGTCAGGGACACGCTCATAGCCCGGAAATCCTCAGAGCTGCTGCTTGACGCAGTTGCTTCGCTGGAGGATTACACGTCTAAGAGCAGCCTCGGACTCAGTCTGGCCGACAAGGTCATCTACGCAACCGATTACCTGATCACCAAGCTCTCGAAGGATATTGCACTGCTGCAGTTTATTTCCAAGCATTTGAGCTGGGGACTGCTGACCGGTTCGACTATGGTCAAGCATGACGAGGACGAAGTCGTAGACTTCAAATCCTTCTTCATGGACATCATCGATAGAGAGCAGCTTCCTATCGAGAACCCCGAGCTTCTGATATTCACTGTAGTCGAGCTCATCAATTCGACATGTCACAACGTCATCCTGATGGGTGAACCGGTGACATATAGCGACTACAAACCTTATCTGTTTAGGACAATCAGGCTGATAGTAGACGATGCGATAGAGGGAAAAACAAGAAAATATTATAAAAGATAAAGGCGGAACTGATGGCTTATAGGACAAAAAACGTGTTTTGCTAATCCCAGTAAGAAGGATAATTGTCCTCTCTATGG
>NZ_JALU01000022.1 GCF_000525775.1 Mogibacterium timidum ATCC 33093 | reverse complement strand
GTAGAAGAAAACAAAGTATCTACTGTGATAGTAAAAGATATGAGTAGGTTTGGCAGAGATTACCTCAAAGTAGGCTTTTATACCGAAATACTGTTCAAAGAAAAGGGAGTAAACAAGAATTTCTAAAAGTGATGAACAAGTTATCCGATGAAAAAAGAGAAGAAAAATATCAAGGGGACAAAGAGAAGTTAGAAAAACTGTCATCAAGAAATGAATAACTAACAACCCTCATTACAAAACTATACGAAGACCACGCACTTGGAAAAATTCCTGTAAAACACTTTGATAGATTATTTAATACCTATGATACGGAGCAACAAGACTTAGAAAAACAGATACAGTATTTTGAACAGGAAATAGAAAGCTATCATCAGAAAAAAGTTGACACTGATAAATTTCTAAAAATGATAGAGAAATATACAGATATTGAGGAACTGACAGTACCAATGATAAATGAGTATATAGAAAAAGTTGTGGTCCATGAAACAAAAGGGGGAAGAAAAGAAAAAGACAGAAAACAACAAGTTGATGTTTACTTTAACTTTATAGGCAACTGTCAAGTGCCACAAAAAGCTGATACAGAAAAAATGGCTTAAAAAATGGTACAATGTTAGTGGCAACTAACTTGAATTTACATGAGGTGTCTACGTTTAAGGGAAATGGAAATACAAGAAAAAATAAAACCTGTTTTGAATGGCACTGCGGAAACAATGCTTCAAAGTTTTTACGCACGTGCAGAGTATTCACAGAGAAAGAAGCATAAGTTCTATGATGCAAAAGCAGTAGAACTTGTAAATAGGATTGACTATGACTTTTCAACTGCATCAAAAGATCGTACTATGAGTAGTGGTGTCATCGCACGCACACTTGTCCTTGATGAACTGGTCAAAGATTTTATTGGACGAAATCCTACTGCCACAATAGTAAACATTGCCTGCGGACTGGATACAAGATTTTATCGTGTGGATAATGGTATCATCACTTGGTACAATCTGGATTTGCCTGATGTCATAAAGCTCAGAGATCAGATTTTTTTAGAAAGTGGTCGAGTTTCATCTATCGGTGCTTCTGCTTTGGATCAAAACTGGTTCAAGGAAGTAAAAAACAGAAAAAATGTACTTTTTATTATAGAAGGACTGTCCATGTATCTCACTGCCGAAGAGAATGCCAAGATACTTTCTATCATTCGTAAAAACTTTGATACTGCTACGGTCATAATGGAATGCATTGCAAAGATGTGGGTAAAACGAGAAAGAGTTGAAAAATCCATCCAGCAAACCGGAGCCAGATTCGTTTTCGGTGCAGACAGCTTTGATGATATAAAGAACATTGCTCAGGGGTTTCATAAGATTAAAGATGACAACATATTACGTGGTATGCGTGTTCTCACGCCTGCATTAAAGCTAATCGACTGGCTCCCGATTGCGAGAAAAATCACACAGAAGATTCTTGTTTTTAGTAAACAACTCTAAAACCATTAGGAAAAAACTGCCTGATTCAAGGGTTGAGCTGCCGGGAATATGTGCACCGCAGTTATTTTGAGGCATTGGGCAATGCTTTGATTCGTCGGGACTACCTGATCAATGGAAACGAAGCGCATATAGATATTTTTGATGACCGCATGGAGATCTATTCTCCCGGAGGAATGCCGGATGGCACGCTAATACAGGATCGTAATATCAAAGGGGTTCCATCCATCCGTCGAAATCCGGTACTTGCTGACATCTTTGCAAGACTTGGCTATATGGAACGTTCCGGGAGCGGATTGAGCAAGAAATGAATCTTGTTGACAAAGGATTATTGAACAAAACAGCAGAGACGAACAGGAGACGTTATTGGAAGGTTTCCTTAGATAAATAAATCCCTATTTGCAAGGAAGTACAATCAGAATGAGACAAAATATAGATGCAGATCTTATACTCACAATAGCTGAACAAGGTTTTGAAGGTCATCTTTATGATGCCAAAGAAAAGGAAAAGGTTGTCATTACCTTTTCCGGCAGTGAGGGAGGTTCTGCGGCTAGTGATACAATGGCCTATTACTATAGACAAAGCGGCATATCTGCATTAGGAGTCACGCTGTTTGCAGGAATTGCTACAGGAAAATTTCTGGATAAAGTGCCGTTGGAGTATGTTGAAAATGCGATTCGATGGCTTAAAGATCAAGGTTATAAAAAGATTGTAGTGGATGGTATATCCAAAGGAGCTGAATATGCTCTGCTTGCGGCATCAATGTTTGAAGACGTCAGCTGTGTCATAGCACGTGTCCCTTCTTATTTTGTCAGTGAAGGTATGATCGGGAAAAAGAGAACATCTGGTGATTCCTGCTGGTCATATCAGAGAAAAAGTTTGAACTATGTTCCCTATAAAATGAGATATTTCAATGTGATAAAACAGTTTATCGCTCATCGTGAATTTAATATTCTGGATTATAACACAAATAAGGATATTGGAGCTGAGGCTATCATTCCCATGGAAAGAATTCACGGTCCTATTCTTCTCATATCAACGGAAGCAGACACAGTGTGGCCTTCTGTTCAACAGGCTGATTATATAGAAAAATATCTGCTGGACCGGAACTTCTCTTACGAAGTAATGAACCTGAAGTACCGATATATCAGTCACTTTGCTATCCCGATGAGAAGAAACGAAGGATTGTTAAAACTTCTCTTCAAGACAGAGCGGAAACACCCGAATGAATGTGCATCCGACAGAGCAGATATTACTTCTAAAGTGATTGACTTCATCCGAAATCACTGATAAGGATAAACTGGAATTTATTGGAGAAACGCATAAGTGATAGGGATTTATTTAAGTGGAACGGGGAATACGAAGCACTGTGTTGAAAAGCTTGTGCATTTGATGGATGACACGGCACAATGTGTTCCGTTAGAATCCCCGCAGATTACAAGCATATTAGATGAGCAGAACATAATTATTCTGGGTTATCCCACACAATTTTCCAACGCTCCATTTATGGTACGCGATTTTATCGTAAGAAACAGCTCCATATGGAAAGGGAAAAAAGTGTTTTGTGTCAATACAATGGGCCTTTTCAGCGGTGACGGGACGGGATGCACTGCAAGACTCTTAAAGAAGTATGGGGCAGAAATCCTTGGCGGTTTGCAAATAAAAATGCCGGATTCTGTTTGTGATAGCAAGTTGTTGAAGAAAGATATTGAGGGAAACAGACAAGTTGTTAAAAATGCAGATGAGCGTATTGAGCAAGTTGCAGAACAAATCAGGCAGGGGAAATATCCCCAAGAAGGATTATCGCTGACAGCACATCTCAAGGGGTTGTTTGGGCAAAGACTATGGTTCTATCGTAAAACGGCGGGATATTCTGATGTATTGAAAATAAGCGATGCGTGCATTGGTTGCGGCCTATGCAGTAAAGAATGTCCAATGGGAAATATTCAAATGAAAGATAATCGGGCAGTTTCTGGAAATCAATGTACAATGTGTACCGCTGTATAAGTTTATGCCCTCAAAAAGCAATTACGTTGCTTGGAGAGCAGGTGAAGGAACAATGTCGATACGAAAAATATAAAAGCTTCAAATTATAAAAACCCCGATTTTGTCTGGCGGTCAATCCGATAGACAAATCGGTTTTCCGAGCTTCAATCATAATAATCAGGCTGGTATTCCAAAGGGAAAGCCGGTCTTTTACATAACCGAGTGATTTTCAAAGCGAAGGTCACCCGGCTTTTTCTATTGTCCCCAGGTCTCACAGATAGGTGGAGTCCACAGTATCCCTATGCTATGAAACGCCGGAGTGATAACTGGGACGCCATATCTCCGATTTTCAAGTTTTCCGGGGATGTCAGAACAGCCTTTTACACGACCAATGCCGTAGAATCACTGAATTCGACACTGAGGCGGCTGAACCGCCGGAGAAGTGTATTCTCCGGTTCTCAGGCACTGCTGAAAGCACTGTATCTTGCAACGTTCGAAGCCACACGCAAGTGGACAATGCCACTACGCAACCGGGGAAAAGTCCGTGGCGAGTTGTCGATCATGTATCCGTAGCGTCTGCCTGAATAGCAGAAATTGCCGGATTTCAAATAAAAGACATGCCCGTTTCAACCGAGTATGTCTTGACATGTCAAAAATAATTTGGTAGACAATATTTAAGAGCCAGCTAGAAGAAACTGACCGGCCCGTTACACATTTCTCACGAAAGACCTTTATT
>NZ_JALU01000021.1 GCF_000525775.1 Mogibacterium timidum ATCC 33093 | reverse complement strand
TTGGATTTAGCAGGAAATTAATATCCCGGATAGTAGCCATTCGGTACCATCCCTGCCTTGCGTTTGCCACGCTTAACAGTCTTTCCTCCTCAAAGGGGTATGCGGACGTTTTTTTGGATAGCTTAGACAGCCAATCCAAGAGATCGCCTGTACTCCACAGGGCTCAAATACCCTAACGATTTCTTGATTCTTTTTTCATTGTACCAATGAAGGTACTTATCTAACTCATGTGAGAATTCCTCTATGGTCATATTTTTCCAGTCCTGATTATAGAAGAACTCATTTTTTATTCGTCCAAATAAACCTTCACAAGCAGCATTATCTGGAGAGCACCCTTTCTGTGACATGGATCCGGTATATCCGTTTATCTCCATCCTCTCTATCCAACCCGGCCAGCGATAGTGACATCCTCGATCTGTATGAATGATTGGTTTAGATTTTTCGCCCATATTCGCAATCACATCGCCGAGCATGCCATTGACGAGATCGGCATTTGGATGTTCGCTTATTCGCCACTTGACAAGCATTCCATCAAAGCAATCTACTGTCGGAGACAGATATACCTTGCCTGACGGAATGGCAAACTCGCTAATATCCGACAAAAGAAGTTCATTTGGTTTCTCGCTATGAAAGTTCCTCTGTACTTCGTTTGGAACAGCGGGACTGATTTCCCCCTTATACGAACTGTATTTCTTCGTTTTTCGGATTTTTACTTCAAGACCATCTTCCTTCATCACTCTGCGGACGACTTTCTCCGATACCTTTATCCCTATCTTTTTTAGTTCTGCATGTATCCTACGATATCCATATCGGGCTTTGTTTTCCAGAAATATCCGATCAACTTCACGGCGTATATGCTTAAGTGACTCAGGTATCTGAATCTCCTTGATCTTCTGGTTTACAAAAGCCTCTCTGCCTATAGACTCCAGCGACTTGCCAAACTTAACATCCGTGATACTCGCATTTTCTGCCGACCTGGTCTTAAACGCCGACCGGCCTATAGTCTTGAGGCTGTCAGGCAGCTTGACCTCGGTCAGCTTATGGCCTTCAAATGCTGAATCTCCAATGCTCTTGAGGCCTTCAGAGAACTTCACCTGCTCGAGAGGTGCACCGTTAAATGCCATTCTGCCGATTATCTTTACGGAGCTTGGAACTTCCAGCATCTTGAGGTTGGCGCCTGAAAACGCTGCCTGTCCGATTTCCTCTATACCCATTGAAATTGCAATGGTATTGATTGTCTTGTTACCGGTCTTGGACGGTGAGAATGCACCGGCTCCTATCTTCCTGATAGCTCTACCGCCGATTACTGCCGGAATCTTGAGATCCGGATTTACAGCTAACTTAGCCTTGCCTGCTTCCGTCAACCCGGTGACAGTATCACCATCCGTGGTGAAGTCAGCTTCATTCCATGAAGTGTTGAGCTTCCAATGTGCATACAGCTTGTTTCCATCTGCAAACTTCTCCGCAGCCGAAACCTTTCTGCCGCCTTCGCGCTCTGTGAACCATCCCTCAAAGTCGTGAAGTGCATCAGGTGCAGTTGGGTTTGGAAGGGCATCAACCTTGCCGTCGGCATTGAGAACAGCATATCCCTTTTCGATCGTTCCGCCGTTTGCATCGAACGTTATCATCGCCTTGGTCATGATAACCTTGTGTGTTGCAGCACCGTTGTTGAAAGCCAAATGATCCGGGTTCTCGGTCCTCAGGATTACTACATGATTTGTGTCGGTCCCCGTGTTGTTAAGGAACGGTTCACTGCCAAGAGTCTTGAGAGACTTCGGCAGATCTACACTTGTAAGGAGTCCCTCCTTGAACGCATACTTTCCGATATGCTCCACACCCTCTTCAATCTTGAGATCGGTGAGGGTGAGCGCCTTATAGGTTCCTTCAAATGCAGAGTCTCCGATCTCCTTCACTGTTCCGGGTATCGTAAGCTCTGTGAGGTGATGCAGGTGGAACGCCTTCTCTCCTATCTTGGTTACAGATGCAGGAATCTTGAGCGACTCAAGCCTTGCCCCTGCAAACGCCATCTGACCGATCTCAGTTACCGTATCCGGAATCTCAATCTCACGCAGACGGATGTTCATGGAGAATGCAGCCTGTGGAATCTTTTTAACGTTCTTGGACATCTTGAGCTCAATAATTGAATTTGCAGAGAAAGCCCCTTCGCCCAAATCATTTACTGAATCCGGGATGTGCAGTCTCATTATGCGGTTACCATGAAATGCGCTGGTTCCAATCTTGGTCATCTCCGGCTCTGACTTGAGGTCAAGCTCCTTAAGCATATTATACTCAAATGCTCTAGCTCCAATTGACTTCAGCTTGGCAGGCAGCTTAACCGTTTCGAAGCCGTTCTCGGAAGTGAAATCATACTTACCAACGATTACTTCCGACTCCGGAATAGCGAATGCGCCGTCAGCGATTGCCGTTATAGCTGCACCTGCAGGCGATTCATCCGGAAGCACCAGCTTATGATTTCCGCCATTTCTCTTGGCGGTACCGCTGCTCGACAATCCGGTGATGGTTGAGCCATCCGCGCTGTAAGTAAAATCATCACTTGCCCAGCCTGTTCCCACTAACTTGTCATACTTAACAACGTATGTGAGTTCATTCTTGTTGGACATATTGTTATAGGCGTCTTCCAATTCTTTATTTTCAGTCAACAGCGTCGGCTTAACGGGGTTATCTCTAAATGCTCGCTTATCTATACCGCTCAGCGTATTGAATGACTTAGGAAGTTCAACTGAGGTCAGAAGCTGATTCAAAAATGCATTGGAGCCGATCTTGCCGTTGAACCCCTCCTTAAGCTTAAGCGACTTAAGTGTCGCAGGTATTGCCTCTGCAGTCTTCTCGAATGATGCCTTTCCGATATTTGTAACACTTCCGGGGATAGTGACCTCCTCAAATTGATTGTTCATGAATGCATTATCGCCAATCTTGGTCAAGCTGTCCGGGAGACTAACTGTCTTGGCCTTGCATCCAACGAATGCTCTTCTGCCTATATCTGTAACCCCCTCAAGGATTACGATGTCAGTAACTGCCACCTTATCGGCGATGCCTATTGTGTCATTCGTCCTGCCGAATGCTACATCCGGGATCTCTTTAAGCGACTTGGAGAGAACTATCTTCTCTACCAAATCGGTTCCGCCAAACGCAGAAATTCCGAGCTTCGTTACGGAATTTGGAAGAATGATGGATGTAAGTCTCGCATTCTGGAATGCGGATTGACCGATCGCCTCGAGACCGTCCGGCAGATTAATGTTTGTAACACCATAAATCTTCTTGGCTGTATTATCGATAGTTCCCGCAAAAGCATTGTTTCCAATCTGCCTGATAGAAGATGGAAGCTTGACGGTTTTAGGAACGTATATCTTGCCGGATTCAACAAATCCAAATGTTCCAACCTGACCTTCCTTTGCCAGCACATTATTAGCTCCATCTCCGACAGCCGTTATATTGACACCGCTATTACTGCTTTCAGGAATCACGAGGGTATCGTTCTTCTTGAGCTTGGCTTTTCCGGATTCGGATAGACCGGTAACGACGTTTCTTTAATCGGCTGCAGCAGCAAAGCAATTAAGAACGCGGATAAAGCTAAGGCCAAGGACAAAAACGATAAGCAGACAGAGTCCGGCTCTGCAAGCAGTTCTGATTCAGATAGTGATTCGGAAGCCTCTTCTTCGTCTGACACAAAGGATAACAAGGATAAGGATAAGGCTACAGATAAGAGCAAGGATAAGACAAAAGACAAAAAGAGCGGAAGCTCAAGCGGCAGTTCCGCTTCGTCATCGGGCAGCGCTCAGACTCAAGCGAAGCAAAAGGTATGGGTTCCCGAGCAGGGACATTACGAGGAAAGAAAGGTACTTAAATGCCGATGCGGTCAGAAATTCAGCAGTATGGCCGCTCAACAAGCTCACAGAAATGCATACATAGCGGAAAAGCGTAAAACCAATCCAAGCTTCGAGTGAAAAGGAGAGCATCTTCCGCTCGGGTGGGTACCCGAGAGAGTATACGTTGTCGATGTCTCCGGACATTATGAATATAGGTAAAAACTCTAATATGATTGTTAACTAAATCAGGTGGTGTAACGGATGTATAAAGATTATAATACTCCTGAAATAACCGGAATTTTCATGCAGATACGCGAGAAAATGATAGAGGGAATTACATCGGCGGTATACTATGAAAGTAAGACTCTTGAAATTTTGTCGTTAATATCTCAAAGACACTGCTTAAAACAGCAACATAATTACGAAAACACCTATTAGAACATTCACTTGTCTTGCTATCCGGCAATAGTTTATCCATTGCCGAAATTGCGGAAAAGCTCGGATATGCCAATACAAGCAAGCTTTCTGTAGCCTTTAAGAAACAATATAAAAAGATACCAAGCGAATATAGGACTAGCACATAGATTATGGTAGTATCCCCAGACGATTGCCAGCCTGCTTAAATAATTACAGAATATGGCTGATGAAGTATGTGTAAGATAATAGATTTCATCGATAAGTAATTGTATAATGGCCATGATCAACAAATCCTTTAAATCCTTTCTGTTACGGGGTGATTTGGTCGTTACCATTATACAGGGAAAAGGGTGTATTGCTCATTTTTAATGCAAACTGTGCGCAACCTCCTGAAAACACAAGCGTTAGACAATATTTTTCATAGGTGTCGTTAGACACTACCGATTTTGCGATGGAGAGTAGTATATGAAAAAAATATACATATTAGGACTGATAATAGCATTAATCATGGTATTTTGTTCCGGATGTATTTTGCCTGATGGAGAGCCTTTAACTACGGAGAGAATTACAGAGCTGGTCTATAAGCGTTATGGTGAAGGCAGGGCAAAGATTAGGCAAGTAGATAAAAAGACTTGGCAGATTTCGCCAACGGATTACCCCGACATCAAGTATACTATTAAGCAGAAAATCGGTCATGGCGGTGTAATTCCGGTTCCCGCATACACATATACCGAGGACAGAATGAAACAGGTTGGCAGAATTGTAGTCCCCAAGTTTTTCAGCTCAAAAGAGAGGAAGAAACTCCAATTTTCAGATGGAATAATTAAGATTAGCTATAATGCAAAAAGCGATGCAGATGTTGAAACTATGTGCACGAAGCTCGAGGCGATGTGCGAATATATGAATAACAATTACGGAGCCGTTGTCAGAGACGAATATGTGATGATGTATTTCGATGAGATGCCAATACGTGTATCTACCGATCGTAAATATAAAAAAACGGTAATGCGCGATAATCTTAGTAGGACGAAAATCACTTCGTATCTGGATTCGAAATACGGAAGCGGAACATATACGTTTAGGAAAGTACCGTCAGATGAGGTTTCACATGAGGGTGAAGTCGAAGTAACTTTGAATGAATATCCGGATATGCCTTTCTACCTGGCAGCGAATACAAATGCAAGTAAGAGAGGTAAGTTAACAGACACCTTGTACAGTGACATGCTTGCCAATCTGGTGTTCAATTTCCCAAAAGATGATTATGATTCCTCAAGTTATCTGGAAATATCTGCTCAAGACAACCTTGATGGCGAGCTCTATAACGGAGTGCGTCTTAAGCGCTATTTAAAATGGGGTGATGAGTCCGGAGTTATTTCTAACATGCAAGCTATCCGCAAGGCTCTTAGAGTTTATCTAAATCAGTATCCGATGATCAATTACTCGGATTATCCAAAGAATCAACATAAAGTGAAGCCACCTATCTGCATGGAGATATCGGTACAATTTTAATTAGGCTAATAATTATTTAAGGAGGAGTATATATGGGTTTTGATATCAGCTATCATCCAATAAGCAAATCACAGATGGAGGAATGGTATTTTGCACCATTAAAGGCTCTTAGAGATGGAGATGAGAGCGTGCTAAATGCTTTTGTCGAATCGCAAGGTGAAGAATTTTTTCACGAGAAGTACCTGGATCATATGAAATACTTTGCGACGCTTGATGCAGAAGACCGCTCTGAGAAAGGTTTGTTATACGGACTTCCCATAATCGGAGGCTTTTTCCGCGACTATCAGTATGTTCGTGGCGCAGCATTTTCGTTTGTGATTGAAAGGTATTCTGAAATGGACAGATACCGCACACCTTGGTCGGAGGTCCTGCCTTCATGGATTCCTGCACCTGGTAACGATTTGATCGAGGAAAATTATTCGACAGGCATTTTCATCGATTCGGAGCACGTTAAAGAGCTGTTAAATGATCTGGACAATAATGAAGAAGTTCACAAGATTCTCGTTGAACTATTTGGTGCGGATAACTTGGGCGTTTTCCGATTTGCCCTTCAAGATGCTGCAAATACAGATAGTGGACTTATTGAAGCAACTGAGGTAATGGAAGTTCAGCCTTTTGATCTAAATAAATCAACATGCTATTCGGATATACGCTTCTGCGATCCACGCGGCGCCCTCATTTACCGCGATGTGGCTTTGGCACAAGTTCGGGAAACAACTGGAATGACTGACGATGAAATAGCTGAAAACGTAGTGTATCAGAAGTCCAATTATGATATCCCAGCTACAGAGGCTGATAAGCCAGATAAGAAGAGGGGTCTGCTATCCAAGCTGTTTGGAAAGAAATAGCAGTAACAGAAGCTGTTTATTATATAAACTCTATCTAAATAACCATATAAGCTACGCATGTGAACCTTTTCCGAGCTGGGGGAGAGACTTTTTCTGTAATTAGCCTTCTGCGGTAGGTAGTGAATGTATCCCTTTAAAAGGCACAGCCGCTGCAGTCATTGAAATCTCAATGGCTGCAGCGGCTTTTGCCAACATATTTTGTCCTGTAACTCTATAACTCTTTTAATAACTAAGCGCTTTTAATCACTAACCACTAATCATAATTAGCCTCTATCACACATAAGGGTTGTCTACTTGTCGTGCTCGTTAAGCCACTCGATGAGCACCCTGCAGTAATCATCGTGTCTGTCTACGAAGCATGTGTGTCTTGAGTTCTCCCAGAGAATCCACTTGGAAACCGGTATTCCGTCTGCGATTGTCTTCGCTACGAGAGGTGAGCACAGGTCGGAGATTCCGCTGCAAACGAGCGACGGAATCTTAATCTCGCCTAATCTGTCCACATACTCGAAGTCTCTGAGCGAGCCTGTAGGTGCGAACTCGTTAGGCCCCCACCCATATAGGTAAGCCTCGCCGCCTGTCTTCTTAGGGCGTGTGCAGCACTCCGGAGCATCCGCACCGATCCAGTAGTCGCAGTACCTGTGCATATACTCGGCTACAGCCCTGTCGTATGCTTCGCCTGTGAAATCTCCTGTCTCCAGGGCATGATTGATTGCATCCTGCATGTCCTGAGGCATCATCTTGATACGTCTGAGACCTTCCTTCTCCCAGAGGCTGCTCGATGGGTGCCCGCTGGAAATAACGAATGACTTAACACCTTTAGGCGCTCTCTCAATTGCGTATGCAATCTGCATCATACCGCCCCATGACTGTCCGATGATGTGGCATTCGTCCAGACCGAGATGCTCTCTTAAAGCTTCGAGCTCGTCCAGCCAGGTATCCTGAGTCCACAGCTCGGGATGTCCGTCCAAGTACGAGTTCCCACACCCCAGCTGGTCGTACATGATGATCTGGCGCTCGTCATCATCTGCTACGTTGTCGAGGACTTCATAGTAGTTGTGTGTCGAGCCCGGACCACCATGCAGACAGATCAGTGGAGCCTTGCCGTTATCCTTCTTCTCGCCTACGATTCTGTAGTAAGTCCTGTAATCGAGAAAAGGCATATAACCTTCTGTAACTTTAGCCATTGAACTAAATTCTCCTTAATAATATATTTATTTCTCCACAGGAACAACGATTGGCTCTTCCTTTGGATATTCGTTAAGAACATCACAGCCGTCCTCTGTGATGTACAGGATGTCCTCAATACGAACCCCGATTCCCTCGTCATACAGATAGATTCCCGGCTCTACGGAGAAGCACTGTCCCGGCTGGATAATCTCGTCATTTGCAAGAGACACGTCGCCTACCTCGTGGTCCTCAAGTCCGATGGAGTGACCGGTTCTGTGTGTGAAGTACTCGCCGAAGCCCTTCTCTGTGATATAGTCTCTGGCAGCCTTATCAACGTCGCTCATCTTGTTGCCCGGCTTAGCAGCAGCGATACCTCTCTTGTTAGCCTCGAGAACGATGTTGTAGATCTCTCTCTGTCTGTCACTAATCTCGCCGATGAACACTGTTCTGGTAATATCGGATGCGTAGTTGTTCCACATACCGCCGATATCGAGTACTACGGAATCTCCAAACTTACCCTTGCTGTCATCTGTGATGTGGTGCGGATCTGCTCCTCCCTTACCATAAGCCGTGATAGGATCGAACGAAAGCCCCTGGAATCCAACCTTCTTGCACAGCTCTACGCACTTAGCATTGAGCTCCTTCTCGGTTAACCCCTTGACAACCCACGGGATTAGCTCGTCCATAACCTGATCGATCTTAAGAGCTGATTCCTTCATAGTCTTGTACTCGCCGGCATCCTTGATCTGTCTGACCTTGTCAACGATTACAGAACCGTTTGTGAATGCGCTTCCGGCGCCGAGCTCCTGCAGTCTGAGCAGGAATCTGGCCGGCCAGTTCTTGTCGACACCTACCCTCTTGTCCTTCTCGACGAACTTTGCAAGAATCTCAACAGCATCCTCAATGTCATCGTAGTAAGTTAGAGGCACACCGAGGTCCTCAGTCTGTGGGAATAGCTTGTTAAGTACAAGGTGATTATCGCCGTTTACGTTGACGTATAGAGCGAGCATTCTCTCACCCGGAATAATCCACTTGCCGAGCAGATAGAAGATGCTTACAGGATCGGAAATAATCATCTGAGGCATATCCTGCTCTTTCATCTTAGCAACAATTCTTTCCAGTTTAGAATTATCTAGCATAATGTTCCTCCATTTCTTCCGTGCTCTCGCACGGGTTAAATCAGTGATAGATCTATTATACAACTCTAACCATTGCTTGAATATATAATTTGGTAAAAATAGTCAATTTTGTAAATGTCAACAGTTTGGGGATGCAACATTTAAGCAGTTCCCGCAGCCCCATTAAATTCTAATGACAGTACATCGATGAAAGGATTGTTGAGGCTTATCTTATATAATATGGCAACTCATTCAAGCCGGAAGTCCTCGAACGCCCCGGTGAGATTGACGTCAGAGACGTCAGAGATGCGTGTCAATAGCAAAGCTGTAAATAAAAAGATTTAGGAGCATGCGGATAATATATTGAATATTGATCAATTTAGTGCTATAAGTGTTAACGTAAATATATTAGAGTGTGGTTTACGTTAGGAGCTGTGTGTAATGATAAAAAGAAGTTCTTCTATACTGATTTTAATTTGTATTATTCTATTCAATCTAAGTCCAATTGCAATGGCTGCGGACTATGCGGACATCGGAGATATCAGCACAGGGACGGGAGTATTAGAGATATCGGATTCTCAGGAGAGCAGTTCTTCCCTAATGCCATCGGCAACTCTATATCGGTTCTGTATAATAACGCTAACAATATTTCTATAAACTACAGAATAGTGGAACACGGCACTACGAATGAGCAATCCGTAGTGCTCAGCTTCATATCTTCTGACATAGATACCGCACAAGGTGTAGCAACCGACCTCGCCAATCTCGTGGAATTAATTCCGGAGTCGTCTAATTTAGCAAAACAAGACGGTATTATCTATGATACTACGCCGGGAATGGTAGGGTTAAACGGTTCACGGGATCTACCAAGAGGCGGATACCTTGGAGCGGGATTCTTGTCGGGCTTCAATTATACCTTCTATATGTATTTACGGGAAAAGAAAAGTTTTTAATGTAAATTTACAGATAGTGAACGAGTTATCATAAATTACAATACTGCAGAGAAAAAAAGTCGCTACATTTATTCTGACATCATGGATAGAGATTATCATTTCAATGAAGTATTTAATCTAACCCTTGCCTATGACGGATCAACAGGTTTAGAGGAAATAGACATCAACACCATAGACCAAGAAGCCCTTTACAAAGATATCTATAAGAACTTCGGGTTCATCGTAGAAACCAATGTCAATCGTAAACCGCCGATCAACATGCAGAAGCGTTTTAACGGGAAGTACTACAAACGATTCAACTGACAGTGAAGTGTGAGTGAAGCTCGATGAAGAAGCTACTGATTGCAGGTGCTATCAAGTGCTGCATAATCGGCACATTTTATTCACCGAGTGTATGAGATGCTTTGAGGTGGGGGATTTTTTCTGTAAATTAGCCTTCTATGGCAGTTAGAGAAGAGTCTCACCGAAATTGGCGACCCTATTGACAGTCTCAATATAGAATATCATTCAAGATATTCGCCCCATATCTTATTTCAAAACGACACAGCCGCTGAAGTCATTGAAATTTCAACGATTGCAGCGGCTTTGCCAATGCCTTTCGGACAGATAGCTCGATAGCTCCTTTTTGCCCTATAAGCTAAGCCTATTTTGCAGCAAACTTTCTGCGCAAATCCCCGTGCACCTTTTTAATCATCTCGCCATAAGGCCCAAGGATATCGTCGATATCAAATTTATCATAAGGCAACAAGCAGTAGTATTCATTTACAGGCTTAGGTTCCGTCGCGCCCTTTCTAGTCTGTGCCGTCACCTCGCCCTTTCCGATAATATGCAGCACTTGGAAATCTTCATCGTACACGATTTCATCGATGTCGCTATCTGCTATAAAATAAGTGTATACAGTGAGCCTCTCCTGATAGATATAATAAATCCCCTCATCGCTCATCTCATATCTAACATTGAGCAATCCCTTAAAGGGAGGGTTACTCTCTGCGTTACGGCGTCTTCCTGACAAATAGATTAACAGCGCCGCAATCCAAATTGAGATGTGCAGGTACCACTGTGAAGCATTCGGATTCTTAATTAAATAGTACAGCACTACTAAAATCAGTCCGAATCCGAGTATAATTGCTGCAAGCACTGTGCGATTAGCACGCTTGCGGTTTGGATGCGCCTCTGCCCACTTGCTGCACAGCATCTTGACCAGCGGCAGCTGGCAGTAATAAATATCACGTTCGTTATTATCCATTCTCTCTTCTCCCTATTTATCAATTCCTGCCATCTCTGCCAGATTTACCCATTCGCTATACTCTTCAGCTGTAAATAGCCCCAGCAAAACTCCCGCTTCGCAGAGCGTCGAGTTATCTGCATATGCCTTCTTGGCAACCTTTGCGGCGTTTTCATACCCTATATACAGATTGAGGGCTGCTGCTACCATCAATGAGCGACTCGCGTTTTCATTCATCTTGTCCTCGTTAACTGTTATCCCGCAAACACAATGTTCGTCTAGCGAAATCAGCGAATCAGCCAGCAAATTTGCCGATTCAATAAAGGCATCGATAAGTACAGGCATAAATACATTTAGTTCAAAATTACCCTGTGAAGCTGCCATGCCAACTACCGTATCGTTGCCCATAACCCTTACGGCAACCATAGTCGCTGATTCAGTCTGTGTCGGATTAACCTTGCCCGGCATGATTGAGCTTCCCGGTTCGTTCTCCGGGATATGAATCTCCCCCAATCCGCACCTAGGCCCACTGGACAGCCATCTTATATCGTTAGCCATCTTCATCAGATCTGCTGCCAAACCCTTGAGCGCGCCGTGTGCAAATACGTATGCGTCCTTGGAGCTGAGTGTATGGAATTTGTTGTGCGCAGTCACAAATGCCTTCCCTGTCAGGTCAGACAACGCACCGGCAGCTCGTTCTGCAAATCCGGGAGGTGCGTTGAGCCCTGTACCGATGGCTGTTCCTCCTAGAGCAATCTCGCGCAACCCGGCAAGGGAATTCTCAAGATTGCAGTAATCGTGCTCAAACATTGAACGCCAGCCGCTGACCTCCTGTCCAAAGGTCATAGGAACAGCATCCTGCAGATGAGTCCTGCCGGTTTTAATTACATTCATGTATTTTTCTTCCAGCCCCTTGAGCGTCTCAATCATCTGAGACAGTGCCGGCAAAACTCTATCCTCCATAACAAACACCGCCGCAATGCTCATGGCTGTCGGGAAAGTATCGTTGGAACTCTGAGACATATTTACATCGTCATTTGGATGGAGCACCGCCATGCCGGCCATCTCTCTCGCTCTTCCGGCAATGACCTCGTTGACATTCATATTGGTTTGTGTGCCGCTGCCAGTCTGGTATACTACGAGCGGGAATTGGTCGTCAAGCTCACCGTTAAGTATCTGATCACAGATAATCATTATGTATGAAGCCTTCTCCGGCGCCAGCTTTCCAAGCTCCATATTGGCGCAGGCTGCTGCATTCTTGAGATACGCAAAAGCACGTATAATCTCGACAGGCATGTGCCTGCCTACCTTGAAATTCATGGAGCTGCGCTGCGTCTGAGCGCCCCACAGCTTATCTGACGGCACCTTGACCTCGCCCATAGTATCTCGCTCAATCCTGTATTCCATGTTGTTTCTCCCTGAATTGCTCTCAATAAAAATAAAGGATACGGCACGGTCACTCGACCTGGTCTTTGACCCCACACTCGCCTTAACCCGAGTTTCTCGGAGGACTTACTTCTAAACTACGCCATGATCACTGCCGTCCCCGCAGCAGCTTACGTGGATCCCTTTGCCCGTAGCTGGCTTGGACTTTCAACCACGAACATGACCTTGCATATCCTTATGCTTTAGAATATCATTTTTGACCTCGTATTTACAATCAGATAGCCTCTTCCTTAATCATGTCCGCGCCCGCCGCAAAGGTCATCACATCGACCCGCGTCGCGCCCGCCCCCTTGAGAAGCCTCGCCATAGAGTCAACAGTAGCTCCAGTCGTATAGATGTCATCAACTACACAGATATTTTTGCCGGAAATATATCGTCGGGTTCCTTCGTACAGCTCAAACGCCGACCTCACATTGTTCAGTCTTTCCTCCGGCGATAGCCTCTTCATCACCCTTGTGCTTTTGCTGCGCAGGACGAGATCTCCCCTGTATTCCATACCTTCTAGGCGCGCAAAAGCCTTGGCAATCAATGCAGCCTGATTGAATCCGCGCCTCCGCTCCTTGTTAACATGCATCGGAACCGGAATTATCACATCCGGATACTCTTCCATCACGACGGCGTCCATCCTGTCGTGCATGATTTCCGCTATAATCGGCGCAATATGAGTCTTATGCCTGTACTTGAGATTGAAAATTATCTCCTTCTCGTACATCCCATACTCCGCACATGTATATCCTCTGTCAAATGAATGTCCGTGTTCCCTGCAGCTATAGCAGATCGACATCGGATTGTGGTCTCCTAGGATTTTACCGCACTTGTCGCAGGTCCTGGAATTAGCCCATCGCAGCTTACTGAGGCAAGTGCTGCACAGACTGTATGGCATGGATTCATCGACAAATCGGTGGCAGCAGATACAATAGAGTGATACCGGGTACACCAAGTCAAGTATTATGTGCTTCAAATCAAAACCTCCTGTGACATCACTTAATACAATGATATCGCAGGAGATTTTCCCTTCAGCACACATTTTGTGCTTGACCTATGTCAGGCCGCGCCCCAGATCTATCTCACGCAGCCTGTCTTCAAGTCCCGTATAGCGCTCATCTATTCTGTTGTTATCTATCATCCTCTGCATGCGCTCCTCGGAGCCAACCAGGATTACCAGCTTCTTGCCTCTGGTAATCGCTGTATACAGAAGATTTCTCGTAGCCAGCATCGGCGGAAATCCTGATATAGGAATGATTACAGCGGGAAATTCGCAGCCTTGGCTCTTATGCACGGTTACAGCGTAAGCCAGTTCGAGCTCGTCCAATTCCTCGTTGTCGTACGTCACGAATTTGCCGTCAAAATCAACAATTACCTTAGCGTTGTCGGTATCTATGGTGTCGATAACGCCCATATCTCCGTTGAAAATCCCGCGTCCGCTCTGTCTGCCAAGCTGCCGCCACTCCATCCGGTAATTGTTTCGTATCTGCATGACCTTGTCACCCTCTCGTAAGGTCTTGCTGCCGAATTTTCTCTCATTTCTGGCAGGCATCGCCGGGTTAATCACGCTCTGCAGCAGTTCGTTGAGACTGGCCGTCCCAAGTCCGCCCTTTCTGGTAGGTGTAAGAACCTGTACATCGCTGCTGTCCTTGACGAAATCGTAGTAGCTTGCAAGTCTGCCTGTTACGAGCTCTTCAATCGTGTCCCTGATATCCGCTTCACCGCTCCTATGCATAAAGAAAAAATCGCTATCCTTACCATTGAACTCAGGGTATTCTCCGTTATTTATAGAGTGAGCATTGACAACTATATGACTCTCGCCGGCCTGTCTGAATATTTCCTCAAGCCTGATCGTAGGCACATATTCACTGTTAATCATATCGTGGAGGATGTTGCCTGCCCCCACTGAAGGCAGCTGATCCGCATCACCGACGATGATGAGTCTGCTGTCATTGTCCAGCGCCTGCAGGAATCCGTCCATCAGCATCAAGTCGATCATGGACGCCTCGTCAACAATAAACGCGTCCTCTTCAAGCGGATTGTCTTCGTTTCTGCCAAACTCCATCTGGTTATCATCCTCGGAGTACACGTATTCAAGCAGCCTGTGAATCGTCATCGCTTCAACGCCCGCAGTCTCGGTTATACGTTTAGCCGCACGGCCGGTCGGAGCAGCAAGGGCAACCGAAATACCCATTTGCTTGAAAATCTTGACGATGAGATTAATTATAGTCGTTTTTCCGGTACCCGGACCTCCGGTGATGATGGTGATTTTGTTGGTCAGTGCAGCGCGTATCGCCTTGCACTGATCTCCGGATAGTCGGATTCGTTCACCTGCCTCGGCAGCGTTGATGAGGTTGTCGACATTCGCAGCCGTCGGTGGCATGAAGCCGTTCATTATCCTCTTGATGTGGAAGGTGACGCTCTGCTCTGCCCGGTAGAAGAAGTGTTGATACACAACCGGCACTCCGTCCAGCGAGTCAGTCTCTATTTGACCGGAAAAAGCCAGCGCCACCAGGTTCTCCTCGATTAGCTCACCAGATACATCCAGCAGCCTGATAGAGCTCTCAATCAGCACGTCTTTGGGTACATGCGTACTGCCATTGCCTGCAAATACTGACAGCGCGTACTTGATACCGCTCTGTACACGGAATTCGCTCTCCTGCTCTATTCCGATCTTACCGGCGATCTCATCCGCCTTGCTGAAGCTGATTCCATAAATATCTTCCACCAGTGTGTACGGGTTCTGCCTCACCACCTCGAGTGACTTATCCCCATAGAGCTTGTAAATCCTGACCGCCTGAGACGGCATGACGCCATACTCTCCGAGCCCCAGCGAAATCTTGGTAAATTCGCGCGACTCCCGATAAGACTTGACTATCTTATCCACCGTCTTGGGACCCAGACCGTTGATGCAGAGCAACGCATCAGGGTCTTCATCGATTATGTCGAGCGACTCCTTGCCAAACTTATCTACAATTCTCCCGGCCATATTGGGCCCGATACCACGAATCGCCCCGGATGCAAGGAATATTCTGATTCCCTCTGCGTCGTCCGGCATCTGCTCCTCATATCCGGACACGTTAAACTGCTCACCGTAGCGCGGGTGATTTTTGAAACAGCCCTCCAGCTTATACGTTATCTCCCTGTTGATCGCATGGAACGTCCCGGAGATTTTAAATTGTTCGTCCTCCGTCTCGAACAGGCAAATTGCGAAGCCGTTGGATTCATTATTGTAGATAACTTGTGTAATCTTGCCGATCTTGGTTTCAGTCGTTGCCATCAGTGATAAACTTTCCGATCAGTCGGGCTAGAACGTACGCTTGTACAGTCTTCTGTTGTCCAGCGGCCATACGCGGTCTCCGAACTCTCCGTCCTCTACTCCCTTTAGCCCCTCCTCCATGTCGAACATCCTGGCATCGACAATATCCAGATAGTGAAGCATTTCCGCCTCTGGGAACAACGGCTTCTTGGGGCTTCCAAATTCAGGTTCGTAGTGATGAGAGAGTATCATGTGCTCAAGCAATACAGCCTTCTCCTCGCCGATGCCGAACTCCTTACACAGATCATTTATAAGAGTGATGCCCTGCACGATGTGGCCGAGCATCTGCCCCTTGAACGAATATCCCGGCGACACTCCGTTCTTATCAGACAGGATCTCATTGAGCTTCTCGATATCGTGAATCGCAACCCCGGCTAACAGAAGATCTCTGGATAGATTGGTGTATACCTCGCACAGGCGATTTGCGCTCATCATCATGCGCTTGATGTGATACAGCAGCCCACCGTATTCAGCGTGATGGTTGGACATAGCTGCCGGATAATACAGGAGCTTCTCTCTATTACCCTCATACAGGTGCAGACAAAGCTTTTTGAGCTCTTCATCCTGCATAGCGTTAATCTCGCCAATGATGTAATCGTACATATCGGTCGGCTTCTCCGGTGCAGACTTAACGAAATTGCGCATCACGAGATTGTCAGCTTCTGTAGCCAGTCTAATCTGTCCTATCCTAAGCTGAGTCTGCCCCTTCCAATCGGTTACTGTTCCTCTGACCTTAATCACATCGCCAACCTTGAGTGACTTGAGGAACTCCACGTTGCTCTCATCGACATCCCACTTCTTGGCGGAGAGATCCCCCGTCGCATCGGTGAGTGTAAGATCATGATACTCCTTGCCGTTAGAACCGACCTTTATCGATGTCGCCTTAATCATAAAAAAATCAGTGATATTGGAGCCCGGTTTAATATCTATTACATTCACATTTTTCATGTGCTTACCTCCTCATGCGTCTATTGATTATACACCACTTCACAGGGCACTGCCACACCATACAGCCCTCCGTTGAGGGCACTTCGCACATGTGATAAAATTACATATATTATGATGAAAGGTCTTGAAAATGGGATTAAACGATACTCCTTCAGGAAATAGATTTACAATCGGGCTTTTTGGCCCACGCAATGCCGGTAAATCTTCACTCGTTAATAAACTTCTCGGGCAGGAATTAGTGCTGACATCCGAGGTTGCCGGCACCACAACCGATCCGGTCTACAAGAGCATGGAGCTGCTGCCGCTCGGGCCGGTTCTGTTCATAGATACGGCCGGGCTTGATGACGAGGGTGAGCTCGGGCTCAAGAGAGTTGACAAGTCATACGAGATCCTGCGAAAATGTGATCTCGCCGTATTCGTGCTCGACGCAACCAGGCACGAATCGCAATTTCCCGAGATGGCACGGGAGTTTTTGGCGGAAGCCGGAAAGCGCAAGCTCCCTGCTGTAGTAGCTATTAACAAATATGAGGGCGGTGCTGAAGAGGCCGAGATTCGCAGTCAGTTCGATCTGCCCGCGGACATCGCACCGGTCTGTACCAACGCACTAAACGGTACCGGTATAGACAGACTCAAACAAGCCATCGTCAGCGCCGCCCGGTTCGAAGAGCCTGAGATTGGACTGACTGACGGGATTGTAAACGCCGGAGACGTAGTACTGCTGGTGACTCCAATCGATTCAGCTGCACCAAAGGGCAGGCTCATCCTCCCACAGCAACAGGTAATCCGCGACATACTGGATAAGGGCGCAATGGCACTGGTGTCCAAGGAAGCAGAGGTAAAGTCTGCGCTGGCTGCACTCGGGAGATCTCCGGATATCGTGATAACTGATTCACAGGCGTTCAAGTCAGTGGCAAATGACATCCCGGCAGACATGCCGCTTACGTCGTTTTCGATTATATTTTCAAGACAAAAGGGCAACCTGGAGCTGCAGCTCCGCGGGGCGCTTGCCCTCGGTACTCTGGCAGCGGGCGACAAGGTACTCATCAGCGAAGGCTGCACGCACCACCGCCAGTGCAACGACATCGGAACTGTCAAGATTCCGAAGCTGGTGCGCAAGGTGCAGCCGGATGTGGAATTTGACTGGACCTCCGGCGGCGAATACCCCGGGGATCTCAGCAAATACAAGCTGATCATCCACTGCGGCGCCTGCATGCTTAATAGGCGTGAGATGCAGTATAGGCTCAGAGAAGCGGATGCGCAGGGTGTCCCTATTGCGAACTACGGAATGGTCATCGCATACTGCAACGGCATACTGGAACGGGCGATACGCCCATTTGGTTTACGGAGGATCGACAATGGATTTTGATGCAAGCAAAGCTGTAGAAGCAACGGTAAAATGGATTCAGGATTGGTTCGCTGAAAACGGACCTGACTGCAACGCTATTATCGGCATAAGCGGAGGCAAGGACAGCTCGATTACCGCCGCACTTCTGGTAGAGGCTCTCGGCAAGGACAGAGTAATCGGTATCATGATGCCTAACGGCGAGCAGAGCGACATGGATATGGCACTGCTCCTCGTCAATCACCTGGGCATCAATCACTACGTGATCAATATAGCGGCCGCATACAACGGCGCCGTAAAGGACATCGAGTGCGTAATCGGTGAACTGAGCAATGATTCGCTGATCAACCTCGCTCCACGCCTCAGAATGGCTACACTCTACGCTGTCGGACAATCCAGGAACGGCAGAGTAGCGAACACCTGCAACCTCTCCGAGGACTGGGTCGGATATTCGACGAGGTACGGAGATGCGGCAGGAGATTTCAGCCCTATTTCTTCATTTACAACCGCAGAAATTCGTGCCATGGGCAGAGTGCTTGGTGTACCTGATATTCTGATTGAAAAGGTTCCATCAGACGGATTGAGCGGAATGTCCGATGAGGACAAGCTCGGATTCACTTACGAGGTACTCGACCGCTACATACGCACCGGTGAAATCGAGGATGCGACAGCTAAGGAGCGCATCGATACGCTTCATGAGCGCAATCTCTTTAAGTTGAGATATATGGACAGCTTTAAGTATGAAGGATAGTTATCAGTCCTGTTACCAAAGATCTGCAAATATTTTGAAGAGCTAACAAATGCTTAGCTCTTCGTTCATTTTCTTATTAATTTTATGCTATAAGCAAATAAGTCGCGTTTACAGACTGATAACTCTACTTGCGTATTTTAGCAGCTCCATATCATGCGTAACCATTATTATGGTGCTTCCCTCTTCCTTAAGTTTTCTATGCATCCTGTTCAATATCTAATTTTGCTCGTCTTTTGAATATATTAGAGTATCCTCATCCGATAACCTCTGACATCACGGCTATAAGCTCATCCATCTGTGGTTTTGTGCCGATGGTAACCCTGATATAATCGTCTATCCTCGGCTTAGCAAAGTGACGCACGAGCACCCCGCGTTCCTTGAGCCTCTCGTACAGCTCCCGCCCTCCGAAGCCTTCCAGCTTGATGTAAAGGAAGTTTGCCTTAGACGGCAGCACCGCGAAGCCCAGCTCACGCAATCTCTCCGCTGTATACTCTCTCGATTCTATGATCGATTGCAGGTTCTCCTGATAGTAGAGGTCCGCATCGACCGCCACCTCCGCCAATATGAGTGACATCGCATTGACTGCATACGGGTTCGTGGAATACTGCATCTTGGTTAGATCCTGAATTAACGCCTCGTCTCCTACTGCAAGACCAAGCCGTCCTCCGGCAAAGCTCCTCGACTTGGAGAAGGTCTGCACCACCAGCAGGTTGTCGTACTTCACCGTCAGAGGAACTGCGGACTCCGCGCCAAAGCCGGCGTACGCCTCGTCGATGACGATCACGTTGTCAGGATTTGAGTTGACGATTGCCTCTATCTGAACGCGGGTAAGTGCGATGCCGGTAGGAGCATTTGGATTTGGAAGAATGAGGTTCTTCCCGATCCCGATGTAGCCTTGCCAGTCCACTGTCAAGTCCTCCTTGAGCGGCTTGATCTCGTAATTCACTTCGTGCAGCTTCGCAGCAATCTCGTAAAAGCTGTATGTGACGTCAGGTATTACCAAGGTGTCCGCTGAATCGTTCCAAGCCATGAAGGCGAAGTTGAGTATGTCGTCCGAACCGTTTGACAGAAAGATATTCCCGGGCTGCACCTTGTATAGCTGCGCCAGCTTGCCCTTGAGCTTGCTCCCCGTCGGATCCGGATACAACCTCATCTGCTCCATGTCTGCATCACGCATCGCCTGATAGACCTCGGGAGCCGGCGGAAATGGCGACTCGTTGGTATTGAGCTTGAGGTATTTGCGATCCTTAGGCTGCTCGCCCGGCATATATGATTTGAAATCCTTATATAATTCTCTAATAAATCTGCTCATTTTTATCTCGATCTTGTTACTAATATTACTATCAGCCTATCGTTACTTGGATGCTATCGTTCTTCTGTTACCTCTCCATCTGCAAAATTTCCATTTTTCTCAAGTACAGTTTTGTAGCCGCCCGCACCATATACGAGGCACTTGTTGACTCTGGTGATGGTCGCCGAGCTGGCACCTGTGAGTTTGCTGATCTCGTTGAAGACCTTGCCTTCAGATAGCAGCCGAGCGACCTCAAGTCTGTGAGTCAAATCCTGAAACTCCTTGATAGTGCATATATCTTCAAAGAAATTCTCGCACTCTTCCTCAGTCTCCAGGGATAGGATTGCAGTAACAAAATTATGCAGCCATTTTGATTCGGTTTTATTCATATGACACCTCTGAATTCTTAAGCGTAATATATGTGTTCATGTTACCACTTTAGCGTATTAAATTCAAACAGCATATTCTCTCGTACCATGAGGCATATTTGCATAATACTATTATCGACATATGTCATAATTGTTGACTTTAAATGCAGACTGCTGTAACATAATAATGACATATGTCAATAATTGTGGATGGAGAATAATATGCCCGGAAGAAAAACCAAATCAAGACAGGTTGAAACTATGCCTGAATACACGCAATTCGAGCCACAAGGCATAACTTATGGAGAACAGATTGTTCTATCTGTAGATGAATTTGAGACCATAAGGCTGATTGATCTTGAGCATCTGAATCAAGAGCTGGCAGCAAATAGGATGAATGTGGCCAGAACTACAGTTACGGCTATCTATGAAAGAGCCAGAACAAAGCTGGCTGACGCAATTGTAAACGGCAAGCTTCTGCTGATCGAAGGGGGGCATGTGCATCTGCAGTATGACGTTGTTGATTACAACATAGGAACAAGAACAGATAAAGGAGATCAAATTATGAGAATTGCAGTAACGTATGACAACGGAAATATTTTTCAGCACTTCGGTAAAACTTCACAATTCAAGCTTTACGATGTGGAAGACGGTAAGGTTATTACATCTCGGGTTGTCGATACCAAAGGTGCAGGTCACGGCGCACTTGCAGGATTTCTGACTGCTAATAAGGTCGATACACTTATATGCGGAGGAATCGGCGGCGGTGCACAACAGGCTTTGAGAGATGCAGACATCAAGCTGTTCGGCGGAGTTTCAGGGAATACGGACGAGGCTGTCGAGATGCTGCTCAAGGATGAACTGGAATTCAATCCGGATGTTCAGTGCAACCACCACGGAGAACATCATCACCATGAAGGAGGATGCGGAAACCACGGTTGTCATAACCTGTAAAACTATGAATGCGGCAGGGATGCACCCTGCCGCATTCAGTCTTTTGATCTCTGTTTAATTAATCTTCATACTCGGAAAACATATCCTTGCTAACTTCGCAAAGCGGGCAAACCCAGTCATCCGGTAAATCCTCGAAAGCTGTTCCCGGCTCGATTCCGTTATCCGGATCACCAACTGCCGGATCATAAACGTATCCGCAAACGTCACATACATACTTCTGCATAGTAATGCCCTCCTCTAAATTAAATCTTAATTTTGCAATCAATTGTTTGTAAATCAATTGTATCATATCCAATTTAATTGTAAAGCATATTCTCTGCTTTTGCATATAATTATTTAATTGTCATATTACAGCATCTTTTAGCTATATGACTGCCTCTGCCTGTCGGTAAGTATTGATTCACCGAGCAGCGTTCAATTTGAGCTGTCAACACTGAATCTGCGAAACAATCTCGGCACTACCCTGTATTCGGTAATTACAATTATTGAGATGTTCCGATTTACTTGTAGAAATGCGCAGATAATGATAGATTTAATTGACGGGAAGAAAGGAAATTAGGATTTGAAACTCAGACTAATTACTATCATTTGTGCTTTGGCCTTCATGACAACAGCTCTGTTCACCGCCGCAGACATTGCTGTATACCATATTCCGGGGTATTATCAGCATCAGTTTGAAGAAAATGAAGTACAGGGCAATCTGAATCGTGAAACAGACATGCAAAACATAATGACCGCCTTTAACGGTATGCTGGAATATCTGCGAGGAAATCGAAATACTCTTAATAATATTAAGATTGTAGCCGATTCTCGCTTACAGGAATTTTATACAGAGCGTGAAAAGCTTCACCTCAGTGATGTCAAAAGAATCTTTCTGAGATCTTATAGAATTAGAAGACTGTCTGCGCTTATATTCGCAATCAGCAGTGCATATTTGATTGCTACCGGAATTTTTTATAATTCAAAACCTAAGGATCACCGTCCTTCCATAACAGCTTCGTTATGCAAACTTTTCGTCTTCACCTGCGTTATTACGAATATCGTTTTCGCATCTCTGATAGGGATAATATCTATAAATTTTGACAAAGCATTTACCATATTTCATCATTTACTGTTTAAAAATGATTACTGGCTGCTGGATCCAAATACCGATGATCTCATTAATCTGCTGCCGGAGTCGTTTTTCATACATATGGCATTGACTATCGTTGGAATATATTCTGTAATTGTCATATCCGTTAATCTGATTGTCGGCGTATTACAAAACTCCTGCTGCAAATAAGATAGGAATTAAAGCAAATTGCCTTGTCCTTATCGCCTATAAAAACAATTAATATGCCATGTGAGATAAAGAAGCTCTATCGTCTGCGTTTATCGTTACGATCCTGCGGATCCTCGATGCGTTGCTGAATGATAGAAACAACTTCATCATTGGTCGGCAGATCAGAGTGTTGAGCATCTTCACCGGTAACCGTCGTTTCAGTATAATGTGCAACCTGTCCCTGATAGATGTACTTTCCGGCACTCACACTGCTGTCAGGCACCAGTTCGTCTGAATCATATGTAATGGTACCTGCCACTGAATACATAGACATGCCTGTGGGTATATTCCCCCGATTAGCTATGAAATCCGCTAACATCTGGGATTTATTGTTGATATTTGTTTCAGAAAAATTATATGGAGTTCCGATGGTCATCAGCCGCTTGAGCTCCACATCATAATTCCCTAAATATTTTTCAATAAATGCAGTATAAATCAGACCTCCGTTGGAATGACCCAACCCCTTAAAGTTATTAAAGCTATATTTATTCTGCAGGTCATTGAAAGCTGAGTTGAACATGGACGCCTGCTTCTTTATATTCCCATATCCGTCATTGTTGTTCTCAAAGCCGACGACAATGACAGGCTCATTATCATTAGGGCTGATGCTGCCTGAATATGTAATCCTCCCGTTATTCCAGACCTTGACCTTGAGCAGGCTGTGTTTGTCTTCCTGCCTGTTCATATTCAGCTTGTCAACCAGACTGTCAAATCGATCTTCAGTCGCCGAGCTTCCCGGAATCATGATAATAGGCGATAAACGGGAATTGTAGAAGGTCTCAATATTCTTAACATTACTCTTTGTCCATGTAAACGACGGGATAGTGAGCACTGTAACAAACAGGAGTATACCGAGCAAGGTGCGCTTAATCGATTTCTTCATCCCGATTTTCCTTTCCATCCATATCCTCCTTCAAAAGCATCTCATGCACACGATTATCCAGCTTGACGAACTGAACATAAATCAATATATCCAAGACAAACAGCGCTATGGAAGCCGTCAATGCACGTATGCTCCCTGCGGTTCCTACAAACGCATACAGTATATTAGGTGTACCCGCCGGTACGGGATAAACCGCCGGAGGGACTATTTTGAAATACAACAAAACTGCTGCCAGCAGCACATTGACGAGCGGTACAACAATAAACGGAACCAGGTATATTAAATTTAAAAAGACCGGAATTCCTACCATCGCCGGAACACCATGGTTAAACAGAGCCGGGAAAATGCTTCTTATCCCGATATTCTGGTCTTTATCACTTGCAGATTTCCATAGAATAGCCACGATCAGGGCCAGAGTGCCGCCAAGCCCCGCCAGGCCTCCATATGCCGCGTAAAGGTTCGTATCTGTAAAAAGCTTTGGTATAGAGCTTGTCGTTCCGCTTCCCAGTGCAGAATTCAGATTGATGATGGCGTCCGGATCACTGATAAAACCGATTTCGTTATACACTGAGCTGTTGCCGACCCACGCGGACACACTCCTCAGCACAGTATCGACCGCTACCTGACGCACGCCTGAACCTATCTTGAAGAAATTACTGAACACTGTGCCGATATAAGAAAACACGTTATAACGTGTTCCAAGTGATATCAAAGCATTACACAGTACAGCTACAGCAATCGATACAAAAACCGGGCGGCCGGTTCGTGGATGATAAACGTAATTGTCATCGACAATCCGGTGACCGGCAGGACTGAGCAGGCGGAAGCTCTGACCGATCAGATAGCCAATGCATATCGCAATAAACAGATTAAAGTTGACAGGTAAATTAATCCTTGTGAGTTCACCATCATTTATAAATTTAGCAAAGAGCTCTCTCGAGTTGACGATCAAGCTGAAAATCAGTGCAGTGATCCCCGCAGTTCCTGCACTTCGTTCATATGCTCTCGCTGTGTATTTTGCAGCGAAATAAGCGGTAATCGTAGCTGTTAGACCTCCCAGCAACGATATCAGATTGGATGTAACCCGGTCTATTAGATTGAAGCGAGGGAACCAGCTTGAGACTTTAAACAGGTTATTGATATATCCGCCTTCATTGAAGACCGCCTCAGAAATCACTAAAACGATTGTCGCGATAAGCAGGAACGGGAAGATAGAAACCAGCGTTTTTTGTGCAATCATGACAATTCGGCGTCTTCTTGTTGATAGAATTATGTTAATAAGTTTCTGCTGCATAATAACTCGGATTGTATCCTATACTCCTTCGGTTCACGTGCATGCCACATGCATGCTTAGACAAAACCGCTACTATATCTCGTATCATATCACACATGATATTGATTCTTTGATAGACAACAAATGATTACTGATATTTTCGGTGAACTTCTCTGACAACGCTTGCGACTGCATCTATTTACCTAAAATCACTCATTCAGCATCATCCTCAGCGAATCATCCGCAAAAAAGGTATTTGCGTTATACAGAAACAGCACATCCGTAATTCCCTCAGCACCAATTAAATCATCCACATTATCAAAATAGTACCGCGGATCGATAACCACAATTTCTCTGTAATGCTGAGCAAGCATCGGAATCACACTGTTTGCATATGAATCCTTGATCAACAGCAGTCTTTTATTGGATTCGGTAGGGGTCTTGACCGTATACATCGGATGATTGCTGCCGCCAAAAACAGTATAGGCATCCTTTTTACCCAGATTGCCGAGTAGATAGAATTTCGTCGTCTTTTTCTTGGTATCAGCATAGTAAATAACCGAAGGCTTTGCACTCTTCTCATCCTTTGGAATATTAATCTTGATGCTGTCATATCTGCCGCCCGTAAATCCACTCTTTGAATACAGCGTCCCGGCAAAATCGTTCTTGACAATCCTGCTCCTGAAGTCAATCGGTGCTCCGATACCCAGAGCCGGCACCAGCTCCCTGTACGCCAGGTACGCCCCATCGCTTGTCCAATGGTGATCGGTTCTGTAATAGATCTGAACATCATTTTTCTTCTTCTTGAAAATATTCCTCACATCAACTGTATTAATCCCGAACGCTTTGATATTTTCGTAAAATGAGTTCATGCTCTTATTCTGATCCGCTAATCTGACAGTTGCAGGAAGCTTATCCTTCAATACGTTACCTGCATTTGGAGCAAGTAAGAATGTCATATTTATATTAGGATATCTCGCCTTAAAGTCCTTCAGGGCTGCTTCGGCACCATCAATTGTTTCCTTTCTTGGGATAACAATATCCTCAATCAGGTATCCGGCTCCGGCTCTGTATACCCCATTCGCCTTAAGCTCACCCTCTGTTGTATCAATTGCAGATTTCACCTTGATAAAGGCTCCCCGCATCAGGAACTGGTCATTGACGTAGCTCTCCATCTTAGACTCCAGTCTGCCTCCCAAATAGCTTGATGCGGATACATGTGGAAATTCCTGCAGCATCCGATTTTCTGCTGCTGAAAACGACTTGTCCGGAATTACAATATTGATCAGAAAAACAGCTGCCAGTGTAATCACAAAGAATACACCGGTATACGCTGCCGTCTTGTTCTCGGAGCTTTGCCCCTGCTCACCCGTAATTTTATTTATATAACTCTTAAGCTTCTTCAAAATTCACTCCTTCGACGGCGGCCAAACAGGTCCGACGACCGGCTATCATCTTTGCTGCTATTTAGCGGTCAGAATCTGAAATAAAGGAAAGGATTATATGATCCGTATACCAGATAGGCAACCGATGCTATCAGCACAGCAAATACAAGCGCTGTCCCTGCTGCCGATTTTTGACTGCAGAATTTCCGGAATCGTTCAATTGGGTATGGTGTAGCGCATACCGCTCCTATGACCAATATTATGAAATTTGTCCTGATGTAGTATAATGCCGTTATGTTGATAAATGGCACCTTCCCCAGTCCAAACATAATCGCCAAATACGACAGCGCCTTACTTATATCTGTTATGCTGAAGAACACCCAGCTTATCATGACCACAACGATGGCATAGACATGTCTACACCATGTCGGAATCTTCTCTAAGTATTTCCCGTATACGTATTTTTCGAAGATCAGCAGCACTCCGAAATAAGCGCCCCACAGCACGAAGTTCCAGCTCGCGCCATGCCATAATCCTGTCAGTGACCACACTATCAACAGGTTAAGAATATGTCTGTAAACCTTAACTCTGTTTCCACCAAGAGGAATATACACATATTCACGGAACCATGTGCTGAGCGACATATGCCATCTACGCCAGAATTCTGTGATTGTGGATGCAATATATGGATAGTTGAAATTTTCATCAAACACGAATCCAAACATCCTGCCCAGTCCGATCGCCATATCGGAATAACCGCTGAAGTCAAAATATATTTGCAGGGTATATGCAGCTATGCCTATCCAGTATAGAACAACCGAAGACTGTCCATGTGGCAAAGCTGAAATCTCCGTGTACAGAGAGCCAAACGTATTTGCAAGTATGACCTTCTTGCCCAGACCGAGAATAAATCTCGATGCACCCTCTCCAAACTTTACCGGATCAGTATCACGATTATCTATCTGTAATTCAACATCCCTGTACTTTACAATCGGTCCCGCAATAAGCTGCGGAAAGAACGAAAGATACAGCGAGAATTTAAGAAGGTTGTACTGCGGCGTCACCTTACCCTTGTATACGTCGAATATATACGACATTGCCTGAAAGGTGTAGAACGAAATTCCAATCGGCAAGGCCAGTGTTGTGTAACGGATGTGAAATCCTGTCAGGGATGTCACTATTTCCATCAGGAACCCGAAGTACTTGAAGAATCCGAGTATTAAAAGATTCACAATCACTGCAAATACGAGGTTGCGCTTCCCCGACCCTCCGTGCCTCTGCTCGTTATTAATCTGTATCGCCATAAAATAGTTGAAAAAAGCACTATAAAGCATCAGGAATAAGTATACAGGCTCTCCCCAGCTGTAGAAAAACAAGCTGGCAGCAAGAAGCACAATGTTGCGAGCCCCTATCTTCTCCTTCGGTATCACGTAGTACAGAAGCATCGTAATCGGCAAGAAATAAAATATGAAGATAATACTGCTAAATAACACTTAATAGCACCTCCTCATACTTATCAGGATCCTTTGCAACTCCATAGAACACGTACCTGCCCCTTGAAGTGATAATGGCGTTCTTGAGCTCCCTGACCTGTTCAGGTCCGTAGTTATCAAAAGCTTCAATCTGACTGTTGATGCGCTTTTCAATTGCGTCCTGTACAGCTTTGATATCAGATTTATTCCTGACCTTGATAATCAAAACCTCATCAACTGAAAGCGCTTCCTTGCTCTTGTAGTACAGGAAGGAATCATAATTATTGGCGTCCAATCCGATAAACTGCACCAGGTCACGTGATTTCTGCTTGCCCAGCTTATCTATTTCAGTCTTCTTGATAAGCTGCGCTTCGATTTGCTTCATCGGTACATCCTTGGCATTCTCATGGTTGTAGACAACGGCGAGAAATGCCAACAGCACGATGATGAGTGCACATTTGAGTATTCTGCCGTATCTTACAGTCTCTCGATGCGTCCTTACCCTCATTACAGTCCGGCCTCCTCAATCATTCTATTAAGCCAATATGGATAATATGTCGTTTGCGCATGAATACCGTCCCCTGCATACAGCTCGGGATGCTCATGCAGAATATCAGCAGTCGGGATATATATGTAGCCCTCTTGTACACACATTTTCTTAATCGCCTTGTTGAACTTCCTGTAATGACTGATGGATTTGTTTTTCTCCATTGCTGCCTCGGTAGGTGCTGAAATGCCGCATACACAAATATTTGTCTTTGGTGAAGCCTTATGAAAAGCCTTAAGTCTGGCGGCATATTTCTTGATAAATGCCTTTTCATCTCCACGATAATTGCCCATGTCGTTCATTCCAAAAGCAAAGAACGCTGTGCTAGGATACGTTCCGGCAGCACTTGCAAACAGGTCATCCCCGGTCATCACACTTGTTCCGATCTTACTGAATACCTGATCGGAACTGAGCCATCCGTATACGCTCAGCCCCTCCGTAACAGAATCTCCAATTACCACGCTTCCCTTGAATTTTCTCATGTATCTGGCCTTGCTGCTCTGTCCGCCCGAGGAAGCATCCCCACCAAGAGCGGAAACTGCTTCTTCAACGTCGGCTACCGAGGTGCTCTGTATTGCCTCAACACTTTTACGATTCTTCTCTATCTCATTGCTGCGAATCGACACCTTGCGGTTGAATTTGAGCAGGTTAAACAGAAATACGACAAGAAAAAGCAGCAGAATCAGAATTGCTACTCTATGTCTGTTCATATCCTTAAAATAATCGGCAACTGCTTCTGCAACCGATTTAAACTTCTTGTTATCAGTCATTTCTTCTCTTCCGGATAAAACTACATATCGTACAGTATATCATCTATACATCATACTGTAAGTTGCTTATTCGAATTAATGCGAACCCGGCATCTAGGACTTCTTAAGCATACCGTAAAATATCACACTGTACTTATTGATAATCTCTACCACCATAAAGCCCATCGCAATGCCGAGACAATTGAGCACAAGCTGTTTCCCTTCGCTTGCAGTATCCTTTGGCATATCCATCACGAGCGCATACATCATAAAGTACAGGTTGTTTCCCGGTACTAGCGGGAAAGCGCAGACACTCTGGAAAATTGTAGCCGGCGCTTTATTTACTCTGGCCATTATCTGTGCATAGCCGGCAACAAATATTGCGCCAATCAGAGTGGCAAAAAAGTAATTGTGCAGCAATCCGTCTGCAAGAACGTACACGCCCCACGTACAGAACGCTCCCATCCCGCAGAACAGCACCTGCTTACCTCTGACGTTGAACCACAGTGCAAAGCCCACGCAAGCGGCGGTGCAGGATATAAACTGAATCATGATATTAGAGTTTAGCTCAGTCATCTTATAACACCCCCTTGAATAATAAAATTGCTGAAGCTATACCAAAGGCAATCCCTGCAGCTCCGATTATCGAATTAGATATATTCAGTATTCCCGCTAAGGTTTCCCTGTGCATAAAATCGCTTATCCCGTTAGTAAATCCGAGCGCACTGATAAGCAGCATAACTACACCTACGGTAATATTACCTGACTTGTTTGCAAATCCAACGTATACCGACAGAATTATAAAAGTCTCAACAATAAATGACTGTATGAAATTCGATATCAGAGGGTTATTCTCGTTGCGCGACAATCTTCTTCCGAGAAATACAATGATTACAGATGCCATCACAGCGACTACGGTATCGGTAAATCCACAGTTGAAGAACACACCAAAGCCTGCTCCGCCAAGAATTCCGGCTAGGTATTCGAGATATGCCGGCTGAGGATTTCTATTCAGAACCTCATGGAGCATACGCTTAACCTCTTCGGGCGGAGGCGTTGTGGCACATATGCACCTTGACAGATTATTCAGATAATCCAGTTTATCAAAATTAATCGATGTCGTGGGAATATGTCTAATCTGCGTGATAATATCCCCGTCTTCAGTCTCAACTGTTGCTTGAATATTGCTGTAAATCACCCAGACGTCTGAATGCTTGAAGCCGTAGCTCTCACACATTCTGTACATACTGTCCTCAACTCTGCCTACTTCAGCACCGGCACGAAGCATTTCCATACCGATATTAAGTATGTTCTTTAGTAGCCTCTTGTAATCCATTTTGAACCTTTCTTTCAATTTATGTTAATATACGTTCTGAATCGCGTCCATAAATGCAGGAATAAGCTGCTTCTTCCTGGACAACAATCCTTCTACCGCAAATCCGCCATCGGTCTCAGATACATCTCCAAAGGCATTAATGATTAACTCTCTTGCATTATCACCGGCATATAGCATCTCCGATGACGATTCTCTGATATTTGTAAGCAGGAAGAATACCATTGAAACGTTGCTCTTTCCACACTCGTGTTCCATGAGAGGCAGAAGTCTTGACTTAATTTTATTAAGTTCACCTTCATTCATGGAGCTAATCTGCCCAACACCGAAGCTTGTACCGCCAAATGTGAATTTCTTGTAATCCTGATAGAAAATTTCTTCCGCGGATTTATCTCCGAGATCTGAACCTGCTTCAAACATCTCTGATGCGAATTTCTCTATATCTATTCCCGCTATCAGCGCAAGTGCCCCCGCCGCCATCTTGTCCTGTGTCGTGCAGGTTGGCGACCTGAACATCAATGTATCCGACACAATTGCAGCGCATAGAAGTCCGGCGATATGCTTTGGCACATCTATTCCTTTCTCAATATACATCTGGTATAAAATCGTTGCCGTGCACCCTACAGGCTGCAGGTTAAAATATATCGGCTGCAGGGTCTGGATAGTCCCCAGCCTGTGGTGGTCAACGATCTCCAGAATATCGGCATCGTCAATATTATCCACTGCCTGAGACTTCTCATTGTGATCGACCAGAATAACCTGTTTCCTGCGAATATTCAACAGATTTCGTCTCGATACCGTTCCGATATAATGTCCCCTGCTGTCTGTAACCGGAAACGCCCTGTGCCTTGTTGCTCCCATCGCTGATTTTACATCATCTGTGTAATCATCTAATTTGAAGCTCCGGATTGAATCATGCGTCATAAACGCTCCAAGTGGAACACTTTTGTTGATCTCGCGGGATACTGAAAAGGTGTCAAGCTCTGTTTCGATTATGACGGCATCTTTTTCCCCGGCCAATTCAATCACATCTGCCGCGGCCTTCGCTCCGAGACACAGTATAATACAGTCAGCGCCGGAATTAAGAGCGCCTATCTGATTCTCTCTTCTGTCCACCAGGATTACGAGATCGTGAGGCTGAACAGCCCCCCGCATTCTTTCGACAAGAGCAGCACCCACGAGCACCTTGCCCTTGCTGAATAATCTATCGCCTTCTCCCGATACTATCCTACCGTCTATAGTTGCCGCAATATCATTGAATCTCGGAGAGGTAGTCGATAAGAACGAACTGCTTTCCGCATCCATAAATGTTCTGGCAATATCGCCCTTGGTTATAAGGCCTATGACCTTATCATTCTCCGTAATCGGCTGCGTAACGGCCTCGCTCTTGCCCATGATATCCCAGGCTTCCTTGATGGTCATCTCCTTAGGGACGCCGGGCGTGCGGCGGATCTCCATATCCCTGACCTGAGTAGCCACGTTGTCGACGTACTCAGGGACATCGACACCAAATTTTTCAAGGACGAACTTGGTCTCACCGTTAATTTCACCCGCGCGTCGAGCCACATAGTTGTCAGTATTGGTAATCCTATTCTTGATCTCGGCATAAGCAAGAGCCGAGCAGATTGAATCTGTGTCCGGATTCTTGTGTCCTGTTATTATTATCTTCTTGTCACTATCCATGTCATCCTCCCGGATATCTTATAAATTGGCAACGCCACACTCATACGAGTGCGGCGAAACTATGCATATAACAGACTGTAGCTGCTCCGGCACCTACATCCGAGGGTGAATGAGCTACTTGATGGTGATTGTCCTGATAACCTGATCTTCGTTAGGCTTATCCATCATATTGCGAGGTACTCCTACGATGCGATCCGCCTCGTCCATTCCCTCTGTGACCTTGCCAAATGCTGCATACTGTCCGTCCAGATGTGGCGAATCTGCTACCATGATGAAGAACTGTGAACCAGCCGAATCAGGATCCATAGAGCGTGCCATGGACAGAACACCTCTAGTGTGTTTGAGGTCATTCTTAAATCCGTTTGCTGTAAACTCTCCCGGGATGCTGTATCCGGGGCCGCCCATACCGGTTCCGTCCGGGCACCCGCCCTGGATCATGAATCCCGGAATTACCCTATGGAAAATAAGGCCGTCGTAAAAGCCCTTCTCGCACAGCTCTACAAAATTCTCAACTGACTTGGGTGCGATATCCTCGTATAATTCGCCGCTCATACGCGCGCCGTTTTCCATCTCAATTACGAAATTCTTCATCGGTTTCTCCTTTATCTCTATACAAATCTCTATACAAAATTCTTCGGATTATTCGTCTCACTTATCTGATTCTACATCATGAATTTGGTTGTAGCAATAACTGTAAACCTTAATTTTCGATTAATCTATGCCGATTCTTTCACGTAACTCCAGTCTATACCTCGCACGTAAAGCCGGCACATCTAAGAGCGTTTATTCAGCACATCTTTCGAGCTCAATCAGAAAGCAGCCTTGTACACCATGATCAGAAAATCAAATTGATGAGTCCCAACAGGAACCCTATCAGAGCCCCCAGATTGACGATGGTGTTGAGCTCCTTTCGCATGACCTCCATCACCATATCCTCGAGCTGCTCCACCTCCATATCATCAATCTTCCGCCTAACCATTCCTGCGATGTCGAGCTTAGAGATCACTTCCGGCACAACTGCCCTTACTGTTTTCCTATAAATCTCTCTTATCTTAGCGCGCAGTTCATCATCACTCACACCGGCGCCCGTCATGATGTTGTACACATTATCACGGCGCAGCTTCCCCATATTGATGCTGACCTCCGGCGCCAGAAATTTATAGCAGTGTTCGCTTATATACACGCCCATGTTATCTGAGATAGAGCCGAGCAGTCCGCGAACGGTTTCCGGGTTGAGGAACATTCCGATCATTGAACCCCCGAGCTGTTCATTTATAATCTGTCCACCCTTCTCCTTGATGATGTCAGCAAAGTTGATGCTCCTGACAGCATCAGAAATCCGCTCTGTCACTATGTCGTCCAGCTTGCCCATAAGCGCCTCATACTCCTCTTCAGAGTTGGTAGCTGCTCTAAATCCACTGTCTATATCGGCATGCAGCAGCTCCATAGCCCTGTCTACGATTGCGTCTTCAGTCTCCCCGGCGAGCGCTCTGCTCTCGATATCCTTGTCTGTAACCAGATAGGTGGAAATTACTTCTCCCACGGCTCTAGCCAGCCTCGACTTGCCCTTTGGAACAGCTCCCGGCGTCAGCGGTATTCGGTGTCCCAGGATGTATTTCTCGCGACGCGGTCTGAACAGCATCTTGACCGCAATATAATTCGTACAATATCCTATAAGCGCTCCAATCAGCGGAGCAACGATATATCTAAACATCTAAAAGCCTCCCCTACGCATGCACGAAATTATACCACTAACTGGACGAAAATTGCATAATAATGTAAGATATTCCGGTAATTTACTATAATATTTATGTTTTAAAATTCTGCCCACACGACAGCTTCAAAAGCACCACAGCCATTGCATTTCGACGTCAGGCTATTTGGGATGGGGCGCTGTGTCCCATTGATAATGACCGCGATGTTGAAAGTATACGAAGTGCAATGTTGACGGTATGCTGCCTTGCTGCACGGCAAAAGGGGTGCAAGTCCCTGATATGGATGCTCAATCAATTTTCAAGAAGCGAATTAATATATGGAAGAGAGGCTATAGAACGTCTCAATCGTAGTAGAGTAGCTGTATTCGGCGTCGGCGGTGTCGGGGGCTATGTAGTCGAAGCCCTAGCCAGGTCAGGCGTCGGAACCCTTGATATTATCGATAACGATGACGTCAGTCTGACCAATATCAACAGACAGCTTATCGCAACTCACGAGACTATCGGTATGAGCAAGGTCGATATATGCGAGACTAGAATTCATCAGATCAATCCTGACTGCATCGTCAACAAACATAAGGTGTTCTATCTTCCCGAAACATCCGAGACCTTTGACTTTGGCGATTACGATTATGTGGTTGACGCTATTGACACGGTATCTGCCAAGCTCGATATTATAGAGAAATGCAAGACATTCAACATACCTATAATATCCAGCATGGGCTGTGGCAACCGCATCGATCCTACCAGACTGGAGATTGCAGATATCTCCAAGACGCACATGGATCCGCTTGCCAAGGTCATCCGCAAAGGCCTCAAAGGCAAGCGTATCAAACACGTCAAGGTGGTTTTCTCCACGGAAGCGCCGATTGTCCCTATCGTTTCGGATGGTGAACAGACAGGAAGCACCGGAGCTGCCGGCAGACAAACTCCGGGCTCAACGCCATTCGTGCCGGCCGCTGCCGGTCTCATCATAGCAAGTGAGGTAGTGCGCGACCTCACGGACTACCAAACGATTAATCATTTAAAAGGTCCGGCGAAACGGTAATCCATTTCGCCGGACCTTTTCCAATTACCTTAATTGCATATCTTAATTGAACATGATATTTATCATATTCATCGACTTTGAAATAAAAGGCACAAGTGTATTTCGGCACACCGTCGCTCCTGTTCGGCAGTTAATTGCTGCACTCTCAGGGGCAGGGATAATGCAGTCACTCCTCTCTTCTTCTGAATTTCACAAGCACAACTGTTAAAGCAGCGCTCATAACAAGGAGAAGTGTAAATCCGATGAAATTCCGGGAATCCCCGGTCTTAACCGTTGAATTTACAGATTTTGTGTGCTTAATATGTATAGTACCGCTCTTTGATGTAATATTCTCATACGGTTTATTAGCAGTTACATCATCCTCTCTGATGAGAATTCTCGCATGCAAATTCCCTTTCCCTGTAGAAATTGCAATATCGTGATTTCCTGCCTTAAGTGAATCAAGATAAGTTTTCTTGAAGCCGATTATTATACTTCCTGAGCGCAGCGTATATGCGTTCCCATCAGCTACTGTTTGTCCATCCACCATAACTCTGATGTTATTGCTATCATTGTCGAAGTTCAGACCTATTATCTTGAATTCGGCGCCTTTAGACTTACCCTTCGTATATATGATTTGATTACCCTTGGCAACAACTCCGTTATTGATGTTGATCGATGGGTCATCTGCAGTGATGCGTATCTGCGGCTGTGGGATTGGCTCCTCTTCCTGCACCTTGCTAAGTGCATTTCTAATAGCCTCGTGAATGCCGACACTGCTTATAGTAGCTCCTGATATCGCATCAATTCCCAAATCCTTACTGCTGCTGCTATTCTTGACGTCAGACACCTTCTTGCCCTTATATTTTGAAAGGTTCTCGACAGCTTGCTTGAAATACCCTCCGTTATGTTCCTCGTCATCGTTAGGGTCATCTGTAACCGTTCCGTTATTGATAACATGAACGATAATTCCATTTTTGACCCATACCTTTACCTTAATAGTATAAGGTTCGATATAATGGGTCTTTTTAACTCTGAACTCACCTTCATATGCTTTAGCATCCTTAAGCTCGTCTGTATCCTCGTCAAGTGCCTTAAGTGCGACAGATAAGGTATTTATAAGATGTGCTACCTTCTCATCGGAAATATTAATATAGAAAAGATTTTCCTTGGCCTCCTTGTAGGCGGTTTCTACATTTGCCCACTTGTCAGCATCATATTTGTTCTTTTGCGGTTCCAGTTCTTCTTTCTTGAACATCAATTTGCTTAATTCGGATCTTCTCACAATCCAGCGGATCGACTTGATGCTGCCCCTTACACTTGCCTGAGATGCCTCGCTGTCAGCATAGATATTCTTACCCTCCTGCAGCGTCTCATCAAACATTTCTTTGAACTTGGATGTCAGCTTCGTACTGTCTATTTTTTCCGCCTCATCTATAGCCTTCTTAAGCTCTGCCTTGTCAGCGTGATCGGCCTTTTTCTTAGGATCGATAACGAAGGTCTTACCCTGATCATCTGTAAGCCCGTTCGGATTCTTACCTTCAGGAGTGTTCACGACTACGGGTGCGGGATTTTTCTTGCTCGGATTATTTACAAAAGCTTGAAACCCTATATTTTTGAGCGAGGCCGGTGCATCAAGCTCCTTGAACTGATTATCACCGAAGGCTTGACTGCCTATGGATTCCAAACCATCGGGAAGCGTAATTTCCTTTAGCTTGTTATCAGCAAAGGCTAAGCTCTCGATAGTTTTCAGCTTACTGCCTTTAGCAAACTTTACCTCTGTAAGATTGCAGCGTCTGAAGGATGCGTTCATTACAGTTCTCACCGAAGCCGGTATCTCCAATTTGCCCAGTTCGCACATGAAGAAGCACGCCTGATCAATATATTCGATTTTATCGTTCCATTCTATCTTCGTTACATTTGACATCATGAAAACACCCATGCCCAACTTCTTCAGATCACGAGGCATTTTAAACTTGTCGATATTGTTGAACTGGAAAGCATAATCTTCAATTACCGTAACGGTTTCAGGCAATCTGATGCTCTCTATGTCATAGCCTTTATTGAGGTTCCTAAATGCATCTATGCCTATTGTCAGTACTGGTTTTCCGTCAGGAGTTTTATCCGGAATTACCAAATTCTTGTTCTTCTTGATTTTAAGCTGTCCCTGTTCAGAAAAGCCTTTTACTGTTGTATCGTCATATTCAAAATCATCTACAGTCCACTTCTTATAATCAATACCCGGATTTACCCCCGGCTCCTTAGGATCTATCAGATAGTTCTCTGCGTCCTTCAGCTTATTAGGATTTTTACCCGACGCAGTATGGATGATCAGCTTGCCCTTATAATTATCGGAACCGGTATTTGTCGTAAAGGCCTGAGCACCTATTGACTTTAAAGAATCCGGAACAGTGATCTCCTCAAGTCTGTTTTCAGCAAATGCCAGCCTACCTATTGACACAAGATTATTACCCTTGAAGATAATCCTGCTGAGTCTGTTTCCTCTCATCATTGCAGATGAAATCTCATCCATACCGGCAGGCACAACAAGACCGGTGAATTCGTTTCTGAAGAAAGCAGCCGGTCCTACATATTCCATGCTGTCCGGAAGAACCAACTCGCCTCCGCAGCCGTTAAATGCAAACGCAGTGCTTCCGATATATACATACCCTTCAGGTATTTTCAGCGTATTCAAACGCTTAGTACCAAATGATCCCGCAAAAGCTCTGTCATCAACTGCCTCAACATTCTTCCCCTTGGTGTCTATATTGGGCAACACCAAATCTTTGTTAGTCTTGACCTTCTCTCTTCCCTTATCGGAAAATCCGGCAACACTATTCAATTCAACAGGAACCTTTTTCCCGTTCTCAAGCTTATTGAGCTTGAGTGTCTTGTATATAAAATCATCCGCTTGCCACTTTTCTTCGTCCTGCTGCGGCAGCTTAGGATCGACTATATAATTACCTCTGTTGACCAGCTTATTCGGATTATCCTTATTAGGAGTCCATAGAATTACTTTGTTTTCATTCGGCTTAAGAGGATTCCTTTTGCCCGGATTGTTATCAAATGCATCCGCCTTAATCCCGTCAATGCCGTTCTCCCTGTTCTTGAGGCTCTTAGGTATGTTTACCTCTGTAAGCTTGTTGCCGGCAAAGGCTTTTGAATAAATATGCCTTACCTTTGAACCCATCTCCACACTTTCGAGGCTATTGTTCATAAAGCTCTCAGGTCCGATCGATTCACAAACCTCCGGCAGCTTTATGTGCTTGAGATTGTTCCCTTTAAATGCTGCTTTTGACGGATATTTGAAGCTGTTAGGTAATGACAACTCGCTTAATCTGTTATCCTCAAATGCAGAATCATTTGCATAGAGCAGCCCTTCGTGTAACACAGCCTTTTTCAAGCCGCAGCTTTTAAATGAATTATTCTGGATATGCGTATAGTTCCCGGGAACCTCAACGCTATCCATCTTTATTCCTTTAAATGCATCTTCATATACCCAAACAGGGATATTGCCCTTTGTATCACGCGATGGGAGAATTACGGATTTAAGGGATTTGAGCTTTTCCTTTCCTTTTTCAGAAAACCCTTTGACTGAATACTCGTAAAGGTAGAAATCATCGTCCGGTGTTCCAAGCTCATAATATCCGTATTCAAAATCTTCAGCACACCATTTATCAAGTGTATATTTGTCCTTTAATCTAACCTCTACGGTCACCGCCTTTTTAGGCATAACAAAGCTGTTGTCCTTCACGGGAACCGTGCTGTATTCACCACTCTTTACCTTGATATCCAGCAGCTCTTTGCTATTGTCGGTGATGGAATAGTTGATCTTTACTTTATCGCCGTCATTAGCCTTGTCTTTCGGATCAGTCGTGACAGTGACTCCCGCATCAGCCTTGACGGTAATATTATACGACTCTTTGACTCTAAGGTATTTAGGCTTTACGTTATTCCCGAATGCCTGAAAATCGACGCTAACGCGACCCTTGTAGTTATCAATCTCGACACTTGTCAATGGATTTCCGCCAAACGCATTGAGAGCAATCACTCTTACCGAATTCGGAATGAAAAGCTCTGTTATATCGTTATAGCAGAATGCATTTGGTTCAATTATCTGTAAAGTCGTCGGAAGTGTAACGGCTGTTAATGCATTGCCCGCAAATGCGCTGTCCTCGATTTTGAGGATGTTCTTAGGAAGTGTTACCGATACAAGCTTTGACGTTGATGATAAATTTCTCTCCAGAAATGCATTTTTACCTATAACCTCAACTTTATTTCCCTTTATAGCATCGGGAATAATCAGATTAAGATTTTTCTTGCGTTTTTCTTTACCGGAATCTGTCAGACCGGTCACCTTGCACACATTTCTCTGAAGTTCATGATCCCACCCGATCTCATACTCGAAATCCTCTTCCTTGTACTTTTCAGAGGGTGAATTCTGCGCTACTATATCATATTTATCCTTGTCTTTCGGATCTATTGCAAGGGTTTCAGGATTCTCAGCCACAAGCTTCAGCTTTCCGTTAGGGTTGCCTGACTTGTTGTTTTCAAACGCATTGAAGCTAATCTTGGTAATATTGGCAGGAACAACAACTTCATCCAGATAGTTGTTTGCAAATGTAAATCCCCATATTGTTTTCATACCCTTAGACAATATGAGTTTCTTTATTTTATTCTTGCTAAAAGCTCCATAGCCTATATTTTGTATTGTGTCCGGGAGCCTAAGCTCGCTAATTTCATTATTATAGAAAGCTTGAGGATCTATTTCCGTCACTGCCGACGGAAAACTCACAGCCTTGATACCTAAGTCTTTAAACCCATTGCTGCCAATTCGGCTTACAGGTGATCCGTGCTGTGTCTTGAGTGCAGGAAAATCAAGTACGCCGTTTTTTGCTTTGAGCTTGGCTTTACCGGACTCTGTCAGGCCGTTGAAATTGACACCGGAGATATAGAAATCATCTTCGTTAAACGGCTGACTTCTCAGGTTCGCAGCACCCTTCTTTATCTCGGTCTTACTCTCTGTGCCTGTCCTGCCATCCGAAGAGATTTGTTTGTCAACATCTTTCCGGACAGCTGTTCTGTCAGTTGAATCTGAAACAACAGGCTCCTTTTTTTCGGGTGCCGCTACAGCATTTTCTGTCACTGGCTGTTCGCTCTTGTCTGCAATCTGTCCGGTCTCGGCAAAAGTGAAGGTTGGACCGAAGCTAAGCGACAGCATTATCACAGTGAGGATTAAGCTGACATTCTTCTTGAAATTTTTCATACCTTATCCTTTCTTAAATTAATAAATAGTGACTGCTACTTACGCCACCCGCACTCCCAATTGGTTGATATGATTAGAAAATCAACGTTTAGAGCTCCGCAGGCGCGTATTAATTAATGCTTAAAGCTTGAGTGATAAAAACTAAAACTACAGTTGGGTTAGAGTTCTCTAACCCAACTGTAGTTTTAGTCTACCATAGCAATAGATATATAATCAAGCATTCTATCTGAAATAAACGACAGGCATATCTTCTAAGTTTTCCATGCCGGTCTGATCCTTTTGTTGAAGCTATTCTCTACATATTTGTTTCCGGATTTATTTCTGGCAATGACGACAATACACGCTGCTTCTGCCGGCGATAGTCGTCCGTTCCAGAGGCCTTCCACACCTAATGCAAGGCTCCCCCGCACGATTGTATACCTGAAGGAATGGAGTGTTGCGATATTCTATCCCTCTTCCTGCCAGATAGTCTGCCGGTGATATCTGATTCTTGTCTATCATAAATCTCATCATCTGAGGTATCTCCCTCGCCAACCTCCTCCACTCATCATATGTGAGCGAGCTGCAAGGCCTAGTAGGAATAATGCCGCTTCGGAACAGGACTTCGTCGGTGTAAATATTTCCGAGCCCTGCGATAACGTGCTGATCGAGGAGTCCCGTCTTGATTGCCGTCCCTCGTTTGGCAAGCCGCTCACGCAAATAATCCGCACTCAAAGTGTCATCCGTCGCTTCAGCTCCGAGCTCGCCTATGCCGGTCGCTGCAAATTCTGTTCCGGTTCTCACTATCCAGATGCCGCCAAAGCGACGCTGGTCGATATAACGCAGTTCCCGCTTGTCGCCGGCTGCACCCGAGAGCTTGAACACAACATGCGTATGTTTGATCTGCTCGTATCCGGGCAGAGTTATGAGCAGCACACCGGTCATGCGAAAATGAACAACGAATTTGAGCTCCGCATCCTCCGAAGTTATCATGTTGAATATCAGGAATTTGCCGCGTCTCAGCACTGTGTCGAACCGGCTTCCAATAGCACATCGACGGAACTCCTCCGGGGCACAGTTCCTGATGACCTTGGCCAGCCCTATCTCCACATCGTCAATCATACAGCCACTCAGCTGCGGTTCCAATATTCTCTTGGCAGTTTCGACCTCAACCAGCTCCGGCACTATCTCCACATCCTTTCTCTCACATAAAAAGCTGCCGCACGGCGTAAACCCGTGCACAGCAGCTATGGTCTATATCTCTCTTCTTCCTTCCATCGCCTTGAGCAGTGTCACCTCGTCTGCATACTCCAGATCCCCTCCGACAGGAATACCGTGTGCAATCCTCGTCACCTTGATTCCGGACGGTTTGAGCAGACGCGCAATATACATCGCAGTCGCCTCACCCTCGATGTTAGGATTGGTCGCCACGATTATCTCGTCCACCTCATCATGCTGCTGAAGACGCGTAATCATAGATTTGAGATTAATATCGTTTGGTCCGATTCCCTCCACCGGAGAAATAGTGCCGTGGAGCACATGATAGAGTCCTTTAAATTCCCGAATCCTCTCCATCGCTATCACATCCTGCGGGCTTTCGACCACACAGATTTTCGTGTGATCGCGCGACTCGCCACTGCAAATCTCGCATGGATCGGTATCTGTCAAGTTACCGCAGATTGAGCAGTAATGCAAGCTCTTTTTGGCATTAACTATAGAATTTGCAAGAGCCTCTGCCTCATGTTCGTCGAGAGCCAGTATGTGAAATGCCAGCCTCTGTGCCGTCTTGCCTCCGATGCCGGGAAGCTTAGATAGCTCATTTATTAACTTGTTCAGTGGCTTAGGATACTGCCTCATCTCTGCACCGGTCCTGCCTATAGTCCCAGTCCCGGGATGTCGAGTCCGCCCGTTACCTTGCTCATCTCGCTCTCTGCGATAGCGTCAATCTGACGCATACCCTCATTGACAGCTGCCATGATGAGATCCTGCAGCATTTCTACATCCTCCGGATCCACTACATCCTTGTCGATGACGAGCTTGGTAACTTCCTTGTTTCCGTTTACTGTCACCTCAACTGCACCGCCTCCGGCAGTCGCAGTAGTCTCCTGCTCGGAGATAGAAGCCTGTGCAGCCTCCATGTCGCGCTGCATAGCCTGCAGCTGTTTCATCTGCTGCTGCATATTGCCGGCTCCTCCACCTGCCTTCTTCTTCTTTCCTGCTCTCATTCCTTTGCCCATGATTTAGTCCTTTCCGGTTATATAATTACCTCTATTTTATCTCTATCTCGGACACTCCGAAATATTCCGCAATATCCTTTGCCGTCTCCTCGACTACCTCATCCTTCGTCTCCGTTTCCTCGACGATATCCTCTGCAAAGGCAGCCTCATGAGGCTCATCTGACTGGCTCAATTCCCTCGCATCCGCAGGGTTGTAGTCAACCGGTTTAAGGTTGATGTAGAAATTCCCTCCATACAGTCCCTTTGTTATCGAGTTGAGTCTGTCAAGCGCTTCATCTGCCATCATCAGCTTAGTTCTCTTGACTTCCACGGTCAGCTCACCGTTATACACGTCCACCAGACGGGTGTATTTAACAACCATCGCCTTGAACATCCTGTCCTCGCTCGGCATCCGGTCGCTTATCCTATCCCACATCTCGTCCAGGTTAGGATTCATCTCATACTCTACTATATGTCTGTCCTCCGTTGCTCCCTCCAGCGGATTAAACTTCGGTTCAAACAGAGGCTTCGGTTCCTCGCCCGGCTTCTGCCCTGATTCGGCTTCTGTGAATTGAACATCGTACTCCCCGTCTGCACAGGTTGGCACCCCCGTCTTTTTCGCTGCGCGCTGCTCCGTTCCCGGCTCTGTCCGGTGCGATGCTGAGTGTGCTGCCGGGCGAGCGTCCTGCCTTGCGGTCGTCCCGGTCGATATCCGCGAGTTAATCACTCTCGGCTCCACCCTAATCTCTGAGCTCTCACCGACTATCAGTTTGATAACTGACGTTTCAAGCAATATCCTCGGCATAGTCGAGTACTTAGCCTTGTTGACCGCATCGGAGAGCAACCTAATACCATAATTTATGTCTTGATCGCTGAACGATTTTGCCTGAGTAGCGATACGGGCGGTATTTTCGTTAGAAGCATTTACAAGCTCCGACGGATCCTGCACATATTTGCAGATCATCAAATTTCTATAGTGCATGAGCCAGTCCGCCAGCAGCTGCTTGGCATCCTTTCCAATTCTGACCATGCTGTCTATATCTGCCAACGCATTGCCGGCCTCTCCATTTCTAATCGCGTCCGTCAGCCGGAGATAAAAATCGTTGCCTACGCCGCCGGTATACTCAAGCACAAGGTCTCCGGTAATCAGCTCATCACCGGCGTTGATGCACTGCTCAAGCAAGCTAAGCGCATCTCTAACCGAACCGTCTGCCTTGCGAGCTATCATCGATAGAGCGTCGGTATCAATCGCTATGTCCTTCTCGTTGCAAATCCTGCCCATACCCTCTACCAGATCATTTTCCGACACGTGCCTAAAATTGAGTGTAAGACAACGTGACTTAATAGTTGGTTTGATCTTCTCCGGATTAGTTGTCGCAAGTATGAATATCACGTGCTCCGGCGGTTCTTCAAGCGTCTTGAGGAAGGCGTTCTCAGCTGAGTCCGTGAGCATATGCGCCTCGTCAATTATATACACTTTGTATTCACCGACTGTTGGCGGATACTGCACCGATTCCGTAATCTGCCTCAGGCTCTCAACTCCGTTGTTGGAAGCTGCATCAAGCTCTACTACGTCAAGGAATCTGCCTGCAGTAATTGCTCTGCAATTGGCGCACTCACCACACGGCAGAGCAATGCTCGGGTCATCGCAAGTACAGTTAACAGCTTTTGCAAGGATTCTTGCTGTAGTTGTTTTACCCGTGCCTCTGGTTCCTGCAAATAGGTAAGCCTGGCTGACTGTGCCTTTCTTGATCTGGTTGCGGAGGATCTTGACGATATGCTTCTGCCCTATGATTTCCTCAAAGCGCTCCGGCCTTTCAGACCTGTACAATGCTAGATGCATGTCTTTACCTCCTGGTTCACTCGCCTGTTCGCCACCATGTTGATGGCCATATACTAATTGAGCTCTTAGGTACCTTGCGGCCGATAGGAGGCTAATCTGCGGCACATGAGATGTCCCGCTTAATGCTGCTTCCTCTCGGACCTGACATGGTTCACGGTTTCCCATTGCGCAGGACCCCCCATAAACCGCAAGCTGCCTAAGAGCACTTTAGTATTATATTATCTATATCAACCAGTGTCAATCAATCGTGTTGCAGTCGATCCGGCCAAATTACAGGATTGTCAGACATATGTGACAATCCCGGACATCCATCCTATGTTCTTATCTTCCATATCTAATCCCTTGTTTAAAGGCTATATGCTATATAATTACAGCCTTCGATCCATCCCTCTTGTAGGCTGTGTCGTGCAAGATAAGTTTTCCGTGTATTGCATTTTGATGTCCGGTTATCGCCAGCGGAATAAACAGAGATTTGACGAGGTAAAGCACTATAAAACCCATGAACAGCACGCTGCTTTTAATGTCATAGTGATTTACGAGCCCCTCATACAGTATTGCTCCGTTTAGCAGTACATTTGAGAGAGTCGCCAAACTTGCCGGCAAAATATTGCTGCGCAATTGCGGTTTAAAGAGCTTTATCACATACAGGCTGAGCACTGAAATATTATAGATACATATCGGTTTCAGTTCTTTTCTGTAGATGATTAGGCTCTTTCGATTATAGAAGAGGTAACTCGCTTTTGGTTTCAACGCTCTATACTCGTTTACCCAGACATGAGCGACAGAGTTTATATCATCCCAAGGTACGAGAAGATCTATCTTTTTGATGTATATTCCTGAACCTCCAACCGAAAACTTCCAGCTTGTAAAGCTTAAAATAACGGATAGAGCTATCAGAACGCCAAAACCTCGGCACGCAAACTGTCCCGGTGCCATGCTGATTTCTACTTTACCGAAGCTGATGGTGATTGCCTGATCTCCTACTTCATGGTATGCAATTACATACAAGCTCGTAACGGCAAACATCAATACAAATATAAAGTATCTAAAATAAATACTGTGAAGTTTGATCCCTTTTTCCATTTATATATTCCTTAAAGCCAATATAATTCAGCTAAGCTGTAGATTTAAAACTCTAAACTGATTCACATAGTCGTTTTATCACACGAATTTCACACAATCAAATCTGTATGTTCTAAGTCCTTGAATGCGATCTTGACCTTGTTTAGAATGTCCATATACAGCCCCCTCAAGAAGTTTTTACTGTTGATTCGTATATCTAGGTCGCCATATAACACCATGTAACAAAGACACTCTCTGCCAATAAACGGTGACAATATATAGCTATATAGCGGGGGGTACGGACATAAACCTAGTAGTTCCCCGTTCCAAAGGCTTCTGCCATATCTCTATCCATGAAGAAATGTAACCCCGGGGAGTCATCCATCCAACCGTAGGCAGAAAATCCGTTATCAGGATACACAGTTTTCCCCACTTCATAAACGAAATCATGGTCTACCATTGCTGTTTCCCAAGTAAAGTCCTGCGTACGTTCTGAATTTGTAATAGAGAGAACCTTTGCGAATTCGGCTCGTCCTGCATCAGCCGGAACCAGAAGTTGGATAACCCGGTGATTAGCACCAACCTTCCAACAGATGAAGGAACCCTTTTGGGGAACTGCATCACCAAACCACTTTGTTTTTTCGTTAACCTTCACATTTTCCAAATTGCTGAATTCAAGGGCGGCATAGTAGAAATTCGTGCCGGAAAAATCACTATCCTGCATGTCCAATTCTCGAAAAGAAGCATCTGATGCGTCAGCGTTTGTGAGTCTGACACCTCTCATACTGCACTCTACAAAAAAACATCTGCTTACATTACGATGATCCATGTTGGCATCCGTGAAATCCACTTTTCAAAACGAGTCAGGAAAAATCAATATTTGACAGATTCATGCCGCTGAGGTCGACGCTACATATTCGCTTGCGCGAAAGATCTAAAGTCTTCTCCGGTTGTCGTTCATTGAGAACGTCCGTGAGCCACTTTACGTCAACAATCACTGCCTTCCCCCGATTCTATTTCTCCTGCACCTGCTTGCCACTTATGTGCTCCACTAATATCTCGAACATCTGTACTGCTCTGCCGGCATGCCTTATTTCATCTACAACCATCTGCTCTGTCGGATAATACTTCATCGCAAAGTTCTTAAGTGCAGCCATCGCCACATCGTTATCCTTTATTGGACAGCATCTGCCGAATACTACTACGCTCTGAACGTAAGGCGCCCAGTCTTCATCCTTAATCATCTCGTCACCGTATACCGTAAAGCACACTTTATCGGACTTAATGAGCGACTCCACCTTGTAACCTGCACCGGCGCTATGAAAGAATATTTTCTGCTGCTCATCGTCATACAGATAATTGATTGGAATCGCGTATGGATATCCGTCATCGCCGTTAACCGCCAACATGCCTCTTCTGGAACTTGCCAATAGTTCCTTAGCTGCTTCCAAGCTTATTGCTTTTTTCTTTCTGCGTAACTCTCTGAACATCTTTACCTCCTGCATTTTCTCTTGAATATACCTTCTAAATGCAACAATTAAGAAACGACTTATAATCTATTATAATGGCATTTGCAAAAACATCCAAGTAACCGTGCAGAGGCTATGAGTCATATCTTTTATCAAAATCCGAATTTATTTGATGATATAAATTTCTTCGTTTTTTGTTTCGGGACTCTTCTGAATTACTGTGAAAAACAATGTTTGATGCACAAGCCGGTCGGGATCTCTGGAATCGCAGCTCGTTTCATGTCGGAATCTTGATTCGCTTTCCTTTTCGGTATCGAATATAAAATATTGCCGTTAAGATCACATTCAAGAGCGTAACAACGATACTTGATTCTATGTTGTATACACATCCTGACAACAGAATGTTTCCGGATGACGTTATAGCAAACATGCTCGGATAATCATCAGTCAAGCTTACCCCGCCGAGAACTAAAGCCCCGATGATATTACATATTGAATGCGCCATGATAGGTGCGAGGATCGTTTACTCCGACTCATATAGCGCCGCAGTAAAAGACACATTGTAATAATATTTATTACAGGAATGGCCCCCGCTTCAACTGCTCCGCTATGCATAAGCATAAAAATCGCGGTTGTGACAATAACGGCTGCAGACAGGTTGTACCTCTCTTTCAAAAGCTGATATATGTATCCTCTTACAAGGCGTTCCTGCATTATGGCACTTGAATTGTCAAGTCAAGTGCAACGAGGTTGAATTCTGAATTTATAATTATCAACCTGCTCTTTCGCTTCAGCAACAGCTTTCTTATTTTCTTCTGCATTATCCGCTATATATGCATCTACCGCCTTCTCGTATCCTTCAACTTTAGCTTTAAACTCATTCGCGGCATGGATATGGGCGACAACGTTATTAATGGACGATGCCATATTGTTAAGTTTATCATTTATATTGTCAGGCTTTTCTGTTGATTCGATATCGCTCTTCACAGAGCCGTAAGCAGACTTGTATGCTCCAAAATATAAATCCTTAAATATCTTTAACATAATCCTCGCCACTTTTAGCAAGTGCCCTTGTGTCCTGATTGCCGTATTTCACATTCTGCTCAGGCATATTCGGCATCTTGAAATCAGCACTATAATTACCCGCCACAAGCCTCCTTGCAGCTGCTATGTTGCTGCCGTCATTGTTAAAAATAGCAGTTACGTTGTACTGTCCAAGCTCTACTTCATCTAGCAGTGCATTAATATATGCATATGAAAGCTTATTATTGAATTTGTTATATGTCTCAACTATGCCATCAAATGTGCCATCATGTGACGCTTTGCTCAGTTTATTGCTAATCTTATACTCGAGTTTAATCGGCTGTGGATTCCTGTAGTTAATATTCAGAATATTTGCTGACAGGTCTGCCGGGAAGAATACAGCTCCTGCATATGTCCCCTTCTTGACGCCTTCTTCAGCAGACGCACCCGAAACTACCTTGAACTTCTTCTTATCAAGTGTCTTGATGAACTCCTCCGAGTAATTAACTGTCTTGCCTGAATACTCAACACCTATATCTTGATTAACAACGGCAATATAATTGTTATGCGATGAGCCTTTATCTGTACTCCCGCTACTGCCTTTAGAACATCCTGTTAACGACATAGAAATCACCATTACGAAAACTAATACTATCGATGTAATTGACTTCTTTTTCAAAACTCCCTGCCTTATCCGGAAAACTATTACAAGATTTCGATACTTCCAATCGGCATGTAAATCAATCTGTGTAAATTTTCCAACACATAAACACCACAAAATATTCGCCGTTATTATCACATGATATCAATTTGTATGCCAAGGTCAATTAAGAAAAAGCTATTTTATGGGATGTTTTTATAGCCTTAACAGCCATTTTGGGGCCACAAAAAAAGAGCTCCTCCTCTCGGAGAAACCCTCATTTATATCTATCAGACAACTGCCCTTACACGAGCTCGAGATATACGACCTCCGCATTATCTCCCTGTCTAGGTCCCAGCTTAAGAACTCTTGTGTACCCACCGTTACGCTCTGCATACTCCGGTGCGATCTCGTCAAATAGCTTCGTTACGACATCTTCATCGAAGATGTATGCGAGAACCTGTCTCCTTGCATGAAGATCTCCTCGCTTAGCCAGAGTAATCATCTTCTCTGCTTCGCGACCTGCTTCCTTAGCTCTGTCAAGAGTGGTAGTGATTCTACCCTCTCTCAAGAGATCGGTTACGAGGTTCCTTAGCATGGATCTTCTGTGCGCAGAATTTCTGCCCAGCTTCTTGTAACCATTCATCAGTCTGTCTACTCCTTTCAGTTAGTTTTCGTCATTAGGCTTGAGGCTCAAACCGAGCTCGGCCAATTTATTCTTCACTTCTACAAGCGACTTCATTCCGAGGTTCCTAACCTTCATCATATCTTCCTCTGTACGCTGAGTCAGCTCCTGTACAGTGTTGATCGAAGCTCTCTTCAGGCAGTTAAACGAACGTACGGAGAGCTCCAGCTCTTCGATTGTCATTTCAAGGGCCTTCTCCTTACGAGCCTCACTCTTCTCGACCATGAAGTCCATCTCGTTCACCTCTGAACCCAGTCCGATGAACAGGTTCAGGTGCTCCAGCATAATCTTGGCACCGATGGAAACACCCTCCTCAGGTGTAATTGATCCGTCAGTCCAAAGCTCAAGTGTCAGCTTATCATAATCAGTCACCTGTCCAACTCTCGTATTCTCAACTGTGAAATTAACCTTCTTAACAGGTGTGAATATAGAGTCAACCGGAATAACTGCTATAGGAGTTGAATCTGTCTTGTTCTGCTCTGCAGGCACATATCCTCTTCCCGAAGCGATATTCATTTCCATTACCAGAGTTGCATTCTCTGCAAGAGTTGCAATATGTAAATCCGGATTAAAAATCTCCATATCGGAATCAACGATGATATCTGCTGCTGTCACCTCTCTGGCTCCAACAGCGTTGATGATTGCTCTCTTCTCCTCGTCGCCATTGATTCTTACAGCGAGTCTCTTTAAATTCAAGATAATCTCTGTAACATCCTCCTTGACGCCCGGGATTGTCGAGAACTCATGGAGTACACCGTCAATCTTGACCGAGGTGATAGCTGCTCCCGGCAAAGAGCTGAGAAGAATTCTTCTCATGCAGTTTCCGAGCGTCGTTCCATATCCTCTCTCGAGAGGCTCTACAACGAACTTTCCGTACCGGCCATTTTCGTCGATTTCTTTAGTAATTGTTGGCTTTACTATCTCGATCATTCTGTTCCTCCCATAAATTTACTGATCTAACGTTTATTAATTAATACTAAAAGCGATATGATTAATTAATCGAACGACTATCTCGAGTAGAACTCAACTATGTTGTGCTCTGCGATCGGTAAATCAATGTCTTCACGGCTTGGTGTAGTAACGATCTTACCCTCAAGCTTGTCAAGATCAATGCTAATCCACTGTGGAGTTGTAATAACCATTTCCTTGAGCTCCTTGAACTTAGGAGATGACTGAGACTTTTCCTTTACAGTGACTACATCTCCGGCCTTGAGCTCCATTGAAGGAATGTTTGCCTTCTTGCCATTAACCAGGAAATGCCCATGGTTAACCAGCTGTCTGGCTTCTCTTCTTGTAGCTGCAAAACCCATTCTGAATACAACGTTGTCAAATCTGCTCTCGAGCATTACGAGAAGGTTAGTACCAACCTGTCCGGTTCTCTTCTCCGCCTTAGCATAGAGATTTCTGAACTGCTTCTCCTGAAGTCCGTATACGAACTTAACCTTCTGCTTCTCGTTGAGCTGAAGACCATACTCGCTCTTCTTTCTTCTGCTCTGCTGAGCCTGTCTCTTAGATTTCTTATTTATACCCATGTACTGAGGCTCGATGCCTAGTGCCTTAGCTCTCTTCAGTACCGGTTCTCTATTTCTAGCCATGTATTGTTACTCCTCCTTCCGTTTAGACTCTTCTCTTCTTAGGCGGCCTGCATCCGTTGTGAGGAATTGGCGTAATGTCCTTAATCATTGTTACATTGAGCCCGGCAGTTTGCAGCGCTCTGATAGCAGCTTCTCTGCCGGAACCGGGACCCTTTACGTATACCTCCACCGTCTTGAGACCATGCTCCATAGCTGCCTTTGCTGCAACCTCCGCAGCGCTCTGTGCAGCGAAAGGTGTCGACTTTCTCGAACCTCTGAAGCCGTTTGAGCCAGCGCTTGACCATGATAGTGCATTTCCGTCCATGTCTGTTAGAGTAACTAGTGTGTTGTTAAATGTGGACTGGATGTGAGCCTGGCCTCTTTCAACGTTTTTACGTTCTCTTTTCTTCTTTCTAACTGTTTTCTTAACAGCTGCCATATTTCTCTACCTCCTTGCCCTTATTTCTTCTTGCCAGCAAGACGCTTAGGACCCTTGCGAGTTCTTGCGTTTGTCTTGGTCTTCTGACCTCTAACCGGGAGGCCTCTTCTGTGTCTGATTCCTCTGTAGCTTCCAATCTCCATCAGTCTCTTGATATTGAGGGAAACTTCTCTTCTGAGATCACCTTCTACGATATACTCAGTCTCGATGACTTTTCTAATCTTTCCGGCATCTTCTTCTGTAAGATCTCTTACTCTGATGTCACCATCTACTCCTGCTTTTGCGAGGATGTTCTTAGATGATACTAGACCGATTCCATAGATATAAGTGAGACCGATTTCGATTCTCTTATCTCTAGGCAGGTCAACTCCGGCAATTCTTGCCATTTCTTCCTCCTTTCCTATCTTCCGTCACCAGCCCGGGGGTGATATAGACAGGGGTTACATTTAATAAAGCTGTACTGAGTTCCCGGCAAAACAGCACGTCATAGCATTATAACCTATTTTACTAGCCTTGTCTCTGCTTATGCTTAGGATTCTCACAGATTACCATGACTTTTCCATGTCTCTTGATTACCTTGCACTTTTCGCAAATTGGCTTTACTGAAGCTCTAACTTTCATCTTGGCTCCTCCTTTAATTAGTTCTTATCACGCCACGTGATCCTCCCACGTGTCAAATCGTAAGGTGATAGCTCTACCTTTACTTTGTCTCCCGGGAGGATTCTGATGTAATTCATCCTAATCTTACCGGAAATGTGGGCGAGGACTTCGAAGCCGTTCTCTAGCTTAACCTTGAACATTGCGTTTGGCTGTGCGTCGATGACCGTGCCCATTACTTCGATCGAATTCTTTTTCGACATAAATTCAGTCTCCTTATATTAACGTGAGCAGTTCAGGCTCTCCGTCATTGATTGCTACGGTATTCTCATAGTGAGCAGCCAGGAGTCCGTCATCCGTAACAACTGTCCAGTCGTTAGCCAAGACTCTGGTTCCGTAGGAACCCTGTGTAATCATCGGCTCGATTGCCAGGACCATTCCCTCCTTGAGGTGTGGTCCTGTATGAGCATCTCCGTAATTAGGAACCTGTGGGTCTTCGTGAAGGTTACGTCCGACACCGTGCCCCAAATAGTCTCTTATAACGCCGAAGCCATTCGACTCAGCGTATTCTTGAATAGCATGCCCTATGTCGTGTAGTCTATATCCTACCATGGCATACTTGACACCTTCAAAAAAGCTTTGCTTCGTCACATCGATCAGTTTACGAGCATCGTCACTGATTTCGCCTACAGCATATGTTCTAGCTGCATCGCTGCAATAACCCTTGTATGTCGATCCTGTATCAACACTAACTATGTCGCCTTCCTGAAGTATTCTCTTCTTGGAAGGGATCCCATGTACTACTTCTTCATTGACAGATACGCAAGCCGCTGCAGGAAATCCACCGTACCCCTTGAAGGTCGGCTTCATCTTGTAGTGGTGTATTCTATCCTCTACAAAACTATCTATTGCGTGTGTCGTTACACCGGGTTTGATGAATCCCTCGAGATCTCGAAGGATTTCACCTGTAACCTTAGCAGCCTCACGCATGATATCAATTTCTCTTTTCGACTTAATTATTACCATACCTATTTAGCCTCTATTGCCTTTACAACGTCTGCGAAGACCTCTTCGTGGCTCTTCTCTCCGTCAAAGTCAACGAGCACGCCCTGCTTCTCATAGTATCCGATGAGCACAGCAGTTTCGCTCTCGTACACGTTAATTCTGTTTTCTACAGTTTCGCGATTGTCATCCTTGCGCTGGATCAGCTCTCCGCCACAACGATCGCAAATTCCTTCCTTCTTAGGTGGAACATTCACTACATGGAAGCTTGCACCGCAGGCTTTGCACACGCGCCTACCCGAAATGCGCTCAACGAGAACGTCCTTTCTAACTTTGAAGTTAAGAACTATGTCCAGCTTTTGTCCGTTCTTAGATAGGAATTCATCCAGCTGCTCAGCCTGGAGGATCGTCCTTGGGAAGCCGTCGAGGAGGAAACCATCCTTGCAGTCATCCTGCTGAAGTCTGTCTGTAACTAGGTCAACTACCAGCTCATCCGGCACTAACTTACCCTCATTAATGTAGCCCTGTGCCTTTTTACCAAGCTCCGTTCCTTCCTTGATATTAGCTCGGAAGATATCCCCTGTAGAGATATGTGGAACATTGTATTTTTCAATTACCTTGGCTGCCTGTGTGCCTTTGCCGGCTCCAGGAGGGCCAAGTAAAACAGCTCTTAGCATCTTCTTTGCCATCCTTTCCTAAACGGTTACTTAAGAAATCCTTGATAGTTCCTATTGAGCATCTGATTTTCAATCTGCTGCACTGTATCTAATGCTACACCTACAGCGATAAGCAGTGATGTTCCACCAAACGATAGCTGTAACGGAGTGAACTCGCTCATTACCGTTGGTATAGTAGCTACTGCTGCCAAGAACACGCCTCCTACGAAGCAAAGTCTCGACATAATTCTGGATAAATACTCCTCAGTTGCTGCACCAGGTCTAATTCCCGGAACGAAACCGCCGCTCTGTCTCATATTATCCGCAACTTCTTCCGGCTTGAATGTAATTGCCGTATAGAAATATGTGAAGAACAGTGTCAGCGTGATATTTAATATTGCATAAACCCAGATTCCCGGATCTCCTGATGGGGATAGATACTTCGACATCCACTTTGCAAACGCAGACTGTGGAACGAAATAAGTTATAGTGAGCGGGAACTGAAGCAACGACAGCGAGAAGATAATTGGAATAACTCCCGCTTGGTTAACCTTCATAGGGATGTGTGTCGACTGACCGCCATACATCTTTCTTCCTACCATACGCTTAGCGTACTGTACCGGAATCTTTCTTGTTCCCTGCTGCATCAGTATGATTACAACCGTTATTAACACTGCCACAATGACTAATGCAATTACAGCTACTACACTTAGTGCCCCTTCTTTGACCTGCGTGTGAATTCCTCGAATAGCTGTTGGAATCCTTGCAATAATGCCGCCGAAGATGATTAGCGAGATGCCGTTTCCGACTCCGTATTCGTTAATCTGCTCTCCTAGCCACATTAGGAACGCGGTTCCTGCTGTCAGGACCATAATAATTACGATCATCGAGAAGGCGCTGCGGTTGACAATCGCTCTCCTGAAAAGACCAATCGTCAAACCCGTTGCCTGAATCAATCCTAGTACTATGGTTAAATATCTCGTTATAGTCGCCATCTTCTTACGACCTTCATTGCCCTCCTTCGAGAGTCTCTCAAAGTACGGGAAAGCTATTGTAAGGAGCTGGACGATAATTGAAGCGGTTACATACGGAGTGATACTCAAAGCAAATATTGTGAAATTGCTAAACGCTCCTCCGGAAAACAAATCAAACAAGTCGAGAAGCCCTGTCTGACCCTTGAACATCTGAGCAAGATAATCTCTATTAATCCCTGGAACCGGAATGTTGGATCCAATCCTGAAAATCAGCATTATCATGAGAGTAAAAAGAATCTTCGCGCGAATCTCCTTTACGTGCCATGCCTTAGAGAGTGTCTTGAGAAGTTCCATGACTAGATAACCTCTGCCTTTCCGCCTGCCTTTTCAATCTTTTCGGCAGCGCTCTTGCTGAATTTCTCAGCCTTTACAGTTAGCTTCTTCTTCAACTCGCCGTTACCAAGAACCTTAACGCCATCCTTAACCTGCTTAACAAGTCCGGACTGAAGCATAAGGTCGAAATCTACGACTGTACCTTCTTCAAATCTGTTTAGGTCTACAACATTAACCTCAGCAAATTCCTTAGCGAAACGATTTGTAAATCCTCTCTTAGGAATTCTTCTGTATAGTGGCATCTGTCCACCCTCAAAGCCCAGACGTACTCCGCCTCCGCTTCTCGAGTTCTGACCGTTCATACCCCTGCCGCCGGTGGTTCCCTGGCCGGTACCCTGACCGCGACCTCTTCTCTTGCGAACCTTGGTTGCTCCCTCAGCTGCCTTTAATTCGTGAAGTCTCATTGTCCTGCACCTCCTATAGTTCTTCCACATCTAGAAGATGAGAAACCTTAGCAATTGCACCGCGCGTCGCGGATGAATCAGCTAATTCAACCGAATGATGCAGCTTCTTGAGGCCAAGAGCTTCTACTGTCTTCTTCTGCTTAGGAGTTGCGCCAATAACACTCTTTACTAAAGTAATCTTTAATGTCTTTGCCATTTGCGTCTTCCTCCTATCCTAAAATTTCCTCAGGTGTCTTACCGCGACGCTTAGCAACCTCATCTACTGTTGTAAGACTTTTCAGTCCCTCTAGTGTTGCCAGCGCCATATTTCCTGTGTTGCTCGAACCAAGCGACTTAGCTCTCACGTCCTTGAGTCCGCAAGCTTCCAATACTGTACGTACGGAAGATCCTGCGATAACTCCGGTACCTTCTGCTGAAGGCATGATCAAAACCTTGCCTGCTCCGAAAATTCCTACAGTCTGGTGAGGAACTGTTGTTCCTACCATAGGTACGAATATTAATTTCTTCTTAGCATCTTCAGTTGCTTTTCTTACAGCTTCAGGGATCTCCTGAGCCTTTCCGAGGCCAATGCCTACATGGCCTGCGCCATCTCCAACTACTAGAGTTACGGAGAACTTCATGTTCTTACCGCCCTTAACAGTCTTCGAAACACGTCTGATGTTTACGATGGTTTCAGTAAGTTCAAGCTTAGATGCATCTATTCTCGTGCGCATTCTGTATCCTCCCTTAGAATTCTAATCCTGCTTCACGTGCACCATCAGCGAGTTCTTTAACTCTGCCGTGATAAAGGTATCCGCCTCTATCGAAGCAAACCTCTTTGATGCCCTTAGCTACAGCCTTTTCGCCTACCGCTTTGCCTACCTGCTTAGCTGCGTCTTTATTTCCACCGTTTACAATGCTCGCCTTAAGCTCCTTATCGAGAGACGAAGCGGCAACAAGAGTTGTTCCGTTAACATCATCGATGACCTGAGCTGAGATATTGCTGTTTGATCTAAATACGCACAGTCTTGGCTTCTCGGGAGTTCCAAAAACGTCTTTTCTGACTCTGGCATGTCTCTTGAGTCTTCTGTCATTTCTGCTTGCTTTTGCCATTTTTCAAATCCTCCCTTCTCTATGCGGAAGCTCCGCTCTTTCCTTCCTTCTTGTGTATAACTTCTCCATCGTAGATGATTCCCTTGCCCTTATATGGCTCAGGCTTTCTCCAAGCTCTGATATTAGCAGCGTAGTTTCCTACCTCCGCCTTATCGCAACCCTTTACAATAATGGTGGTTGCATCAGGAGTCTCTGTTGTGATTCCTGCCGGATCCTTCATCTCAACCGGATGTGAGAATCCGAGCTTCATAACGAGTGTGTCACCCTGCTTTGCAACGGTATAACCTACACCGTTAACAGTCATCTTTACCTCAAAGCCCTTGGAAACACCCTCAATCATGTTGTTGATGAGTGTCCTTCCAAGTCCGTGCTGAGCCTTGTCGAACTTAGAATCGGATGGTCGCTTAACGGTGAGGACGTTTTCCTCAATCTCCACAGTCAGTGTCTCACCTATCTTGTGGCAAAGCTCACCCTTAGGGCCTTTTACCTTAATTACATTATTTTCCTCTACGGCTATCTCCACGCCGGCAGGAATTGTAATTGGTCTAACGCCTATTCTTGACATATCCTATACCTCCTACCAAACGTAACAAATAACTTCGCCGCCGACTCCGAGCTTACGCGCTTCCTTATCGCTGATAACACCCTTAGATGTAGATACGATAGCAATTCCGAGGCCGCCGAGCACCTTAGGTACCTGGTCTGCCTTTGCATAAACTCTCAGACCCGGCTTCGAGATCTTCTTGATCCCGTAGATTGTCTTTTCCTTATTTGGGCCGTACTTAAGCTCTACAGTGATGGTCCCCTGTGCATTGTCCTGAGCGACTGAGTAATCCTTGATGAAGCCCTCGTTCTTGAGGATCTCCGCGATAGACTTCTTCATCTTGGATGCAGGGATTTCTACCGTAGCATGTCCGGCTGTGTTGGCATTTCTAATTCTTGTTAGCATATCTGCTATTGGATCTGTCATTGCCATTACAGTGTTTCTCCTTTCTCTACGTGGTTCCTGCACGTGTTAAGCGTGACAGGCCTGCGCAAAATAACCTACCAGCTTGCTTTCTTAACACCCGGGATTTCACCCTTGTAAGCAAGCTCTCTGAAGCAGATACGGCAGACGCCATACTTCTTCAGAACCGAATGTGGTCTTCCACAAATCTTGCATCTTGTATAAGCCCTTGTTGAATACTTAGGCTTTCTGGTCTGCTTAACTTTCAGTGAAGTTTTAGCCATGTTCCCCTCCTAAATTACTTCTCAAAAGGCATTCCGAGGAGCTCAAGTAACGCCTGTGCTTCCTCATCTGTCTTAGCTGTTGTGGTAAATACAATGTTCATTCCCTTGATAGTCTCTACATCATCGTAAACGATTTCCGGGAAAATAAGCTGCTCTCTAATTCCCATTGAATAATTGCCTCTACCATCGAAAGAATTCTTGCTAACGCCCTTAAAGTCTCTAACTCTAGGAAGAGAAAGATTGAAGAACTTATCTGCGAATGCGTACATTCTGTCACCTCTAATAGTGACCTTAGCTCCTACAGGCATTCCCTGTCTAACCTTAAAGTTAGCGATGGACTTTCTTGCCTTAGTAACTACAGGTCTCTGTCCGGAGATGAGAGCGAGTTCCTTTACAGCGCTTTCGAGGATCTTGGAATTGTCCTTAGCTTCGCCAAGACCCATGTTAATTGTGATCTTCTCCAGCTTCGGAACTTCCATACTGTTGGAGTAGTTGAACTTCTCCTTGAGTGCTGCAAAAACACTTTCGTCATACTTAACTCTTAGTCTGTTTGACACTGTCTCTCCTCCTTTCCTAGTCTACTACGGCATTGGTTTTCTTAGAATATCTAACCTTCTTGCCGTTTTCTATCTTAGTTCCCAGTCTTACACCCTGCTTGCTGTCCTTCTCGTAGAACATAACATTGGATGCGTCGATAGGCCCTTCTATATGCTTAATCTCGGATGCGGATGTTCTTGTAGCCTTTGCGTGCTTAGTCTGTACGTTAACGCCCTCAACAACAACCTTGTTAGCCTTTGGAATAGCTCTTAGAACTGTTCCAACCTTGCCCTTGTCCTTTCCCGAGATAACTACGACTGTATCGCCTTTTCTAATCTGCATTTGTACACCCCCTATAATACTTCCGGTGCCAAAGACACAATCTTCATAAAGCCGTTATCTCTAAGCTCCCTTGCAACAGGTCCAAAAATACGTGTTCCTACAGGGTTCTTATCGCTTCTGTCTTTGATAATTACAGCAGCGTTCTGATCGAACTTAACGTAGCTTCCGTCATCTCTTCTGGCTCCGCTCTTCGATCTAACTACAACTGCCTTTACAACGTCACCTTTCTTAACAACTCCACCTGGAGCAGCATCCTTAACGGAGCAAACAATGATGTCTCCAATATTAGCATACTTGCGGCCTGTGCCTCCAAGGATACGAATGCAAAGGAGCTCCTTAGCTCCGGAATTGTCGGCAACTCTCAATCTTGTTTCTGTCTGTATCATGATTTGTCGCCTCCCTATTTAGCCTTCTCAACTATCTCGACAAGTCTCCACCTCTTATCCTTAGAAAGAGGCTTTGTCTCCATAATTCTTACTCTATCGCCGATGCCACACTCATTGTTCTCGTCGTGAACCTTGAACTTCTTAGTTCTCTTAACAGCCTTTCCGTAAAGAGAATGTCTTACTGAATCCTTTGTAGCAACAACAACTGTCTTATCCATCTTGTCGCTTACAACTACTCCAGTTCTGGTCTTTCTGCTATTTCTTTCCATTGTACATCCTCCTTCCTTTAAGCTTCAGGCTTATCCATTTCCCTGATTATAGTCTTTACTCTGGCAATATCTCTTCTGATCTCTCTCATCTTCACAGGATTGTCAAGCTGTCCGGTAACGTGCTGGAATCTCAGATTGAAGAGCTCCTGCTTCATTCTGGCGAGCTCGGCTGTTCTCTCCTGATCAGTCATCTTTCTTATTGTATTCAGATCCATTATTCGTCACCACCCTTTGCTTCCTGGCCCTTGACAACGAACTTGCACTTGATAGGCAGCTTGTGAGAAGCAAGTCTCAAAGCCTCCTTGGCCTGTGCTTCAGTTACGCCCTCAAGTTCGAACATTACTCTGCCCGGCTTAACGACTGCTACCCAATATTCAGGAGCACCCTTTCCGGATCCCATTCTAACTTCTGCTGGCTTCTTAGTGATTGGCTTATGTGGGAAGATTTTGATATAAACCTTTCCGCCTCTCTTGATAGATCTGGTCATCGCAATTCTGGCAGCCTCAATCTGCTTGGAGTCAATCCATGCAGGCTCTTCGGCAACTAGACCAAACTTTCCGTATGTAACGGTGTTGCCCTTTGTCGCAACACCCTTCATTCTGCCTCTGTGGACTCTTCTGCGTTTAACGCGCTTTGGCATTAACATGGCAAGTCTCTCCTTTCTATGATTATTCTTCTGTTCCCTGTGCTGTCTCAGCTACTTCAGGAGCAGGAGCCGCCTCAGTAACCTTAGGTGCCTTTCTAACCCTTGTGGTTGCCGGCTTTACCTCAGGTCTTGCTTCGCGGTGATCATTTCTTCTGTTTCCGAAGCTTCTCTTTCTGTCTCTCTTGTCGTTTCTTCTCTGCTTGCGATCTCTTCTATCGTTCTTTGACTGCTCAGGAATAGTCTCCTTGAGACCCTTATCCAGAATCTCGCCGTGGTTAATCCACACCTTAACACCGATCTTACCGTAAGTAGTATCAGCCTCTGCAAATCCATAATCGATATCAGCTCTGAGCGTGTGTAGCGGAACATTCCCTTCGCTGTACTTCTCACTTCTGGCGATTTCAGCACCGCCAAGTCTTCCTGAAACAAGAACCTTGATGCCCTTAGCTCCGGCCTTAACTGTTCTCTGGATTGCGGACTTCATAGCTCTTCTGAAAGAAACTCTTCTCTCGAGTGCCTGTGCAATGCTTTCAGCTGTCAGCTGCGCATCGAGCTCTGATCTTCTTACCTCTTCGATGGAAATCTCTACGGTCTTGCCCGTGAGCTTAATGAGACTCTTTTTGAGCTCGTCAATTCCATCTCCGGCTCTTCCAATTACCATTCCCGGTCTGGCTGTTGCTATAATTATCTTCACCTTATCGGCTGCAGGTCTCTCAATTACGACACTTGCAACGCCGGCAGCGTAAAGCTTCTTCTTAACGTAATTTCTTACTTTATTATCCTCAACAAGGAAATCAGCAAAGTTAGTCTTGTCAGCGTACCACTTTGAGCTCCAATTCTTGTTGACTCCAACTCTTAATCCATGTGGATTAACCTTCTGACCCATCTGGCTGACCTCCTTCTACTGTTTCTACTGTTTTAGCAGCCTTTTCCTTAAGAGTTACACCAATGTGGCTTGTCCTCTTGAGGATCATCGATGCTCTACCCTGAGCTCCCGCTCTGAACCTCTTCATCGTAGGACCCTGATTTGCATATACCTCTGCAACGTAGAGCTCATCTGGATTCATGTCAAAGTTATTCTCAGCATTTGCTGCTGCGGACTGAACAACCTTCTCTACAAGCTCTGCGCCCCTTCCGGGTGTGAACTTGAGGATTGTCAATGCCTCGTTCAAATCTTTTCCTCTTACCAGGTCAGTAACAGGCTTTAGTTTGCTGGGAGACATTCTTACATACTTAGCAATTGCTTTTGCTTCCATATCAGCTTCTCCTTTCTTTATTTAGCCTTGTCACCGGCGTGACCCTTGTAAGTTCTGGTTGGAGCGAATTCTCCAAGTCTGTGACCTACCATATCTTCTGTGATGTATACAGGAACATGCTTGCGGCCGTCGTGAACGGCGATCGTATGTCCAACCATCTGAGGAAAAATCGTCGATGGTCTCGACCATGTCTTGATTACACTTTTTTCATTTGACTCGTTCATCGCTTCGATTCTCTTAAGGAGTTTCTTTTCGACGAAAGGGCCTTTTTTAAGCGATCTTCCCATTATATGCTCCTTTCTTATTTAGCATTTCTTCTTCTAACGATGTACTTGTTGGAATCCTTGTGCTTGTTACGCGTCTTGTAACCAAGTGTTGGCTTGCCCCAAGGTGTAACCGGGCTCTTACGTCCAACAGGTGCTCTACCTTCACCACCGCCGTGTGGGTGATCGTTAGGGTTCATTACAGAACCTCTTACTGTAGGTCTCCAACCCATGTGTCTCTTTCTGCCGGCCTTACCAATCTGGATATTAGCGTGCTCGATGTTGCCGACCTCTCCGATTGTAGCCCTGCAGTTGATTCTTACCATTCTGACCTCGCCGGACGGTAGCCTCACCTGAGCGTAGTTGCCTTCCTTAGCCATGAGCTGAGCTCCGTTCCCGGCTGATCTTACAAGCTGAGCACCCTTTCCGGGCTTCAGCTCGATATTATGGAGGATAGTACCTACCGGGATGTTCGCAATTGGCAGAGCATTTCCTACCTTGATATCCGAATCCGGGCCGGAAACTATTACATCTCCAACGCTTAGCTTGTTAGGAGCGATGATGTATCTCTTCTCGCCATCTGCATAAACCAGAAGTGCAATGTTTGCAGATCTGTTTGGGTCGTACTCGATAGTCTTAACTGTTGCCGGAATTCCGTCTTTATTTCTCTTAAAATCGATAATTCTGTACTTAGGTCTGTATCCGCCACCTCTATGTCTTACGGTGATCTTGCCTCTTACGTTTCTTCCTGAATGCTTCTTCAGAGTCTTTGTAAGGGATTTTTCCGGCTTGCTAACTGTAATCTCCTCAAAAGTCGAAACAGTCATGCCTCTCAGACCAGGAGTGGTTGGATTGTATTTCTTAATTCCCATTATTTACTCCTCCTATCTTACAGTCCCCGGAAGATCTCGATCTCTTTGCTGTCCTTAGCCAGAGTAACGATTGCCTTCTTATAAGAAGCCGTTCTTCCTACTGTTCTTCCCATTCTCTTAACCTTACCATTAACGTTCATGATATTTACCTTAGCCACCTCAACTCCGAAGATATCTTCGACAGCCTGCCTAACCTCGGTCTTATTAGCTGTATCAGCAACCCTGAAAACATATTTCTTGTCAGCCGACATGTCCATGCTCTGCTCGGTGATGATAGGCTTAAGTATTACGTCGTAACCGTTCTTCATTATGCGTATACCTCCTCAATTCTCTCAGCTGCTGCCTTAGTGAGCACGAGGCTGTAATGATTGATGATCTCATATACATTCATTGTGCCTACAAGTGCAGTTCTCACACCCTGAATGTTAGAAGCAGATCTGACAACGTTCTCGTCCTTCTCATCCATAACTATGAGGGTCTTCTTGTCAGCCTTGATGTTATCAAGAACCTTGACCATCTCCTTGGTCTTAGGCTCGTCAAACTTCAGCTCATCGAGCACGATGATCTCATTGTCAGCAACCTTTGCCGAGAGCACGGACTTAAGAGCAAGTCTCTTTACTTTCTTAGGGACTGAATATCTGTAATCCCTTGGCTTTGGTGCGAAGACAATTCCACCGCCTACCTGTGTAGGATCTGTTGTGCTTCCCTGTCTATGGCGACCTGTTCCCTTCTGTCTGAAAGGCTTGCGTCCGCCTCCTCTTACTTCACTTCTTGTCTTGGCAGATTGGGTTCCCTGTCTCTGGTTTGCCAAGTAATTCTTGATTACAGTCTGTACTGCGAATTCATTAGGCTCAATTCCAAAGATCTCATCGTTCAATGTAATTTCGCCCACCTCAGCACCGGCCATGTTAAGCATTGTTACTTTTGCCATTAGTGATTCCTCCTTTCTGCCTTTTATTTATTCTGTCCTTTAACCGCTCCCTTGACCTTAAGGAGTCCGCCCTTCTTGCCGGGAACAGCACCCTTAACGAGAAGTAGGTTGCGATCAGCGATAACCTTTACGAGAACGATGTTCTGTACTGTAACGGTATCTCTACCCATTCTTCCCGGAGCTTTGTTGCCCTTGAAGACTCTTGATGGATATGTACCGGCAGCAAGAGCACCTGCAAGTCTCTTATGCTTGGAGCCGTGAGTCATAGGTCCTCTGCGGTGTCCGTGTCTCTTGATGTTACCCTGTGTTCCCTTACCTTTGGAAACACCTGTAACGTCAAGCTTCATTCCTTCTTCGAAATCAGCAACTGTGATTTCCTGTCCTACCTCGTAAGTTTCTCCGTCTTCAACTCTGAACTCAGCGAGGTACTTTTTAGGGGTTGTGCCGCCCTTCTCAAAATGCCCAGTCATCGGCTTGTTGAGTCTCTGCGGCTTCTGCTCCTCGTAGCCGACCTGTACAGCGTTGTAGCCGTCAGTCTCGACTGTCTTGACCTGTGTTACTATTTCAGGTCCGGCTTCGATTACGGTAACTGGTACAACAGCGCCGTCCTCATTGAAGATCTGTGTCATGCCGACCTTCTTGCCCAAAAGTGTTTTCATAATTCTCCTCCTAGTGTCTTACAGCGGATCGCCCTGGTTTGGCCCTATTGCCCTCTCATGCGATCTTTCTAAAATCTAGCTTAGAGCTTGATTTCGATGTCAATGCCTGCCGGCATATCGAGCTTAGCAAGAGCGTCGGTTGTCTTTGTCGAAGCATTTGTAATGTCGATTAGACGCTTGTGAGTTCTCTGCTCAAACTGCTCTCTGCTGTCCTTGTACTTGTGGACAGCTCTGATGATTGTCACGACTTCCTTCTCAGTGGGAAGCGGAATAGGGCCTGATACTGTAGCGCCTGTTCTCTCCGCAGTCTCAACAATCTTTGCTGCCGACTTGTCCAATAGAGCATGGTCATAAGCCTTCAGTCTGATTCTGATTTTCTGTAATTCGCTCATTAGTAGTTCCTCCTGTTTGTACTGTTTTCGCTATGCTTGTACAGGACTCCGCCCGTTTTTATTCGCTGCGCCTCGCTCCTTACACTCTTTCGTGCGTTTCCTCGAGGTTTACACAAATTAAAAATGGCGAACCCCCTCGCCCTCGTCCCGCGAGGACAATTCTCCGCAGAAATTACCTGATAGCTCAGCAACTTCCTGCTTCATCGCCTTAAACAAGCTTTTAGATTATACATTGGTGAGTTTTGCAATGCAAGGCTTTTTTACACTTTTTTGCGAAACTGAGTGTAGTGTTTTCAAGCGGTTCAAGGACTATCGCTCTAACACTCTTTCGTGCGTTTCTTCACTGTTGAGTTTTCATCAAAATCCGGTTATTTTTTTATGTTTTTTGTATAAATCTAACGATTTTCCACCGGTTTCCGTTAATTGATCGATTATAGATACCTGAGGCTTTTCGCTATGTTTTAAAAAAAATGCATATTTTTGTTTGATATTTCCTCGGCCTTCTCCGGAATTTCAGCGTAATAGTTATGACTTTTTCGAGTTAAATCACTATTTTTAAATCATTTTGCTATTCACAGCAGTGACAACAAAACACCTGTTTTTATAATTATTCGCATATTCGCAACTTTTACATTATTTCGCAGCTGCATCTCACAAGGCAGGGCATACACGCTTGTGTATTTTTGTATATTTCCGTATTTATATTTTTGTCGATGACTACCGCAGCTTGGATATGATACAATCCACTTGAAAGATATTGAGTATTCAGTATTTTTGAGAGGAGTATTAACAAAATGAAGAAGCTATACAAATGCAACCGCTGTGGAAACATCGTAGGCAAGGTATACGATGGTGGCGGCACACTGGTATGTTGCGGAGAAGAGATGGACGAGTTAGTGCCTAAGACCGCCGAGATGGCAAATGAGAAGCATGTTCCTGTAGTTGAATGCAATGGCAACCTAGTTACTGTTACCGTAGGAAGCACACTTCATCCAATGACGGAAGAGCATCACATTCAGTTTATAATCCTGGAGACAAATCTCGGTTTCCAAAGGAAGAGCCTCAAGTCCGACGGAGCACCTGTTGCTACATTTGCTGTTCAGGATGGTGAAAAGGTCGTTGCGGCGTATGAGTACTGCAACCTGCATGGATTCTGGTTTAATGAACTAAATTAGCAACATTTGTCGCGAGTATCGCAAAGCCGATGCTGTCCTGATGCCGGGTTAATGAATCAATCAGCAACACATCAACACATTAGGACAATATTGCCGGTGAAATACTGCAAGACAGCGGGCAGCGATATCCCCGCAGTCCCTAACTTATAGCAATTGTGTGTAAATGTGTGTAAAATGAGCGGAAGGCCACGCCTTCCGCTCATTTATCCTCACTTCGCAGTGCATATGCACCCGCTTTACAGAGCATAGATTGGCTTAGCCCGGCGGCCAAGTCATCTTTCTGCGGCCCAGAATATGGATATGCAGATGCTGCACAGTCTGCTGACCATCCTCTCCTGTATTGATAACGGTTCTGTAGCCATTATCCAGCCCTTCCCGAACTGCTATCTCCTTGATTTTGAGCATCATGTGTCCCATCAGCCTCATGTCATCGGCCGTTAAATCATTTAGAGATGCTATATGCTTCTTAGGAACCATAAGTACGTGTACAGGTGCCTCCGGAGCAGCATCACGGAAAACCGCGATCAGGTCATCTTCGTAAACCACATCTGTAGGAATTTCTCCATTTGCAAGCTTACAGAAAATGCAATCTTCCATACGACTCCTCCTTTCTAGACCACTTCTGCCAAGCAGCCTTCTTTGTAGATGGCGACCAGTCTAACCTCTGCGAATTCGCCCGCGGCCAGCTTGCGCTCCCCGTCTCTAATATACACCTTTATGTAGTTTGATGTATATCCTGTCGCATAATCTTCTTCAAAAGTTTCAACAAGAACTCTCTGTACTGTTCCGAAATTACGTGACTGATATTCACAAGCTACGCTCTCAGCTTCTTCAATCAGCTTATTGATACGGGCAGTCTTCTCTGTCGGCGTCACCGTTTCCTTATACGCAGCAGCCTCTGTACCCTTTCTAGGCGAGAATTTGAATGCGTGCACCTTGCCGAACTTCACACGCTTAATCAGATCCAGCGTATCATTAAAATCAGCCTCACTTTCTCCCGGGAATCCAACAATTATATCTGTTGTGATCCCAAACATAGGGTCGAATGAGCGCAGCTCGTCAACAATGTCGAGATATTCTGCTCTTGTGTATCTGCGTTTCATCGCCTTGAGGACTTTGTCACTTCCGCTCTGTATCGATAAATGAAGATGCCTGCAAAGCCTCTTGTATTTAACGATTCGCTCTATATGCTCTTTATCTACGACGTTAGGCTCCAGTGAACTCAGTCTTACCCTAAAATCTCCGTCCAGCTCATCAAGCCTCTTCAGCACGGCTTCTATTCCTGTAAGACATACCTCATCTGCACGTCTATCAAATTTGAAGCCTTCTTCGCATCCATATAGAGCTGTATTGATTCCAGTCAGCACCAGTTCCTTGTAGCCTCTTCCTACGAGTGCCTTTGCTTCTATGATGATCTCTTCAAGGCCTCTGCTTCTAACTGTTCCCCTTGCGTATGGAATCTTGCAGTAAGCACAGAAGCGGTTACAGCCTTCCTCAATCTTGATATAGGCTCTCTGCATCTGCGATTCACTTGATACGACTATGCCATATTCCTCATATCCAACAAGCTCGCCGAACGGTAAAACTTTGCTCTCCTTTACAAATCCCTTACCCGCATCACGCAGTGTTAGTTGATATATTACTTCGTCGCAGATAGTAGATTTAAGATTGTTGCCAATCACCATATCGACATCAGGCATCGCCTTAAGCTCTTCACCGGCAGTCTGTGCGTAACAGCCTGTTACGACCATGAGAGAATCCGGACTAAGCTTCTTCATTCTCCTTATATATTTTCTAGACTTGCTGTCAGCTACACTCGTTACAGTGCATGTGTTGATAATGTAGGCATCTGCAACCTCGTCCTCCCCAACAATCTCCGCTCCGTGAGAGGAGAATTCCTCCTTCATCGCCTCTGTTTCATACTGGTTGACCTTGCATCCAAGCGTATGAAAAGCAATTTTCATGTACTTTAACCGTCCTTTACAAATGATGGGTTAAAGTCTAACACACCTCCTTATAGCGGTCAACGAAGCCAGTGTCAGGAATGCGGTAATCAATATTACTATATATGCGAATAGTGAGGCTTCATCACCGGTTCTAGGGATTGTAGGTGGAGCTACTATGATTGTCTGGTCGCGGTTATTGACATCCTCGTGAGCAGCTATCAGCTGTCCCTTGTCATCGTACACTCTTTCAAATGCCACAAGCTCTCTGCCAGCTAGCTTGGATGTGTTTAGCTTAAATTCCACCAGAACCGTCGAAGTTCCTTCACTCGTAAATGTCGTACTTCCTGTCACTGCCTTGCCATCCTCTTCATATGGCTTCCCGGTTGATTTGTCAATTAACACCCCTCGCGCTGTATAACTGCGCCCTCTTATCAAGTTCTCGTACTTAATCGAATCTATCAGCGACGCGAATTTTGACTTACCTACCAGTTTGACTCCGTCTTTCCCCGTCAGTTGAGTGCCCACGCGCGGATAACGCACAGATTGGCTTTCGTCGTTAATATCTGCATGAACAGCCACAGGAACATTCTCATGAAGCAAAGTTTCAAATACCACTGTCGTCTTATCTTGACGCAGCCTTGAATCATACCGGAACTCCAGCTCTATTTCGCCGCTCGGATGCTCTGCCAAAAACTCCTTTTCGGATGTTATTTCATTTCCATCCTTGTTCAGAATAGGCTTCTTGCGATCCTTATCCATAAGTACGCCGGACACTTTGTATCTCTTACCCACAACCAGATTAGAATATTTAACCTTATCAACTACCAGCTCCTCCTTGCTCGGGGAGCCCGTATTATCCCCGGAGTCCGCGGAATGCGCCTCTGTCTTGACTGCGGGATGATGCAGCGTCTGATTACTATCCTGTAAATCACGATGGTTTGCGATTTCCTTGCCTCTGTATTTTAGCGTTTCAAATATTACAATATTCTTGCCGCCCAACTTGGTCGTATCGAGTTTGAATTCTACTTCAACATGACCTGAGGCGATGCCGTTCTCTATGTTAGAGTTCTGTGCAGTTGCTGTAAATTCTCTGCCGGCAGTGATCTTCTTACCGTTTTGCTCCAACGGCTTTCCCGTACTCTTATCCATTACGATGCCTTCAACGGTATATGTCTCACCTTCATACAGCCCTGTAAAGCTTACTATGTCGCGAATAGTTGTCTCCGGACCGTACATAGCCACCGAATCCTTAGTTGCCACATCTATAGCCCTGGTGCCAATCTTAGGTATAGCAGGATTGTTAACATGAGACGATGGAACACCTGAGTTGAAATATACAACTGAACCTGTTCCGTCTCCATCAATTTTCTTGGTATAAACGGTCTTGTCAAGCAGATATCCTGCAGGAGCTTTTGTCTCACGAATTGTGACGGTGCCCCTAGGAATTACGGCATCTCCCTGCTCGGTCACGAACAGCTCGTCGCTGCCCTTTACCAGATTCTTAGCTCTAAGCTCAGCGACGTATTTGCCGGAAGCATCCTTGCCCGTTCTTAGCTTCCAAGTGCGAATTGCTTTTACATTGTCCAGCTTGCCAATGGTGTCGTAGTATTTCACCTCAAACTCTGCGCCTGTCATGTCTCCGGGGTTCATATAACTGTCACCACCGGATTTCTTCTCGAGGAAAATCTTGACCGGGGCGAATACCGGTGTGTCATACGACTTGACGATACTGGTCGTATCAGCCTTGCTTTCAACCGAATATACTGTGTGATCCAGTTCGTATCCAACCGGAGCCGTTGTCTCCTTGACGGTATACTTCCCCGGCTTTACATCTATCGACCCTGTCTTGCCATTTTGGTCCGTCGTCAAAGTTCCCACAACGTTGCCGGCTTCATCATATACTGTATAGACTGCTCCTGCGAGTGAATATGCTCCTGCGCATTCGCCGGTAATCCTGACGTTATTGCCAACTGCCTTGATGACCTCAATTTTTCCATAAGGTCTGAGCCCCCATGCGAGCATCATTTGAGCGCCATTAGTCGGGGATGCCAGATACGTTCTAAAGTTATCAGGAATTGTCCCCGAATAGTTCTGAGCGTCACGCATCATCCTGTCGGTCAAAGGCTTGGAGAAGGCTCTCTCGTGAGCGATCCTGCCGTTAGCTCTTCTAGCTGCGCAGACAAGAGCAAAATAATAGTCAAGTTCGTTGTAATTGCTCTTCTGCCAGGTATCGATGCTTGCCAGGTATGCAATCTTGGCAAACAGTGTACCGGCATCCTTCCTCGCCAATGATACCGCCTGTCCCGTCTCGGCTGTCTTCCAGTTCTTGCCATCGGCACAAGCTGCATCATGGATAACACCGCCTATGTTGAGCTTAAATATACTTGCATGATTGTGGTGGTTGTCCTTGTACTGTTTGTGCCATGTCACCGTGCCGCTGGTATATTCATGCTCTGCACTGGCCGGCGCAGCCATCCTTTTTACATTCATAGTAATGCGAGTGCTGATTCTATCATACGAGAATGCTTCGGGAATCGAATCGAGGCTTGCGGTGTTGTGAACTGAACCTCTTCTACCCTTAGTACCGTCAAACTCACCTGTTAGAACAATATTGGATTCAGCCTTTTGTCCTCCTGCGCTATCGCCAACTGCGGATCTTCCAGCTGTACCTTGGTCAGCTTCGCTTCTATAAGTCTTAATCACGAAGCTCGCATCTCCGCCGGTAAGACGTATATTTATGCGTCCTTCCTGTTTGTTGCTCCTAAAGCTTGTCGCAGAGCTTCCTGCCATATCAAGATCACCATACACATTAGCGCCCGCGGACTCACCCTCTGCTGTCATATTAAATCCTGTACCAGCTTCATTGCTGTAACTGATCTGAAACTCCTCGCCCGGACGCGCGTTCTTGATGAAGGTTCCGCCGGCGTCCAAATCGGAACTGATCTTGCTTCCAACCTTTGTTATCGACAACCTTGACCCGGCATTCGTCAATTTGACCTGCAGTCGAGCAGTAGCGTCAGGCGGAATGATATTTACACTTCCGTCCGGAGCCGCTCCGGAATTAAGTGCAAATACTCGCGATGTGCCGAGCAATAGAACCAGACACAGCATGAATGTAATACATCTATATAATCTTCTGATATTCATTGCGCACCTCAAGTCTGAAAACCTAGTTACCTTCACTGTTGACCGGTGCCATATCTTCAAAACGCGCCCCAAGGAGCTTGGATAACTCCCTCGCTTCATCTTCATGTAAAGTAATACCTCTGCTCATATGCTCGTGCTCGGCATCCCAGTCGCGAATATCAAACTTGGGACTTCGGTCATTCCATTGGATAAGGTTGAGTTCCTTGCTCCAATTGTTTTTGTAGGTTGCGAGCACTCCGATGTGATCCAAAATCTTGTACGTTACACTTCTTTCACTATTAGTTGCCATTCTAAAACTCCTTCCATTTATACACGGTGCAGCTGCACCTCACTTATTTGTAGGCAAATTATATGACTCTATCGGTTGCTCAACAATGCAAGAAATGCACCTTTTATGACGATGCGCGCACTATTAGTGAAGAAATTATGATGCAAAAAATTCGCGAAATTACGGTTGAATTTTATTGATTAAATGGTACGGTTTTAAACCGGACTCGCTTTATAAAGAGTGCAGGGTTATGTACAGATAAACCATTTTATTATATCTGTTTGTAGCTGCACTTCTTAAAATTTTCTTACCGAAATATCAGATTCAAATCAAAAAATTAAAAGGGCCTCTGCACAGAGCGAGGTCCTCAGCGCCTTATGGCGATATTTATATTTAACACACTTATTACGTTTTGATAGTAGCATAAGTGTGCTGGAAAAGGTTTGCTCATGTCATGAAACGCACATTTTTTGTTCCGAATGACACATAGGAGTCTTTTTTTGCGTATTGAGGTGTAGATTTTCTCTACCTGCACACCGGTATATTGTGGCGAGATTTGCACGAAAATCGCGATGGTTTTCGGAAAGTCGGGACGGTGTGAGTGACACAACTTTATTTTCATGGTAAAGTTGTGGATTCCTGCAGGTAGCTTTCAACCGATTTTTAACAGCGATAATGTCGCACCTTCCGCAGCCGCGATTGAAGACTTCCTGTCTTACCTGATCTCGCGCTCGCGGGCATTGCTTTGCTCTGCGCTCGCTGCTTCGACGTAAGAGGCTGCTTCACCCGGAAGGCTTGCACGCTCCTCTCCGGTAAGCTCTCTTATCACCTTTGCAGGACGTCCCACAGCAAGCATCCCATCAGGAATTACCATCCCCTGCGTCACAAGCGATCCAGCACCGATGATACATTCGCTGCCAATGTGAGCGTCGTTCATGATTATTGCTCCCATTCCTATAAGTGTTGAGTTGCCAATTGTACATCCATGGATAAGTGCCATGTGTCCGACTGTAACGTCATGGCCGATGCAGGTCCCGCCGGTATTCGAGACGTGAACAACAGAGCCGTCCTGAATGTTGGTTCTCGCACCGATCACAATCTCCTTACCGCTAGAGCGAAGAACGGAATTATACCAGATATTTACATTCTCACCGAGTTTTATATCCTCCGGATCGCTTATTTGAACGCCATCTGCGATAAACACACTGTCATCGTAGAGTCCCAGTTTTTTTATTTCCTTATTATCCATATTACATAGCCCTCTTTCCAATCATCTAAGATTATCGCCCGTCACCGAAGCTGCTCTCGAGTTCCCAGCCCCTCTCAAGCATCTCGAGACTTTCCTTACGCTCGTCAGTCCTAAATTTGAACAGAAAGCTCATAGTATATGAAACTTTCTGCCAAACTTCCCATAATAAATATGTTAGCTACTTTGCCGCTTTAAGAGGTCCTGTTCTGCTTTCTTATCCATTTTGAACTGCTTTCGGAACTCTTCTACGGAGCTAGGGAGTTTCTTTATGTCGGATTTATTGTAGAGCATGGAATAAGGCGTATCTCTTCTATACGATGATCTGCTATCATTTGGCACCCCCAATATATAATGCCCTTTCTTGGTTTTAAATATGATTCTTCCTTTTATACTCTTATCATTTTTATAATTTCTGCAGCCATAACTGTTAATTATAATTTTTTTACATTAGCAGTATCTTTAAATCCTACCATCCCACTTTCTGTTGGTTTAATAAGATAATTATTGTTCTTTACCTCATATTTGCCAAAGTATATCCATATACGAGGATGGCTACCATCACCGTCTTCATTATAATTCTCTTCACGACGTCTGCTATCATCGTACATTAATACATATGTATTGTCATCTTTAAACTCAAGGTAATATCTTGGATCATCTTTGTCAGGATATTCTAGATACACACCACTCATATATACAGTGTTTTTCTTTATTTCAGTAGTTCTTTTTGGTAACATAACGTCCACCATAGTGGTAATTATAAAAATCAGGATTATACAAACGACAATTGCTTTTTTATGTTCTGTTAGTCTTACCATGACTACACCTCGCTTCAAAGTTAATTACACGTTTCTCCCAATCTATATTATAATATTGTTTACTAACCTCTTTTGAGACCTCAAACTTCGTTTCTTTACCATCACTATCTTTTATTCTATTTCCATTTTTATCATGCTGATAACGAGATTCCTCTCTAAACTGAGGTTCAAAGCTAGGGGTTGACGGTTCAACATCAAGAATCTTATGAACATCATCATTATGACGTGCATAATTGAAACTTGAGCAGTTGACCTTGCCATCCTGTGTAGCATCTTCGTCCAAAAGAGTGAGAAATTTCCCATCGCCATTAATGATAAACTCAGAACGAAATCTATCATTTGTTACAACTTTGAGGTTTATTCCTCCATTTGTGGTGCTGTGACCCTCTGGATAAATAAATTTTCCTTTTTCAGAATCGTAGTACGCTTTTTGATGCAGTCTTGCAGATTCTTCTGCTGTCCAGTTCCAGATTTTTTCTTTTACTATTATAGTTGATCAGCTTTTCTTCATCTGTTCGGCCCTTGTAGTTATCCACTATATACTTTGCTTGCTGATAAGATATTATGTACCTGAACAGATGAATCTGCTTGCCTAAGTTGCCTTTCATCCCGCTCGGATAAAAGGCAGTTTCTACAGTCCCTGCCAGGCTGCGCCAGAATTTATCATCAGAACTCATGGCTTTGGATATCTTTCCTGCCACTGCCCTAAGCTGATTTATCTATGATTTTACCACATACTTCTATTTATTGATATTAACAAAGGATCTTACACATTCTTTAATAAAGAAACGAATTGTGAATTGTATAAATTGATTTAGACACAAAGATATGCTAGAATGTGTGCGTAGATGTATAGGAAATTTATTTTATTATGAGGAAAACTAGAGTGAATACTTTGATTTCCACAAAAGAGTATATAGAGAATGAAATTCTTACCAGAATAAGAAATTGCGTATATGATGAGAATACTATAATTTCAGAATCGAAAATATGTGAAGAACTCAATGTAAGCAGAACACCTGTAAGAGAAGCATTAATTCATCTTTCGGCAAGTCACCTGCTCGACAAGGTCCCTCAAAAAGGGTATAAAGTTAGGGAGTTTGATATAAAAACTAAACTGGACACATACTATGTAATTGCAATACTTGATGCAAATGCAGCTATGCTTTCTCTGGATAATTTAAAAGAAGAGGATTATCTTCTTATGAACGAATATATTGATCTGATGGATATTGACATAAAATATAGAAAATTCGAAAGCTACAACTCTCATCAAGAGGCTTTCCACAATGTCTATGTAAACAAATGCGATAATTATGCACTGATCAAAATATTAGAATATGTTAAATCAAGTATTCCAACTTATCTTTATCATTCAACCGAGGGTGATAAACTGTTTTCGGTATTGAGAGAATTAAACGCACAGCATAGAGAGATATTAAGTCTGATCAAACAAAAGAAAACGATGGAATTAAGAAATTTTCTGGTGAAAAATCATTGGGATGCAGCACATACCGACATGATTTAGCGGGTGCTACGCAAATCGCAAAAGGGTGTCTAAAAACCAATTTCAAGACACCCTTTGATATCAATTAGCATTCTTTCGCTTTTCTTTTGGTATTTCTGAATATCAATGCGGAAGCAACTAATCCTACAATACAACATATCGCTAAGAATATAAATATTTTATTATATCCCAGCGTCAAGCTCCCCGCTTTCTCAGCATTGTCAATCCATCTTCCGAATAAAGCCGGCGCAAAGAAGTCCGATGAGTAACCTACGATTGATACAATTCCCACTGCCGTTCCCATTAATGCAACCGGTATTTTTGCTTCGCTGGCAACTGAAAATATTATGCCATATAACGCCAATCCGAACAGTCCCGGAAGCAAAGAATATAAGCCTATGAAACCTGAACTTACAGAAGATGGAATCAAAATAATTCCTATATATAGCAAGGTTAATATCACGTACAACAACATAAACCATTTGCTTGTAGATTTGAAGACTTTATCCGCTATAATGCCGCTAATAGGTGAAAAAATATAGAAAATATATGAACGAACAATGGATAAATAACCGGACTGCGTAGGTGAAAGTCCAACTACATCAGTTAAATACGGGGTCAAATAACTTGCAGATGAAAACAGCGCATACCCGGTAAATACGATGGCTGAAAACAACCATAACGCCGGATTTCTCAATAAGGCTCCAACCTGATTGAATCTGAATTTTTCATCTTCCGCTTCTTCGCTCCCTCTCGTATCCTTTACGAAAAAGAATATCAAGATAAATGCAACCAATGTGGAAGCTCCATACACATATACTCCCACTTTAAAATTACTTACAGCACTTGCTCCTTCCGATGTGAACTTTAGAGCAATCGTGTTAATCAGTGCGCCCGAAAGTCCGTTACCCATATAATACAGTCCGAACAGAAAGCCCTGCTCACTTTCACTGCCTAACATGCGTATCGTTTTCATCAAAGCGCACCAAAAAAGAAAGGTAGTAGTAAATGCGAATAACAACCAAATGACCAAAGCCAACGAATAAGAATTAACCCTCATGGCAAACATAAATGTCAGTACTGTTGTCGACATAAGCGAGAACAACAAACATTTCTTTGTAGAAAACTTGTCCGATACAATTCCACCGGGTATGTAAAGAAGGGTATTACCTATAGCGTACATCGTGCTCAGAATCCCTAATTGTTGATTCGTAATCATCATGGCATCGGCTTGCCATGTATAAAAAACATACCTTATAAATGGAATTAAATAAATACTTCCTCCCGCAAATCCCAGTGCCATTATACTCAAATATTTTTGTGCTCTACTATTATTCGTGTTCATAGCATCATACATAGCTACCGCTATGTCCTCCTTCTGCGACTTATATCTTTTATCTTTCAGCGAATTCCTCTACACACAACCAATGCATCTGCAATAGTTATGCCATCTTCTCTTACAAACACAGGATTAATATCAAGCTCTAACAAACTCTCTCTCTCTCTGAAGGCAAGATCTGCAATCTTAATTAAAACGTCGATCATATCGTCGATGTTGCATTTAGGAGCCCCTCTATATCCATCAAGTAATTTAAAAGACTTAAGTTTATATAGCATGTTTTCTGCCTCTTTTCTTGAAAGAGGAGCGATAGACAGAGAAACATCCTTAAACAGCTCGACAAATATGCCGCCGAGCCCACACAGAATTGTCGGTCCAAAGCTCTTATCGTTATTGACTCCTATGATCATTTCAACCCCCGGTTCTGCCATCAGGACGACTTGAACACCGTTGATCACAGCTTCCGGGCATTCCCGCTCAGCTCTGTCAAGAACAGTTCTATACGCATGCCTGACGGCTTCTCCAGTATCAAGATTCAAAATTACACCACCTATATCCGATTTATGCAAAATATCCCTGCTGTCAATTTTAACTGCAACTTTAGCTGACGGATTATTGGTCATTCGCCTTATCCTGTCAAAGATTTCAACAGATTCATCTTCACTTTTTGCTAAATCGTATAGATCAAGCTTGATTCCCCTTGCTTCAAGATATTTTTTGCTCTCGTACTCGGACAATGCAATCCTTTCCTCCGATGCCGTCCATTCTTTTTTTAAACCGTCGTCAGGGATGAATTCATAATCCTGAGGATGCCTGAGCGATAGTCTCAAAATATTTGATATTATCTTAAATGCGTACTGGGCAGGCGGTAGAACCGGAACATGGATCCCCTTCAGCTTATTTACATACTCGATATTCCTCGACATTTCAACAAAAGGAACCATGACCATCGGCTTCGTCCACGTATTCCCTGATACTATTTTCATCGACTCGTACATATAGTAAATAGCGTTATCTGCAATCTTATCAAGGAGCGTATAACCAATCGCCACCATCGCAACCTCTGGATCTTTCATCAAAATTTCCAGTGCTTTGGAAAACTTTCCAATGTCATATGACAGAGTTGCAGTTATATCGAGGGGATTGTTGGGATCTGCATAAGGCGGAATAATCTCCTTTATATCGTCCATTGTCTTCTGTGATAAATCCGCATATTCTACACCGTAAATTTCTCCTAAGTCGGCACATATCCCGGTCTCTCCGCCGGAAAGACTGATGGAAGCCAGCTTATGTCCCTTCGGCATATCCTTTAAACACGCAATGGCCTGAGATGTAGAGGTTAATTCTTCTAAATCATCAACTCTGATTACCCCGTACTTTTCAAAAAGCGCATCAAATACATTATCGCTTCCCGACAGACTTCCGGTATGCGATGCCGCGATTTCCTGAGCTTTTCTCGATTTCCCTGTTTTTAATATGACCACAGGTTTATTTTTTACTCTTGCCTTTTTTAAAGCCTTCACAAATGTATAAGGATTCTTAACACCCTCCAAATACATAGCTATAACTCTTGTTTCCTCATCATCCACCAGGAAGTCAAGATAATCGTCCATAGTAACGAGTTTACTGTTACCGGCCGAAATAACATAAGAAAAACCGGTTCCAGGCCTGTCCATCATGCTCAATACTAATTGTCCGCTTTGAGAAATAAAACCAACGTGCCCACGTCTATCTCTTTTGTTTGAAATAAAGGCAAAGGAACTCACCTCGTCAATATAGTTTATAAAGCCAGCACAATTTGGTCCCATAAGAGAAACGTCCAGTTCATCGCATAGCTTCTTGAGGCTGTCCTCCGCCCTTTTGCCTTCAGCCGTTCCTACTTCGCTGTAGCCGCTTGCGTATACTACAGCGCCTCCCGCACCTTTTTTTGCACAGCTTTTAATAATGTCTTCCACTGTTCTCATCGGTGTGCAAATGACAGCCAAATCTATATTATTTGGAATCTCTTCCACGGAATGGTAGCACTTTATACCGAGAACATGATCTCTGTTTGGATTAACAAAGTAATACCTGTCTTTATCCATAATGTCTATTATATTTCGACAGGTATCACCTCCGAAGCCCTCTTGTTCACTTGCACCTATCACGGCTACTCTCTTAGGCCTTAACAATTTGTCGATACTCATATCACACCCCTTGTCTACCGCATTTAACGCTTTTAAACCCTAAATATCAGGCGTGTCAAAAGTATCAGGTCTGAAAAGTTCACGAGCAACCTCTCTGGCAGTCTTCCCTTCGGCCTTCGCTTTTTCATATACAATTCTGATATCTTTTCTTACCAAATCTTCTGTGTCTTTCACGATCAGCTCCGGTTTGCATTCCACAAGCCCGAATACAGAAACCTCATAAATTCTTATTCCCCCCAGATTAACTATGAAATCAACCGCGATATTTACACCTCGCGACTCCAGAATTTTTTCCGCTTCTTCAGTCACCGGAATATTCGCAGCTTCAACAATAAGCTGTGCCTTTACTTGATCTACATTGTCTTCATTGATCACATCCTCTAATGCGGCAGGCACTAAAATATCGCATTCAACATCAAGCCACTCTGAGTTTTTTCTCCAAATATAGTTATCTTCAAAATCGTTCTTATTCAGTTCTCCCTTTGGCATCCTGCCAGCTATCAGTTTTTTGACATCAAGTCCGCTTTGGCATTCAACCAATCCATTGGCATCCGCAATTCCCACTATTTTGTACCCCATCTTATCGAGAGAATTGCACATTGATGCTCCAACGCAACCAAAGCCCTGAACAACAACGCTTCCCGGCTTGTCGTTACCCATAGCCTTCCAAGCTTCATCAAGTCCTGCTGCGCAGCCGTATCCGGTTATCATATCGTACATCAGAAAACCGTCATATTTCTGACCGCACAGATAGTCATGATCCTTAATTCCCTGTTGGATTTTGGGATTATTTCTCATCTCCTGTGTAGCCGGAAGTCCGATGCCCATATCATCAAAGATCTCCAGAACATCCGCATAATCAACACCCAAATCGCCACCCAACGATACTCCTGCTTTAATATAAGGAGCCATCGCTTGGATATATCTTCTGAGTACATCCTTTGCATCAGGCTTTTTGTAATCATATACAATGCCTCCTTTGCAACCGCCTGTTGTCAAAGATTCGCATGCTTTATACTTATAGCCCATTGTAGTAGCAAGTCTCTCAACTTCTTCTTTTGTCACGGTAGGATGCATTCTCGTACCACCGCCACAATAATGGTTAACAAAATTAAAAGCACACAACCATCCTTTAGCATCAGATTCGGTATCATTCCATTCAACAGTCACATAAGGTTTTAATTCTTTCATGGTTGCTCCTCCTGTCCAAACAATTAACGCTTTAATGGTTGCTTTTATTGTATACTTGCATTAAACTATAGTCAACATAAATTAAAATCTTTGATTTTAATTTTATAGCCGCTATTATTCATGATATTTCGACTTGTATCCCTTTGTTTTTAACATGTTTGCTAAAAACACCTAATATATGTATACATGTATTAATTATATTTGGTTGCAAGACAGAGAAAGGAGATTTAAATGATTGAACAAAAAGTATACTATGATTCATCTCGTTGTAAAGGTTGTTTGTATTGTCTCCATAATTGTCCTACAAAAGCGATTTCCTTATCGGGACAAACAAACGAAAACGGTTACGAGATGATATCAATCAATCAAGAGAAATGTGTAAGCTGCGGCACATGTTACGTCGTTTGCCCTGATTACGCACTAACCGTTATTAAAAAAGCAATATGATATGTGGAGGGTGAATTATTTATGAGCAATACAGGCAACTCTGTTATTATGAAAGGAAACGAAGCTCTCGCTGAAGCTGCGATACGCTCCGGTTGCAGGTTCTACAGCGGATATCCTATAACACCTCAAACGGAGATACTGGAATACATGTCCTGGCGTATGTTGGAGGTTGAAGGTGAGTTTATACAGACAGAAGATGAATTATCCGGAATCAATATGATATATGGAGCGAGTGCGACAGGGGCTCGTGTTTTGACAACCTCTGCAGGTCCCGGTTTTTCGTTGCTCCAGGAAGGAATATCTTATCTGGTTGCTGCAGATCTTCCGGCAGTTATCGTAGATGTTGCCAGACTGGGTAGCGGACTCGGAGATATTTTTCAAAGCCAAAGCGACTACGAATTAGCAACAAAAGGGAATGGTCACGGTGACACAATAGTGATCACTCTTACACCTGCATCTGTTCAGGAGACAGTAGATTTCGTCCTGCTTGCATATGATCTCGCAGAAAAATATCGACATCCTGTCTTAATTCTATCAGATGCTGCAATAGGTCAAATGATGGAGGGTGTGGTTCTCCCTGAAATGAGAGAACATGATATTGACAAATTTGATTGGACTGTAAAAGGCTGCAGTAATAATACAGTCGGAAAAAAGATCACTAACGTATCATATTTCTGCGAAGGAGCTTATTATGGCTACGAAAAAATCTATGCAGATAAAATCAAATTGATTTCTGAAAATGAGCAACGTTGGGAATCAGTTCAGGTTGAAGATGCCGATATCGTAGCCGTTGCGTACGGAATCAGTTCAAGGATTTGTAAAGAGGCTGTACAATCCGCACGTAAAGACGGCGTTAAGCTTGGTTTAATTAGATTAAAAACAGCCACACCGTTTCCTGCCAAAGCCTTTGAGCATCTATCCGATCACTGCAAGGGAATATTACTTGTGGAAATGAGTATATCAGCACAGTTAAAATCCGATGTAGTAGTGGCAACAAAAGGGAGACTGCCGATATACGCATATTTAAGCTCCGTTGATGTACCTGAAAGCAGCGTCACAGAGGATATTGCAAAGAAGATTTTAAACGATGATGCAGAGGAGGTGTTAGTTTATGAACCTTAAGGCACCTGACTTAATTATGCAGGGAAATACGTCATTTTGCCCGGGTTGCGGTCATGGCATTATTGGACGTCTGCTATTTGAAAACATTGTAGAGATGGGCTATGAAGAAAATTCAGTTACCGTTGTAGACGTAGCTTGTTGCTCGCTTTTAATGTACTCCACAAATGCGGATTTCGTAGGAGCCGCTCATGGAAGAGTTCTTCCTACAGCTTCCGGGGTTAAGCGTGCCAGAAAATCAAACCTGGTTACAGCATATCACGGCGATGGTGCAGCATATTCAATAGGTATGTCTCACACAGTGTGGAGTGCGATAAGGAATGAAAACATAACGGTAATTGTGGTGAACAACCAGGTGTTCGGAATGACTGGAGGACAAATGGCACCTACTACTCTTGAAGGGCAAAAAACAACATCTTCTCCATCAGGCAGGGATATCAAAAGAAGCGGTCCTCCATTTGATATTACCGAGGCTCTTAAGCCCTATAAAATAGCATATCTTGCAAGAGGAAGTGTTGATACCCCTTCAGATATACGAAAAACCAAAGCCTATATTGCCAAGGGGATTAAAAATCAGATGGATAACAAAGGCTTTTCATTAATCGAAATCCTATCTCCATGTCCTACAAACTGGAATGTTACTCCAATAGATGCAATTCATCATATGAAGAATGTTGTTAAAGGGGTTTATCCGTTGGGAGAGTTTATAAAGGATGGTGAAAAAGTATGAATATTGAGATAATTTGCTCCGGCTTCGGTGGTCAGGGCGTGTTAACTACAGGTATGCTGATGGCATATGCTTTTCACCGTAGCGGTAAAAATATCACTTGGTACCCGTCTTACGGTTCGGAGATGCGAGGGGGAACAGCCAACTGCATGGTTAAAGCGAGCGACAGTGAAATTGCGAGCCCATATGTAAAAAACATAGACATACTTGTTACTTTGAATGAACCTGCAATTACAAAGTTTGAAGGTCAAATCAAATGCGGCGGTCATCTTTTTGTTAATGCCTCGCTTGTTCCTGATGACAGGGAATATAGAGAGGATATTAACGTAACAAAGGTTGATACCGAAGCTCTTGCTGCGGAAGTTAATAATCCGAAGGGCGCTAACATAGCAATGATCGGCGCTATGTTGAAAAAGACTCATATTTTATCTTTTGATGCATATAACGATGCTATGACTAAATATTTTAGCGATAAAGGGAAGTCCGCTTTTACCGCTAAAAATACTGCAGCATTAAAAGCGGGGTATGATTTTGTCTAAAGCTGACGCTCCCATATTAACCGATATATCCGATACCGAATGCAGGGGGCACCTCTCCACTGCAAGAATATTCTGACAAAAAGTACGGCTGTCACACATTTTGTGCGACAGCCGTACTTTTTACTCTTTTGGCGGTCTTTCTCCTATATCGGGATTACTCGATGATCTCCGTTACTACGCCGGAGCCTACTGTTCTTCCGCCTTCTCTG
>NZ_JALU01000020.1 GCF_000525775.1 Mogibacterium timidum ATCC 33093 | reverse complement strand
TTCAAAAAAGATAAAACCGCTATAGCCATTGAAATTTCAATGGCTATAGCGGTTTTGTAACACGTTTTTTGTCCTATAAGCCACATTATATATTTTTAAGCTTTTCATAATGCTAAACCTTTCTAAAAAAATAAGAGGAGATAAGCATCTCCCCTTAAACTTTTTTCATTCCCACTTACGGTAGGGTTCACCGCTTTTTTCGTTCCCACTTACGGTAGGGTTCACCGCTTTTTTCGTTCCCACTCATGGTAGGGTTCACCGCTTTTTGTACCTTTATTATATCCTATATCCTATATTTGTCAATCAAAATGGCAGTATAACTTTCTCGTCCTCCGGCATAACTAGGTATATAATCTTGTCATAAAGCCATAGAGCAAAAATGGCAAAAAGCATCATACCTATTATATAAAAATAATCCGATGGAGAACTAAGTATCTTTCCAATAGTACCGCCAGCTCCTAAGAAATGATTCGCAATTAATAGAAGTAGTGTTATTACAAAAATTCCTTTAAAGAAAAATCTATATATTCCTCTAAAGAAAAGCAGTAACTCAAGTAGCATTTTTCTGAATGCATCGCTCATACATATCACCTCACTTCTTTCTGTTAAAATCAAATTGTATATTAACCTTATTATCACCATCTAAATTATACAGTAAAAATGCATCAAATTTCTTTCCGGCTTTACTTTTAAAGCCCTTTACCTTTTCCTTTGTTTTCCCAGTCTTTATAAGCTCTTTAAGGATTTTATCTGATATGATTTTCCCTGCAATCTTTTTCGGAATGCTATAATTACAGCCCTTTCCATCTTTTTGCCAGTTTTGACAAACATAACCCCAGCCCTTATCCTCAAGCTTTTCCTTGCAAAACGGGCATTCAAAGTTAGATATTTTTTTCTCTTTAATGTTTTTCATTAAAATTTCTTTATTAGTCGTCATTTCTCGGTAAATAGACTCAAATTCTTCCTGTACATCCCTCATAAACTCTTCTTTTGAAAGTTCTCCATTTTCTATAGCTTTAAGTCTGGTATCAATCCCGGAGAGAAACTCAATAGACTTAAGTTTTTCCGGAATTAGTTCATCCATCTTCTTTCCAAAATCTGTAGCAATGTAATACTTACCATCCTTTTTAACGGAACTACTGTAATTCGCTCCTTTTTTCTTTAATATCTCGGAAAGAATTTCATGCCTAGTTGCTCCAGTTCCAATGTTATGTATTTTCATATAGTCCAATAGCGAAGCTGTAGTAAAGTGCTGTTTAGGTTTTGTTTCTGTATCAGATATGTCTATCTTTTCTACATTTAATACAGTACCTTCCTCTATGTTTTTGGGTATCTTCCCGGAAGAAAGATAATCTTCAGTTTCTCTATTTTCTTTCGGATATATAGATAAGTAACCTTCCTCTAAAATATGCTTCTCCGTAGATTTGATTTTTTCTCCTGAAACATCTGTAATGAGAGATACTGCTTCATATTTGCATCCCGGAAGAAAGATAGTAATAAAGCTTCTTGCCGCTTCATCAAATACCCTTTTTTCGTCTTCGGAAAGTATACCGTATTTTTTCTCTATTTCACCTTCTGAAGAAACCGGAATAATCGCATGGTGGTCTGTGACCTTGAGATTATTAAAATATCTATCATGTGCTTCGTGTGGTAAAGCTTTGTTTACCGCAGTCTTAAATTTACCAAAATTTAATGCCTGTAGCTTCTCTTTAACCTCACCTTGTAAATCTGTCGTAAGGTATCTGCTATCCGTTCTAGGGTAAGATAATATCTTATGCTCATCGTAAAGCCTTTGGCATATATTAAGCGTTTTATCTGCATTGAAGCCATACATCTCACTCATCTTCTTCTGTAGAGTTAATATGTCGTAAGGCTTAGGAGGATTCTTGACTTTTATTTCAGCTTTATATGATATTACTTTTCCATTTTTATTTTTATTGAGTTTATTTACAAAATTTTCAGCATCATCTCTAGTATCAAACTCTCGCTTTTTGCCATCTTCACATATGAGTATCCCATCAAAAATACTGTCATTGCTTTTGAGAGATACAGTTATATATGAGTAAGGTCGCTTTACAAAATTCTCAATTTCATTATCTCTTTCCACTATTGCGTGAATAATAGGTGATTTACATCTGCCATAATTTACGGTTACTCCTTGAGTTTTTGTCAAAGAGATAAGTCTACTGTAGTTATATCCTATAAGCTTATCCATAATATGCCTTGTAGCTCCGGAATAATATAAATTATCTAACATGTGTTGTTCTTCATAGGAAGCTCCTAATAGGTTATCATAAGCCTTTTGTATAGCATCCTTTGTAAGACTGCTTGACCATAGCCTTCCTACAGGCTTTTTTATCTCCGCTTTTTTCAATATCCAACGCTGGATTAGCTCTCCTTCACGCCCGGCATCTCCGGCGTTTATAATATAGTCTGCTTTCTGAAGATATGACTTAATTGCTCCGTATCTCTTTGCTGAATAAGTATCATTAGGCTTCAGATCATCATCGTCAAAAATAATTGGCAAATCTTCCAGTTTCCACTTTTCATAATTTGGGTTGATTTCTTCCGGCTCTAATAGTCTTAGGCAATTCCCTTGTGAATGCACTATTATAAAAAGAGAATCTCCTTCCTCTCCGGAAAGAAATCCTCCATCAATCTTCTGTATGTTTTTAAGTCCTATAGCTTCAGCAATATCTCTTCCGGCATTTGCTTTTTCTGCCATTATAACAACTAAGCTCATCTTTTTCCTTTCTTTTTAAGAACCTTTAGCCTGCTTCTTGTAAAATACTTTAGAAGAGCTTTTCTGTAGTAAATGTCTACATATCCATATGCAGATAATTCTCTTTCTTCATCTGAAAAATCCCAGCTTCCAAAGGTATAATCTTTTTCGGCTAAAAATTTCCCAAAATCCTTACACAAAATTTCTTCAACTTCAGCAAGTTTTTCAGGTAAAACATCTGCATCTGCCATATCAAGGTCTTTAATTGTAATATTACTGGCAAAGCTTAAGTTCTCACCATATTCTATTGCAAACTCTTTAACATGCTTAAATCCAATGTCTATCATTAGTTAATCCTTCCTCTAGTTCATAGATTTTATTTCCATGAACATTTCCTGTAATACAGTTAGTAGCTCAGTCCTGCAATTAGGATAGACAAGTGTTAATATCCCGATTGCAGCCAAAATAATAAATATCACTCCTGCAATCGTCTTTCCTATCCCCTTTATAAAGCCCAGCGTAGCTCTAACTGCTGTACTTTTTTCCACTATAACTGCATTATCAGGTACAGATGTGTGCTTATCATGAAGACGCTGTTGGTTCTCTTTAAATTCCCTTTCAGCTTTGAGCATCTTATTTAGCTTATCATATCTACTCATCTTTCCCCCTTCTGAAGAACCTTATTTTTTTCTTTTTAGGTTTTTCCTTTAATATTTCTATTGTGTTTTCATTTTCTTCCAGAGGAATCATCTCCTTATATAGGTCAATATTGGAAAGTATAAATGGGTTTGGCGTATATTCTGAGAAAAATATTCTGCCGTTTGTACCCTGCTCTTTTACAGTTTCTTCAATGTCCTCTCTGTCTGCTTCAGCAGTAAAAGAAAAAATCAAATCAACATTTTTATATGACAAATTCTCGGCTATATCTAGTGCATACTCAAATTCTGCTGTATTCCCTCCTGTACAAAAAAACTGTAAATTATCTTTAAGAAAGGCAGTTTTATTAAATCCGGCATCAGTATATACCCCATAATCATATACAAAATAATCATAGTTCTGGTCGGTAAGTTCGGAAATATAATCATGTTTATAATATAGATCCAATCCTTGCTCTCTTATGTATCCCTTGTCGGGTTCATCGATTTCTACATTAAAAATCAATCTTATCTTCTCGAAAAATGATAGCTCAGTTCTTGGTTCATCTTGCAACCTTTTATTAGGATACATATTTCCATTCGCTTCGATTAAGCACGCTTTATACCCCATCATATTTAAAAATCGTGTAATTTGTATTGCTTGTGTAGTTGTCCCAATACGATGGCAAGAGCCGGCAACACCAATAGTTAAAAAAGAATCATTTTTGATTTTTCGTCTTGAATTATATTCCCTAGCTTCTCTTGTAAATTTGGGTTCATTTTCTTCAGCATCATAATGACCGGTTATGTTAAGTACAAGCTCCCGTTTCCAGTCTGTAGGAGTTCCAGTCCCGGTATTTATAAAAAGCTTTATATCTTTATCAAGGCATGCACCTATTAATGAATTTTCTTTGTTTGCTGTAGGAACTAACAGTATCGGCTTTGCCCCATTAGCCCTTCGGATACTGGCTATTACATCTGCAATTACTTCAGCTTCCTCAAGATATTCTCTGGTATCGTAAATAATGCAGTCACATCCTTTTTCTGCAACTGCGGATATATCTGCAACTTGACGCTTTATATAATTATAATCGGTGTCTACAAATTCAATATCCCAGCCTTTAGATAAAGCTTCTTCATATGCAAAATGTCCGCTTGCCCTGCTTCCTGCAAATAGTATTCTTTTGCTCATCTTTCCTCCTTAAACTACAATTCTCTATCAATACATTTCTTAAAGTCCTTTGTATTTTCCTTTGTTTTTTCTTTTACTGCTATGAGCATATCGTTATAATCTTTCCCTATTCTTGGAAGCTGAATTTTCACATCTATGCCTGTAGTCTTTTCAATGTTTTCTTTTAGATGGATACTCGCTTTCCTCCCTGCATCATCATTATCTAGGCATAAATATACCCTGCTATATCCCTTGCTAACTACAGCATTTTTTACTACTGTTTCTCCTTTGCCTACTCCGGATAATGCTATAAAATCATAGTCGTGATAGTCATTGCCGTTAAGCTTAATAAGGTTCATAACACTCATGCTGTCAATAGCACTTTCTGTTACTATAAGGCTACTTTTCCCATTACTGGGAAGTCTAAGTCCGTAAGAATAGTTACATCCAAAGGCATCAGCAACAAATTTCTTATATGTATTTGTCCCTCTAATACTTGCAAATTTAGGTTTTCCACTTTCTTCTCTTGAAACAAAAACGCAGTTCTTATGAATATCTTGGTAAAGGACTTTTTTCTCTACCATTTCCTGTACTATTTGCTGGTCTATTCCTCTTGTCTTACATAAATATGCAAAAACATTTTTCATGTTTGAATCTTGTTCCGGAAGTTTTAGAGAAAATGCTTTATCTTTTTCATATTCTTTTTTTACTGTCACATCGGTGGAATTAGAAATTTCACTTACTCCAGCCCCGGTATATTTAGAAATTTCGTTTATAGCATCTTTGAAATTCAATCCTGCAAAAGCCATTGCAAAATCAACGACTGAACCACATTCTCCTGTAGAGTTTCTCACAAATATATTTTTATCCGGGTTAATCCTCACGCTATCGTGTTCCTTTAGCGTGTAATACCTTCCTACTTTTACCGGATGTAGTCCTATGATTCTCGCATACTCTACAATATTAACATCTCTTTTTATTTCATTAAGATTTATCATTACTACTCTCCACTTAACACAAAACGGGCTTGCACATGCAAACCCGTTAGAAAACTGTTTCTGTTCATATATCTAGCTAATATTTTTCAAAAGTTTCTCTTGAATATGTATCTTATCCCTCATCTCCTTTATTTCCTTCTTCTTATCCTCAAGCTTCTCCTTCAGGCTTTCTTTCTCTCCTTCAAAACCGCTAATCTGCTCACCGGTTTTCATTTGTTCCTGCCCTGTCTGGTATTTCATATCATCAGTAAGCTCTTTTATCTTCTTATCCGCATTATTTATAGAGCTTTCTATAGACTTCTTTTGTTTCTTCAGTTCCTTTAGCTGATTCTTATAATTATCAATTTTACCATTGACCTGTTCTTTCTTATACTCAAAGGTACTCTTCTTTTTTATATGTCTTTCAGCTTTTACATGTTTCTCATTTGTATATAGCTTTAGAAGCTTAAAATCGCTTCCCTTACTTTTATCTTCCGGTTTCATTTCCATTACAAGTGCTACTTCAGTCCATCTTCTTGGAACATCACTTACATGTAAGACAGTAAAATCCTTATTCTCTGAAACCACTTTTGTGTTTAAACTTCCACTTGCAGTCTTTACGCTCCATTTATAACTATCAATCCCATCAAGAGATAAATTTTCAACGGTGACTATAATTTCCATCTTTTTATCCTCTTTTGAGTATTTCCAGCTATCTATCGTGACTACCCTATCTTCTTCCGTTACTGCCTTACCTATAGGCGTGATAGGCACTCCCTCATACGGTGCTTTGAGCCATAATTTAGATGAAAAAAATATGCCATATCCCAGTAAAAATATTACGATGAAACTATAAAGAAGCCTGTTACCGGACTTTTTAATCTTTTTTCTTTTATTGCTGTAACTCTTTTCCCTGTATCCTTCATTCATATCATAGCTCCAATTCATAACTTATATCTTCTTTTACCACTTCGCTATCTGGAGAAAAGTATTTATCCAGCATCTCCGTTTCTCCAGACAGAAGTGGTTCTCCCGGAAAAATTGATACTTCAAGTTTTGAACTATATTTTTCAAGTAAATCATTCTGCTCTTTAGATAAAATGCCATCTTTCTCTGTAGGCAACAGCAGTATTTCTGCTTCCTCCGGTGAATCAAGAAAAACTGTATTGTCATAAAGACTTTCAATTCTGCTTTTATATATCCCCCTCTTTGCTTCTGCACATGAAAGGTGTAATCTCTTCTTTTTCTTCATTTCATTCTCCTAAGTATAAAAGCTCCAGCATTACGCTGAAGCTCTCGGTTACTGCCAATATCTTTCATAGTCATAACTGATATTTTTCCATTTCTCAAAATCTGCCTTGTGGTATTTTACTCCATCAATTTCAAGAGTATCTCCGTCTACAGATATTTTATGGTCTCCTTTATTTTTAGTATGACTTGGTAAGGTATCTCCATCATGATTTGTTAAAAAGATGTTTCCCGGTTCTGTAATTTCATACTGCATCCAGCAACTATCTTTACTTACTTTACCATTATCCTTTAGTGTGCATATACACATTTCACCAAACTGTGAAAAGAATCGTCCTTCCGTTCCTTCTTTTGTCTTCCTTTCCCATGCTGTATCATTAAGTTCGGTTCTAAGCTCTGATACAGTCATTTCTTTTTTACTGTGAAGAAGCGGAATAATAGCAATGACTACGGTTATTACCAAAAGGACGATAATAACAGCAAGTTTAGCCTTATCCGAACCGTCCATATCTCTTATTTTGTTTATCATAATTATCCTCCTTGTTTTAAGGCTGATATATAAAGCCTTGAAGTATACTTCCGTTTCCTGAATAACCTGAAGACTTAGTCCAGACCTGCATCCAGAAATGAGCACCTCGCCATCCTGAATTGCTGGTTACAATGTCTCCGTTAGACTTAATTTCCTCAACTACTGCAACATGACCATATGACCCATTACTGTACCGCCAGCATACTACTGCACCTACTCTAGGTGTTCTTCCCTTTTTATAGGCGGTGCAAGCTCCATACCACGAATCAGCATTACCCGTTGGAAGTGCCGGTCTTCGCCCTAATATTTCACCGAATCTGCCATATGCGTACCATGTGCAGTTATGTGTAAGTGCCGGTGGTCCGTATGCAGTTCCTACAAAAGCATTATACTTAGGACTGAAGAAAAATGGATTATTTTTAGACGGATATGAAGTTCTTTTGCCCTTTACTACTCCAGCCTTAGCACCGCCGGCATCATCATTTATAATCCTTATCACACCACTTATATGTCTTCTGCCACCCATAAGCGAATATGATACCGGAGTTTTGACAATTCCAACTCTCTCATCTGAAGCGTGTACAATCTCGTTATTTCCGGCATATATAGCAACATGATGCAAACTACTTCCTTCGCTGAAGAAAATTACATCTCCGGGCTTCATATCCTTTTCCTTTACCTTCTTACCGCTTTTGCTTAAGGCTTGCCATAGCGAAGGTACATAATTTATCTTCCCCCAAGTATTTAAGTCAAAATGTGCATATATAAGGCTTACAAACCCGGCACAATCTGTCCCCTCCCCCTTCTTCTGAGAGAGCTTATAGCCACCAAGCCTGTAGCGGTACATAGGTGTTTTATTTGCAAAGGTAAGAGCATATGCTACAAGATCTTCTCCTGTAGCACTACCATCTCCGGCACCTGAATCATAGCTTAATTTCTTCCAGCTTGCAACATACGACTGCTCCATCGTTGCTACAAGGGAAACAAACAGTAAAAGAAAAATAAGTGAAAAGCATAATCCAAAAATAGCAAGCTTTATCATCAATTTTTTCTTCATTATCTGCCTCCAGCAAATATTTTTTCCTCGTAGTCTTTGCTAAGCCATACCTTGAACTTTATGCTCCTGTCTCCTGAAATAGAAAGAATTGTATCACCTATGTCAAGATAAGGGATCTGGTCTATCTGACTGAAGGACAAGGCATTCCCAAATATATTGTTGAGAAGCGGAAGTGTTGAACTGTCTTGCCGGAACATGAACTTATACTGCGTAAGTTCAAATAATGTCCTTATTAGGTCAACATACTTATCCCCTTCTCCCTGTGGCATATAATCTCTAACCGACTGAGAAGCAAAGGTAATCCCGGCAAAATACTTTCGAGCTTCTCTTAAGTATGAAATAAGAAGCTGTAATATTTTAGGCATGGAGGTATTAACCCATCTGTGGCTTTCATCGATTAAAATAAGGAAGCAAGCAACATCTCTTATGTCAATATCTCCTTTCTCCCACATCTTTTTCATGATACTTCCATTTCCGACCGCATTATCCCAGCAAAGAGATACCATATTGAACATCTGTGCAACGAAAATATCTCCAAGGTCTTTAATGTCTGAAATATCAAAGGTGACAATCTTTTCATCCACAAGATTGTCAACGCTGGTATATCCATCAAACATTTTTCCATAGTTCAGCACAAGGCTTCTTACTGCTTCTTCAATTTCAGATAATGCTATGGCTTTTGTCTGTGCAAGAGCTTCATCTACAGAACTTGATGTAGGACGCATTTTCTCTTTTTCGATTTCTTCCTGAAGGAATTTCAAAAAATCAGAAAATCTTGGATATTGCCTTGCCGGAAGTCCTGTAATTTGTTTGCCTTCCTCCGGAAGAAGTTTGTATTTCTTATAAAACTCTCTTAAGTAGTTTTCAAGAGATATAAGCATGGAATCCGTTGCTGAAGGCACTACACACTTAAAGAAAGTAGATACCTTTGCAATATGCTTTGAATATGAAATAAATTCATCTTCTCCGGCACGGAGTATTTCAAGCGGATTAAGTATCCCGTCTTCTCCGTTGCATTTGATTGTTTTTCCTCCAAATTCTTTTGTTAGATTTTCAAATTCTCCGGTTACATCAAAAGTCCGAATAAAGTTGCCCTTGCAAGCATTCGCTTTAAAGCGTTTTTTGAGATATGTAGATTTACCCGACCCCATATCACCACAGACGAGACTGTTATAATGTTTTCTGGATGCAGTTTTGGCAAATTCATCAAAAATTACAACTCCCCCGGTTGGTGTAAAGCCGATAAAATCTCCATTATCATCCACAAGCTCTGAATAGCAGTATGGATTTCCTATTGCTATTTGCTCTGTCATTAGTGGATGAGCTTTCATTGAAAAAGGCTTACTATGTTGAACAGTAAAGGGTTCAAAAAGTGCTTGCCATTCTCGTTTCCCTTCATTTAGCATAGTTGCCGTCATATATGAATCAGCTTCAAGGTCTTTCATAATCTGCTCACAGCGTTCATCCAGTTCTACGAGATTTCTGCCACTTACATAGAGCCTGATGTCTACATCCTTAACCACCTCTCCCATAGATGTAAGTTCATCGTACATGTCCGTTAATTCCTGCTGACGAATTTTTGCATCGTAAAGCTCCATATAGTCCTTTGCTGTATTTGCTCTTGCAAATTCTTCTTTTAGCGATTTGTTAATGTTTTTCTTAACTTCAGCACTATCCTTTGTCTTTATATCCATCATGGCTATAGCATCTTCTATTCCAAAGATTTTATCCATCCAAAAATCATCTAGGATTTTTGGAAGCTGATAAAGGTGTAGACACCTGACATATCCATCCCCTGTCATTATGTAATTTGGCTCTTTAAATGTAATTCCTCCGGCTGGCTGAATATATTCAAATAATTCACTATCAATCGGTGCGATTTCCTTTTTGTCTTTCTTTTTTCTAATCTTCATAGTCTATATCCTCTCTAAGTTCATCCGGAAGAATAAGAGCGTTCATATTGCAAAGCTTTCTTATAATTTGAATTTTCTTTTCTTTATCGATTTCCTTGATAATTTTGTTCCTGCCCCTGCCAATCCAACTTAAAATATTGGTTCTATTTTTTATAAGTTCTTCTTTAGTCTCGCCAAAATACATCCGGTAAAATTCTTTTCGATCAATATTGCTATCTAGGGTTAGAAGCTCATCGATTTCTCTTTCAAGCCATTTCCTTCTTACCGGGTCATTTGTAAGTTTCCGTTTTCTTTCAAGATTTCTTCTCTGTACTGCTGTATTTATGGGAAAATTAAGCCCTATATCTTTATGGTCTGGTGAAAATAACCTTTCAAACCTTGTAAGAGTGATAATGTCAAATCTAACCGCATCATCCTGAAGATTCTGCCTGTCTCTTGCCACAATTTCAAAGAAGTCTAAAAAAGAACCGTCTGCCAGTTTAAAGGCATTCAGTTCTTCGTCATACTCTCTAATATTTAGAATATCCAAATTTGTTTTTATGGTCTCTTCCTTTTTGGATTTTTTCTTTTTATTGCTCAATTCTATTCCTCCTCATTTTTTCTGTAAAATGGTCTATATGCCGAAATGTCTGCGGATAAGAGAAAATATAGGCTTTCATAATTTTTTCTTCTTTTATTCATACTACTCCTTGATGTAAGAAAAACAGCTACTATGACTGAAAATATAAAGAACGGAATCCTAAGTCTTGGATGTACATATAGCCTTAATCCATATGAAAGCATCACATACAGCATGATAAATAGAAAATCCCAAACATCATAGCTTCCAAACACTCGATTTTTACTTTCGATGCTGGTTGTCGTAATTGTCTTTGCCATGAATTATTCTCCTTTCTTGCTATCCCTATCAACATACCTACTTTTAGTCCCTGTATTTCTCTTAGGCATGGATGTTCTTTCACTTCTCCTGTCAGATACTCCTGTTCTGCTCATTTTGTCCATTTGATTTCCAAGACTGCTTCCATCTTTTCTCATTCTGTTATCCATCCTTGATGCCAAATCGGAATTAACCTTATCATTCATATTTTGACCTTTATCCATGAAGTCCGGACTTGTTCCAGCCGAATCCTTTCCTGAATCCTTAACACTATCCGAACTATTACGAATTTCTGTATCTCTATCTTTTCCAGCACCCTGCATACCCTGCTCATTATTTGTATTATTTACAGAGTTATTTTCTTTACTGTTCTTATCCATTTTATCTTGTGCTTTTTTGTCATTTCCGGCTAAATTCTCCATACCTTTTCCGGCTGAAGCTAAATCGCTTCCTTTCTTGGTTCTCTCCATAAGCCTATCCATAATGTTTTTGCTGGTTCTAGCCGTAAATTTAGTAGCTCCCATTGCCATTCCACCGATTGCAAGCATTCTTGCTGTAGAAGATTTCAGTCCGGCATCCATGCCTAGAAGTCGCTCTACAAGGTTCGGACCATCGATAACGGTAAAAGCAAGAAAAAGAGAAAATACAGCAGATGTAATGCTAGTGCCAACATAGCTGTGTATAAGCCCGGTAAATACCGCATAAAGCTTTATACATATTGCTGTTACTCCAAGCAGAATATAGCTATCTCTGATGAAAGCGAGTATTTTACGAACTTTTTCACCACCACTAAGTTCCGCTGAATATAGATATGCTAAAAGCCTTGCTACTACAAGCTCAAAGGCTACCCTGACACATTTATATGACATTGCTATATACACTATTATTAGTGATATGAGTTGTATAAAGGTATTAATCCATTGCAAGTTATACCTATAATAAAATTCATTTCCAAAATCAGCATCATCACCGTCATTTATTCCCCAGCCATCGTCATTTTCTGAAATAATTTCACCACCACCGGGATTTAATGCAGAAATTCTATACTTAAAGGGATTTTCTTCTGATGAAAAATCATCGCTTTTATAATTTATGACATTGTTAATATCTAGGTACTTGATATTCTTTTCAGTAACTCCACCTGTGCTTTTGTTGTAGTCACTAGGCTTAAGAGAATCACCATGCTTTTTATACAGTTTAAGAACATCTATTGTATTCTCATCTACGATAGTTATAGCTCCTTTTTCATTACCTTTAATGCTGTAGCTATCCACTCCAGTCTTAAAAGAATGAGCAAGTCCATTTAATGTGCCAAACATAAAGGTCGAACAACTTACACATAATACTGCAACGCATATATTTGTAACTACATTGGGTTTCTTATCATGTTTCATAATAAGTATGTATCCCAAATATAGTAGTGCAAGTGCAGTAAGTGCTACGAAAGCCGGTTTAAAACGCTGTACAAAATCGTTTATATTGCTGTTGGTTGTCATGTCTATGAAGCCGAAAGACTTATCGTAAAGAGTTTGTACAGCATCTGAAAACTTAACTAATCCTTTTACTATTCCCCAGCCAATCTTTCTAATGCCGGATGAAAATAAATCATTTGTCTTCATTATTTCACTATTGCGGATATAAAAATCCTTCCATTTGCTTCCTTCTGCTCCGAATGCACAAACAGAAAAAATGCTAAAAGCAAAAACAACCATTCCTAAAAGAGTGATTCCTCTTCTAAGAACGAATTTTCTTCGTTTTTTCTCCTTCAAAATATTTCTTCCTTCCTTTTTAAAATTTTAGGGCTTCAAATTTGAGTTTTAAGCCATGTTTTATTAACTTTTCGATAGTTTGTATTAGCTTTGCATAATAATCGATTCTAGCGAAGATATATAGTCTTCTGAAAGGGCATACTGTTTCTGGATGTTTTTAAGTATCCTCATTGCCTTATTTACATCCGTATCCGGATATAGACCGAACTCATCTTTGTAATTTTCCACCTTTTCTGCCAGCTTATTATCAAAGGCATAGTAAGCAGAATTTAAATCCCTAAGCTTCTTTTTCTTTTTACCGATTTCGGCTTCTTCAGCAAAATCAAAAATACCGAGCTTTCTCATAACTTCGTTTGTATCGTATACCAGCTTTGTATAGTTTATAGAAGCTCTGCTTTCGTCACATATATCTGAAAGTCTTATATCTGTAGGATTAGGAAAATCTTCCGTTGCATATTGCCAGCGATATAAAAATGCAGTTCCAAGCTTTCTCTTAATTTGACTTAAGTGGTAGCCATATTCTTTACGAAAAGATAAAGGTTCTTCTGTATCCTTATCCTTCATAGCTCCTTTTTCCCGTCTGCTCTTTATAGCTGTCCCAAGTGCCACAAAATACCACCAAAAATATGGACACTTCATATATTCAGCAAGGATAGGATAGGAGCGAATAGCAGCACCTGCCAAATCTGTTCGCTTTGACCCTCTGATTAGTGCAAATTCTCCTTCAAACAAATCCTGAAGCTCCTGCGGAAACAACAGTGGTTTCTCTTTTGTAGATTCCATAAATGTTTTATTCTTACCAAACCTTGTTCCCGTTCGCTGAAGATCCACTATTGTTTTATTTCCAAGTTGCTCACTAAATTCATTTGCTGTTTCCATTCCCATCGCAAGAATATATATTTGATTTGCAAAATTATCCTTGATTGTGTCCATTTCCATCTCGTAATTTGTCCTGAGCTGGTCGTATGACTGGATAAAAATATCAAAAGAAAATCCAACGCCAAGACAGTTTGTAACCATACTGCCAAAGTTATCCAGTATCGGCATGTTCCCAAACTCATCAAGTATAAATCTTACATTTCTCTTTAGCTTTCCCTTGTCTGCTTTTGCCAGCTTAAATAGATACTGAAAAACCTGCGTTACAAAATTAAGGGCTAAAAAGTGATTAGATTTATCTTCTGTTGGAAGACCCAGAAAAATTGCCACCGGCTTATCTCCAAAACCGATACTCGCAAAATCTATATCGTTTTCAGCAGTCATTCTCGCTATAGAATCCATACTGAAAATTGTGAGTGCTGACTGCATATTTACATAGATGCTTCCCTTCGTTCTATCTCCGGCGGTTTTAATTGATGCGTAAAGCCCTCTTGCATAGTCAAGCTGTGGACGGCTGTTGAAATAATCATCTAGTGCTGTTTCAGCTTGTTTTTCTCCGGCTTTAGGGTCTTGTCCTGCATTTTCACTATTTACATCACAAAGTTCCCTAAAGAAGTTGATTACAGAAAAACAGTTGATATTTTTCCTATTCGGATAAATATATGCAAATTCATATTCAGGTGGAGCACAGGTTAATCCGAGCCTTGAACTTTCTAAAATTACATCTTCTTCCGGAGATAGTTTTTCCAAAATCTGATAAAATCTATCGCTTGCTTCCTCTTTATCATCGATGCTATCAAAGTTTTCTTTCATCAGAAGAAGGTGTTCTCTTCTTTTAGAGTTAAGTTCTTCGTCCATTCCTATGCAATCACTTACTACTGCCAAAATTAGTGCGGTAAAAAGGTCTGTAGCAGTATTTTTCCAAATCGGCTCTTGCATGTCTTTACTGGAATTAAAAATGCTGAAGGCAAAAGATTTAGCAAGTTGTTGTGCTTCATCATGTTTTCCTTCAGCATAATATTCTGTTACTATTGCAAGTGGATTGTATCCGGCAGATTTTTTAGGGTCATCAAGGTTCAATAGTCTTGTTACATATCCCCTTTTTTCTAATGTATTCTTCGATGATTTATATAGTTCAAGCTTCGGGTCAAAAATTATCATTGAAGGTCTATCTACCATTTTATACGCTCTTGATAGAATATCTATAAGGGTAAATACGAACATCTCTCCTTTTCCTGACCGTGTCGTACCTATAAAGAGGTTGTTCGTTAATTGTGGGTCTATGTACAGTTTATCTCTCCACCTTGTTACCGGGATACCTCCTTTTCCCTGATACCAATTCGGTGTTTTCACTTTTTCCTCTATAACCTCACCATTTTCATCACAAATTATTTCATCTACATAGCTTCCTCCCTCTTCCGGAAGTTCCTTGTCTTCTTCGATGTTCTTTCCAGCCGGAACGATTTTATATGTAGAAGGGATAAGTTCAATTTCCTTATACTGATTAACAACTTCCTTTAGTGTTGTCCATCTTCTAGTTCCTTGATTCCCCTTGTTAATATCTTTTTCTGCAAAGGAAACCCTAAGCATATATGCCTGCCTAATATCCACAAGTAGCAATACAGTAAAAAAGAAAAAGTAGATTACTTTTCTTCCTTCCGTTATGTTAGGTATACATTGGGCAAAGTTGATATATTTACCTAAATGTTCCCAGTCTTTAAGCATTAAGGGTATACTCGATACCACATTAAGCACGAAACTAAATGCAAGTGTAAGTGCAATATCTAATATAGCTATATATATTAAAACTATGAGAGGATTACCTAAAAAGCGGTTAAGCACCATAGTCTTATTAACATTGTCTGTGGTAAGTTCCGGTCTAAAATTTATGGATATATATTTCTTTAAGTGTTCCATATTACAGCTCTACTTCCTTATCTTTATCTTTTTGCTTTACTTTACTATTCTGGACTTCTTTATGTTCACTAAGATATTTCTTATTAGCTTTATCTACACTTTCGCATAGTTCTTCAGCCTTAACTTTTACTTTTTCACCGTTTTTCAGGTTAACCTGTACCTCTTGCTCCGGTTTATATTGCACGGTAATTAGATTATCATTAAACTTATTTGGGTATATGTACATCCCAAAAGGATAAAGTCTCCCACCGCTAAGGTCTTTTCCATCTACGCTTGTTCCTCGTGGCAATGTAACCACATTGTAAGTTTGTCCGTTTCCACTTTTGTCTTCGATTCCTAATTTTGCAAAACTGGTATGCACATTTAAATATACTCTTTCTTTATCCATTGTTTTTCTTACCCCTTCCTTTTCCATTACCATATTCTCTCTAACTTCAGTAGTTTCAATGTATAGGTTGTCAAAACGACCTTTTTCATTAAAACTGTAAATCTCACCACTTCCCCCACCAATGATAATATGGTCTAACATCTTTATATCTAGTAGATTGCCACAATCCATGAGCCTTTTTGTTACTGATATATCTTCTCTTGATGGGTTCACATCTCCGGAAGGATGATTATGAACAGCAATAAACGCCGAAGCATTTGAGAGAATAGTAGATTTAAAAACCTCTCTGGGATTTATCAATGTTGCATCGAGCGTTCCAACACTACAAATGTTTATATTAATAGGCTTTAGTTTCGTATTTAAATTTATAACAGCAAAAACTTCACGGTCATAATTCTTAAACTCTTCAGCTACAACTTTAGAAACAGCTTCAGGGGAATCCAATACCTCCTCGCTATATAGTGAAGGTGCATCCACAAGTCTTACATTTACAACATTAAGCTCCCTCTTTTTAGGCATTGTCTTCAGTCTCCCTATCAAAATCAATATTTACTATAGTTCCTTCAGGCATGTTTTCTATATATTCTTTCAGTTCATCTGCTGTCATTTTTATTTCTTTATCCTTTATAGATTCACTCATAATCCAGCTCCTTTATATAAATGCCGGAGAGATGGAATTACCATCTCTCCGGTCTATATAGTTTAAAATCCACTTGTTAAAGCTGATGCAAGAGCTACAGCTCCTAACGCTATAGCTGAACCAATTACAACCCAAGGGAGAGCTTCCTTCGCCCTTTCCTTTCCTCGTTCGCTTGGATATATCATCATAGCACCGTTAATAAGTAGTGCTACTGCAACAAGTGCAATAATAAGCGGTCTGGCACTCTGTACGAATGCTGTAAGCTGTGATGCAAAACTTCCCATTTTTACCTCCGTGATTTTAAGTTATATTTCCTATTTGTTAACGCTTTCCTTAAATGCTTTACCGGGCTTGAACTTAACTCCCTTTGATGCCGGAATATGAATTTTTTCTCCGGTGAAAGGATTGACTCCATCCCGCTCGCTTCTTTCCTTTGATTCAAAAGTTCCAAACCCGGCAATCGTTACTCTTTCTCCGTTGGAAACAGCTTCCATAATGCCGTTCCCTATAAGTGATAGAATCCTGCTTGCTTTAGTCTTTGTAATATCTTCTTTTTCTGCAATAATTTCTATTAGTGTATTTTTTGTTACCATTTCATCCTCCTACAGTTCTAACTCTAGTGCTTTATGCCTTACCTTCGATGAAGTATTCCCTTCTGCTTCAATTTCTTTTTCTTTACTGTTAAACATGTCCTTAAGCCTTTCTACCGGACTTTCTTCATGTAAGTTTTCTTCAGCATCCTTTAGAAAATCAGCTTTTAAATTAGTCGCATTAAAGCTAAGTTCTCCAAAATCTTCTAAATCGATTACATTCCCTAGCTGTGCTTCAGGAATTGTAATGCCATATACTTTAGCAATACTCTCCACCATTTCAAGGACATCTTCACATGTAGGCATCAAAAATTGCTCACTATCCGGATAATCCGAATTACCCCTGTCTGACAACCAAATATTCAGCTGGTCGGTATTACCCATGCATTTACCCTCTTTATCAAACCATGTAATCCATCCCTCGTCATGAGTTAAGGCTCTAACTTCATTTTCAGAGGTTAACACTACTCCGAATTTATAGAACTTATCATTAAACTCCTGTAAAATATCACCATTCGTATTCAAGAGTAATTTTTCATACTCTTTCAGTTTTTCTTCTGAAAGCCATTCAGGTTTAATCGGTACTTTGTCATATAAATTTTTCATCTCTTCTATATGTCTTTTTTCGTCATGATAATAAAGTGCATGTTCAGCATCTTTTCCCCCAGCTCCTAAGTAGTATTCACAGTCCTGTTGCAGTCTTCCAAGCATCCTATATTCAAATTCAAACGCCTTAATCTTTTCAGCTTCTTTCAATAGTTCTTCCGAAATCCCTGCTTTTTCTTCCATATATGCGGTAGCTTCTTCAGCATATTTAATGGCTTTAGAAAGAACTTCCGGACTTTTTTCTATAGCTTCTATCCATCCATTTACATATGCTTGGTGATTCTCAATATCCGTATTCATAGGGTCTATTTCCGTATGGACACTCATAAAAACAGAGGTCATTTCTGCTACAAGTTCCTCAAAAGAATACCCTTCACTACCAAAGGCATTCGCCATTTCTCTATCAAGCCTGCTTTCATGCCCGGTAGAATGTGCAAGCTCATGTAGTGCTGTAGCGTTATATGCTTCTGCATTCAAGAACTTTTCTACCGGTGGTAAAAAAATCTCATCTCTTGAGGGGATATAGCATGCTTCATGGTTTATGTCGTGGATTATTGGCACTTCCATACTTTTTGAAAGCTTTTCTATTAGCTCACCCGGCTTAATATCCGGATTTATATATTCTTCTTTTTCCGGAAGTCCTTTGATATTGTCACCATTGAATACCGTATACATTTTGACGAATATTGCAAACCGCTCTTTGTCTATCCCGTCTTTGATAAGCATATTGTATTTCTTCCATGTGAGTGGTTTTCTTTCCAGTCTGTCAAATGGATACCAGTATTCGACTTTTGCTCCTTTAGAGCCTTTCTCTAGTGCATATCCGGCATCTTTTATCTGATTAAAGGTAAGCCATCTTGTATCCTCATATCCCCTAGATAATGCTGTATAGAAAAGGTTTATCCTGTTCATTCCCCTATATGGAATACCGGACTTAGCATTTGTAGGAAGAATAGATTCACTTTTCCAGCCTTGCTTCCATGCTAATCCGTCTTTTCTTAAGCCTTCTATAAACATGTCTGCAACTTGACGCCTAAATTCCTCACTTTTCTTATTTGCCATAATATTTACCAGCTCCTTTGCCAATAATTTCCCAATAAAAAAGGACGGTTCTCCGTCCACCTAACAGTTATTCCCTTACTTCTTTTGGTAGTATAATTTCAACCTCATCTACCTGATAAGCTGTTTCTGGGTCATAGTCGTTATCCGGTCTTCCAAGCATTCCATCCAGTTCTTCAGGAGATATCTCAAAGTTTTCTTCTTCTATTACAACAGCTAATTTCTCACTCATATTCTCCTCCTAAATATATTGTTCTTCCTTGTTCTTTTTCCTTCTCTTAAGAAAATATATGATTACTGCAACTGCAAGTGCTAGGATTCCTATACCTATTCCGATAAGGATTTTTGTCTTTAATGTCATATATTCCTCATATATGGCTGAAGCTTCAATTTCATATCCGTTATATACTGCATTTGCTGTATATGTATCTCCGCCCCCTTCAGTCGTATAGGTGCATGTGTAATCGCATACTGTTCTTGTTCCAGAAAAGACTGCGTTTTTTCCGCTTCCATCAGTTCCTGTCCATCTTCCGCCTGTGATGCTATGTGTATTTGGATTTAATCCAAGATGAGCTAGTATGTCTCCTTCATAGCCTTTCCATGTTGGAACTGATGTATCCAGCGGATAGAAATTTCCTGAACCTGCGAAACGAAAATATTTAGCATTAGGAGAACCATCAAATCTTCCCGGTACGGTAATTCCCTTTCCGTAGTTTTGTCCCTTAACTGTGGACTTTAGTTTTCCTGTAAGGTCTTTACCATCAGCGTGCTTAAAAATTCTTGTTTGCTCAGGAACGAAGTTATTTGGGTCTCTTGCTTCATACACATATTTTTCTTCTTTATTGTCTTTCTTGTATTTGGTCTTACCTGTATCAAGATAAAGGGTGTATTTCTTTCCATCAATTTCAATATTCTTAGTTAAAGGAACTTTTTTCTCATTAAGATTTTTAATCTCAACTTCCCCCTTAAGCTCCTCCGGACTTCTGATAACCTTGTAATCTATCTTCTTTAGCCTATATGCTTTACCGCCTTCCTCTATTTCTTTCGGTGCATCATATGAAGCTTTCTTTGTTTCGCTAATGAATATTTCTTTTTTTACCAGCTCAGCTGATGCATTTGCAAAACAGCAAGAAAGTATAAATACAAGAATAAGGACAGTAGATATAATCCTTCCTTTTCTCATTTCTTCTTCCTCCAGTATCCTATTTATCTTTTTTATTTTTCTTATTTTTACGCTTTACAGCAAGCATAAGTCCGGCGGCTGAAAGTAATAGAATGCTTGCAAAAATCCAGATTACATTCTCATCTCCTGTAATTGGATAACCGTTTGCACCGCCGTATCTTACATTCATTCGACCAACTTCAACAGTCTGGTTCATATCTGTAATATCTGAATGAGTTGCAATTTTAATGTTGTCATTATATAGATTCTCAAATACAACAACAGTCTTTCCTTCAATAGCAGATGCCGGGAATGCAAATTCCACCGTGATAGTTCCGGTTGAACTTATAGGTGTAAAGGTAGTTTCCCCTTTTACTTCCTTACCGTTCGCTATAAAAGGCTTACCTGTAGCCTTATCCATAAGAATGCCTTTTACGGTGTATTTTTTACCCGGAGCAAGATTCTTATATGACACTTTATCAAGTATTGTAACCATTCCGTTATTAACTCTTCCTAGGTTCTTAAAGTCTGCGGAAGTATGGATATTCGGATATTCTATACTCTGTCCTTTATCATTAATGTCTGCGTGTGTTCCAACTTTTATTCCATTATGGTATACATCCTCAAAAACAACGGTCGTCTTCCCCTGACGAAGAAGCGAGTTATATGTGAACTCTAAATCTATACTGCCTTCTGCCGTGTTCGGAGTAAAGGTCTTTTCTGCTGTGATTTTTCTACCATTTTCGTCTTTTATAGGCTTACCTGTATCTTTGTCCATAAGCACACCCTTTATAGTGTACTCTTTACCCGGAATGAGATTTGTATACTTAACTGTATCTATGAGAATCTCTTTTTCTCTTGGCATACCAAGCATGCTTCCTGTTTCGGCAGATTTTGCAGTTGTCTTAATTTCAGAAAAATGGACTGTCTGTCCCTCGTCTTCGATGTCTGTGTGAGTGGCAATTTCCTTTTTGTCATAATATAGATGCTCAAAAACAACGGTTGTTTTTCCGGCTAATACTGTGCTGTCCACATTAAATTCCAGCTCTACCGTTCCTCTTGCACCATTTCCATCAATAGTAGAATTATCCTTTGTCACGGTAAAGGTTTTTTCTGCTGTAACTCTCTTCCCATTTACCATAAGTGGCTTTCCTGTAGCCTTGTCCATAAGAACACCTTTTACAGTATATGTCTCATTTTCTGACAGTTCCTTATATGCCACCTTATCTATGAGGGTTATATTCTTTCCGTATGAGCCGATATTATCCGTAGTATCCCTATCCAATGCTGTGGTATGAATTTCCGGATTTAACGGTTTATTGGGCTGTTTAGGCGTATTTCCAAAGTTATATACAAGTTGGTCTTTGAAATTCAGGTCATTGTCTACATGAGTTACATAGACTTTAGAATCAACCTTATAACCTTTAGGTGCTTTAATTTCTCTAATTGTTACTGTACCTCTTGGAATAACAATAGAGCCTTTCTCGCTCTTGTAGAAAGCATCTCCGGATACTTTATATTTATCTTGCAAAAGAGATACATAATTCCCGTTTTGAGCTTTCATTGTTTTTAAAACCCATTTTCTAGTTGGAGTTTTACCTTCTACCTTATCAAGCATTTCATTATAGTAAGCTATTTCAAATTCAGCATCAGACATATCTGACTTATTTAAATAGCTGTTATCTGTAGCGGTCTTTTGAAGAACTATACCTATTGGGTCAAAAAGCGGTTCGTCTTTTGATTGCACCGTAGCAGTTTGTCCCGAAACGACATTTACAGTATGTACTGTAGGGTCTAGTGCAAACCCTTTCGGTGCTTTCGCTTCTCTCACATAATATGTTCCAGGGGTAAGTTTCAGCGTATTTGTCTTACCGCTTGCATCTGTTGTTAGCGACCCCAAGTATCCGGAGCCATCTTTGTTCTTAGACACCCGGTACTCCGCTCCTTTTAGTGAGTACATATTCTTGCACTCATCTGTAAGGTGTTTGTTGCTTGCCACACTCTTTTGCACCTTTGCATACCCTTTAGGCTGATATACTCCAAACATTAGGTCTTGTCCACTAGCACTAGCCCTATATACAGCATAACTGTTTCCGGGATCCGGTTGACTGTTAACATATGACATAAAAGCACTTAACCCTTGTGGATTTGTAGTTATACCACTTCCGCCCAAACTTCTATATCTGTTAGAAAGAGCCTGTGATGTTATTACTGTACCGGCAATTTCCGTCTTATTTGTATTTGACCCCCAAATTTTGTATGCACTATTATTGGAACTTGATGCAAACCCCGACCACTGAGCTGGACCTCTATACCCGTAGTACATTATTTTACGGATTGTAGTGTCCGATATGAGAGTTCCTGTAATTCCTCCAACTGTTGGAGTTTTACCGTGTTCTGCACAATATACAGCACCGCCATACACTCCACTTGTAGATGTTGTAAATTTGCCGTATTTATTTTGAGCCACTCTTTGTCCACTAGCATCATATCCATATTGATATTTTTCTATGGATACATATATAGATTTAGAACTTCCAAATGACCTCGGTACAGCAAAAATCTCCTGTACAGATGAGCCTAAACTCTCACCACCGGTAAAAGAAAGAATTGCTTCAGGCTTATCTCCTGTTACCTTAAATTTCAAAAGAGTGTTATTAACTGTTTCCTTGTTCTCAGATACCTTCTCTATGTCATTTAGTCTATATGTAAGCTTGTTACCATCTAATGCGTAGGTGTATACCTCAAAGGTTTCCCCTTTTTCTGCACTAATGTAATCCGTCTTTCCTGCTTCAATATCTCTAAGTTTCTCTTCAGGTTCGCCTACCTTTTTAACGATGAACGAACCATTTCCGGAAGCAGAAAATTTAACTTTTATATCTGAATTTATTTTATCTTCAGGCTTTGATTTTTCAGTTTCCGGTTTATCTTTTTTTGTTTCAGCCTTTTCAGTTTTAGAATTTTCGCTTTTATCTGGGTTAGTGCTGTCTTTTTCCGGAATTACCGGTTTTTCTGCTTCTTTTTCGCTTTCAACATAAGCAGAATTTTCTTTCAGATTTGTACTTTTAGCAGTTCCCTGTGGAATTGTTTCCGCGAAGGATAGAATTGGAACTGCTGTCATGCTCATAGTCACAAGTATTGCAAAAATCGCAGTTAATTTTTTATATTTTTTTATCATCTTTTTCCTTTCTTTGTAAAAAAATACACGAAAAAAAACGGCTGTGTACCGCTCTTAAAGTGTACCGCTCTTAAAATCTGTTTTAATTTTTATATTTATTATGGAGGTATACCCTTTAGTTTTTTTGCCATTCTCTTCTCCTTTGAATTTTAAGCATTAGAAAAACCACCCTTTCGAGTGGCTTAAATCATTTATCTGTATTCCCAATGTCCTTGCTCCGGATGTGTTACCGTGTATGGCACTTGCCTTGTACCTGTCTTGGTAGATGGATACAATCTTGATGGAGTGCCTGCATCACCCAGCTCACAGTAATATGCATATCCAGAATCATAATCTGGGAACTCTCTTCCTCCACATATATACACCGTATATGTGTATGTTTCAGTTTTGTATTTTGTTTCCGTCCATGCCGGCTTATCTACTACCCATACTTTCTGCTTGGAACTGCTCGAACCACTATTACTTTTAGGAGTTTCAGCAGAACTTCCGCTATTTCTGGAACTTGCCGGACTTGCCTGCTGTTTCTGTATTTCCTTTCCGGCTGGTGTGGATGTTTCAATTTCAGAAGTTGTAACCTCTATTGATTTTCCGGTCTTTTCTGTAATTTTAGCGTTTATTTCTTTAGTTAGTTTCTCAAGTTCCTTGTTCGATTTGACAGCATTAAGCTTTTTCTCATATGCCTTTAAGATTTTCTCAGCTTCAGCTTTCTTGTCTCCTGCCTGCTTTATTACAAGATCCTTATATGCCTTAATCTTATCCTTCCTTGTGGCGAAGGTTTTCTTTTCAGTTCTAAACTGCTTTACAATTTTCTTAATTTCATTATCATCTTTAGCTTTGTCAATGCTATTGATAAAGGATTTTTTTAGTGTTTCTATGCTCTTTTGGTCTTCTGTCATATATTCAGATGCCTTTAAAGCTTTAACTTCATTCATAGCTTCTTCTTTTACTGATTTAGAACATCCGGTAAACATTATCCCTATGCACACAAGTATCAAAAGGATAATAGATGCTCTTTCCATTTTCTTTATGTTCATGGTTATTCCTCCATAAATTGAATATTCTTTATGCCATTTTTAGTTAAATCTCAAGCCCCCTTTCTTTTGATTTTCCAAGTGTATGCTCCATATTTCTTACAAGAAGTTTCACTTTCTCTATGGCTTCAAGCTGTCCGTTATATACTATGTTTTCCATAAGGGAAGTGTCCCCAGACTTGTTATATTCTTTGAAAGCACTTCTATATTTTGATTTCGGCTCTATTACTATTGGTAGCAGACTTTCATTGATAAGGGATTGATTTAATATAACCCTGCCGGTTCTACCGTTCCCATCTAAAAAGGGATGTATCCGTTCAAATTCAATGTGCTTCTTTGCAATATATGTAATCTTATCCCCAAGTTGCATTTTGCTAAATGGCTTTATATACTTTATATATTCCCCCATTAGCTCATTTATATTTTCATGACTTGGCGGATAATATATTGCTTCTGAAAGAGTGCCTATATACACATTTTCTTTTCTATACCCTCCTGACAAGCCTGTAACTTCTTGAGCAATATTCTTTATCCAGCTTTCAGTAATATCCTTATATTCAAAACTTAAATATTTCTCAATTGCTGAATATAACCTCTTTGCTTCGTCATACTCTCTAAAACTATGTCCTGCTGATACTTCATCGTATTCAAGTAAGGATATGGTTTCACTAAGAGATAGTGTGTTACCTTCAATCGCATTAGAACTCCAGCAAAATGAATACTTAAAATCTTTATAGAAAGGTTCAAATATCAGATTTTCTTTCAATTTTTCTTTTATGTACGGTAATGTTTTTTCTATTTTTTTCGTTTTTTCCGTAAAATCTATGTTTATCATATATTCTCCTGCATTTCCACCAAATCTCTGCATGCGTTGCAATTACTGGTTTGTTTAGTTTATAGCAAACTTTTGTTTAATTTATATAATATATCTCTATGCTATTATTATAACATATGTAAATTTTCGCAAACGCTTAACTTTTATGCTTTCACTTGCTTTTTTTAATTTTGATATTTTAGTTTAGATAATTTATATATGAGTACCAACTCTGAACATTGTATAACAGGCACTTATATTGCTCTCTATCCCCTTTATATCGTTCAGTATTTCTAAGTGGTGAATAATCTGCAACTTCTCTTTTTCTTTTTCGGCTGAATATCATAACAATGCTTCCTTCTTCTCAATTCTCTCTATCAAGTCGATTATAGCATTTTTCACCTCTAAGGACAGTGCAATACTTTTTGCATCATCTCCTATTTCCACACCAAGCACCTCATCCTCAAGAAACTCTCTCATCTCATGAAAGAAAGTTCCATAACCCTTATTTTTATATAGCAAATATATCTCTGGAATACGCATCACATAGTATGATGTGAAAGTCTTGCAGTCTACATTTCCGGGTAAACCTCTTGTTGGATACCTGAATGTTGTATCCATCTTAAAATACAAATCCGGAAGATCTGTTACCATTTCTTTAAATTCGCTTAAGGCTTCTTTCAGTTCTTTGCTTTCAAAATCTACAGTAAACGGATTATCATATTTTTTGCAAAACTTAACTAATTCCTTTAGCTGAGTATTGCCTTGCTCCAGCTCCTTTTTGCTTACCTTTTCCATCATTACACCTCAATATTATTATCCCTAATATATGTTAGTGCTTTAACTATATAGTCTTCTCTCAGCCCTTTCTTTACTGTTGGTGGGAATAGAGCTTCGTCTATCCTGTACCTCTTTGGGCGTGATGGCTTTGTAGTATCCTGCTTAATATTAGTGCCTGCAATTTCCTGCATATCCACATCACTTATATGGCGGTCTTCACTTGCCTTCCTGATTACTTTAGCAATTTCCGGAGTAAGCCCCAGCCCGGCACTAATTAGACCTTCTGCTAAAGCCTGTTCATTCTTTCTTAGGTAAGACAACTGTTCTGCTACTTCCTGTGTTATAAGCTTATTTTCATAGCAAGTATATAGCGGATAGATTAGGTAGGTTAGACGGATTTTTCTTCTAACTGTTTTTTCACCAATGCCATATTTTTCAGCAATAATTTCACTACTTCTTAGCTTTGGGTCGTTCTGACCCGAAGCACTCTCCTCTGAAACATTTTGCTTTGGGTCGTTCTGACCCGAAGCACTTGTATACTGATTTTTGCCTTTTCGATTTATGGCTTCAAATATATTTCTATATGCCCAGCCTTTCTCAAGGTCTGTTACTTCCTCTCTCTGAAGGTTGGTATCCGCAATTATGATGCTTGCTTCTACATCATCAACATCCTTTATAATTGCCGGAACTTCTGTAATCCCTGCTGTTTTTGCTCCACGAACTCTATTATGTCCTGCCAGTATTTCATATTTTCCATCGGCTATAGGTCTGACTGTGATAGGTGTTAATATTCCATGAGATTTTATGCTTGCTACAAATTCATCCCATTCCTCTCCTGAAATAGCATGAAAATGATTAAGACTACTTTCCTGAAGCAAATTAACATCTATATTCTTAACTCCATTTTTACTGGCTTCCTCAAGTCTCTTTTCAGCTCCGCCGTATAAATCAGTTATATTTTCTATATCATTTTTGATTGATTGCTCGTCTCTGATGTACACACTTTTTCTATAATTCATTGCCATTATTCTTCTCCTTAACCTACTTTGCTACTTTCCCTTCAAATTCATCAGTAAAAGAAGAAATAGCCTTTGCAACAGCATTATCTTTATCATAAGTTTTAATACTAACCTTCATAATCTGGCTTTCTTTTAGTTTCACGCTTGCCGGAATTACGGTATTAAATACTTTTAGCTTGCCGAATAGTTCCCTTATTATGCCAATCATGTCTTTACATAAATTTGTTCTGCAATCAGCTTTATTTATGAGTACACCGGCTACTTCAAGTTTCGGATTGAAAAAACTCTTTATTTTTCCAAGTTGTTTTAGCAGGCTTTCCATTCCATCTGTAGAAAATTCATCTGCTTCTGTGATAATAAGAACCTCATCACTTGCAACTAAGGAGTTTTGGAAATCCACTTCAATCGATGGGGCATTATCTATAAGCACATAATCATAATTTTTGCTTTTAACTATTTCCTCAATGAAAAGTTTTAGCATTGTTTCCCTTGCCATAGCGATATTTAAAGCAATCTTTGTGTCTGCCATATCTATACAGCAAGGTACTACATCAAGATTATCGCTAATATTTGTCCTGTATATGTATTTCAAAGGATCAATCTCCTGCCCTTTCATAATTCCATTTAAGGCTGATGCAACGGTATATAGATTGTCACCAGTTCTGTGTACATCTATGCCCGTAGCTTTCGTTAAGTTTCCCTGACTGTCTAAATCAATAAGGAGAACCTTGTTCCCTCGCTCTGCAAGTTCTGCACCTAAATTTATAGTTATTGTAGTTTTTCCAACTCCGCCTTTATGGTTAACAACAGATACTATTTTCATAACCTTTTCCTCCTAAATGATTTCTCCAAGTTCAAACGCTACACCATAAACAAATTTTACATACTGCAATCTTAAATGAGATGAGCTATAGTGATATTCTTCTGCTATATCTTCCCATGTCACTCCATGTTCATAATGTTTGATTGCATATTTCCAGATTGGCTCTCTATACTCCTCACTAATCCATGCTGTTCCTGCTTCTATAGCATCTACAAATGCCTGCATACAATTTTTTGCAAGTATATCGTCCTCTGTTAAATTGATTTCTGATTTATCATCGATTCTAGCTATTTTTCTTTTGAACTCCGGATATGCTCTTATTCTGGCTGTCACCACTATGTATGTAGGTTTTGTTAGACCGTAGCATCCCTTTGGTAATTCATAATTTTTATCATATAATGTTGCCACATCACACCTCTCGCATCATATGCGTTCTTTTCCAATTTGTTTCCCTTTTTTAAGACACAAATCATAATCTGTTTCTACTATGTCACTTGTTCCAGTCCTTTTCTTTTCCAGTCCTACCCTTTTTATAATCTCATCAGAATTACAGAAAAGATTATCAAGCTCATTTTTTTCTTCATCGGTTAAATATACATTTTCAAATAATCCATATGTTTGGCACTTTTGGATTCTTGCTTCAAGCCCAGCTTGTAAAGCAAGCATATTCGCTTTTCTTTCCATCTGTTGCAATCGTCTTGCTTGTCTCTTTTCAGATTCTTTATTCCTTCTTCCAATCTTGTCATTTAAGAACGGAATATGAATAATAGTGCTTCCATTCTCCAACCAAACTTCTATTAGTTCTTGCTGGGTAAAATATTTGAGTGCAAGCATTGTTATTTCTGCATCCTCTCCTATATCTTTACAAATAATTGGTGCAATTTCTCCCGGAGAATAACCTTGAATTGTAATCCTTCCTTTTGTAGGAGTTGCTAATCCACAAAGTTCCAGAAATATAACAATAAACTGGTAACCATACATTGGAACATGTTTCATGTTTCTCATTCGTTCTTCAGTAAAAAAGGAAAAAACCATCCTATAGTACCAAATGAAAACATCGTCTGTACCTCTGTTCATGTCATTCTCCTACTTTTCTTCCTGTGCCTGAAAAATCTTCATTACTACAGCAAGTCCATCTATGCCGAATATTGATACCGCTTCGTTGTATAAAGCTACTTCAGCTCTGTACTTTGAATATCGCTTGTTCAAATACTCTTCTGCTGTCATTCCTCTTTTTAGTTCAAGATATACTGTTGCATCAGACACAGATAATTCCTTTGCTATTTTCTTTGGTGGATAACCTTCTTCAGAAACTAAAAACTCAAGGTTTTTTCTCATCTCCCAATTCCATGTGTTTGAGCCAGTTCTTTTTGCCATTTTTCTCCTCCTTCTTATATAACTATATATACTTATATTTTTCTCTTTTATAGTAATAGTTATAGTAATAGTAATATGTGCGGACTTTTGTCCGGACTTTGTCCGTATCATAACTTTTTTATATTACTTCAAAGGTAATTTATGAGATAACTTATCAAACCCATGTATTGAAACCGTTGAAATTGCAATAAAAAAAATTAGACTGCACTTTCTTTGTGCAATCTAATTATAAAACTCAGCATCATTAACATGACCCGGACGGCCTGTTTATCATACTAATATTATGATTCACTTTACTTCATTTCTATATATAATATATAAGTAAATATTTGCTTAAAACATTTCTATAACATTTGACATCACGTGACTAAAATAACTCCAATCACCTTGCATATCTGCTTTGTATACAAGAACAGTTCCTTTTCTTGTTCAAATCTTCACAGTTTATCTGTATAATAGGCAACGCATAAATGTATACATACAACAAATTTTGAGAGGATGATAATGCATAAATCTAACACGAAAACCACTGCGATTGTGCTGGTAATAATTATATTATTCGTCGGTATCATCGCATATTATAAGATGAATAAAACTCGTCTAGTCGACAAGAGCAACTACAGAAGCTTTCGAGAAGCGCTGATTGATAAATCTAAAGGGTTTAAATCCAACAAGGCTCTGCAGCACTTCATCGAGGAAGAAACTACTAAGGACAAGGTTATATACATTACCGATGAAAACGGAAATATAATCGTGACCAAGACAGCAACTGATGTTACAGCTCCTGCAACTGTCGTTGTTGCCGAATATAACTATAAAACGGCTGCTATGGATGCTGATACCCTTTCCACAATCCATGAAGTATCAACTTCAAATACTAAAGGTGGAAGTGTTATCGCTATCTTTCTTAATAATGACAGGAATGAACATTCTGGCGCACTTAATATCAATAAGTCATATATTCCTGCAAACTCTAACGTTATCTACGTGAGCAGCGGCAAGAAGCTGTATGTGTCAAATACCTCATTCGCAAGCGGCATGAGTAATCTTGCCATTCCGTACAGCACTGAGCCCAGGACTCAGAATACAGGTATAAAAATTAAAATTACCGGCATCAAGACTGATAGTCCAAGCTCCTACATCTCCCAGCAGCCAGATGTGTTCAACATACTAAACGGAATCATCTCCAAGTACAAGAATAAATCTGTTTCATACCAGATTGCAGATCTAAAAGTTGGAAACAACGGTAATATGTATCCGGATTCGATTGAATTTACAATGCTTGTAGATTCATTTAACCTCGAGGATACAAAGAAGTATTTTGATGGTCAGGTCGAGAGCTTTAAAAAGGCCAATAAGAAGTATTTTCCTGATGCCAAAATGACTTACTCAATAATTTCAGACGAAGCCAAACTGCCTGATACTGCAATAGGAGCGCAGACAATAAATGACCTCAGCACCTTTCTTTATATAGCTAAGAATAGCAATTACAGATTTAGTGACGATGATAAAATCCCCGCTAAGTATTCAAAAGGTGACGTTTACGCTACAAACACAATCGAGGAACTATATGTCGACGGCGATACACTCCATCTCAAAATGAATACAACCGGTGTAACTGAAGCGTATAGAGATCAAGTTATGCAGGAAAATGCATCTGCCGCATCACTTGCCGGCCTCACCATGACGACATCAGAGCTATATGGTTCATTTAAGAACAAAAACGACAAACTGTCCAGCGATCTGAGCAAAATATATTCTACCGCTAATGACAAGGCGGCTAAGACGATTGCTATTCCTGTGGACTCAGACAACAAATTTACAACGGCCTCTATCCTGAACAGTATTCAGGACAAGGCCAATATCACCCACATCAATCTTGATGATGACGATGAGTATGCAGGCATCAAGGTCACCAATACTATACTCAATTATATAAACTCTTATGTTAAGTCAGGTCTGATCAACTTCTGACACACGTCTAACTATAGGCACGATCTGGCACTTAAAAATATACAATAATTCGACCATGCTGCGAACAGCACTACGGTTCGTGTAAACCCTTATAAAATCAACGTTCACCATTGTTCATGGCTCCGCTCCGAGCAATGGTGAAACGCTTTTACAGGTAAATAGAATCAGCAAAATAAATTAAGCGTCTATTAATAATCACATAAATAATTTATGTGATATAATGTAAAAATCTACTATGATATGTGTAGGTGTGACCAAAGACAACAAACAATTCCTGATTGGAGGTTTCTTATGAAGTCTGATAAAGACAATATTTCTAAAAACGAACGTGAGATAGATGAATTTCTATCCAAGTTTGAAGCACTTGATGAAGATGATTCCGCGAATGTTCCTGTTGAGCATGGAACAGCTGACAGCAGCCAATCTTCGAAAGGCCATAAGAATAATAAGAATAAGAGGAACAACAAGGGTATAAAGCGTTCAGCATCAAAGTCTTCTAAAAAGAAGAGCGGTGCGTCTCTTTCCGGTTTAATAAGGGGGAATGGTGAACCACTGAAGGATCGACTGTTCCTGAAGGATAATCCTTACTACAACCCCAGTCTGGGAGCTGACGTTATAGTAAACGGCAAGAAAATCAAAAATACACCTAAGGTTGTCAGCAAAGGCAAAATTGCGAAGGACATCGTAGGTTTATTCGTGATTTTGTTTGTTTTGGCGATTTTATATACATTTATAATCATCAGTACTGCTCCAAAAATCGATCCTGAGAACATCTATGATTCAGTTGCGCAGAGCTCTGTAGTTTATGACGATCAAGGCAAAAAAGTAGATACTGTATTCTACAATCAGGATCGTCAGCTTATCTCATATAAGCAGATGCCCAAAAACATGATAAATGCATTTGTTGCGCTTGAAGACAAGACCTTCTGGAAGCACCACGGTTTCAATTGGACCAGAATGGCCGGAGCTGTAGTCCAATCATTTACAGGTTCCGGTCACATCAGTGGAACCAGTACAATCACTCAGCAGCTCGCTCGTAACGTATATCTGCCTAAAATTAAGAGCCAGCGAAGTGTTAGGCGTAAAATTCTGGAGATGTACTATGCAAGTCAGATTGAACGCACACTATCCAAGGAGCAGATTGTTGAGGCATATCTAAACACAATCTATTTGGGCTTTGGAAGCTACGGAGTATACTCTGCTTCGCACGCTTATTTCTCCAAAGACCCTAAGGATTTGTCACTGGAGGAATGTGCTGCGCTGGCAGCACTGCCACAGGCGCCGGACACATACGCTCTTGTGAAGCTTGCCGGCAAAGACTCTGTCACAGAAGGCGATACAAATATCATTCTGCGCAATCCTGATACCTATATCGCAAATGATATGTCCAAGAATCGTCGTGATACAGCACTCAAGCTTATGCACGACCAAGGATATATAACAGACAAGGATTTTAAGGCAGCTTATCACAAGAACCTTATCGACTTTATCAACCCATCTGTAAAGAGCAACAAGGGCGTCAACTCTTACTTCAATGAATATTTAATTGATGAGGTATCGCGTGACCTGCAGAAAAAATATGATATTTCACCACAGGAAGCTGAACGAATGATTTACACCGGTGGTCTGCAGATTCACTCAACCATGGATTCGACAGCACAGAAGGTTGCTGTCGAGGAGTTTAAGAACAGCTCTAACTTCCCTTCCCTGGTCAGCATACGCAAGGATTCATCAGGAAATGTCATCAGTTCGAGTGGAAATATAATTCTCTACGATTACAATGATAGCTTCAATTCTGAAGGAAACTTTACGCTTGGCAAAGACGAAGTGTCGTTTGGCAAGGATGGCTCAGCAACAATCAAGAGAGGTAAGAGACTCAACATTTATACTACCAAGACCGGCGGCAAGGTTAATTACAGCTTAGAATTTAAGAAGCAATATGTGCAGGAAAAAGGAACGTTATATATCTACTCCGGTGGATATATCAATGTTCCCAGCAAATACAAGAAGCTGGATTCAAGCGATGATCTGGTCATAGATAAGAGCTATTTCAAGGACTTCCCCAATTCAATGGTGAAATCCGGAAACACTCTGGTTATTAAACCTGATGCTTACTCTCTCAACGAGAAGACTATACAGCCTCAAGCTGCCATGGTTATCGTAGGCGTAGGAACCGGTGAGATAAAGGCTATGGTCGGCGGCCGCGGACAATCCGGCAGCAGATTGTATAACCGTGCGCTGAACCCCAGACAGTCGGGCTCATCTATCAAGCCTCTATCTGTATATGGTGCAGCCCTTCAGAAGAGCTATGAATATGCCGAAAAAGGTGAAACATGGCCGATGGTTGATTACAAGCACGATAAACAAGGGACTAGAGGCTATGGAGATTACCTAACGGCTTCATCGACAATTGTCGACGAACCAATGACATTTAACGGTAAGACATGGCCTAAGAACTCTAACAATAGATATTCCGGTGCTGTATCAATGCGTAAAGGTATCCAGCAGTCCATCAATACTGTAGCCGTCAAAATCCAGCTTCAGGTCGGAAACGAGTATTCGGCTGATCTGCTCAAGAAGTTTGGACTTACAACGATCGTTACCGAAGGTGCGACGAGTGACATGAACTCCGCTGCTCTTGCACTCGGAGGCCTTACAAAGGGTGTAATTCCTCTTGAGATGGCGCAAGCATTTGCGGTATTCCCTAACGGTGGCGTCAGACAATCATCTATAGCATACACAACGGTTACAGATAGACACGGGAAGGTTCTGCTTAAGAGCAAGTCCAAAAAGACAAAAGTTCTGGACGAAGGTGTGGCCTTCATCATGACGGACATGCTAAAGTCGGTTATCACTCAAGGAATCGCCGGTCCTGCTGCTGTAAGCGGCACACAAGCCGGTGGTAAAACTGGTACAACAAACGATAAATACGATATCTGGTTCGATGGGTTTACAGCAAAATATGCGGCTTCCCTCTGGATTGGAACCGATGTCAACATCAAGCTGTCCTCTATGTCCGAAATGGCTGCAAGACTGTGGGGCAAGATTATGAACCAGATTCCGGCTGCCAAGACAGGCAAATATAATGCAGCGCCTGATAACGTGATAAGGATAGGAAACGAATACTATACAAAAGGCACTGAAAAAGGCCGCTCCAGCTATGTAAGAAGAGAGGCAACGACGCAAAGACAGACGACTGGAGAAACCGAAGCTGATACATCAGATTCTGAGCAACAATCTTCGACAGATTCCGGTAACTCATCACCTAGCACGCCACCATCCGGTCCCACTATCCCCGGTGCATAAAAAATATTAGTACACGCACAAGGTGGATTTATTTTTCTAAACAATGGTTACAGCTAACCCGGGCAGGTCACACATAATATGCGGGACCTGCCCGGGTTTATAGCAAAATTCCATCTAATTTCATCAGCTGCGTTTAAGAATTCTATTCTAAATTTTATTTTTCCTCCAACGCATTTGATAGTATTGTCAAAAAATTTCATTTGTTTATTATTTGGCAAATCGCGTGTATCTGCTCAAATACAAGGCGTTGAACAAATTGTGACAAAAGGTGACAAATTTGTGACGATGCAGTCATATTGACAACACAAAATGTCGCTTTTATAATCAGATTGTACTTGTAATAAGACTTTGATTATTCTATGTATGGAGGTAGAAAAAATGGAACAGGAAAACAACAAAGGCCAATTTAATTCCAATTTTGGATTTCTGATGGCTGCACTCGGTTCCGCTGTAGGTCTTGGTAACCTATGGTCCTTCCCTTATAAACTAGGACTTGGCGGCGGATTCGCATTCCTTATTATTTACACTATTCTTGCTATCGTAGTAGGTTATCCTCTGATGCTATCCGAGATTGCTCTTGGACGTAAGACTCAGAAGGCTGCTATCGAGGCATACAAAGAAGCTGACCACAGATTCAAGTTCAACGGTATTCTTCAGACAATCGTACCTTGGTTCCTGATCTGCTTCTACTGTACTTTCGGTGGTTACATCAGTAAGTACTTATTTCAATCAATTACAGCACTATTCAGCAAGAGCGCAGTTCTTAACACCGGAGACCCGGGGGCACTGTTTGGCGGAATGGTAGGAAACGTTGGCAACTCCGTAGCTTGGATGGCAGGCTTCCTGATACTTACAATGATTATTGTATTTGGTGGAGTTTCCGGCGGTATTGAGAAGTTCTGCAAGATTGCTATGCCAGCTCTATTTGTACTACTTGTTATAGTTGTAATCAGATCTTGCACACTTCCCGGAGCTACTCCCGGCCTAAAGTTCCTCTTCTACCCTGACCTATCGATGTGGAAGAAGAGTTTCTTCAATGTAGTATCCCTGGCCGGTGGACAGATGTTCTTCTCACTGTCACTAGCATCCGGCTGCATCATCGCTTACGGTTCTTACCTAGGTAAGAAAGAGAACCTCGAGTCGAACGCTGCAATCATCACATTAGGTGACTCCCTGGTAGCTATCCTCGCAGGTATGGCTATCATGCCGGCCGTATTCGCATTTGGCCTCGAGCCAGGCGGCGGTCCCGGACTGCTCTTCGTGTCGATGACAACAGTATTCCAGTCTATGGGTGCTGCAGGAAAGATCTTCCAGCTTGCATTCTGGCTACTGGTATTCTTCGCAGCTCTGTCTTCCTCAATCGGTATGATGGAGGCCGGTATCTCCGCTATCCTTGACTCGAGAGTTAAGGCCGGTAAGCCGGCAAGCAGAGTTAAGGTATCTGTCGTGATGGCTCTAGCAGCTTTTGTTGGTAACTTCCTGACAACTGCTGATGCTCTCGGCGGAAACCCTAAGATGAACTGGTTCCACCTATTCGGACAGGCGGATGTATTGAGTGTATGGGATTGCCTCGCTGAAGGTATCTTGATGCCGCTAACCGGTCTGATTATGGCTATCCTGCTTGGATGGTTTGTACCTCACTATCTCGATGATGAAATCGAGAATGGCGGTGAGCGCATATTCAAGACAAGAGGATTCTATAACTTCTGCATTAAGTGGATAGGACCTCTCTTTATGGCAATGATCGTTTACGGACAGTTCACATCATTCTGGGGCGGAAAGTAAAAAATCTCGCAACGAGATAATGAACGGTATGATCAAAGTCTCAAGGGCCCTCCCGCCGGGAGGGTCCTTGATTTATTCATATTCCGATTTTTTCATCATATTATTCACATTCGTCCAATTTACTTTTGACAAAGGACGCGAACAATTCCTCGTATTTTGACTTGTTTACAACATATGAACACACGTGCCCTGCCCCTTCAAACAGATGTATTTCCTTCTCGGTAGAGCTACACGCCTCATATATCCGAATAGAATTTGCATATGGTACAAATTTGTCTTTTTTACCGTGAATAAACATAAACGGTATGGATATTTTTCCAGCAACAGAGATCGGAGATGCAGAGCTTGCCTTAGCACCTCCTCTAAGCCTCATATTTGCCTTAAATAGCTCCATATACGCAGTTTTGATAAAAGAGTGCGTATCTCCTATCAAATACGAAATTTGGTCCATTATATCGCTATATGCACTGTCTGAAATGCAACACTTTATGTTATACGGGTTTTTATTGCCATCCAGGACCTCTCTATTTCCCGCAGCCAAAATTACCGTAGCTGCGCCCATCGACACACCGTGCAATATTATCGGGATCGTAACCGGGTAGAGTTTTCTGATTTGGCGAATCCAATCGATTAAATCGAAAGATTCCTTTGCACCAAAGGTCAGATAATTCCCTTCTGATTCCTCATGACTTCTCTGCGATATAACCAAATAATCAAAGTCGTTTCTGTAGTACATATCTGCAAATCGACCCATGTCCCTCAGACCGCCGCTGTGGAACCCGTGTACAGCGATGACAATAGCCTTAGGATGCTCGCGTTTGCGGTATAACCTGCCTGCAAGCTTTAAACCATCCCGAGCTGTTATACTTACTTTTGACGAATTCTGAAGCGATTCCTCTGTTAACGCTTCCTCGTATTGCAGCAAATATGCTCGATCTCGCGGCTTACATGTAGTTGACGTAAGCTTGAGGGCTTTATCGCTGCGTTTCATGAATTCAAAAATCCCACTACCTCCAAATATTTTCTATAAATAATAACTTTTTCAAATGCGTAATACCACCGATTATTTGGTATAATATATTGGCGTATTAGCAAAGGAGTTAAATATGATTGTATTTCTACAAGCTGTATTCTTAGGTATTGTTGAGGGTATCACCGAATGGCTGCCTGTGTCCAGCACCGGCCACATGATTCTTGTCAATCAAATCTGGCCAATGCGCGTCAATCCGGACTTCATGAGCATGTTCCTCGTTGTAATTCAACTCGGAGCAATTATGGCCGTCGTAATAACATTTTGGAACGACATTTGGCCTTTTACCAGCGACAAATCCAAGAAATATATTCGCAAGGACGTATGGTCAATGTGGTTCAAGGTTATTGTGGCATGTATTCCTGCAGTAATAGTCGGTCTCAAGTGGGACGATGCGATCGAAGAGCACTTCTACAATTACAAAGTAGTGTCGATAATGCTCATACTCATCGGAATTCTATTCATTATCGCAGAGAACCGCAATAAGCACTCTAAGCCGGAGACTAACAGTATTGATGACCTTTCCTATAAGCAGGCCTTCATCATCGGGCTATTTCAACTCGTATCAGCAGTTTTCCCTGGCACATCGCGCTCCGGATCGACGATTCTAGGCGCCCTGCTGCTTGGAGTCAGCCGCAAGACTGCAGCTCAGTTCACATTTTTTCTCGCGGTTCCGGTGATGTTTGGAGCCAGCCTGCTCAAATTACTCAAATATGGATTAAACTTCACCGTTAGCGAGGCGGCAATCCTGCTCGTGGGAATGATAGTTGCCTTCGTAGTATCGATGTTCATCATCAAATTCCTTATGAACTATATCAAAAAACATGATTTCAAAGTGTTTGGTTGGTACAGAATCGTGCTTGGAGCCATCGTACTACTGTATTTCTTCTTCGACTAGCTTGTGCAGTGACGTCAAATTGAATTAACTTGTGCAGTGACGTCAAGATCGCCTGTCCTTATTGAATAGAATTAAGGATAGGCGGTTTTATGTTTTTAATGCGGCTTCATACAGCACACAAGTCTAAATACCGGCTAATTATCCAGGAAAGAGTACCCTGTTGTTTTTACCCCTGCAAGAAATCGTCTATAATTTCGTTAAAAGCCTTATAGCTCCGGCGTGCCAATGAATGATTTCCCTTTACAAACTCAAGTCTGGAATTTGGAATTTTGGAAGCAATCAGCTTGGTATGACTGCCGTACATCAAATCCATCGTCCCAGCTATGACCAGTGTTTCCGCCTGTATCCGCTCCAGCTCATCCACGCCGGTTACCGGCTCACCCTTCATCAGCTGTAACAGCTCCGAACGCCTGGTTTGATTATCCTTATCTCCACTAAAGGTCGAATTTGCCTTCTCAAGCAGTCTAATTGCCATACGAACCGAAATTCTAAGCGAGCTGTACTTGAGATTAGCGCCACTTAGAATCAGTTTATCCACATACTCAGGATAGTCGATGGCAAACCTGATACCTACATTGGCTCCATCAGAAAAGCCGAGTATGTGAGCCCTCTTGATGGCATGCGTATCGAGGAATGCATGCAAATCCTCGGAAAATTGCAGTAATGTAAACGGCTTTTCGCCACGCGGAGTTTTTCCGTGTCCACGAGAATCTACGGCTATCACTCTATATTTTGATGAAAAATAATTAATCTGGTGAATAAAGTAGCTGCCGTCCGCACCATTGCCATGGAGCAGGATCAGCGGTTTACCCTCACCTATATCAATATAGTTGTGTCTAATCATAGCACTCACATTGTATCAAATTGCTTTGCATAAGGGTGGTTTTTTTGAAGAAATTTTGCTTGCAGAAACAAGATTGTTTTTATTTAAATCATGTTATTGTCAATATGTCGACCTGCACCTATGCTAGAATATATATCCGTAAAGTGCTATATAGCATACTGGGATATTTAGACCGGAGCTACAGGAATGTAGTTACGGAAAAATCCTTCGGTTTCAAGGAATTTGAATACTACATATTAAAATTTATATGAATTATATGAAAAAAAAATATCTAATCAAATTTATATTATCCATGATAGCAGTATCGATATTGTTCATGTTGATATTAAACAATTCGAGCATGTATAAAACAACTGTTGCAAAAGTAACGGATGTCACTGACAGGGATAACAATCAATTACTCGAATTAAGAATAGAAAATGGACATAATAAAGGCAAGGTTATCCATCTAAAAAACAAATATGACAAGTCGAGGACTTATGATGAAAAATATTATCGCAACGATTACGTCTTCCTTAATGACGATTATTCAGGGATTACAGGAGTAAAACGGGATTACTGGGTCGCTGGTGTTTTTTTATTGCTCATTGCAGCACTAATCACTATCGGTGGTCGTCAGGGAGTTTTTACTTCTATTTGCATAATCGGGAATATTGCGCTTTTTGGCATTGTTATTTTCATGAACATCCATGGAAATGACATCCTTTACATGACGATATTAAGCGTGCTGATTTTCACGTTTTTCGTTTTGCTGGTTACTGATGGCTTCAACAAGCACATGCTCCTATCATATGCGTCCACACTACTCACCACCTTGCTCCTATCTCTCTGCATCATGCTCCTGATATGGAGAAGTGATATTGATTATGATTTTCTGCATTTTCTACCGGAACCGTTTACTGTTACTGACGCCAGACACTTCTTTTTAGCACAGGTAATCATAGGCTGCCTCGGTGCTGTTATTGACGTATCTGTAACCGTCACAGCTGCTGCAACAGAACTGATTGAACGAACCCGTAATCTGAAGTTCAAAGGTCTGCTGCAGTCTTTACACGAGATTGCTGATGATATAACCGGAACAATGATAAGTGTAGTCCTTCTAACAAATATCGCACCAACTCTGCCTATTTTCCTTATCTCCATGTCAAATGAGATAAGCTTTAGGACTGTAATAAATCATGACGCTTATTTTTATATAGCACGCTCATTTTCCGGAATGTTGTCAATAGTTGTTGCCATACTGGTCTCTATCTTTGTAACTTCGTCAGTGGCGCGAAAGGAGCTAAAGCATGATTAAAATACTTATCATAATATTTGTACTCCTCTCACTTGTTGCGGGGGGCAATAAAACCGCTAAAGCCATAATGACGACTGCTATAAACATTTCTATTTTCGCACTGTTGATTGAGTTGATTTATTTAGGCTTCAATATTTCCATTTCAACGATTATAGCAGTATTGCTCATAACTGCAGTAACTATCTTCTACCAGAATGACAGGAATATTAAAACAAAATCCGCATTTATGTCAGTCATTTTGGTTCTATCCATCTCTGTAATACTTATAGTATTCATCATTAAGCATGCGCATCTACAGGGATTCGGTACAATTGGAGATGTCAAGATTCACGAATCTAACGGTTACTCCGGAGCCATTGGGATAAATATGCTTCTAGTTGAAATCGCTGTGTTTGTAGTAATTCTTGTTGGAGGACTCATAGATACGGCCATGGCAGTGAGCTCAGGAGTCTATGAGATTGCCCGTCATAATCCGGACTCACGTAGAGCTGAGCTATTTGGTGCAGGAATGAATATCGGCTGCAAAATATTAAGCTCTAACGTCAACACGCTCTTCTTTATATTTGCCGGGGAATTTATGATAATGTGCATAAGCTTTCTAAAGTTCTATTCATGGAGTACGCTTATTAACTCGAAGGATTTCACACAGGAGCTAATTGCGATTATGATAAGCGCCATCGGAACTGTTGTTATAATCCCTGTTTCATCATATATATCAGCTAGACTGATGTCCTGATGGAAGTGCCTGTCCGCCTTAATACAGAAAATTTAGTCGTATCTGCCATTTACAATTACAGCTACTGTTACAATTATTGAAATACAACATTATTATTTACAAATTTCAGCTCTTATGTAGAATATAAAAGTATGAAGTACACGGTAAAGAAAAATAAAATTCAATTATCAGATCATTTCACCTATGTTAGGCTTCTCAGATTTGTCATTCCATCAATAGGAATGATGGTTTTTACGTCTGTATATGGTGTTGTAGACGGTCTATTTGTGTCTAATATAGTCGGGAAAACAGCATTTGCGGCTATAAATCTTATTATGCCTGTGGAGATGATTGTCGGCGGCATAGGCTTCATGATTGGCACCGGCGGCGCCGCACTGGTGGCGAAAACGCTCGGAGAACAGAGACAAGAACGCGCAGAACAATACTTCTACATGATGATATCAACAACCGCTGTCGTCGGCATCATAATCTGCATATTTATATATATCTTTATGGAACCAATCTGCATTGCTCTTGGTGCAAATTCAGATATGATCAATGATTGCGTTACGTATGGACGAATAAGCATGTATTTCAATGTATTCTTCATGCTCCAGAACAGTTTTCAAGACTTTTTGATTGCTGCAGAAAAACCTCACCTCGGTCTTTTGTGTACGGTGTTTGCAGGTCTTTCAAACATCATTCTTGACGCACTTCTAATCTACGTATTTCACATGGGAGTTGCCGGTGCCGCATACGCAACTGGAATCAGTGAATTTATCGGAGCTATGATTCCGCTGGTATACTTTATACGCCCTAATTCAAGTTTACTCAATCTAAAGCGATGCAAGCCGGAGCTTCGTCCAATTGCCAAAGCCTGCGGTAACGGAGTTTCCGAAATGGTTACCAGCATTACATCATCCTTTGTCAGCATGTTCTACAATGTGCAGCTTCTAAAATATATAGGTTCTGACGGAGTAGCTGCATACGGCGTGCTCATGTACGTTCAATTTATATTTGCAGCGATTTTTATAGGATATGCGATGGGCTGCTCCCCGGTTATCGGTTATCATTACGGAGCACGCAATACGAATGAACTAGGAAATATTTTGTCAAAAAGTTTTAAACTTCTGTTTATCACCGGTACCGTGATGCTCGCAATTGGAGAGTTTTTGGCAAAACCGCTTTCAAGCTTTTTTGTGGGCTATGACACCTCACTTTTAATTTTGACAGTACACGCTATGAGGATTACCACGCTGTGCTTCATAATCGTCGGGATCAACATATTTGCCTCATCATTCTTTACTGCCTTGAATAATGGTTGGGTTTCAGCAATAATATCGTTCCTGAGAACGTTTGTATTCAAGCTGTCGTTTGTAATTTTACTGCCTATTTTGATTGGAATCGAAGGAATCTGGTGGTCAAACACCCTATCAGAGATAGCGGCATTTATCATCTCCATGATTACACTGGCTCTGATGCGCAAACGGTATGATTATTAGTCAATAGAATACCGGACAATATATTCGTATATTATCAGACAATCGGTATCAGCTGTGAACAATCTTGATTTAAATAATAGCCTAGGAATATGCTTGCATGTAAGCAGTCCTAGGCTATTATATTATTTTACAGTTATTAGTTCGCGAGAGAATTAAACTGCCACGCGTTATCTAACGCTCCTTCTTCTCCTTGCGATAACTACCACTATCACAAGCAACACTGCTGCAGCCATGCTGAATGCATAAGCAATTATAGCGCTTGAATCTCCGGTCCTTACTATTCCTGACCTCTTTATGAGCCTAGTTTTTTTAACATTTGATTTACCGGAATCAACAGCTGCTGTTCCGCCACTATTATTTCCATTATTTGGCGTTACGTTGCTGCCTGTTCTGTTAGCAAAGATAAATGTTGAGAATTTATCTGTCTCAAACTCAATCTTTTTGCCATCAATTACCTTATAATCTTTGATCTTTTCGAGCACCTTATTCCCCTTATCATGGAAAATCTCAAGCTTGGAAGGCTCTCCCTTGCGCAGCTCAATACGCACCTTGACCTTTTGTCCTGCTACCGGTTCAACAGCATTATCAGTAGCATCTCTATACGAGATGTCATAAGCTTCGTATTCGTACCCATTTAGATTATAGCCATTTAATTTGTAGCCGAGGAATGACATTTTAACTGCATGCTCAGAATCAGCAGCATATGCCGTTACTTCTTTTGTTCCGGGTGCGATCACCATGCTCTTAACACTTGGATACCCCTGCGACACGAGTTCAATAGTATACACTCCTGCTGCACCCTTTGTGAATAGCGGAGTTTCCTTTCCATCCCTGCCCTTGAGCTTGAGAGCGAAGTTAACGGAACCATCCTCGTTAAACAGATCCTTCATGAGATTATTAGCTCTTACTCTCTTGCCATCAATGAGAATGTTTCCAATTGAATCAGCATAAGCTTCTCTGGATAGGCCTTCAGGTAATGTCAGCTTGTTATCAACGAGCTTAACCTCTCCATCCTTATACTTTGATCTAAGGATGAAGGAGGCATTGATATCCTCGTATTTATCATCACTGTAGGTTACAGAATACCGACCTATGCCGGTTTTACCTGTATCCTTAATGACGATGTTATTGCCCTCAACAGTATAATCTATGTCCTTATCAAGTGTAGTTCTACCCTTTTTGACAGAAACAAGCTTATAATTGCTGCCAGCCGGTGTCTTGAGTACTGGCTTAACAACAACTCCATCCTTGAACTGTTCATCATTGACGGTTGCCCCCTGCCCTTCACTCAACAGAGTCTTGCAGAGCACGTTTGTGTTAATAACGAGGTCAGCCTTATTTCTAATCAGATAACGAATCTGAGTGATGGTTGCTCCCTGCAGACCCTCGTGACGCTTGTAATCAACAGTGTTACCGTGAGGCTCGACAAAACCGGGCTTTACAGCAAATGAAAACTCATTTGCACGAAGCCAAATGTTTTCAAGATGTTCCATTCCGTACTGTTTCCCATCGCTAGTCTTGACGATGATACCCTCAATATCGTCGGAGCTGGGAATCTTCTCAGACTGTACATTCACAAGATAGTTACCCCATGGGCTGCCAGTCTCAACCTCTACCCTAGCAGCTTGATCCAATATTTTCTGTGTAGTTGTAGCATTGAGAGTGCCATCCCCGTTTAGAATCTTGTACTCAGGAGTAGCCTGCCCTGGATTCTCATTAAGTCTAAACTTCTTGACCATCTCAAGTAATGGATTATTGGATGTCTTACCATCCTTGATAGCCTGCATGGCTTCCAGATACAGACCCTTTCTGATGGCTACAGAAGTGTCCTTGATTCCTAGAATCTCAACTGTTTTAGATGTTTCCTCATAATACGTTGTCGGAAATCTCTTGGCCTTATTCTTAGTAGCACTCGTCACGGCGTCGTACCGCCCTGCGTCTCTCATTCCTGATGCCTTGTCAGCAGCGCTTAAATCCATCGTCTGAGTGCCACTATGCAGTTCCTTAAGCTCGCCGTAGTAGAAATCTGCATATGGTACATCCAGCTTGCCATAGATATAATCATTGTCACCGATACCATCTAAGCTGGGTATTGTAGTTCCTGTGTTGCCGCCCGGATTAGTGGAGCCTCCGGGGTTTGTTCCCGGATTTGTGCCGGGATTAGAACCGGATGCATCTGCAGCTTCTGCATTCTGCATTATCTTGGCTGCAATTTTCTTCGCACTCTTTAGTGAATACGTTGCGCCTGTGTTAGTGTCGACTAACTCATTGACAGACTTAGCCGTAGCCGGCTTACCAATAAGCGAGGCCAGCTGCATCCTTGTCAAATCGACATATCCTTTGTTCATTTTATCCATGTTGGCTGCAGGTGTGCAGGTAACAGACTTGATGACACCGCCCTTAACCTCCATCTGCAAGGTGATATCGTATCCGGACCACACAGAATTAGGATCCGCCTCAACAGAACCGGTTCCTACATAAACCTTATCCTTGGCAACCTGGTCGCCAGTCACCGCAAACAAATTGACGGCGCACATGCTGACCATCATGCTCGATGTCAGAGCCGCGGTCAGTAATTTCTTCGGCCATGTTTTTTTCATCTACCTATTCCTCCTTAATGAATAAATACATGCAATGTAAAAGCGTGTTAAATAATACTGCAAGCTAGTAAATCTAGATAGTTAGACTATACTAATTCAAGCTGATTGTATCATTATGTATTGGAAATATCCACATAAAATATGATGATAATCAACATAACCTTCTAAGAAAATGTATTATTGTTAGTTTTCTCTAACTTTTTAATTGATTCTAAAGACTATTGTTCGTTTTTATAAAAAACCTGAAATCCAGGGAGATTATTTCTCTACTCAGATTTCAGGTTGCATAAATTCGCCAAAATTCTTGATTTGCAACGTAGCACACATTCGGCACTCACTTTATCACGCTCTCACAACTCTACCACAACCCCATCATGCGCTGCATTATCAGGCCGACAATCGTGATTCCCACCCAGCACACTGCTCCAAGTACCAGAGGCTTCCCTCCGGTCTTGATTAGCTTCACTATATTGCTGTTCAAACCGATAGCGCCCATTGCCATTACTATCAGGAACTTGCTCAGAGTCTTGAGCGGTTCAAATGCCTCAGCGTTAATTCCTATTGATACGCATACAGTTGTTATTATCGATGCAATTATAAAATACAAGATGAACATCGGGAAAGCGCGCTTAAGGCTGAATGAATTTGTATCGGTTGCATCAGCGCTCACCTCACTCTTCTTTTTGGCCGAGAAAATTGCCAGCACCAACGTTATAGGGATGATTGCCAGAGTCCTCGTCAGCTTAACCGTCACCGCTTTGTCAAGAGCCTGAGATCCGAGATGCCACATGCTGTCCCATGTCGAAGCAGCCGCAGTTACAGACGATGTATCATTTACAGCAGTTCCTGCAAATATTCCAAAGGCTTCTCCACTCGTCGTGCTCATCCCGAGTAAGTGACCGAATATCGGGAACACGAGCGCCGCAATGACGTTGAAAAAGAATATTACTGAAATCGCCTGCGCAACCTCGTCATCCGAAGCATCAATTACCGGAGCTGTAGCTGCGATAGCAGACCCACCGCATATTGATGACCCCACGCCGACAAGCGTAGCAGAATTGGCGTCGACCTTCATCACCTTATGTATGATGTACGCGAGAATAAGTGACGTGGAAATCGTACAGATAATTATTGGGAGCGACTGAGCTCCGGTCTTAAGAATTACATTAAGATTGAGACCAAAGCCAAGGAGAACTACAGCCATCTGAAGTATATATTTGGATGTGAATTTTATTCCTTCGCTACATATGCCCTTATTCACCCACACCAGTGTGATAATCATACCTAAAATAATGGAAAATACCGGTCCGCCGACAACCGGAACGAGCTTCCCAAGGAACCATGCCGGCAGTGCGATAATAAAGCAAGCTGCAATACCCGGCAATTTGAATTTTAATGAACTCATGTGACGCTCCTTTAGCAATTGTTCTTATAAACTATTAATAAATATTAAAAATATGTATTTTTCGGTAATAAAGCTGCATGCTTTACGCATACCATTCCGACAAAACAATATTAATATAACATAAAATACGAGCTGCGTCAGTAGCAGACGGAGCTCTTTGTCAATGCGAAGTAAGGCTTAGTTGATACAAAATTTTATAAAAAAGAGCAGGGCTAAACCCGGCTCTTAATAACTGTTAGTATATCTGATTGACATGATATATCTCAATCCGACTACAGAACACGCGCCTTATAGAACTAGCGACGGTGCAGCGTAAGCTCTCGCCAGCAGCTCCTGATTGAGCGCATAAAGCCCCTTAGGATCTCTTCCATACAGCTCAAACTTTTTAAGCAGATCATCAGCAGACTTTTCTTCTTCTCCCTGCTCCTTGACGAACCAGTCAAAGAACTGCATAGTGCGATAGTCGTCTACCTCGTTGGCAGCCTTGTAAATCTTGTTGATGAGGCTTGTCACATACTGCTCGTGTTTGAGACTGAAATTTAGTGCGTCATAGATCTCCTTGCATTTCATATCCGGCTTATCAATCTCGGATAGAGTTACCTTTTCACCGTTGTTGAAGAGGTATGTTCTCATCAGCATCGCATGGTCACGCTCCTCCTGAGCCTGCACATCGAAATAGTTTGCGAATCCGTCCAAGCCTGCATCATTGTAGAAGTTAGCGAAGTCGAGATACAGATATGCGGAATAAAACTCCTTGTTAATCTGATTATTAATTAGCTCTGCTACTTTCTTGTCTAGCATGTCAGTACCCTCCTACATCCATAATTTTATAATATCATCTATTTCATATATTATACCACGTATTATATCCACTTGCCATTAAAGTGCGCGCAATATAATTGCATTTTAATTTGAGCTTTCCATAATATTTAGAATACCTTGTTCTCCATAATGACGGCGTGGCAGTGCATACGAGCTTGCTCGCGAGAACATTGCCTGTACACGCGAGTAAGAATTTGTAAAAAAATAAGCTGCGCACTGAGAGCAGCCTATTATCTATATATCGTATTACCGGCGTTGACCAATTGCCGTCCTACTTGGATGGAGATGGAGTTGGCTCACATACTGCTGTGTAATGTGCCTTGCGCTCCTTAAACTTCTCATCCTTGAAGAGGTTCATGAGACGGCCTTCATTCTCGAATATGTCCTTGCCGTGCAGCGCCTTACCGGACAGCAGGTCATGAGCATGATGAAGAGTTGCAGGGTCGAACTTGAGTCTAAGCGTTCCGCCTTCCATAACCAGCTCTCCTTTAAGACCGCAGAGCTCACACTCGGCTTCATTAGTTCCCGGGTGAATGTAGAAGTTATTGCCGTGACAGTGCGGACATGCGCCCTTAGGGCCCTTGAAGTAATCGAGCTTATCGTTGTCAGGCTCCATAATCATGAGGTTTCTGTCAGCGATGTCCTTAGCAGCCTCTACTAGATTCTTACCAATCTCCCTGATACGAGCAACCTTGTCGTCCTGAACGATAACGTCCTTCGACCACGAGAAATAATCGTTATCTACAACCTTCCAGCCAGGGCTCATTGCGAGCATTGCGTGGTCAGTCTCTGTGCGTACAGCCCAGTCTGAACCTCCGATTCCTACAAAAGAGATTGCTCTCTGCTTGAAATACTTCATCGGCAGTGGCTCCTTGCCGGCCTCCATCAGCTTTTCCTGGCACCCGAGCATCATACCTGTATCGTGTCCGGGACCCATTCTGTCCATGAGGTTGTGAAACATACCTGTACCACCGGACTCAAAGATTGGGTCAACGATGAGTATTCCGTCAGAATCCGTCATCTTGTCATATAGTGCAGCAAAATCATCCTTCTGCGAACATACCATTCCCTTACCCATTACAAGAGCTCTAGAACATGCAACACACCCTGTACACGGTTTGATATCCCAGTCGAATAGATGGATAAACTCGATATCGCATCCCATCGCCTTAGCCTGCTCAAGTACAACGCGGCACATGGTATCGTTGTTGCCGTTTTTTGTCCCTAGCGAAATACCTAAAATTTTCATACTCAATCCCCCACAATCAATTAAAATCATCCATAAGAAAGCTCTTGTTAAAAACAAGACAGTATTTTCAACTAAATATTACATTAGAGACTTTGTTTTGTATAATCGTTTTATAATCATAAGCTACATAACTGATTTGTTATGTTTAGCCGTACAAAAATACGGCAGATGCGAGTGCATCTGCCGCTTCGCTAATAGCTACTTCCCCACAAACCCGTCTGACTTTGTCCATATCAGCTTGGAAGAATTCTTAATTTTTTCAAATCTCTTATCGTATTTGTCTAGCTGTAATCTTTCTGTGGGTATTCCCAATTTAAGTAAATCATCCGTCTTCTCGAAATCTTTCCAACCGCTCTCCGAAATATAATATACTTTATCAATATTAGCAACCAGTTCCTTGCCATCCGTATCATAGTATGTTGTCTCACGTTTCGGGCCATTCCACAGCACGCTTTCATAACACATCTTCTTATAATCATGCGCACTTCTATGAGTTGTCGAAATTACAACAATCATAGTTTTAAGATCAGACGATAGTATCCGCTCATACGATGAACCAGTACTACCGGAATAAAGCATATCATCCCTATACGTAATTTCTGCTTTATCATAAGGAAGATACAATTCATACTGATCATAAAAATACCAACCAGTCGCCCCTATGATCACTATCACGGCTACAGTAATTAATACAGTAAGCTGCTGTCTAAGGCTCATACGTCGCCTAATCTTCCTTAATGAATCATATAAACTTATGTCCTCATCAATGGTCTCGGCTACACTGTCCGATAACTGGGCTCCCGCTAACCGTTCCAGCTCGGTGCGACAACTATCGCACTCTCGAGTATGATCCAATACAAGGGCCACACTATCCTCTGAAAGAACGTCATCAACATACAAAGGCATCAAATCCCTTGCCACGTCACAGCTTATCTTCATCCCTTATCCTCCAAATCATCTATTATCTTAAGGCGACTACGATGATAGGTCACGCGTGCCCAGCTATCCGACTTTCCGAACAGTGTCCCGATATCTCTAAAATGCATTTCAGCATACACTCTGAGCATAAACACTTCTTTGTACGGTTCATCAAGATTGTGGATTGCGTATCTGAGCTCATGAGTTTGTTCATTACTGAGTATGGTAGCTTCTACGCCGTCATCTATCAGTTGTTCCTCATCCAATTTATCGATATCAACAGTATGTCGCTCTTTTTTAAGATATGTAAAATATAAGTTCTTGGCGATTTGACACAGCCAAACTCTCATACTCGATTCACCGCGGTACGAATCGATAGACTTTACCGCCCTAAAGAAAGTCTCCTGTGTAATCTCCTCAGCTATGTGCGAATCCCTGCACATAGAGAAGATGTAACGATAGACTGAACTAAAATATTCGTGATATATATGTTCTAAATCCATTGTTACCCCTTTTCTTAACAGCTGTTTCTACATATATGACTCAGATAATAAGAAAACGTTACAATTACTTTTCTAATTTATCAAGCAGCTGCAGTACTGTCTGCCCCAAAATTGGATGCTTAGCATATGGTGCGATTTCCGCCAATGGTCTAAGCACGAAATCCCTCTTATGCATCTCTATATGAGGAACAATTAGATTATCGGATTCCACGACTTCATCATCATAGAGGATAATGTCCAGATCAAGAGTTCTAGGACCCCAGTGGATATTGCGCTCTCTATGCGCTTCTATCTCTATTCTCCGGAGCTCAACTAGGAGTTCATCCGGTGTTAGCAGCGTCTCAACCAGCAGTGCGCCGTTGAGGAAATTGTCCTGCTCAACTCCTCCGTAAGGTACAGTTTCGATATAGGACGAAACACGCTTAACTCTGCAGCCCTTGATCTCATCCATGCGTTTAACTCCGAAATCCAGATACCCAAGTTTATCTCCCATATTTGATCCAATTGCCACGTATGACTTGTGCCAGAAGCGTTCAATCTTGACTGATGCGTCTCGCAGCGGCAACCCAATCGGCGCCCAAGGCTTCTTGATTTCAACAGATACTCCCTTGACCCGCGCATATCTCAGGAGCAACGCCTCAGCAAGCTGTTCCGCCGCCGATTCGAGTAGCTTTACTGTGTGTTCCTTGGCAAATTCAGTTACAAAGGTTGCTACGTCACCGTAATTAATGGAGTTCTCTAATTCATCAGTCCTGCCGGCAAGCTTGGTATCCGTATACAATTTTATCGTAAATACGAACTTTTGCCCCAGAGCATTCTCCTCCGGGAACACTCCGTGATTAGCGAATACCTCCAGATCGGTTATTCTTATCTCATCGTACATCTCTCACATCTCCTGGGGTACATTCATCTGACACGGCAATAGATTTGGAAGCGCCGCATCACTGCATACTATATGTGTTCACGCAGGATAGCCTGCATAGTCTTCATCGCACGGTAGTTCTCCTTAACATCGTGTACTCTAAATATCGATGCCCCCTGCGCGACACCGTATACCGTAGTTGCCACAGTAGCCTCTATGCGCTGGTCCACCGGCAAATCCAGTATGAGTCCAAGCGTCGACTTTCTCGAAGTGCCCAGCAGCACCGGCATCCCAAGCTCCTGCATCCTATCCAGATGGTGCATAGCCATCAGGTTGTGCTCCGGCAGCTTGCCGAAGCCAAATCCGGGATCCATAATAATTCTGTTCACGCTGACTCCATGCGATTTAGCGATTTCGATACAACCACTCATATCATCCAACCACTCTGATACAAAATCCCCATACACCTTATCATCTCTATTGTGCATAAGACAAACCGGCACCTCATACTTGGCAGTTGCAGCTGCAACTGTCTCATCATATTTGAAGCCCCAGATATCGTTAACCATATCTGCACCCGCAGCAAGCGCAGCTTCTACAACGGAGCCCTTGTAGCTATCGATGGAAACAGGGATGTCAAAGCGTTCCTTCACAGCCTCAATAACGGGAATAATCCTTGCAATTTCCTCATCTTCAGTTATCCGGATATGTCCCGGCCTGGTTGACTCTCCTCCTATGTCAATTATAGCCGCTCCGTCACGAATCATCTCGGCTACATGATGCAGTGCGCTGTCCATGTCATTCCATCTGCCGCCATCCGAGAATGAATCAGGGGTGAAATTAAGTATTCCCATGATGTAGCAGTCATTTTCAAGGTCAAAATTCTTATTGCCGATTCTCATTTTATTCCTCAACCATTCTTATTAATCCTCAACCATTCTTAACTTTATGAAATTGTTCAAGTGCCATATCTGTATTACGGATACTTACCATTTATACCGAGAGCACATTTATCTGTATCGCAACAACCTTAACAGTTTATCAAGGTGTATCAATATTCGATGCTGTGATTCTTCTTTTCCTCCGACCAGTTGCAGGTTTCCGAGGCTTCACAGGCAAAGCAAAGCCTTGACTGTTTGTCTGCTCTCTTTATGATCACCTGCAAAGCATTTGACGAATCCTCCGAAACGCAATTGCTGCCGCGGTGATTGCGAATTGAATTTATAATAGCTGCACGCTCATTCTCCGTGAAATGTGACCTGCTTAGTATCTCAGCGGCAGCTATCGCTCCCGCCTCATCGTGAGATACCCCCGAGCGATACTCGGCGCTCCTGCCAATATCATGCAGCAGAGCGGCAGCGTAAATCACATCCCTGGCCAGCTTTAAGTCCTCTTCCAGAGAGTATATGTATGCGATGCGAGCAACATCCATCAAATGAGATATATCGTGTTTGCAGTACCTGCGCTCATCCTCTGCAGCTTCTATCTCGGCCATGCAGCTGAGCCACATCTCATCACGATAGATTGCTTCAAGTCTCGCCATACTCTCCGGTATACATGGAGCTGCATCGTGCTCCTCATTTGGAGCTGTCACATCCATATATGGTTCTATGAAATCTGTGCTATATGCCATAGCTATCTTCTCTCCAGCATCCTAAAGAATTTGTTCTGTAGCTGCTCATTGCCGTCAAATGCACCTCGAGCTATTGATGTTACCGTCTTGGTTCCCGGCTTCTTGATGCCGCGCATAGTCATACACATGTGCTCTGCTTCAATGAGAACCATCACACCCTTTGGCTTCAGCTCATTCATAAAAGCATCTGCAATCTGCGCCGTCAGTCGCTCCTGCAGCTGCAGTCTCTTGGCAAATACCTCGACCGTTCTGGCCATCTTGCTGAGCCCGATAACCTCTCCGTTCGGAATATATGCGATTGCAGCGCGTCCATAAAACGGTAGAATGTGGTGCTCACACAGCGAATAGAACTCTATGTCCTTTTCCATCACAATATCGTTATTTTCAACGGCAAAGCGTTTTTCAAGATGTGTACCGGCTGAATCGTTATACCCACACACCAGCTCTTCATACATCTTTGCGACTCGTTCAGGGGTCTCGATTAATCCCTCTCTGACCGGATCTTCGCCAATCCCTTCGAGTATGAGCTTGACGCCTTCAATAATCTTGTCTTTATCCATTATTTCTCCTTCTATCTACAAACTGCTTCACATCGCCAAGGAACGACAGCGATCCGCACACCAGGATTACATCATCCTGTAACGCATAGCTGTGCGCGGCCTCCATGCCCTTGCAAATACTTTCCGCCGCCTCGACATATTCCGAATACCGAAACGCTTTCTCCATTAGCACATCTGCCGGTAATGCCCGGTCGCTGTTAGGCGTTTCAATTGTTATAACCTGCTTGGCAAGTGGCACCAGATGTGCAAGCACACTCTCATATTCCTTGTCCTTAAATATTCCAATAACCAGTATTACTTTTTTATCTCCAAAATATTGCTGTACGGAATCCTCCAGCGCTATCGCAGCTCCATCATTATGAGCTCCATCTATTATCACTGCAGGGGCCTCTGCAATTTGCGTAAATCTCCCTACCCAGCGAGCGGCTTTTAATCCGGCATATACCGCCTGATCCGATATATCGCAGCCTTTGTCTCTTAGCGCCTCAGTAGCCATAATAGCAAGGGACGCATTCTTAAACTGATACGTACCGGCCAGTGAAATATGCACATCATGCCAGTCTCTGTATTCAAAGCTCTGATCTCTTAGCCCTAACGAGCACACTTTGATTTCAGTGTCCGCAACCGTCCTAAGCTCACAGCCTAAAGACTTGCATCGTTCAGATAACACCTTCTCGGCATCTATGTGCTGCTTGGCGCTGACAACAATAGTGTTAGGCTTGATTATTCCGGCCTTTTCGACAGCAATCTCTGCGATTGTATCACCCAGGATTGCCATATGATCCATCGATATTGGCGTGATTACCTCAATCACCGTCGTGGTTACAACATTCGTAGCGTCTTCGCGGCCGCCGAGACCGGTTTCAAGTACCACATAATCACATTTGGATGCTCTAAAATACAGCATAGCTAACGCTGTCTCTACCTCGAACAACGTTGGAGATCTGAGTCCATCTTCCTCCATATGTCTAATCTCAGCTGCAAGCTCGGTTGTACACCTTGCCAGTTCCTTTTCGCCGATATGGTGACCATTCACCTGAAATTGTTCGCCATACTCAAAAAGCCACGGAGAATAGTAGCTCCCCGTGGTGTATCCTGCTTGAATTAGAATGTTGGATAGATACGAGAGAAGCGATCCCTTACCGTTGGTGCCCGCGACGTGTATAAACCTTAGCTCGTCCTGTGGATCACCCAACCTATGGAGTAGTTCCCGCATGCTGTCCAGGCCAAGTACACTTCCGTATCCGGACAGCTCGTCCAGATATACTCTTGACTCTTTGTAATTCATTTATTGCTCCTATCTTAGTTAATCATACGACCTTATTGTAATGCACATGGTTGATAGTAGCAAGGAATATTAACAGTTAATTCATTAAAAACACCTGCCATCGCCTGATTAGCAAAAGGCAGGTTGATCTCCGAACGCAGTTCACTCACACATCAAATCTATTGTATTTATCGCAGCAATCCAAGCATAGCTTCTTGCCGCCTTCGAGCCTTATCCAATTTGCCCCCGTTACTTCCCCGCAGCACTCGCATGTATACGACTCAAAGATTTTTGCACGATCAGGAACAGCGATGTGAGGTTTCTTAACATCAAACATATCACGAGGTTCGGATCGCTGATAATATTCAAACGATTCAGCTCTAGTCATTCCATCCGGTTTATCCTTTAGTACCAACCTTATAGCTCTATTGCTTGTCCTATTGTAAAAGGAGAAAGCTTGCTTTCCTCTCATGTGAAAAAGCAGATTTCCTTTTCCGATGCTGCACCCGAGCATCGTCTGAATAGCATCTACTCCGCAGGCATCGTTCTCTGAAATACACACTAATTCTTCATCCTCGGAGAATTTAATATCCAGTAATTCGATCGCGTAAAGTGATGCTTTGTATCCTATCGTCAAGCCCCCACATTCATGCCCATGAAAGGCTACACAGTCTTCCCATGTTTTCATGTCAACCTCCTTGTCAACAAAAACTTGTGTTATACAACATTCCTTATAAATCCGTTTGATTTATCTCCTATAAATCTAGTCCATCAATATAATTTTGTGACCTCTTACCTCGACTATTTCCGCGTCGATTCCATACACAGCTTTTAGGTGATCTGCTTTAAGTACTTCAATTCCGCCATCAGCATATACTTCTCCGTCTTTGAGCAGCAGAAAAGAATCACAATATCTTAGCGCCAGGTTAATATCGTGAATGACAATAACTGCGGCGAAGCTGTCCTTATCACAGAGCTCTCTGACAAGCTTTAGAACGTGATGTTGGTTGGCAAGATCAAGAGAGCTGGTCGGTTCGTCAAGCAGAAGCACCTCGGGCTGCTGCGAAAGGGCTCTCGCCAACATAACCTTCTGGCGTTCTCCTCCGGATAACTCCGAAATAAAGCATCCCTTCAAGTGTTCTATCCCGAGCCTGTTCATAGCCGAATGAATGATATTATGATCTTCCTCTGTAAAGCTCCATTTCATATATGGTCTTCTTCCCAGCATCACAAAATCATGAACCGTAACCTCCGTACTTGGAACACTTTGTGACACGAAGGCAATGCGTCTTGCAACATCACGATTGCACATCTCTAAAATATTTTCATCATGTAATTGGACTGAACCTTTCTCAGGTCTGAGAATATGATTAAGACATTTGAGCAAGGTACTTTTACCGACACCGTTATTCCCCAGAATTGCCTTGAATTGCCCGGGATTAACCGAAAATCCGACATCATGCAAAATCTCCCTTCCACATTTGTAATGAAAGTACAGATTGTCTATTTTCAGCATCTTCGTCTCCCCCTTTTGAGTAACAGAAAGAGGAATAACGGACCTCCAAGGAAGGATGTAATTGCACCAATTGGCAATATTATCGGCGAGATAGCTATTCTTGCAAAGAGATCACTTAACAGTAAAATTAACGATCCTGCAATAGTGGATCCCGGAATCAGATAAATATAATTGTTTCCAACTGCAAGTCTCACAATATGTGGTGCTATCAAGCCGATAAAATTTACAAGTCCTATATTTGATACAATTACAGAGCTCGTTAGACAACAGATAATCATACTGGTTAAAGTCAGTCTTTTGACATTGATACCCAAGCTTATTGCAGTTTCTTCGCCACTTAATAATGCATTATAATCCCAGCGGTGCAGTACGCTGAATAAAATCAATAATAATACTATCACCATTATTTTTCTAATATCTGACCATGTTGTATTTCCAAGATCTCCAAATGTCCAGAAAACTATTGTTGCTAACTCAATGTCATTTGCAAAATACTGTATAAGAGTCGTTGCCCCTGTCAGCATCGCACTTATAGCCACACCGGCAAGCACAATTCCCTCAGCAGAGATTTGTCTAAATCTCGATAGCACAAGTATCAAAGCTGCAACTGCAACTGATCCGGTGAAAGAAAGCAGGGTTATCCCGATGATCGAGTGGTTACCTAATCCAACAACTACAATAGCAACAGCAGCTCCAAAGGTCGCTCCTTGTGATACGCCGAGAGTTGAAGGAGATGCAAGCGGATTGTGCAGGACTGCCTGAAGAATGCAGCCAACAAGCCCGAGCCCTGCACCGGAAACAAGTGCCGTACATATTCTTGGAAGTCTATTATTTCTTACAATGAGATTAATTCTGTTGTCATCTGATATTCCTACAATCCCCTTCAGGATTTCAGTAGCCGAAGTGTCATAAAGACCAATCCTAAGAGAAACAAATACGAATATTATCAGAATTGTTCCCAGAATTATAAGAAATCCGATCGAATAGTTCTTCTTGCTGTTATAAGAGGTTGATGAGCAATTATTCTCCAAGCTTGAGAGAACGGAATTCATATCCTTCCTCCTTCATATCATCGTAGATATCCTTGCCTAACAGTTTTTTGAAAGCTTCTCTCGCCTTCTTCTCATAGTCTACGCCCTTAAACTCCTTAGGGAATACTTTACATCCGGCATAGTAAGAGTCGGCTATTGATGTCTCCAGATTAGTAGCACAGTAACGGAATGAAATCTGAGAGAATATCTTGCCTTTCTTTACCGCCTTTAAACTATCATATAGCCCCTTATTCTGCCTGTACTGCTGTTTAATAATCTGTATTCCGTTAAAATCCAAGAATATTATGTCAGGATCTGCTGCCACAACTTTTTCAATGTCCATATTAAATGCACCCTTTTGCCCGGTTGTATTTGCAAGGTTATTTGCTCTTATCAACTCTAATGGTCCGTAGAGAGCTTCGGTCCCTTCAAATCCGTGATGACCTTTAAAGGACACACCTCCGACGTAAACAAGCGGTTTATTTTTGTTTTTTATTCCCTTCGTTCTATCCTTCAGGTCCTTCTTAACGTCGTCGAAGTATTCCTTTAATTCATTGGCTCTGTCCTCTTTTCCATAGAGCTTACCCATAATTTCTATTGTCTTATATGCTTTTTTATCAAGAGTAGTATCACTTCCCGGTATCACTACAACCGGAATCCCGGTTTTCTCAGATAGTTCATCGGCGTTAACTGATGCGAAGGAACTAAGAACAATCACCTGAGGATTTGCCTTAACTATAGCCTCCGTGTTTGGAATTCCGTTCGTACCCGTTACAGGCAGCTTTTCAAACTTTGAATGATTGACATAATTATAAGGTAATGCCGTAGTCTTATCTTTCTTCTCATAATCCTCTACTCCGACAACAAGATCTGCAGCATCCATATATGAAGTGTATCTGAGGGATCCGACGCCAACGCAAACAACACGCTTGACCTTATTCGGAACCTTAACCTCACGACCTGCTCCATCCTTGATTATACGAGTCTTGCTATCATTGCCATTTTTACCGCTACATGCGCTAAGACCGGCTGCAATAACGACTACCATCAACATCAATACCACAAGCTTCATCCCATTATTTTTCTGCATGTCCGTATATCCTTTCTGCATTAGTCATAATAAACTCATCCGTAAAAGTCCCAAGCCTAGGGTAACATAATCCCGATCTGTAAGCTGCCCTATGCTATGTTCAATAAATTGTATAGAAACATATACAACACTTATTTAATGATTACGCTACACAAAAACTCAAAAACACTCTTAAACATTCAAAAATACTCAAAAAATACTCAGGATTTATATATAAAGGACAGTTTGCTGCTATACAAATACCGCACCTTCATCGATATGATGCAGGTGCGGTATTTGTTGATATTTTAATCTATATCCGTATTCTGAACAACTGGTATTCTTCATGCTCAAATCGCAGATTTCTCATTCAGATAATTTGCTCGTATATTCACCGGATTCATAGCTACCGGTTAATGTACAATCTTATAATATCTGCGCGATGTAAATTTGAAAATTACAAAGTAAACTGCGAAGAACATTGCAATTACTATGCCGAATAAGGTTCCGTATTGCACGAAGCTGTTTACGCCAAACAGTCCCAGTAATTGATATACTATCTTTGATGCAACCACAGAATGGATAATTGCAACTGCGAGCGGAGCAAAGAACATCCATACTATCTGAGACGCACCGGTCTTCTTAATCAGCTCATCAGAAAGACCGATTTTTTTCATTATCTGATATTTCTCCCGATCCTCATAGCCCTCGCTTACCTGTTTATAGTAAATTACAAGGATAGTACCTGTCAGGAATATTAGCCCGATTATAACTCCAAGGAAGAGAAAACCTCCGTTCAGCTCATAAACAGATTTTAAATATTCGGATTTCACAGCAACTTCATATTCTTTTTCTTGCTTCAGCTTATTAAGCTCCTTCGTATAGGCCTTGTCCGAGATACCTTTAACATTCCAATCCGCATTGCAGTTTATGATTGAATCTTCCATCCTTGATTTTTTCATATTCAATGTTCTTATCGACCTGCTGATATACTGCATTGTAGAAAAATCTTTTGCAATAACACCGTAAACCTCTGCAGCGTAGTTTGACGGAACTATATTTTCAATCTTTCTGACCTTGAATTTGCGTCCGCCTATTTTGAGACTGTCCATATCAAGCAAACGCTTCATATTAGCGCAGACAAGGATCTCGTCATCCTTTAATTTAATATTTTGATGAGTTCTTGCGTTATAGCTGTCCAGGTCATAAACCATAACGTAACTGGGCACACCGCCGGAGCCATTATATTCTTTTAATGAATTACCCTTTTTAATTGTAGCTGCAATTATATTATAACCTACGAATTCATCCGAAATATGCGCATTGGCGCTTTCCGTCTTCCTAACTCTTTCAGCAAGCGCTTTGGAAACATCTTTATAATTATTTTCGTTCAAAGGCACATTACTGTTAATCTGATACTCTCTCGGAAGTACATTTTCCGCCATCGATTGAACATTCGAATACATTGTTGCAGTAGCGGACAGGGTAATTATAATACCTACACTCATAATCGAGATACTTGCCAGTGACACAGCATTACTCTTCATTCGATATAGGAGTCCGCTGGTGCCTAAGAATCGCGTCGGTTTAAAGTAGCTCTTTTTTTTCTTTTGCGACTTCAAAATTATAACTGAAAATGACACGTACAGAAGATATGTCGCAAGCATAACCAGCAAGGCAGCAACGAAAAAGTATAATAAGGATGATACAGCTCCTTTTGTCACTAAGGCAATGGTATACCCTCCTGCCAATGCTGCAAATCCCAGAAGTGAAATAAACACTCTGGATTTCGGTTCACCTTCTCCACTATGCTGTTTACCAAGCAGCTGAATCGGAGTAGTCAAATAGATCCTATAGCTGCTGCGCAGAACCGTAATTACATATAGTACTACTGCAATTATCAGGGTTATAAGCATGGCCGCGACACTGAAAGGATAGTCCATAGGTCTTCCCGAAACATCGTGCATCAGATGATTAAGTCCGAGAAATGTAAGCTGCCCAAATACGTAGCCGCCCACAATTCCGATAAATGCAATTATAGCAAACAGCACGAAAAATTCTATGCTGATGATTTTTCGAATATGTTTCTTTTCCAATCCCAGGATAGCGTACAATGCAAACTCTTTGTTTCGCCTTTTGAGTAGGAAATTCGTAGTGTATGTCACAAAGATTAAAGCAAAAATTCCAACTACCGCTGCTCCCATTGCGATAACAGTAGGAAGACTTGCATGTCTGGTCTGAACGTATTCGTTATTGATCAAGCTTGCCATGATGTTAAACATGATAAGCATTATACCTAAAGATAATACAAATGGAGTTTCAAACAATCTGTTTGCCTTCAGATTCTGAAAAGCAAACTTTCCGGCCATTGAGAACGTCATTACTGCTCACCTCGATTCAACATAAATTGAGCTTGATTTATACGCTCCATAAACTCCGATTGTCTCTCATTTTCACCACGATATATTTCGTGATAAACGACACCGTCTTTGATAAATAATACCCTGTTTGCATACGACGCCGCTCTCAGCGAGTGTGTAACCATTATTATAGTCTGTCCGGTACTGTTAATTGTACGGAACATCTTTAGCAGTGTTTCCGAGGACTGTGAGTCAAGTGCACCTGTGGGTTCATCAGCAAGAAGCAGAGCAGGATTGGTAATCACTGCCCTCGCTACAGCAACCCTTTGCTTCTGACCTCCCGATATCTCGTACGGATACTTTTCCAGTAGCTCACCAATTCCGAGCGGTCCTTTAAGACCACTTAACCTTGACCTCATAACAGCTTCTTTTTCATTTGAGAGAACAAGAGGCAGATATATGTTGTCGCGATTGTTAAACTGATCGAGCAGGTTGAAGTCCTGAAATACAAATCCAAGCTCTCTTCTGCGGAACTTTGAAATCTCACTATCCTTTAACGACGTGGTATCCTGACCATTTAGAACAACTGTGCCTGATGTCGCCCTGTCAAGAGTTGCTATGATATTCAACAGCGTCGTCTTTCCGGCACCGGACTCGCCCATAATAGAGATAAACTCCCCTTTTTCTACGGAAAAGTTCACTCCCTTGAGAGCTTCAGTCGTTACCTTTTTTGTTTGGTATATTCTCTTTACATTTTTTAATTCTAAGATTGCCATATTTTTAAGTTACTCCTTTCCCAGATAATCTAATTTTATACAACTGTATTGATTGCTGCATTTATCTAATATGACAATCCTTACTTCTAATCTTACAACTCTGAAAGGTTGGACGGAAAACGCACTGTAAACACGCTGCCGACATTTAAGGTAGATTTTACACTCACTTCAACATTTATCAATTCTGAAATGGTTTTAACCAGGTAAAGTCCGAGGCCGCTGGATTTCTCGTTTATTCTTCCGTTAAATCCCGAATAGCCTCTGTCAAATATCTTTTTTAAGTCTTCCGAGCGTATTCCGATTCCCGTATCTTGAATACTCAAGGTGTTCGTCTCTTCCTCATAAGAAATCCGAATACTCCCTTTTTTCGTATATTTGAGGGCATTGGCAAGAATCTGCTCTATTAATACAGATAACCATCTTGCATCAGCAAAAACTTCATTTGGAATAGGTTTATATTCCAGTGAAATTCGCTTTTCTATAAAAATCATAGAATATTTCTTCAGCAAGCTCTTTATTATGTCATCCAACCTCACTGACGTTATGTCCATATCTGCCTGTCGGTCTTTAATTTTCAAATAATTAATTGCCATGTTCGTATATTCTTCAATATAGAACAGCTCTTCTTTAAGCTTCTTTGCATACACTGTTTCTTCCTTTTGCAGAATAAGCTTAGCAACTGTAATAGGCGTCTTGATTTGATGTACCCACAGCAGAAAATACTCCTCCAGATCACGTCTGTCATTTATAGCTTGACTTTGCAATTGTCTGTTTTCCACCTCCAATTTCTCTGCAATTTCCCGGGCGCCCTCTCTTCTCTCGTAATTAAAATACTGGATAAATAAGTATATTACATCAGAAAAAGCAATAATTTCAGCTCCGAGTATAAAATATTCTTTGTTGAGATTAGCAAATGCAAAGATCAATCCAAACACAGCGACTGAACAAAGGGAAACAATTATTGCCTTATATTCACTTCTTAAAAAATCCGCTAACTTATGCATATTCACCCTCATTGTAGAAAATATCCTATTCCCTTCTTGGTCTGTATCAATTCTCCCAGACCTACGCCACTTAATTTTTTTCTCAGTCTAGTCATATTGACTGCCAATGTGTTGTCATCTATAAAATCATCCCCCTGCCAACAGTGGTTCATAATTTCCTCTCGCCCGGCAATCTGATTTTTCATATTGAACAAAATCTCTAATATCAGCAATTCTGTTCTTGTCAAATCTACAGAAAAGTCTTGTCCTTCCAGCTTTGCCGAGGATAGATTCAGTGTCAGAGCTCCGTATGACAATTTATCACTTTCCAACGTATAGTCATATGTCCTCCTCAAAATCGCCTGTATCTTGGCTCTTGTTACCGCAATATCGATAGGCTTCGTAATATAGTCATCTGCTCCAAATTGTATTGCCTGCACCATGTCCATCGATTCGGCGTATGACGAAATGAATACAATTGGGACATTTGATTCCTGACGAATCTTCTGTGTCCAATAGAAGCCGTTGTAATGAGGCAGACTGATATCCATCAAGACAAGATCGGGATTAAAGCTTTTGAAGGTTTCATACACTGTTGTGAAGTCTCCGATGCTTTGCGTATGATATCCCCACTGATTTAATTCTTCGCTGATAATCGAATCTATTGTTCTGTCATCCTCTACAATTAATATTTTCAATGTCTCCTATCTCCTTACACTTAAACATTATCTATATTAATAATACCAGTGTTAATTTTACTCTTTTTTATATACTAATGACAAATAAATCCCTGCAACCATATTGCGATCACAGGGATTTATCGCCTTAAATTCTGTATTAGTATATTACAAATATATTTCTTACCGGCAATTTCAAACACCTAACTTATAAATTTCTACCCAGATACGAAACAGCAAGCATCAGAAAGAATAAGGCATAAAAAGCAATAAACACCCACTTGATTTTTACGCAGATCGCTATAAATTCGCGAATGAACGCGGAAGGAATATAATAGCTTGCGGTATTGCAGCCAAGCCCGTCTCCAAGCATCCCTATCGTCTTTGCATAAGCCCCGGTTCTGTATACATGATAATTGTTGGTCACAAATAAGAACATTGGACTGTCAACCAATGCTTCACCTAGTTTCTTTGAAAACAGCAAATTCTCATACGTCGTTGTTGACTTATCCTCCAGAATTACTTTATCCATAGGAACATCGGTTTCTTCGGCTATATAGTTTGCAATCGCTTGTGCTTCAGAGATTTTCTCATCAGAACCTCTGCCTCCGCTCGCGATGATTTTGATGCCGGGATTGCTCGATTGCCTAAACGCTTCAATTGCCTTGTCAATGCGCTTCTTCAACAGGGGAGTCACGGATTCCCCGTTTTTCAGACCTGCTCCATGTATAATTATAAAATCATAATGCTTATTCTTTGGAATCGCCAAGTACAGGATAGAATAAAGTATAAACCCTGCAAAGGCTGTTCCGAAAAGCATGTACGAAAATATAACTATAGCAACCATTATACTTATCGGAGGATTTGTAATAAACGCACTTCCCGCACCCGTTACGTAAATAAACATTAAAGCGAAAAACAATAGAATAAGCACGCCCAGTGACAAAGATAATAGATTTGTCTTGGACATTCCTTCGCGTTTCAGCAAAATACAGCCATTATAAATTAAAAAGACTGCACTTATAAAAATTACAAGAGGTAATGCAAACAACATCATAAACAGCAACAAATTATAAGCAGCAACAAGCCTTAAATCATAGAAAAGCTTTACGATAGATATGTATCCCAATATAAGACTCGAAATCAATAATGCAGGATTCAAAAAACTCCTTCTGTCTCTTAAGAAAGAGCAGATAAAAGCAATTATAGAAAACAAAGTTATTATATACATTCAGTCCCACTTCCTTAATCAAACAAAATCCCAAGGTTGTGTGTTATTATATCACTTATCAATCCCGTGCATTATACACCTATTAGGAGAAAATGTGACCCATAGCCATCTATCTTCAAATGTGCACAATCTCAACTTCACCTTCATGTGATACTGTATTATCCGATTTGTTATATGTATACGTTCCTTCTCCGTACTTCGCATCCAGATACGAAGAAAGGCTGTCCTTATCCAGCTTATCCCACTTAGCTGCCTCTGTGATGAACTTGTGCATTGGGAAATTTCAGTTTACTTATTTCAGAATCCAAGATGCTGTCAGTGGACCTGGAAAAGTATATAAAGCACTCCCGAGTCGATATTTAAAAGTTTCTTATTTTTTTAATATTGCGATTCATTAAATGCCTTCCCAAGTGTCTATACGTAAAAGCTTTGATTCCTGACATCTCTTGATGATGATTCTTCAACAATTCATCAGGAGAATCATATACCCCGAAGTCCTGCGTAATTCCCTCACTTTGAATGTATGTATTGTTTCTATCAAAATCAATTACGGGATGCCGGAAATCTTTCACCGCAACACCATAACCACAAAATGAGCCGCTACAGCTTACAAATTTTTTCTGCAAATTAGATAAATATTTCCGATCCAATATAAAAGCTTCAAGCTCATACCATGTGTTTTCAAAGTATACTTCAACCCAGCTGTGAAATATATTTCGAGGTGCATTTTTATAAACAAGTCCGCGCATTGCACCTTTTTGTAGTCGTTTATCTATGGTAAACCCATGAATCCGACAAGGGATTTCGCAGGCACGCAGCAGTGCCATAAAAAGAGTTCCTTTCGTATTGCATTGACCATATCCATCCCTCACAACCTTAGATGCGGGGATATTATCATCAACATTATATCCAAACGAAATATCATCCTTTACAAAATTATATATGGATTTAATACAGTCAAATTCATTTTGTTCCTTCCAATGCTTCATTTCTATTAACTTTTGAATACTCGGATTTGAAAAGTCCAGCATTTCAGTTTCCTGCAAATATTGATTTATTTTATGTTCCTTCGCAGCTTCTGAATTATTTAATGTATTATGTCCTTTTATCCATTTCCTTCTTAATTCTCTGGGTATCCACGGCCAGCAGCGGTTAACCTTCCTGCAATACGCTGTATATTCGTTGCCGTACGTATCTATAAGCCATTTTTCCTCAGTATGCTTTATAAGCACAGTCAGCATCCACCAGTAGATAAAAGGAAGTATCAACAACCAGGCATTGCCGACAATCAAAAGCACACCCGTACAAAGCAGCATAAAGGCGGAGTAAACCGGATTTCTGACCCATGCATAAACTCCGGATGTAACAAGATGATTCTTTTTAATATTCTCATCCAGTTTAGATATAATGACAGCCTGGATCCACATAACAACAAATAGAATGATGAAAAGAATCCCCATAACGATAAGGGGTATACGCAGAATCGTCAACCTTCCCGTTGAAAGAACAGTAAGATTTCTCAAAAGCACAGCAACGACCGTCAGCAATAAAATGGAAATAACGTAAACAGGTCCTATTCCATAAACAGGTAAATGTTCATATTTTTTCATTTTCTGTCTCCCCTTTGTCTCGGTTTTCATAGATCAGTTGACGCTATCTGAACTAATCGACAATATCACCAAAACTACAATCAAGTACATTGCAGATTCTTATAAGGATGTGCAAATGAACAGGCTCATCTTTACGAACTTTTGTCATAGTATCGGAGCAATTTAAGCTGCTTTTCTCAGATCTGCTCTGCTCATCTTTCTGTCGATAAGAGTTTTCCGTAATTTATTATATGAAACAGTCGTGCTGACTCCTTTACCGCATAATACACTGCACTGGCATTGTATTATCATTCTTATTAATTTTCAAGAAAACATTGCAAGATTTGCGTCATTTTGTGCCGCATTCTTGTTCCGGGCTATTACAATGAGGGATCGCTGTTTACTTATCCGAAAATATTTTTTTAGTATGTAATGAGTATATAAGCTTAAGTACTATGAAGCCGACTATCATCACTATTACTGACATTATTGTACCTTCAAGTCCGAATCCTGTGTTATAAGCGAAACTATTAAGGTCATGCTTTGTGTCCAGTTTAAATATTGAATAAGTGGGTACAGCCCCGCTATTGGGAAGACCCAACAAAATGTTCTGGGTGAAGTTCCATGCAGTATGACAACCCATTGCCATCCAGATGCTGTCAAAATATCGGATCATAGCGCCAAACAGTATTCCTGACAAGAACAAATCGAGAAGCGGAAGGAATGATACGTGATCATTTCCAAGGTGAAGAATCATAAAGAAACAGGACGTTATTATAGTCGGTATCCAAGAATTTCCGTATCTATAGGCAATTCTCTGAAGCATAAAGCCTCTGCATACCAGCTCCTCAGCTGATGATTGAATGAATACGGCGATAAACATAAATAAAACAGGAACAGGTTCAAACCTATAGAAGCTGAGCTTTATGTCACCATGCAGATAGGCGCTCAGAGCACAAGCGCCATTCATGAGAAAGCCTGCAGCGAATCCAATCATGAGATTATTAAAGGTGTTCCCGCCATTTCCGTGTTTTAGCTTATCCAGTATATATCTGTTTTTACTTATACCGACGATTGCAACTACGAAGACAACCCACATCGTCCAGAAAGATAAATACATGTTAAAGGTAGCAGCATACTCTTTACTGAATACCGCAAGGTTGATATGGAATAGTGATAAGAAATCGCTAGCCAATAATAGCAGCAAGGTCAGTACAGTGATCCAGAGGATATTGTCTCTAAACCCGAACTTTTGATTATTATTCGATATCATATTCATTTCTCCGTATCTGTTAAAATTAAACCAACGCTTCTCAGAACACGCTTGCCATAATTTCATCCGGTATTTTTACATCACTATATTTCCTTCTCTTCCGCCGCATTCCGGACTATTCATTCGTCAATGGATCTGTATCAAGCCTCTCGTTCCCGGTATAGCTAATTCAGGAGGACTGATCATGAACCCCCTGTCTTTTCTTCGGCTGTTCAGGTGTTTATCAGCAGCTCAATTATATCGCTCTTTGTATCCTTTAGAATCTTATGGCTGGTCCTCAGATGAATCGCTGCATTCATGTCCTCGCGGTTATTTAATATATATGCATTTTTAACCGGGCTATTTCCTCTCAACAGGTATGCATATCCTTCAACCCACACGTTAATTCCATTTTCCCTTATGTAACTGGCAAGTATATATATTTGTCGTCTTACCTGCCTGATTGGATTTTTGACAGGATTCCGGTACAGCTTCCCACCACGACTGCATTTTATTCTAATCCAGTTGAAGTCATACGCCCCGCCAGTCAATGTGCCGCTGTAATTCTTCACTTCGATTATAAATACGCCATGCCTGTTAATTATTACATTGTCGAGTTCTGTCTCCATGTCGCCATATGCAATTTGAACATTTGTAAGTAATACATCTTCACTGTCCAACAGCTCGCTAAGAATCCGACTCGTCAATTGTTCGCCTCTGATTCCTGCTATTTTCTGTCCGGATTCAGCAGAATTCCGTTGATCTTCAGAAGCGTACGCCAAAACGACAATAACGCTTAGTACAGCAATCGAGAGAACGATTGCTGTGATAATATTTTCGCTCATTTTACCATCCTCTTGCAGGTCCCTCTTTTTCCTTCATCTTACCTGAGAACTCATCATAAGCTTTCGCATCAATCGGCACTCTGAATTCACACTTATCAACACTGATATCAGCACGTGACATAACAGCTTTCCCACACAAGCCCCTGTATTATACCATTTCATCGAAAAGACATCATATATATCTGAATAATATTTTTTAATTATCGGAATAATATTAAATGAACGATAAGCATACAATCTTGCCTAACCAGAAAAGCCTTGCCTTACAGACACACTTATCTAAACCAACAAAAACAAAAGGAGTTGCCATATCATAGAACGGTAAACCATCATCTGTAGACAACCCCTTTTAGAGGATTCTATTTATTCAACTTATTTTTCCAAAGCCTGATCAACATCAGCAATGATATCGCGAATATCCTCGATGCCCACGGACATTCTGACAAGATCCGGATACACTCCGGCTGCTGCCAGCTCTTCATCATTCATCTGCCTATGCGTGGTAGATGCAGGATGAAGTACGCAGGTCCTCGAATCAGCTACGTGAGTAACGATTGAAGCTAACCTCAGGGAATCCATGAACTTAACCGCAGCCTCTCTGCCGCCCTTTATACCGAATGCGATAACGCCGCAAGACCCGTTTGGAAGGTATTTCTCAGCGAGTGCATGCTGGCTATCATTTTCCAATCCTGAGAACGAAACCCACGCTACCTTAGGATGATTCTCAAGGTGTTTGGCGAGAGTCATCGCGTTTTCAAAGTGTCTTTCCATTCTGAGGTGAAGTGTTTCCAGCCCGATTCCAAGGTAGAAAGCATTCTGAGGAGATGGAATAGCTCCAAGGTCGCGCATCAGGTTAGTTGTTATCTTTACGATATATGCGGCCTTACCAAAGCTCTCAGTATATACAGTGCCATGGTATGTTCCGTCAGGAGTTGTAAGCCCGGGGTATTTTTCGCTGTACTTTGTCCAATCGAAGTTACCCGAGTCTACAACTACGCCACCGACTGAATTTGCAGTACCGTTCATGTACTTTGTAGTTGAATGTGTAACGATGTCAGCGCCCCATTCAAAAGGCTTACAGAAGATTGGTGTAGGGAATGTATTATCTACAATTAGCGGTACACCGTGCTTGTGAGCTGCATCTGCGAACTTTTCAATATCCAGTACGCTCAGCGAGGGATTGGATAAAGTTTCGCCGAAAACCAGCTTAGTATTAGTCCTGAACTTTGTTTCCAACTCCTCTGCGGAAATGTCCGGCTCAACAAATGTAGCTTCGATACCCATCTGCTTCATAGTATTAGCAATGAGGTTATATGTTCCACCGTAGATAGCAGAAGTTGAGATAATGTGATCTCCTGCGTTAGCGATGTTTAAAATAGCGTAGAAGTTAGCCGCCTGACCGGATGATGTCAGTATAGCTGCTGTACCGCCTTCAAGCTGGCAAATCTTGTTTGCTACTGCGTCATTGGTAGGGTTCGAAAGTCTAGTATAGAAATAACCTGACTCCTTTAAGTCAAACAGATTACCCATCTGCTCCGAAGATTCATACTTAAAAGTTGTAGATTGTACTATTGGAACTACTCTAGGTTCCCCGTTCTTCGGTTCGTAGCCACCCTGTACACAGATTGTGTTGGTATTGTAATTTGTCATATAAGTCCCTCCTCTTTTACCAACTAACTATATATTGTTTATCGGTGAATTGAAAGCTACTTGATCGGTAGTTAAAGAATAGACACTGTACGCTAGCCGGAAATTTCAATTGAATTTTAAATGCAGAATCAATGTCCTCTTCCATCTATCCGCAAAGTACATATAGACTTTTGTAATCAGCTTTAATCCATCGCAATCCTTCAATGCTCCTTGAAAAAATCCGTCAACTTCTAAAAGCTTCGTCCCCGTAATCTTTACAAACGACTGTGGATTATCTACACTAAAATACATTTGCGCATTGGCATTTCCCGTTTTCTTTACATATTTATTGGCGAGTTTTAATCCTTTTGAATTTGTAGCATCAAAGACTAATTCACCTTTCGGAAATAACACCTTCATTTTCTTAATCATGTCTACGATTTTAGTTTCATCGAAATACTGATACACGCCTGCAACAGAAACAAGTGTTGGTAAGGTAGTATCGATTTCCTTAACCCAATCAAGTGAAAACATATCTCCTGATATTAGCTTTTCATTCTCCCCGTTTCCAAGCAGTCTTTTCCTAATTTCCATCACCTCCGGCAAATCCACCTGATAGAAATTAGCATGATAGTCATGAATACGATGGTAAGCTGTTTCTAATCCCGCACCTAAAAACACAACATTACTCTTACTATTTACGCTAAGGAATTTTCTAATCTTTTCATCTATTGTTTTTTGTCTGCAAACACTCGCCATATAAAAATATTCGCTACTATTCTTGTCTATACTGCCTGCCGGCATGTGTGCATTCAACGACAAAGCTTTGTCATCATAAAAAAATTTCGGAAACTTTTCAGATGCATATATTCTCGCTGACAACGGAATATACAGAGTGTCTTCCACTCCATCAAATATATTTTTTTCACCCATTCTCATATACCTCCCGTTCTTTCATCGCAATATCCAAGTGGATGTGGAACTGTGACACCTAACCTATATCTTTTTCTTTCGGTCTAAAACAGCCTTCAAAGTCAGAATGTATGCCGCCGCAATCAGCACAATGTACATCATGATCGGAGGATATACCGTAACGGCAAGGATAAGCCCTAACACCTTGATGGCTATATCGGGTATGAGCAGTTTCCGGTATCCTGCCGTAGCTTCGGGCAGTTCCCTGTTATCCTTATTCGGCTTATCCAGTTCCTGGCGCAGAAACCAGTTGCAAACAGTCGTTACGATTACGATTATTCCATAGAACGCCTGCATTGTTCTGTTGAAAAAATAAGCGCTAGTGAGTCCCGTGGCGTAGGGCATAAAGGATGAGCAGAAAAGCAATCCAAGGTTCCATCAGATCACCGATGCGGATATGTTTTCAACCTTCTCCCACAGGTTGTTCAGTGCAATCCAAAGAGACCCCAGCCAGAAGAAAGATAGGAAATATGCAAAGAAGTTCTGTCGAAGTTCCCAAAACGCCTCAAGCGTAGGTGCGTCCGGCTTTTCCAATTCCAGCACAAGTATGGTCATAATGATTGCAAGCACCGCATCCGTGAATGCGATTAGTCTTTCCTTTTTCATTTCATTCACTCCTTATAAAATGTACTCTTGCCGCTGCACGCCCATTCATCAAGCTCCGAACGCTTGAACCTTAACCGCCTTCCCATCCGGCTTTGTCTCATTGATATAGTTTTGTACATTCGGCTAAAACAGCTGTAAATCTAATTCTTTTATCAGAAGTAAATTTGTCTTTTTTCAAATCAATATATGCTTTTTCTAAATCTTTTCTCGTAAGGTTACTACTACGCTCTCTTTCGGTTTCAATGTCCTGTATCATTTTACTGGTTGAATCTGGCATCATTTCCCTTTCTATCTCTATATAGCTTTAATGATCATTTATAAATACCCGTTAACAGTGTACCATCTTTTAATATGCTGTGCCACATCAAAGATCGCCATTGAAAACTCAAAGGCATGAGATACTAACCATACAGCAATCCACATCTTGATGATATACTTGAAAAATTCAAAGGTATCTGTATCGTGCATATTGTTCTTTTGCATTACCATGTTGATAAGCTCGATACAAAGTACTGCTGTGATGATTAGTCGTATAATATGTTTTACCGACACATTTTCTTATGAAAAAGTGTCATACAATAACTTGTTCAACTTTGGATAGCCTGATGGTAAAATATCTTTAGCAGACATCTTACAAATGGTACGTCTATATCCTCCTTACAGCACTTTATGTGACTGTTTAGATAGTATCATTCAATACCATACAACAGTATAAACACCTACAACTCGTTTAATGACTCAAAAACTTTCTTGCCCAGTCAAAGCTTCACATCAAAACAAACATTCTTTTTGACTTCAAAAAATATATCTATTTAACATCCTTCCAACGGAATTGCTTGAATTATCTGAGGAGACATCTTCCTCTCTCATAATTATTATTTATATACCCTATTTCAGTATTTGTGCAAAAGACTCTCAACAAAATTATAGAAGGTTTCCTAAACAATACACCTATATTAAACTTCTCCATTATTCAATGGATTTTAACGCTTCAACCATGTCAATCTTTCTTATTCTCATGGATACAATCAAATTGACTAAAACAGAAAATCCTATAACGCTGAATATAACTATCAAAAAATGATCTTTAGTAATAATAGGCACCCATTCCATGCTATCCATGGAAACAACTCTTATATATAATTTCAAGAACTGCTTGCTCAAAGGAATTCCGATAACAAATCCAATCAAAAGATTTAGAAAACTCTCCTTAAGTACCATTGCCATAATTTCACTACGTTTAAACCCTATAACCTTCATTGTTGCATATTCACGATAACGTTCAAGGTATGACAAGATACCAAGATTATATAGAATAACGACACTTAATAAAAATGCTGCCAAAATTAGTATATACATGATTGAATGAACACTATCCATCATTTCTTTCATATTGCCTTGTTGCTTTTTTATAGATATTATATTGCTTATTGATTCTTCTTTTTTTGCTTGTTCATAAGCTTCGTTGTTTCCTATATAAATTGTGTTTGGTTCAAAGTTTTTCACCTTATCTTTGTGTATAAAAATACCTTGAGGCATCTTTGCATCCACGATTGCCGTGACGGTAACCTTATGTTGTTTTAACGAACTTTTCGTCTTATATGCAATCTTATCTCCAACTTTAACATCAAGTTGTTCTGCCAGCTGAGAAGCAATTGCCACTTCATCTTTTTCTATCTTGATTTTCTTTTTTGATTTTGCATCAAAAATTCTGATTTTGTCACCTGAATCAAGCACTAAAAGAGAACCTGATTTTTCAGCTTCTTGAAAAGAAAAGTCAGCAGTTTCAGTCTGTGCAAACTGCATATCAAAAGAATTCAATTTGCGACTTAAATCATTATAAGATTCTCCGTATACCTGCCCAATATACTTATAACAAAATTCATTATTATAAACATCTTGATAGGAACTGTAAAGAGAATCACACACACCAATACCGGCAACCATCAATACAATACTTCCCACAATTGCCGTTATGCTCACAAATGTTCTGATTGGATGAATTCGAATGCTCCTGATCGTCCAAAGCCAATCATATGACAATCTTGATTTTTTGTATATTCCAGGACCACTTGACTTTTTATCAAGCATCCCTTTGATTGTAAAAGAAGGATTGTTTTTAATCACCTTTCTTGTAGTAATGATTGCAGCCAAGGTACAAACCGTAATAATCAGCACAATCAAGATCATACTATCTATTCCAAAGGATTTTTTCCATATAGGAAGTGTCAGTGTCGCCTTTTTTATATTCATAACAAGATTTGCCACCACCGTATATCCAAAAATCAGCCCAACAAGACTTCCTATGGTAGCTACCAAAAATCCATATTCCCCATAGTGAATATAAATTTGTCTATCATAGAATCCTAAAGATTTAAGTGTACCAATCTGAACCATCTGATTGCTTATAAGACGGCTCATCGTAGTATAAATTGATAAAATTGATAACAAGATAAATACAATTGAAAACAGCATTGCCATTTTGTGAATTTGATTTATTTCCTCATCAACCTGAGTGATAGAGATTTTATCTTCTTTCATGACTACTGATGAAAAAGAATCTCCCATTATACGTTTAATATCTGTTTCCAGCTTTGACTTGGAAACAGACTTTTCTGGTAAATCAAGTCTCACCTGATTATAAGATACTGTTCCCAAAATTTTATTTATATATTTTTCACTTATATAAGCATATCCGTGTCTTTTATGATCTGGAACTGTTTCTGCATAAGAAGTGACAAAATATATATTTTCTGCATCGAGAACAGTCCCCAAAATCTTTACTTTCTTCTTAATCCCCTTAAGCTCGAGTACAATCTTATCCCCCTCTTTCAGATTGTGTATCTTAGCGTAATCTTCGTCAATCCATATACCTTCTTCATCATCCTTTAGGGGGTGCCCGCTTCTAAGGAGCGGATTCATGAGTTTTTTAGTGCTATTTGTAAATGAATTGATATAAAGCTCTGAATCTTCATTGTCAATTCTCGTATTAAACTTAACGAATATTGATCCTTCAGCCTGATTTACATAAGACAATTTTTTTATATTTGAGATGTTTTCCCCGCTTATATTTATGCCATTGATATAAGCATCTGCCAAGTTAGTTTTTTCTTTGTAATCAGTATATGATTCTTCCATCCCCGTCCATACTGAACTCATTCCGCAGTAAATTGAAACCGAGATGAGAGCCATAACAAGTACCGACACAAACTGCTTCCATTGTTGCAATATATCTCTGTCAAATTTCTTATTTAAATATTTCATTACCAGAAAACCTCCTCCATAGAAATAGGATTTTCCTGATCCATAACTTCACTGACTTCACCATCTCTAAGTCTGATAAGTCTGTCTGCCGCAGGGGCCACTGCAGCATTGTGAGTTACCAAAACTACTGTATGACCATAATCTTTTGCCATGGAACAAAGCGTAATTAAAACTTTTTTCCCGGTTTCACTGTCAAGAGCCGCCGTAGGTTCATCACAAAGAAGCAGCTTAGGATTTTTGCAAAGAGCTCTTGCTATGGATACTCTCTGAAGCTCTCCTCCCGATAACCGAGATGGCAAGTTTTCCGCTCTGTCTTTCAATCCTACCGCTTCTAATGCTTCTTCAGCCGAAATGGCAACATCAGATAATTTGGATACCATATCTACATTTTCATAAGCTGTAAGAGTCGGTATAAGATTATAAAACTGAAAAACAAAACCAATATCTTTACGACGATAAAGAGTACGTTCTTTATCGGTAAATTTTGATATATTGTTCTCTCCTACATAAATCTCTCCTCTCGTAACATAATCCATACCTCCAAGAAGATTTAAAAAAGTAGATTTTCCTGAGCCGGAAGGACCTAAAATTACTGTAAAATCACCTTGTTTAATTTCCAAATTCACATCATTCAAAGCCTTTATTACATTGTTCCCAACCTTATATTCTCTCGTTACATTTTGAAAACGAATAAAACACATTTTTTTCTCCTTTCCACATAAATTTTTATGTTATATATTGAGTTTTCCCATTAATCTTAATCACATCAGGTGTCTGTTGTGAAAAGTATACATGCTAAAAAAAAGTGTATTATTAATATGAGTTATAGCTCACATTAATAATATACTTTTTTATTGCCTTGTCAATACATTATGAGCAAGTACTCGCATTTTACCTTTAATTTTTTTGTCCATATGTTATACTTATGTTGGAGTTTTTTATTTAGTCTAAAAAATCTAGATTTCTACAAGATTTTAATTGAAAGACTCATCGTTATTACAAAAAATTCAATACCCACCGTTGTATATTGGAGATGTTATGAAAAGTAAAGAATCAAAACATAAAAATATTAGAATACCGAAACAAAAAAGAAGCATCGAAAGAAAAAATCTCATAAAAAATACTGCTCTTCTCCTTTTTTCAGAGAAAGATTATGCAAATGTAAGTACAAATGAAATTGCAAAGACTGCAGGCGTATCCATTGGTTCGCTTTATAGCTACTATCCAAATAAAAAAGCAATTTATGATGAGCTTGTAAAAGATCTTTATTCAAATATTTTAGAAAAAATTATTCCGGAAGATTTATCGCAATTTTCATTCTTTGAAATAATTAAAAAATATATTAAATTTGTCTTAGATAGTCACAGTTATCTAACATCGTTTCAAAAGAAAATTACGGCTCTTTCCTATCAAAATAATGATTTTCGTGAACTTGAAAAGCCATATCGTATATTTGCTACAAATAAAATTCTCTCATTGCTTGAATTTTATCGCCCAAATCTCAAGATAAAAGACCTTTCCACAGCGTCATTTATAATTCATACAACTGTGGAAAGTATAGTTCATGAACTAGCTTTTTATCCTGATGAAACACAAAACAAAGAAAAAGTAATTAATGAATTTGCGGAAATGTTGTATAACTATCTCTTCAAAGAACCTCTTGAATAAATATCATTACACCATTTCAACTCTTAAAAGGGTATGTAATTAATTTCCTGTATTAACCTATACCCTAATACTGGTTCTCTTTTTTCCCTATACCATGTGTTCTCCTTTCCACTTTTAGGCAAAAACCATCCACGCGTCGAACGCGTGGTTGTTAAGTAGGCGGGCAAAGCCCTCTGCTCCTCGCGGACGCGTCAAACGCGTAAACGCGGTCTGTCAGTTGCGTTTTGCCTTAACCTACTTTTTCTTTTTCCTGAATGCTCCAGCTTCGCTCATGGTTAGCCGGTCTCCCATTTTGTCTTCTTCCAGTTGTTTTGATATATACTCGGATATTCTTGCTTCGTTTTTACCTACTGTATCTACATAATATCCTTTGCACCAAAATTCTCGGTTTCTGTATTTATACTTTAATTCCACAAACTGTTCATACAACATTGTACTGCTCTTACCTTTTAGATATCCCATGAATTTGGATACCGAATATTTGGGTGGTATAGATAATAGCATGTGAATATGATCCGGGCATGCCTCAGCATTCAGAACCTCTACGCCTTTCCACTCACATAGTTTTCTTAATATTTTTCCAATCTCATTTTTCTTTTGTCCATAGAACACCATTCTTCGATATTTTGGTGCGAAAACTATGTGATATTTGCAGTTCCACTTTGAATGCGCTAAACTATTTATGTCATTCACTCCCATGTGAATGCACCTCCTTCTGTTCCTTTGTTTGCAGCTGACAGACCGCATTCAAAGTGTAACAGAAGGGTTTTTCATTTTCAATTCCTGCTCATCGGCAAAGCCTTTACTGAACCACGCGTCCAACGCGTGGTTTTACTTATACAAGAAAGAGCATATCACACTAAAAAAGTGTGCTATGCTCTTTTCATGCTCAACAGTGTTTTTTGTTTCACTGTCTCTCATAAAGGGAGCATATCCGTGTGCCGCCCTTAAATAATGCGGATAATATATTGAATATTGATCAATTTAGTGCTATAAGTACCAACGTAAATATATTAGAGTGTGGTTTACGTTAGGAGCTGTGTGTAA
>NZ_JALU01000019.1 GCF_000525775.1 Mogibacterium timidum ATCC 33093 | reverse complement strand
CACGCTTATCTTGAACCAACTGTTTTTTAACATCTGAAAAGTTTGTAATTTCCGCTAGTACAGCATCCAATTTCTTATCAAGAAGTTCAACGTTTTTAAGACGTCCAATATCCAGCGCTTTACTCTCACTGAATAACTCAACAACCTTTAGAGCAAATTGAAGCCAACTAGATAAAGAATTCTGATAATCCATCTCATCACAAGCTTCAATATATTCAAGAAGACGATTACGACTTAAAAAGTCACGATACACAGCACCAAGCAACTGGTCGCCTTTAGCTGGAAACTTTCTAGACTCATCTACCATAGTTACTTCACCTTCTTAACATCGGAAGCTGTAAACCAGATAATGTTGCCGCCTTTATCTCGGTTATAGCTCGTGTGAATAAAGAGGTCCGTGAAAGTAACCATACCTGGCGTAATTGTGCTTTCAAGGTCATCAAATGATTCAATAGTCACGTTAATGATATCGGGCTTTTGGTCACCAGAGTCACAAGGAATTGCTTGTACTCGCCATTTAGGCGTTCCGCTTGCTGAAACGTCCTGCTCATTATCTGTACCATACTTAAATTTCTGGCTGACCCCTAGAGCAATGAAGTCATTATTTAACAACTTAAACTTGGACATAATTAATCCTTTCTATTTGTGTTTGATATATGTCCAAGCCGCCAACTTGCGTTATGATTATTTTGCCGATAGTCGTTACGCAAGTGACGACTTTTTTCTTAACGAATAAATCCGTACTTTTTGAATTTTCTAGCGTCTTCTCGCCAACCTTCACGTTCGATTGGTTCTTGAATTTCCTCGTCCCAGCCTATCCACTGCTTTCCCACGTTATCGTTGTAGTAAATAATTCCGCACTTAACCAAAGCTCTAAAAACGTGAGTCATCGGCACATGAAGTTTCTCAGAAATATCTCTAACTTCTTCAATATCCGAACAGGACATCGTAAAACTAACCCTATCAGTATCAACTCGCTCAAAATCACCTTTCCTCAAAACCACTCTCCCACGAACTCTATCGACATCAGTAGTATCCATATTTAACACCTCCAATCACATAAACGGTTACTTGTGTAATTATAGAGCAAACGTTACATTAAAGCAAATTTTACTCATTTGTAACTATACGCAACATAGCAATCTTTAAGACACACCAAAATCTCACTAGTAACAGATTGTTACTAGTCCATAACCTGCATGAACAATGAACAATGGACACATGGGGGAGGGTCGTAGTACCTCCCCCATGTACGTATCCCTAGATATCCGAATCTGGAATATCCGAATTTGGAATATTCTCGTCCTCAACGTAACCGTCAAAAGTACCTTGATTCATTTCCCATTGCATAGACTTAAGCCAAGCCACTAAAAACACAGTTCTGCTACTGGTGAGAACTCTAAACCAATCAGTTCGATATTGCCGAGCATATAAAGCTAATCTAAAGAATGAATAACATCCCTGTTCAAGACACCAATCCATCATCTCGCCAATAGCTGTATCTGTATCAGCTGCTGATTTTGTTGTTTCTAGGTAATCAGTACCTCCAAGGCACTCAACATCAGAAACGTTATATTGTGCCTTCTCTGGGTTATCTAAGTGGCACAAATATCTTGCATAAGCACGGATATCTTTACATTCTTCTGGACGAGTGGCATTCAGTTTATCTGTAATCTCTTTAACTTGCTCAAAAGTCTTAACACCTTTAAAGGTAAGGATTACGTGGTAATGCTCTTTTTTATGTTCTCCATCTGCGTTTACATCATCACAGTGAAGTGGAGAAACATATCCAGGGACAAGCATATCTCTTAAAATCTGTCTCCAATTTTCTGGAGCACTTTCTGGATACAGAACAAAAACCCAGTTACGTTTTCTCTTGTCCGCCAAAATAAAACCTCCTGTTCAGGAGGTGTGTAATGTCTTTGAAGTTCCACAGAAAGACGCTATACTTATATCTATGGGACGTTAATCGACTTCACCACCTCGGTTTTCGTCGCTATTCGAACGGCAATTCGAATAGCCACTGCCATTATTTTACACTAGCCCGCCCACTACTTTGTGTGGTGGGCATTCTTTTTAAATACTCACTGAGAGCGAGCGGATATCCTCTATGGATCCGATTCGTTAAATCCATATTTTGATTCCGTACGCATTCAACCAATTTAGATTGGCAAGGATAGGGACTTCGTCCCTATAACCCTCTTAGGCTGACACTTCATTCCTTCGCGCTACACTAAACGTTCCGCTTGTCGTCATTCCGCGTCAGCCATAGGGACTAGTTACTCCTTACGAGCAAATTCATTAACGGCACGACTCAAATAGCCATCACGACCATGCTTATGCTCTTCGTATTTGATGATGAACCAGTTAAGCGGCGACTCTTCATATCGCACTAGCTGGTCAGCAAGTTTACAAGCGTAATACTTGCAATCGCTTAATTCGTTTTTTAGGTCTGTATTTTTATCCTTTAATGCCACAATCTTTTTATCGGCATCATCTATTTGGTTCTTTGCAATCCTAAGTTCCGAAGCAGTATCACGCTTATCTTGAACCAACTGTTTTTTAACATCTGAAAAGTTTGTAATTTCCGCTAGTACAGCATCCAATTTCTTATCAAGAAGTTCAACGTTTT